>NZ_PYWK01000001.1:600000-1200000 GCF_003049645.1 Metasolibacillus fluoroglycofenilyticus
CCCCATACATTTATTAGGAAAGCAGCAATTATTTTCTTTTTTTCAGAAACGAGTAGAGCATATAGCGCTTGAAAGCTATTTATCCCCATTACAGCAAAGACCTGATTTATTTCTTATACATCAAAATAGACATTATGCGATTGAATTTCAATGTAGTGTTATTCCATCAGAACAAATCGATGAGCGAACAGCTGGTTATGAAAGGTATGGAATAATTCCACTTTGGATTACAAAAACTCCGAATAAACTTCCCACATTTGGCATAAGAAAAATAATATTAAGTCAATTTTATCAACAATTTTTTAAGCGTTATAAGGGGCAGCTTTATTTACTCACATATGATGCTGTGCACAGCCGCTTTGTCTATTTTAGCAATTTGCAATATATGCAAGGTCGTACATGGCTTGCGCATATACAACCTTTACCGCTAGACAAGCAGTACTTTCCTTTTTTTGTCCCTAATTTATTAACAAAGCAACAGATGCGAGAAATGTTAAATTTATATGAGCAGCATAAAATTAATTTTTTTCGAACGAAGGTCTTCTTTAACCGCAAAGGTTTAAAGGATTTATTTTTACGAGGACTTTATGAGCAACGCCTGCACTTTGAGCAGCTACCAAATTATATTGGCATACCAATAAAAGGGGATGAGGCAATCTCTTTATTTAGTGTTGAATGGCAAAGTCATTTATTTTTCTTTTTGCATAATTATAAATTACAGCTTGCGCAGCTAAATGAACAAAAAATATATGCTTTTTTAAGATGGGCGAGATTGCCGCAATCTGTGAAGGCATTTTTAGTAGTTGAGCAGTATGTTACTTTTTTGCGTTCAATTGGTGTTGAATCGCTTGCTGATAAAGTGGAAGATACGACGTTATTTCAGCATTTATTCAGCGAATTAATTGCATTTTCTGAAAAGAATTGAGAAAATAAAAGGGTATTTCGTAATATAATTTTTGGAGGCATTTATAATGGCAAAACAAGTGTTAACACGTGAAGAAGTTCCTGTAGAATTAACTTGGGATTTGACATCTATTTTCCCAACAGATGAAGCATGGGAGCAAGAGTTTGCAGAAATTCAAGGTTTATTAGAGCAAGCTGAAGATTATAAAGGGAAAGTAGCGACAGGAGCACAGGGGTTATTCGATACGCTGCAATTTAGCGATTTAGTTAGCCAACGCTTCAGCAAGCTATACGTATACAGTCATTTAAAACACGACCAAGATACAGCAAATGGCACATATCAAGCGATGGATAGCCGCGTAAAATCACTTGGTGCAAAATTAAGTGCAGCATTATCATTTATCACGCCAGAAATTTTAGCTTTAGATGAAGCGACAATTGCCGCGTATGTTGCACAGTACGATGAGTTAAAATTATATGAGCAAAGCTTAAAAGAATTGAATTTAGGTCGTCCCCATATTTTATCTGCTGAAAAGGAAGAGCTACTTGCACAATTGTCTGAAGTTTCAAACGCGTCAGGTGAGACGTTCGGTGCATTAAACAATGCAGATATCGAGTTCCCGAAAGTGAAAAATGATGATGGTGAAGAAGTGCCATTAACACATGGCTCTTATATTTCATTTTTAGAGAGCGATAAACGTGAAGTGCGTGAAGGTGCATTTAAGGCAATGTACAGCACATACGGTAAATTCCGCAACACATTTGCGTCGACATTAGCAGGGAATGTAAAAGCGCAAAATGCCAATGCAAAAGTGCGTAATTATCAATCAGCTCGCCATGCAGCAATGAGCAATAATTTTATTCCAGAGAAAGTATACGACCAACTTATTTCAACAATCCATGACCACTTACCGTTGCTTCATCGCTATGTAGCTTTACGTAAAAAGGTGCTTGGTCTAGAAGAGCTGCATATGTATGATTTATTCACACCACTTGTGAAGGAAGCGAAAATGGATATGCCATACGATAAAGCGAAGGAGCTCATGGTGAAAAGCTTTGCACCACTTGGCGAAGAATATCAGGAAATTGTACAAAAAGGTTTAGATAGCCGTTGGGTAGATGTTCTTGAAAATAAAGGAAAGCGCAGTGGTGCTTATTCATCAGGCACATTCGGCACGAATCCCTATGTTTTAATGAACTGGCAAAATAATATGGATAATTTATTTACATTAGCACATGAATTTGGCCATAGCTTACATAGCTATTATTCACGTGCTAACCAACCTTACCCATACGCGAGCTACTCTATTTTCGTAGCGGAGGTTGCTTCAACATGTAATGAAGAATTATTATTTGATTACTTATTAAATACGCTAGAGGACCCACAGCAAAAGATTTATTTATTAAATCACTGGTTAGATGGGTTCCGCGGCACTGTTTTCCGTCAAACAATGTTTGCGGAGTTTGAGCACATTATTCATGAAATGGATCAAAATGGTGAAGCGTTAACAGCAGAGAAGCTAACAGAAATTTACTATAACTTAAACAAGCAATATTTTGGTGATGCGATGGTAGTGGATGAGGAAATCGGTTTAGAGTGGGCGCGTATCCCACACTTCTACTACAACTATTATGTGTATCAATATGCGACAGGTCAAAGTGCTGCAACAGCATTAAGCAAGCAAATTTTAGAGGAAGGTCAACCGGCGGTAGAGCGTTATATTAATAACTTCTTAAAAGCAGGTTGCTCAAACTTCCCAATCGAAGTATTAAAGGCAGCAGGTGTGGATATGGAATCACCAGCTCCAATTGCAGAAGCTTGTAAAGTGTTTGAAGAAAAATTAAACGAGCTTGAAAAATTGCTTTTAGCAAACTAATTTGAAAAGGGATGTTGGGGAAGTGAAAAGCTACCCAACATCCTTTTTTATTTTTGAATCGAGAGAAGTGAAGTAGTTCACGAGCAAAATCGATAAATCATTATTTAGGTCTGTATTATACATAAAATTTCAGAGGTAGTCCCAAGGAAAAATCTGAAAGGTGCATAATTTAAGAGGTGAACTTTTAGAATAAAAAGTAGTAATTTGTGCTCCTGCGGTGGCTGTGCCATCCTCGTCGCAAGGAAATATCTGAAAGGTGCATAATTTAATTTAAGAGGTGAACTTTTAGAATAAAAAGTAGTGATTTATGCTCCTGCGGTGGCTATGCCATCCTCGTCGCAAGGAAATATCTGAAAGGTGCATAATTTAATTTAAGAGGTGAACTTTTAGAATAAAAAGTAGTGATTTATGCTCCTGCGGTGGCTGTGCCATCCTCGTCGCAAGGAAAAATCTGAAAGAGCCATAGCTTAATTTAGGAGGTGAACTTTTAGAATAAAAAGTAGTGATTTGTGCTCCTGCGGTGGCTGCGCCATCCTCGTCGCAAGGAAATATCTGAAAGGTGCATAATTTAATTTAAGAGGTGAACTTTTAGAGTAAAAAGTAGTGATTTGTGCTCCTGCGGTGGCTATGCCATCCTCGTCGTAAGGAAAAATCTGAAAGGTGCATAATTTAATTTAAGAGGTGAACTTTTAGAATAAAAAGTAGTAATTTGTGCTCCTGCGGTGACTATGCCATCCTCGTCGCAAGGAAAAATCTGAAAGCTGCATAATTTAAGAGGTGAACTTTTAGAATAAAAAGTAGTGATTTATGCTCCTGCGGTGGCTGCGCCATCCTCGTCGCAAGGAAAAATCTGAAAGGTGCATAGTTTAATTTAAGAGGTGAACTTTTAGAGTAAAAAGTAGTGATTTGTGCTCCTGCGGTGGCTATGCCATCCTCGTCGCAAGGAAAAATCTGAAAGTCCCTTTCAGATTTTTCCTTGCAACCGCTTACTATATGACGAATTTGTGAAACAAGTTGTAAAGCGTTGCAACGGCTGTTGTTCCGTGATAAAGTAATACATGTGAAATACATCACATAACAAACATACACCCCTTTGTTTGAACGTGAACATTTCTCCCATCCCCTTTTGTGTAAGAGGCGTCCTATTGTCGAGAGTAGGGCGCCTCTTTTGTTTTTGATACCACTCTATATTTAGCTCCCATCTGATTAAGTTATTTTGAATATACGCAATCCTCTAACTGAATGAAACTTTCCTTTGATTTTTACGTATATGAATCTAAGGCTTGTTAATGATTTGAAATCGGAGGAGTGGGAAGAGATGGAGGATCGAGCGCAATTACAACAATATTTACAGGATATAGAGAGATGGGAGAGAGAGCAACAAGGGCTTTGGTTTTGGGAGAAGTTAGGGAGACTCCCATTTGTATTACTTGATAAATTAACACCTTCATTTATACAAAAAAAGATTGCTTTATTAATGGATGAGCTGGCGAGTTATATTCAGTCTGGTGGTAAATATTTAATTAATGAAGAGGCAATGGTTGCGAAGATTAGACATTATTCATCGCATTGGACTATTCAGGATGTTCGGGATATTGGGCAAATTCCGTTGCAAGATATGATTGCATTGAGTGAGCAGTTGCAAAAAGAGCGCGTGAAATTAGCTACTTTGCAAGGGGCTTCTACAGGTATTGGCGGCATTTTTACGTTAGCCATTGATATTCCGTTTATTTTAGGTGTTGCGCTGAAAACATTGCAGGAAATCGCTATTATTCATGGTTATCATCCACATGATAAAATGGAGCGGATATTTATAATAAAATGCTTGCAGTTTGCTAGTGCTGATATTGTTGGTAAAGAGGCAATTTTAAAGGATATTTCCTCCATGCATAATATGCAGCATGTGTCTGAAGATATGATAGCTCAATTGCAAGGGTGGCAAGAGGTTTTCCATACTTATCGTGACCATTTTGGGTGGAAAAAGCTATTTCAGATGATTCCGATTGTCGGGATTATTTTTGGTGCATATGCTAATAAAGGGATGATGCAGGATATTGCAGAAGTAGGAAATATGCTGTATAGAAAACGTAGAATTTATGAAAAGCTAAAGGAAGTAACAAATAAGGCTGACGGGGAAGGGGCTGTCTGAGAAAAGGTTATTCCTATCTCATCAGCGTCATTTCCTGTCAGCCAATATGGGTTAGATATTTCATTTTTGACGCCATAATGCAATGTCGTCTTTCATTAATCGTTCGATTTTTTGTTGTAGCATACGTTTCTTTAATTCTCGTTCTGCAACCGATTCTGCAATTTGATAAATTGCAGCAACTTCGGCTGTTGTAAGTGTTTGAAAACGAATGAATAATTCATCTAATGAAGGAAGAGGCTGACGTACAAGCTGTTCTTGAATCATTTCCTGTAAAATATGCTCGTATACCTCGTAGTTATATAAACCACTTACCTTTAATCCCTCATCCTCAACATTTTCATTGAAAAAGACGATACTTGGAACTTCATCAACTTCCATTTCACGCGTAATGTATAAATCACATTGGAATGCGTGAGCTGCTTCCTTTGAGCCAAAATCAACAGTAAATTCATTCATATCTAATTGCACTTCAAATGCAATTTCTGTAAGTGCTGCATGTGACAAAACATTTTTGGATTGTAATGCAGCGTGCTCCTGTAATTTTGACAAATAGCGCGAGCCAGCTCGCTTGCCTTGCAACTCAGCTGCTTTAATTGCAATTGAAGGTAATGCAGGGTGCGTAATATCTAGTTCATCGCCTGATAAACAACCTTTAATGCGATTGCTTAAGCAGTTCAATGACGTTAATTCAGTGCTTAATACATAACGCCAAGAAAAATAATGCTCGTACTCTAATTGAAGCTTACGCAGCATTGATTGCATAGCGAAGGAGTTTGAACACAGCGGGTCGATGAAAATATACAGTTCTACTGGTTTATTCGTCGGTAAGGAGGCAGTAGGCTGTGATATCATCTGAATATTATTCACTCCATTTCCTCCTCTTCGTTTGGTGAATTGACCATATGATGAGCAGTCAGCACAAGACGTTGATAATAAGTGTCACGGAATTTTCCGTCCAAGCCTACTTCATCCATTGCCTCTGCCATGCATTCAAGCCAAGCTTGTGCTCTATCTGGCGTAATTTTAAAAGGGATATGTCTAGCTCGCATCATTGGATGACCATGTTCTTCGGTGTATAGGCTAGGTCCACCTAAGTACTGTGTTTGAAATTGAATTTGCTTACGAATTGTGTCCGTTAAATCTTCAGGAAAAATAGGGATAAGCTTAGGATGTTTTGCTACGCGAGCATAAAAAGCATGAATTAGTTCAGCCAGTTTTTCAGCACCAAGTTCCTCGTAAGGAATCGTATACTTTCGATTCATAGGTGATACTCCTTTATACTTGCAATTACATTTTCTATAATCAATTACACCTTGGCATAATTGCGCCAAGATTTTTTCGAGCTGTTTGATGGAAGTGAACCTGAAAACGTCACGTCCTGTGACAATGGTTAACTGACCTGTATCACGCAGGCCTCTCTTCAAATTCCGTGACATCCGTCGTAGCTTAGGCCAACACGATGTTGGTCACTCAGTCGTTGCCGCAGGATGCGGTGTTCTTAGACTGAGTTCCCCTTTATCAGCGGGTGTTTGAGCCTCCGCCGAAATGAGTCTAATGCTTGCATTCATCTAGTCACAGTAAACACGTGCTCCTGCGGTTACTCGTCGCAAAAAAATTGTTGAAAGAAGTTAAAGTGTTTTTTTATTATTACATTATACTCATAATAACAACGTCTATCTGTTTTCTCAAACAAAGCGCTCTTTAACAATTTTAGGGAAAAGAAAAAGCGTTACGTATTATAATAATTTAAAACCTTTTGAACATAGTTTTGTGTTTCTTTAAATGGCGGAATGCCATTATATTTTTTCACACTGCCAGGTCCCGCATTGTAGGCGGCTAACGCTGTTTCAAGGTTTTGTCCGAATTGATTGAGCATTTGACGTAAATATTTCGCACCACCCATTATATTTTGCTCGTTGTCAGTAGGGTTTTGTACACCTAAATATTTTGCTGTACTTGGCATTAATTGCATTAAGCCGACAGCCCCTGCTGTACTAATTACCTCAGGGTTAAAATTGGATTCTTGCTTCATCACTGCGGCAATTAGTTTTTCAGGTAAGTCATATGTTGCTGCAGCTTTGGCAATGCTATCTCTGTAATGGTTTGCCCCTGCTAACACATTGTTGAAAGCCTCTTGTCCCGTGTAATCTTTAATGTATTGCTCAATTGGCGAGCTAGTCATAGCCCCCTCGTATAAAAAGGCATCTAAATATTTTGTTTGAGATACTGACCCATTACTTGTTTGCATTAGTGTATGCTCAGTTCCTAAAATTTCTGTCAATCCAGTAATAGAATTTGTTTGCTGTGATTGTAAAATATCACCTAGCAATTCATTAAATAAGGCATTGTTGGAATCACTTAGTGTAGTGTTACCAACCGATTGCATTGCTTGTATTTCCATTAATGTTTTCATTGCTCGAATATCCATCGTTATGCTCCTTCTTTCCTTCTTCGCATTTACGCCCTCTGTCGGCCTACTTAAATTTCGTAATCTAGTTGTTTTTATCCGCCAATGCCGCTGCGAAACGGGCAATTTTTTTATCTGCATGTGCAATTGGAATATTATAGTTTGTTAAAAATTGTTGGAAAACAGTACGTCCAACGGTTTCATCTTGTGCTTCATATTCTACCTCATAATCCTCGCGCTGCAAATAAAAAGAATGATCTAGTACGAGCAATCCTTCTTTGTAGGGAATTTCTACACGCTCTGTTGCGAGTGTGCCGAACAATATAAGCTGTTCAAAGGCAATACCGCGTTCCTGTAATCTCGCAATAACAGTAGGCGCTGTGAATGTGCTGCCCTGTAAAATTCGGCTCGCTTCTTCCTCTGTTAAAATATCTGTTGTTTCGATATATGTATGCTCAGTAGCTTTTTCTTTTAATGTACATTCAATTTTATTCGGTAATATGCGAATTCGCAATCCGCTGTCAATCGCCTTTAATTGAAAATCCGCTGTGTCGAAATAATGATTTTCCTGGCGCACAGCTTCTCCCTCTTGAATGTCGAATATCGTCAGTAGTTCGTCGTATTTTGTTTTCGACAGCATATTTTTAAATTCGATTTCAATTTCATGATTCATTATAATTCTCCTTTTTTCGTCATTTTTTAGGAAGATTAAGAAGTAATTATTTGCAAATTTAATATAAGTATAAAGTTAATCATATCTGCAAATTATGGAAGTATTGAGTGTTTTTTAATCTCTACTAACGGGTAATTTACTAGCCGATTGGAATGGAAGAAGCGCTCCTTCAAAGAGAAAAGTGTGGGGCAAACGTAGTAACACGAAAGAAATTAATTGTAATCCACACCCGGCGCATAGCGCTAACTATAATGGAAATCGTCGATTTAATAAATAATAATTGGTTCATTACCGCACTTAAAAGTTCATCATATTGTTTAATAAAAACCACACTGCATCCCCCTTCATCGTATGGTAAAATAGGGAGAGAATGAATGGAAGGGAAGTACGAAAAAAGTGCGTAAAGTATATACAATTCAAAAATTCGAACAAATACATAATGATTTTTATTTTAGTTTACACGATAGTGAGCAGGACATTCAAATTCAACCGACAGGGCAAGTGATTGTCGATTCAGATAATATGGCATTTATTTATATTGTAGAGGATGAGGGGACGTATAGTTATTTAAGCTTCCCTCAAACGACGTGGCCAGCGTTAGTGCAAATTGTCGAAAAGAAGCGCGATCCATTTTTAACGCCTGACTTAGCACTCTCTAATTTTGCAGAGGAGCTTGAGTATTTATTATGGAATATTCAAGATAATGAAAATTACGGTAAGGCATTTGTTGAGGCTGTGGAGGCACAATTTACAAGTATTTATTTAGAATCAACAGATTAATTTTGTGATTAGTTTCTTTTAGCAACAGGTGTGTTGATTATGTAAATAATGTATATTAATTAGCGTATTTTATAGGGGAAATGCTTTTTTCATAGGCATACGCTCGTTGATTGGAGTGGAGGGGGCGACTCCATCGGGACAAAAGTGTAGGGAGGCTAAGGTCGCCACGTCCTGTGGCAACGCCTCCATGACCAACACCCGAGTTGGCCCCGAGCTGAAAATCCATTTATTTCGGCGAATGCCGAAATAAATTAGTTGAAGCCGCACCCCGAGGAAAGCGTCCCCCGCAACGGAAATCAACGAATTTTTAGGTTTTCTTTGTAAAATAAAGGATAATCAACACGCCTGTTTTAGCAATGTTTACTGCGATAAGAAATCGCAGAAGTACACTATTTTGTATCGAAAGTAAGATGACAGATACAGAAATGGTTTATGGTGGGACGCATGCTGAAATCATAGGAACTCAGTTTAAAAACATCGCCTTCTGCGATAACGACTAAGTGACCAACATTAAGTTGGCCTAAAGTCTCCGACGAATGTCGGGGATTCAGTGAAGGGTTCTTAAAAGGAAGTCAGCCGAAACCAGATTAAAGTTAGCCAAGGCGTAATGAATTAATTACTCATAATCAATAAATTCGATTGCATATATTACGATTTGTGTGGTAAATGAAAACACGTAATGTATGGCTGAAATAGGCATGCTATTTCATATGAGGAGGTTGTTGTGATGGGCCAATGGGATGTTTTTTTAAGCCCTTATAAGCAAGCGGTAGAGGAGCTAAAAATAAAATTTAAAGGTATGCGCTCGCAGTTCAATATTATCGGCGCAAACTCGCCAATTGAATTTGTCACAGGGCGCGTAAAGCCTTTAGCAAGTATTTACGATAAATCATTAGAAAAAGGAATTGCATTTGAACCTTCTCAGCAATTAGCAACAGAGTTACAAGATATTGCAGGGCTAAGAATTATGTGCCAATTTGTCGATGATATCGCGACAGTAACTGAGCTGATTCGGCAACGAGTCGATTTGAATGTAGTGGAGGAAAAGGATTATATTACACATAGTAAACCGAGTGGCTACCGCTCACATCATATGATTGTCGAATATCCTGTTGAAACGATACATGGCAAAAAGGTTGTTTTAGCTGAAATTCAAATTCGAACATTGGCAATGAATTTTTGGGCGTCCATCGAGCACTCATTAAACTATAAATATAAGGGGGCTTTTCCAGAAGAAATTCAAAATCGCTTGCAAAGTGCTGCAGAAGCAGCATTTCGTCTCGATGAGGAAATGTCACAAATTCGCAATGAAATACAGGAGGCACAGGTATACTTCAGTGAAGTAAAGGAAGCGCCGAGTGTTAAGCTGCATGCTGAAAAAGATAAGGGGGTAAGTTCATGACATCATTTGCAATTCAATCACGTCGCGATGCACAGTCTAATGAGTTAATGGAGCTGGCGACATCGTATTTGCAAGATTTTGGGCTGGAGCTCAATGAAGAGGAGCCTGATATTGTTCTTTCTATTGGAGGAGACGGGACACTTTTACATGCTTTTCATCGCTATAAACATCGCTTAGACAAGGTTGCATTTGTCGGGATTCATACAGGGCATTTAGGCTTTTATGCAGATTGGAAGCCATCTGAATTGGAGAAGCTTGTATTGTCCATGGCGAAAAAGGATTTTAATGTTGTTGAATACCCATTGTTGAAAGTACATGTTCACCGTCATCAGTCAGAAACAAGCCATTATTTAGCTTTGAATGAGGCGACAATAAAATCACCTGATGTGACGCTTGTAATGGATGTTGAGTTAAATGGTACTCAGTTTGAGCGCTTCCGTGGAGATGGTCTATGTGTTTCGACACCATCTGGCAGTACGGCTTACAATAAGGCGTTAGGTGGGGCTATTATTCATCCGACATTACCAGCTTTTCAGCTAACAGAAATGGCATCAATTAATAATCGGGTGTTTCGTACGGTCGGCTCATCACTTGTGTTCCCAGCACATCACACATGCGTATTAAAGCCAGTCAATAACCAACGCTTTAATATTACGGTTGATCATATTCAATTGTCAGAAGAGGATGTTAAATCAATTGCCTTTAATGTTGCTGAGGAGCGCGTGCGTTTTGCAAGATTTCGTCCTTTCCCATTTTGGGAACGCGTGCATGATTCCTTCATTTCAAATGAGTAGCTGAGGATTATATGGAAAATAGATTTGTATTACAGTTTGAAGCGCAAGAGGAGATGCTATTGCGTGAAGCGATTGCTTTATGGGGAATTTCGAAACGAGCATTAACGGCGATTAAGTTTGATGGCGGTGATATTCTTGTTAATGGCGTTCGGCGCAATGTACGTCATGTAGTGGTGGTAGGAGATATTATTACGATTGTGTTCCCATTAGAAGAAGCGAGTGAGGGACTTGTGCCACAGCACGGCAAATTAAACATTGTTTATGAGGACGAGGCAGTGCTCGTTATTGATAAACCAGCCTATATGAGTACAATTCCCTCAAGGGAGCATCCAGAAAGTAGTGTAGCGAATTTTGTTCTCGGTTATTTACAGGAGCAAGGTCTTGCTTCAACTGTACATATCGTAACACGGCTTGATCGAGATACGTCGGGCTTGTTATGTATTGCAAAGCATCGACATATCCATCATTTAATGAGCGCATCACAGCAACAAGGGGATGTGATACGGCACTATGAGGCGATTGTTTACGGGCAAACGAAAAGCCAATCCATTATTGCACCAATCGGACGTAAAGAGACGAGCATTATTGAACGAGAAGTGCGTAAGGATGGACAGTTTGCACATACAGATGTTGAAGTGTTAGAATACGGTAGACTAAACGATTGCATCATATCACATGTTCGTTTAACATTGCACACAGGGCGTACACACCAAATACGTGTGCATATGGCTCATATAGGTCATCCGCTTGTTGGTGATGAGCTGTACGGTGGTGATAAGCGAGTATTAGATCGCCAAGCATTGCACTGTGTATCATTGACATTTTTGCATCCGTTAACGAAGAAGCTGTTATCTTTTAGCAGTGAGTTACCTGAGGAATTGCGGAATTTATCTAGATTCAGTAAAAAACTCCCACCTTTATAGCAATGAGACAATATTTTAATTCAGTGGATGTACAAACTACTTGCTAACAAAGAGGAACTTAGTCAAAGGATATCGCCAACTGCGAGATGCAGATTAGTTAATCGTTGGGACGTGTCGTGACGGTTTTAGGTTGACTTCCATGAGTTTGCTCAAAAAAGTCTGGACTAGAGTTAATCGAGGTGTAATTGATTAAAGAAAAACTAGCGTCTATCGGCTATTAGGGCAAGGATTTACTATGATACTAATTGTGAAAAATCCACGTAGATTCCAACGGTCTAACCGTATATCGAGGTGGATTTTTATCGTTTTATTTAGACTGGATGTAGTTGCTGTAGTAACTACCTATAGTAGTTGTAAAAAGACCCTACTATAATTGTAAAATTTCTATGTTATTTTTGAAATATTGATTTACGAACTTGTTATATTGCTTGTATGATGAACTTTGAGAGGAGGGGACAAGGATGGTAGAACAAAAACGCGAAAATAACGAAGTGCGCTATAATGAAGAATTTTTACAAATGCTTTTAATTGAACAAGAAATTGATGCTTTTCGTGAGCATTTTTTAGCACTTCACCCGTATGATCAAGCCCAATTTTATAAAAAGGTGGGACCAGACATACGTCAAACTATCTATTTATACTTGTCTCCCGAAGAAATGGCATTGATTTTTGAAGTAATCGAGCTAGAAGATGACGAGTACGAGCGATTTTTAGGTGAGATGGACCCTGCATATGGTGCATCGATGCTATCGCATATGTACACCGATGATGCGGTAGACGTATTAAATGAGCTGGACAATGAGCAGCGTGAGAGCTTTTTAGAAATGATGGATAGCGAAACAGCTGAAGAAATTAATGAACTATTAAGCTATGCTGAATATACTGCCGGGGCGATTATGACGACCGAGTATGTAACGATTCTAGAAAATTCAACTGTCCGTTCAGCAATGGCAGTGTTGCGCAATGAAGCGCCAAACGCAGAAACGATTTACTATATTTTCGTAGTGAATGACCAGCATCAATTGGCTGGTGTCATGTCGTTACGTGATTTGATTATCGCGGATGAGGATACGCTTATTCATAATATTATGAGCGAGCGCGTCGTGTCGGTAAAAGTAGGCGATGACCAAGAGGACGTTGCGCAAATTATGCGTGACTATAATTTCTTAGCAATTCCTGTTATAGATGATAATAATGAATTACAAGGAATTATTACAGTCGATGATATTATCGATGTTATTGATGAAGAGGCTTCTGATGACTACTCTAAGCTAGCTGGTATTTCAGATGCGGACGATATTGATGCAGGTCCATTTAAAGCGGCGGTGACACGTTTACCATGGTTAATCGTGTTATTATTTTTAGGAATGTTTACAGCAAATTTAATGGGGCAGTTTGAGGCGACATTAGAGAAGGTAGCATTACTCGCTGTCTTTATTCCGCTGATTTCAGGGACGTCTGGTAATAGTGGCACGCAGGCATTAGCGGTTGCGGTACGTGGTATTGCGACAGGCGAGGTGAATGAGCAAAGTAAGTTAAAGCTGCTCATGAAGGAGTGCTTAACAGGTCTATTAACAGGCTTAGTTTGCGGTCTAACTGTTGTGGCGATTATTTTCTTTTGGAAGCATCAAATTATGATTGGCTTATTAGTTGGCGCAGCTATTTGCTGTTCCATTTTAGTAGCCACAGTAGCGGGATCATTTATCCCCTTACTAATGCATAAGTTAGGCATTGACCCAGCTGTTGCCTCAGGGCCATTCATTACAACATTGAATGATGTAACGAGTATTTTAATTTATTTAGGCTTAGCGACGACGTTTATTAATCAAATTTTGTAACAAAAAATATTTACTATGCATATCGTATGAAAAAAAGGTGGGCGATTGTTGATGAAATATCAACCACTGCTTTTCATCAAAACACCGTCTTATGCGGTTGAACTAACAGCGGCTAAACAGCAAGAACCAGAGTTAGAGGAGAGCACCTCAATTTATGAAAAGCCACTGCCAAATAATATTGTTAATTCACTGATTGCACATCAACTGCGCTTTTTCGCACGACCAGTTGCAAAAAATCGCATGTTGCTTGTCGTGCTTAAAAATGGCGAGCGTCTTATCGGTACGATAGAGCATTTGAATGGGATAGATGTTGTTATGAAAGTATTTGAGCAAAAAATTATTGTCAATGCGAATGATATTGCGACAATACACGCAACGAGATAGAAAAAGGCATGAAATCAAATTTGGTTTCATGCCTTTTTTTGTAAGTAAATTGTTTGGGTGCCAGGCACGCAAACAATTTACACACAATTTAGTTACAAATTCCTAGGTTTACATCGGCAACACATTGTACAGCACAGAAGCAGTTTAAGTCGACTGTAATACAGCTATCTGTCACTGCGTAGTTTGTTACATCACAAATAGCGCGCAATGACACGGCAGTGCCGTCGCTATTTAATAAATCAACTGTATCTCCACCACGATCTAAAGGCATTAATACTCGTAATGTCGCACAGCAATCATCGAATACATCTTCTACACGGAAGAAGACAGATGCGCAATCCATGCAGTCTTCAGCACTAAATGTTGCAACAAATGGCGTTCCGAATTTTGTTAAAAGCATAAATACCCTTGTATCCACTGAAGATCTACCAGGGCTAACGATGCCGCCTAAAGGCTCTAAAAAGCAATTTGTTGTACAACGAGAGCATTCTTCACGAACTGATTGATTTTGAATATCTAAAATCGCACGAACTACTTCACAAACGCAACCATTACTCGAGCTTGGGCCAATATTTTTACCACAACCCATACTCTTTCACCTCCTAATTTAAGTTCTCTCTACAATATGAGTAATTTGCCAAGGGAACAGGGCGTTCGCATAGAAATGATTGCCTAGATTTTGAATAAAGCAAAAAAAATATGCCCATACTAGATAAAGTGAAACCACAATTCTTGGGAGAAGCACTACTTCCTAAGAATTGTTCGCTTTCCCAATCGGGATTTTACGGGCAGATAATTACTTAGCTAGCTATCTCGTTAATAAAAGTCTACAGGCGGGAGTTTTGTACCTGTCACTTCACTTTTGGAACAAAATAAGATTACTGCCCGTTAATGCGGGACAAATGAATTCATAAGTCTATCTACAATTTGAAAAGGGAGGCATGTAATGGTAAGGCGATTTTTAAGCGTTGGAATATGTGTGTTCTTACTATCTGCCTGTGGCGCAAAGGAACAGATTGTCGCATATGATGAGCAGGACGAAAAAACAATAGAGATTAAGCAAGAAATTGAGAAAATGAATAATATCCACAAAGCGAAAATCGTTGTTGCTGGTCAGGATATCCTTGTGGCAATTGAAGTAAAACCATGGCAATCATTTAAAGAGCAAAAAATCGCACGCGAATTGCAAAAAAAATTAGAAGAAAAATGGTCACACTATGATGTACTTGTTTCTTCAGATTTTAAGTTGCTATGGGAAACAGATAAATTGATGTCAGAGGAAGACGAACAAAAGGTCAATGAAAAAATAGAGCATTTAAAAAAATTAGCGAAGGAGGAGACGTGATGAAAGAATCTCAATATGAAACGATTGAACAGCAGATGACACCGACCCCACCATATGCAATGAATATATTAAAGGCATTTTTCGTCGGTGGTATTATTTGTGTGATTGGACAAGCTATTTCCTTCTTTTATATGATTTTTTTTGATTTTACCGAAAAAACGGTAGGCAATCCAACTGTTGCGACAATGATATTACTAGCGATGATTTTTACAGGCTTAGGACTGTACACAAGACTAGGGCAGTTTGCAGGTGCAGGTAGTGCTGTTCCCGTTACAGGCTTTGGCAATGCCGTTGTATCTGCAGCGATTGAGCATCGAACAGAGGGTTATGTGCTAGGTGTAGGGAGCAATATGTTCAAGCTAGCTGGCTCTGTTATCGTTTTCGGAACGGTGTCTGCCTTCGCTGTAGCTTTAGTGAAAACGGTACTGGTTATGCTGGGGGTTGTCTCATGGTAATTTTGTTTCAGACGAAGCCAGCATTATTAGCGGGCGCTGCGGCAGTAGGCCCGTTAGAGGAAAAAAGCGTCTTTCGCTCTTATTTTGATATGATAGCCGATGATGAACGCTTTCAAGAAAAAACGAATGAACAAGGACAGAAGCGCCTAATTATGAACACCTGTCAGCTTGTTATGGACAAGGCAAAGATAAAAAATTTAGATGTCGATTATTTTTTAAGTGGTGATTTAGTCAATCAAATGACACCAACTAACTTTGCAGCGCGAGAATTAGCAGTATCTTTTATCGGGATGTTTTCAGCTTGTTCGACATCCGTTTCGTCCGTTATTATTGCTGGTTTATTAACGGAATTAGGGGCGTCGAAGCTTGCAATTGCTGGTGCTTCTAGCCAACATAATGCAACCGAGCGTCAATTTCGTTACCCAGTTAATTACGGTGCGCAGAAGCCTGCAACTGCACAGTGGACAGTAACCGCAGCAGGCTATGCGTTGGTCGGTCCGCATCAACCAGACTACCCCTATATGGTAGCAGCAACAGTAGGAAAGGTGATTGATTATCACGAAACAGATCCATTTCATATGGGGGGAGCAATGGCTCCTGCCGCTTACGACACAATTAAAAGACATTTACAGCATAGAAAACAGAAAATAAGCGATTATGATATGGTGATGACAGGGGATTTAGGGAAAATTGGGCTAAAGCTAGTAAAAGCGATGTTAGCTGAGGATGGTATTAAAAATGACGAGCTACAGCTAATTCGTGATGCTGGCGCAGAGTTTTATGGAGACGACCAGGCATTTCAAGCTGGAGCAAGTGGGGCAGGGTGTTCAGCCGCTGTTTATTATAGCTATGTATTAAGTCAATTTATGACAGGACGCTTTAAACGAGTCTTACTTGTAGCAACAGGTGCTCTACTATCTCCGCTGTCCTATCAGCAAGGAGAAACGATTCCATGTACAGCACATGCGATTGAAATTGCGATGAACTGAGGGAGAGCAATGTATACTTTTATATTTGCATTTTTAGTTGGTGGCGCTATTTGTGTGATTGGTCAGCTATTAATGGATGTGGCCAAGCTAACGCCGGCGCATACATTATCCATATTAGTTGTAGCGGGCGCCATTCTAGATGGATTTGGTTTATATGAGCCACTTATTGATTTTGCTGGTGCTGGTGCAACGATTCCAATTACTTCATTTGGCAATTCGTTAACACATGGTGCGCTTGCAGAGGCCGAGAAGCACGGCTTAGTTGGAGTCGTGACAGGGATGTTTGAAGTGACGAGCTCAGGTATTAGCGCAGCGATTATTTTCGGGTTTATCGCGGCACTTATTTTTCATTCAAAAGGAAAAGTGAATTAGGGCATTTACCCCTCCTATGACAGTTGGCTTAGCATAAACTACACTGTAGAAAGGAGGGGTTATTCATGTCTGGATACGGATGGAATCAATGTGGCAATGTACAGCCAGGCTATTGTGGAGGCGGCAGCGGCTATGGTTCAACATTTGTGTTAATCGTTGTATTATTTATTCTACTAATTATTGTTGGTACTGCATTTTATTAAGGAGGGCGAGTAATGGACAAAAGTTTTTTTAAACAGTTCGAGCGTAAAACGGGTGTTGAAATGGATGAAGTGTTCGCATTAGCTCGCGCCATACAATATGCAGACTTTACAAGTGAAAAACAAGTAAGGAAAATTGTACAAAAAGTAAGCAAAGTAGCAAAGCGGAAAGTATCACCACAGCTAGAAGAGCAAATTGTGCAGTCCATTATAAAGGATGGCAAATCACTAGATTTGAGTAAAATCGAGCGAATGATGCGTTAGACTGCTATCTAAAAAAGAAGGCGTCCAAAAACCGTGCAGTTGCTGGTATTTTGGACGCTTTAATTGGTGTTTAGATAAATGTTTGCTTATTGCTCCTAAGCAAAAACATCATAAAAAAGCGTCAGAACAGCCGGCAACTGCACGGCTGTTCTGACGCCCCCCTTTGTTAAATCGATTTCTCCATCGCGCGATGCGGAATACCTGCATCTAAAAACTCAGGAGAGGTTACTGTGTACTGTAATTTCTCATAAAACGGAATTGCATAGCTTTGTGCATTCAGTTTCAACTTTTTCCAATTTTTCTCTTTAGCTACTTGCTCGATATGCTCCATTAATAAAGCGCCTAGTCGTTTTCCGCGATATTCGTTTAATACGCAAACACGCTCCACTTTCCCCACTAATGGCTCGTATTCTCTTAGACGAGCCGCAGCGATTGTTCGTTCGCCCTCCGTCACGATAAAATGATAGGATGTTTTATCATATTCATCTAATTCAAGGTGGATAGGTACCCCTTGTTCTTCAACGAACACTTTTTTGCGGATATCAAACGCACGCTGTAATTGTTCTTCAGATATTGCAGAATGTACTTCAAACATTCGGTTACTCAGCTCCATTTAAACTAAATGATTCGACGATTTCCCATTTACCGTCCTGTTCTTTTAGTAGATGAATTTGCTGAATTTCTTCTTGTACATCAACACCAGACATGCGCAATTGACCTAAAATATCATCGTGTTCAGATGCTGTTAGTTTTTGTGCAATAGTAATATGTGGCACAAAAACATGCTTTTGCTCACCGAAAGCAATTTTCTCCTGAATTGCATTTTGAATATTTGTTAATTGCTCTGTAGGTTCGATGCGGAAATAAATCGCATTCGTAGTAGGGAAAAACGAGCTAATGCGTGATGCGTGAATTTTCAATGGGGCAAAATTTGACGCAATTTCCGTTAATTTTGCAACGATGTCTTGTACTGCACTCTCATCAGCCTCAAACGCATCCTTTAATGTCATATGCGGAGCGATTTGTGCATAATGTGGGTCATAACGTTTACGATAATTATTCGCTAAATCTTGTAAGTTTTTAGAAGGAAAAGCAACAATACCATATTTCAAATTCATAACCTCCTGGAATAATTCGATTTTTTTCTCTTAATAAGTATAACAGAAATTGTTTCTTTACTACATTTATTACGCCGTTTTTATCCGAAATTTTCTATAAGTGCTCGTCTTAAGTCTGGTTTCCAATATTTCCATGTATGATCACCGTCAAATTCTTCATAAAATGTATTGAAGTTTTTTTCAAGGAATAATTGATGAAGCGCCCTATTCGGTGTTAGAAAATCCTTTATTTCTTTGCTTGTCGTAACGACTTTGTCTTCACCTTTACCGATAATATGATAAATTGATATTGCGCTATAATTTGTAGCGTTTGCTACTGCTTCTAGTACAAGCTCATCAACATATGGCGATTGCAAAATAGCCTTACAAAAAACGTTTGGATATTTTAATGTAGCCATTAGCGCGGCTGTTGCAGCCATTGAGTCACCAATCATGCCACGCGTTTGCCCAAGCTGAAAAGTCGCGTAATTTTCATCTAAATAAGGTACAAGCTCATGTGCTAAAAAGCGTAAAAATGCCTCATGTTGTTCACCAGAGGGGATATATTTTTTTTGGCGATCCGCGACATTTTTATATGGAACGCCTACAATAATTGTATTTTCCATCTCATAATTATCGATTAGTTCATCGGCGAGACGGGGAATGCTACCTAATTGGAAATAGTCTTTGCCATCTGCTGCGATGAGTAGATTATACTTATATAATGGTGAATAATTTGCTGGAATATAAATAAGTAATTGCAGCTCTTCCTGAAGTGCCTCACTATAAAAATTGATATCTTTTACTGTTCCCTTATCCAAAATACTCATTCCTTCTCTAGTAAGATGTAACGAAATTGTATCATAATCACTACGAAAGGTGTAATATGGTGTAGGAAGAAAAAACATAAATAGAGGTGTAAATTATGCATAATCGAGCAGTTCGTGTTCATTCTGATAAAGTAACAGAAGCCACTTATTCTGCGTTAGAGCGCAGAGGAGTAAAGGTGGAGGATATTGCTGAAATCGTTTATGAAATGCAAAGTCTTTACAATGAAGGGCTATTAATGGAGCATTGCATTAGCTCTGTTGAGCGTGTATTGCATAAGCGTGAAGTACAGCATGCGGTATTAGTAGGCGTTGAGCTAGACGAGTTGGCCGAAAAGAAAATGCTATCAGAGCCCCTACAATCAATTGTAGAGTCAGATGAAGGATTGTTCGGTGTCGATGAAACAATTGCCCTTGGCTCTGTCTTTACGTACGGCAGTATTGCAGTGACGACTTTTGGTCATTTAGATAAGAAGAAAATAGGTATCATTGATAAATTGGATACAAAAGCCGGGAAATGTGTAAATACATTTTTAGATGATTTGGTTGCGAGCATTGCAGCGAGTGCAGCATCCCGTATTGCCCATCGAATGCGCGATTTGGAAGAGGAAGGCGAAACATTTGCAGCCATTCCACCGCAGAAGCTAGGTCCACAGCCGAAGACAAATACAGATATTTAACGAAAAACATTTAATATTAAACGACGCTATCTTCAATATAGGGAAGGTAGCGTTTTTCGTTGGAAAAGTGTTTATGTTTAAAGTGTAATTTTGAAAAAGCCTTTTTTCAGACATTTTTAACACCTAAAAAGTTTGGTAAAATAAAAGATATGCTAATTGAAGAAAGGGAATAATATAACTTATGAAACCAACAGATATTAAAACGCTTATTACGAGCGGAACTATTATTATAGCGGTCGCACTTTATTTAATATTTAGTCCAGAACCGCAGGACAAGACTACAAATGAAGTTAAGACGCCGCCACATAGTCAACAAGAAACAAATGAAACTGCGACAAATCATATTTCAGCACAATATGCCCAGCAAGTGACAGGAAATCAGCTACAGGAGATTAACTATTTATCAATTAATGATGGCGATACATTTAGCATAGAAATGAATGGTGAAAAGCATAAAGTTCGTTTATTAATGGTGGATACGCCCGAAATGAACTATGACAAAGGAAAACCGATGCCTTATGCAGAAGATGCTAAAGTGTTTACAGAAAATTTACTGAAAAATGCCTCGAAAATTGAGCTTCTATTCGATGTTGGACCAGAAACAGATAAATATGACCGTTTGCTCGCGTATATTTTTGTCGATAATGTATTATTACAGGAATCTTTATTGAAAAATGGCTTTGCAGTTATGCGCTATATTAACAAACCGAATAATACGCTTGAAGCAGAATTAAATGAAATTCAAGTAAGGGCACAGGATGCAAAGCTCAATATTTGGGCACATGAAGGCTATTTTGATGGCAAGCAATTTCATGAGGATGCTGTTCGCTAAATAAGTATGAGAGATGGCGATTATTTTTGACACAAAAGAAAATGCTAGTCAATCTATTTCGCCTTGGCGTAATCGATAATTTGACAATTCGATGAAAATAAAAAATCTAATTGAGAATTATCCTCATTTGTGTCATAATTGTAAAGGTACTAATTATTAGTAAAGGGAGGAATAGAGCTGTGAAAAAGCTTTTTCTAACTCTTTTTGTGCTTATGCTAGGGGTATTTATACTTGCGCCTAATTATTCTCATGCACAATTAGCTGATGGAACATACGATATTCAATATCAAGTCAATAAGCCAAGTAGTATTTCCGCTTCTATGGCCAATGATTATTTTTTAAAGCCTGCAAAGGTAATTATGAAAAATGGCAAGGCAACTGTGCAATTGACGATTAAAAATAGTGCATGGGTAACGGAGTTTAACCCGCCGAGTGGTGCGACAGTAATTAGCCAAAATGCCGCTGCTGATACGCGTGTTGTGCAATTTGCTGTAGCTAATTTGGGGAATCCTGTAACAGTGGCAATGAAAATCGATATTGATGATATTAATTATCATCACGGTTATAGCGTTGATTTTGTATTTGACGCAGCGGGTATTCCACAAGCAACGGAGCAAAATGCGCAAACAAATAAAGAATCTTCAAAGGCTGTTAACAATGTGAGTAAGACGCCAAGCTCTTCAAATGTTGAAGATAATGGAAATAAAGCTGACGGAACAGTAAGTGCTAGTGAAAAAGTAGAAAATCCACAAACAAGTGATTCTTTACCATATCTTTTCATCTTTATGCTTATTGCTTCGGTGCTTGTATTTTATAAAACAAAAAAAATGAATTAATTGGGGGAAATGTTAAATGTCAAAATTCCAATCTCGTTCTACAAAAATCGCGCTAGCTTCAGTGTTAGCAACATCTGCTATCGTGCCAGCAGTAGCGGCATCTGCTGAAACACCATCACGCTCTATGCCAGATGGTCAGTATACTATTGATTTCACAATTACAGATACGACACAGCAATTAGCGAAATACATTCAAGGACCAGCTACACTTATTATTGAAGATGGCAAGTATTTCATTCAGCTATCAGCGGATGCTACTGTGATGAACATGCTGACAAAAGTAGAAGTAGATGGCGTTAGCGTAATTAAAGAAGTAAATGGACAAAAAGTTATTTATATTCCTGTAGAGCGTCCAGGCGGTACAGTGAAGGGTGAGGGCGCTGTCGCAGTTGGTGGCAAAGAAATTCCAACAGCATTTGAATTAACATTAGACCCAACAACAATTAAAGCGCCTGAAGCAGCAGAAGAAGAAAAAGTAGAGTTTGTACCAGGTAAAACATTTAAGCAAGTAAAAGACGGTGAATATGCAATTACTTTTGATGCCTATGATCCAAAAACAAATAAAGGTGATTATGCGGCGATTACAAACCATCTTGAAAAAGATGCAAAATTAATCGTGAAAGATGGTAAGTACTCAGTAGAATTAACAGTTACGGAAAAAAGTAGCCCGATGATTGCTGGCTTAAAAGTAGCTGGTGCAGATGCAACATTAGTATCAGAGGAAGGGAAAAAGGTTTATAGCTTTACACTGAAATCAATTAGCGATTTAGTAGAAGCGGGAATTCATGTTGTTGTTCCTGCGGCAAATATGGACAAATGGTATGAGTTCGGCTTTGCTATCAATACAGCGAACCTTGATTTACCTGAAGTAACAGAGGAGCAGCCTGTAGAAGTAGGAGAAGAGCTTCCATTATACATTTATAAAGATAAAACAAACGAAATTTCTGTTATGTCGACGTATGTAAAGCCGACTGTTACAGTAACAGAAACAGCAAACGAATTCCTTGTAGACTTAACATTCGTACAAGGACAATACTTAAATAAATTTAACATTGAAGGCGCAACAATTGCAGATGAAAAAACTACGGAAGTGGATGGCAACACAGTGAAAATCTACACAATTGCTACAACAAACTTAGATGCTGTTTATACAGCAACAGTTGATGTATCAGTAGATGCTGGTCCTGTAAAATACGATTCAGTATACCCTGTACAATTGCAATTTGGTGGCAAGATAAATCCATTTACAGATATTACGAAATTAGGTGACTATGGTAATATCGTAACATTATATTCTATAGGTCTTTTCAAAGAAGCGGATAAATTCAATCCAAACGGAAAAGTGAAGCGTTCACAATTTGCATTAATGTTAAATCGTTACTTAAACTTAGATACAACTGCGAAAAATCCATTTAAAGATGTATCGAGCTTTGATGCAGAAACACAAAAGGCGGTAACAGCATTAAGCGATTACGGCATTATGAACGGCACATCTGCTACTGCATTTGAGCCAACAAAAGAAATTACACGTCAACAAGCGGCAGTTATTATTTACCGCGTTTTAGAGGGTGCAGGCTATAAAGCAACAGGGGCAAGCGTACCATTTAAAGATGTGACAACTTCAAATAAAGAAGCGTTGACTGCAATTGCTGAATTAAATGCATTAGGTATTATGACTGGGAATGAAGGCAAATTCAATCCAACGAATACTTTAACACGCAGCCAAATGGCAAAGGTGATTTTAAACACTCTTTATGTAGTAGAAAACTAAGAGCATAATGGGAAAGCAGGCTTCCTCTCGGATATATGAGAGGGAGCCCGCTGTTGTTATCTTGACTTGTGCGGGTGTCTAGCTACACCCGCACAAGTCAAGATAAAGCGGAAGAAAGGAAACTAAAAATGAAAAAATATATGCAATGTTTACTGCTTGTAGCAATACTGCTGCTTGCTGCTTGCGGTGGCAAAACGGCGGCTCCAGAGCAGCCACAAGAAAATAATAAAGAGAAGCAGCAACAGGAAGAGACACAGCGTATTGTAGCAGGGACAGTTGTTGTAGCAGATATTATGGACCGTTTAGAACTGGATGCTATTGCAATTCCAGATACTGTTAAACAATTGCCTGCTCGCTTTGATGGTTTACCCTCTATTGGAAATGCGATGCAGCCTGATATGGAAGTGGTTAAATCTTTAAATCCAACAGAAGTATTATCCGTCTCTACATTAGAATATGATTTAGCACCAATATTTGAGCAATTGCAAGTCCCTGTCGACTTTGTTGATTTAACGAGCATTGATACGATGCTCGCAGAAATTGAAGAGCTAGGCAAGCGCTATAAGCGCGTGGAACAGGCGGATGCGCTTGTTGACAAGCTGAAAAATGAAATTGCACAAGTGGAAAATGTGGCGAGTATGCATGAGCAGCCAAGCGTTCTTATTTTATTAGGTGTGCCTGGTAGCTATTTAGTAGCGACAGAGCATTCATATGTGGGGGATTTAGCACGCAGAGCTGGCGCTGTCAATGTGATGGCTGGTCAGGAAGCTGAATATTTAGCCTCGAATACAGAGCATTTATATAATAGTAACCCAGATATTATTTTACGTATGGCACATGGGATGCCAGACGAAGTAATTAAAATGTTTGACGAGGAATTTAAAACAAACGATGTTTGGAAGCATTTTAATGCAGTGAAAAACAATCGCGTTTATGATTTAGAAGAAGAGCTGTTCGGGACAACGGCTGCGTTAAATGTATCGGAGGCATTACAGCAGTTAATTGAAATTTTTTATGAGCAGTAGAGGTGTTGTCAGGTGATGAAAAAAATAATAAGCACTGTTATTGTTGCTGCATTGCTAGTAATAACAGCTATTTTTGCTGCTACAACAGGCAGTATAAAAATGGGGTTTTGGGAATTTGTAGGGGCATTATTTGATACAAATAATGATACGATGGCAGCGATTCGTGATTTGCGCTTTCCACGTATTATTGTGGCAATTTTTGCAGGTGCAGCCCTATCAGTAGCAGGCGCACTATTGCAGGCAATTATGCGCAACCCACTTGCTGATGCAGGGGTCATCGGTATTTCATCAGGTGCGGCTTTTACAAAGCTATTTATTGTATCAATTGTTCCAACTTTATTTTTCATGACGCCGATTTTTGCTTTTATTGGCGGCGCCCTTGCTTGTTTTTTAGTGTTTGCGTTGGCATGGAAGTCAGGCTTAAATCCGTTGCGCTTGATTTTAGTAGGGATTGCCATCAACGCTATGTTTACAGGACTTACAGAGGCATTTATTAGCTTTGGCGGCTCTTTAAATGCATCGGCTAGCAGTGTGCTTGGCTCAAGCCTAGCATTTAAAACATGGGATGATGTGACGCTCATCGCTATTTACGGCTCGATTGGCTTAATTTTTGCGTTCGTCATGTATTCATGGTGTAATGTCCTAGCATTATCTGATAAAACGGCACAAAGTATTGGCTTTAATGTGACATTGGCACGTTTAGCAATTGCGGCAACTGCCGTATTATTATCAGCCATTTCAGTTGTTGTCGCAGGTGTTATTGCCTTTGTTGGCCTGCTAGTCCCACACATTGCCCGCCGCATTGTTGGACATGACCATAAAGTGCTATTGCCTTTTACAGCCTTGCTTGGAGCATTTATTATTTTATTAGCGGATACAATTGGGCGTACAGTCATTGCACCATTAGAAATCCCTGCATCAACCATTATGGCCATTATTGGTGGTCCGTTTTTAATATTTTTACTGAGAAAAGGGTGACACTGTGGAATTACAAAAAATTGTTGTATCACATGACGGTAAGAAGCAGCATTTACAAAATGTATCAACGTCCATTCAGCGCGGCAAAATTACAACGATTATTGGTCCAAATGGCTGCGGCAAGTCGACATTATTAAACGTCATGGCACGCAACCATTCTCCCCTACAAGGCACGGCACTATTAGATAATAAAGACTTAGTCAATTATAAGCCAAAGAAGTTTGCTCAAAAGTTTGCCATTGTTTATCAGCAAAACGATATTCCGCAAGATTTAACCGTTGAAAAGCTTGTTAGTTACGGGCGTATGCCCTATCATTCTTTATTAAAAAAGAATAATGTCGAGGATAATAAAGCAGTTGATTGGGCATTAGCCTGTACAAGTCTAGGCGAAAAACGCCATCATGATTTATCCGCGTTATCTGGTGGAGAAAGACAGCGCGTATGGATTGCCATGGCATTGGCACAGCAGAGCGAGCTTCTATGCTTAGATGAGCCGACGACGTATTTAGATATTTATTATCAGCTAGAGCTTTTAGAGCTAGTAAAAGAACTAAATGAAAAGCATGGTTTAACGATTGTGATGGTGTTACATGATATTAACCAAGCGATTCGCTACAGCGACCATATTATTTTAATGAGTGCAGGGCAGATTGTCGCAGAAGGAACGCCACGCGATGTCATTACCCAGCAAACGGTGAAACAAGTTTACGGTGTGGAGGCAATATTTCAAGAAGATGCTGCGCTTGGACTATATATGGTGCCAATCGGGATTTGAGGAGACAATCATATGAAGGTGAAAATAATAAGAGTCATTTGTATTATCGTCTTTATTATTTCCAGTGTAGGACTTATTCGTTTTTTTTCTAGCTATAAACAGGTGGAACAGGAGCTGCAGCAAATACAGGAAGTGTATGAGCAAGCGCAACAGGCGATGCCGATAGAGGAGGCTGCCATCAGCGCGAAATTTATCGAGCTACAAAAAATAAATACGGATATTGTCGGCTGGCTTCAGTTAAACGATTCGCAGTTGAACAATCCTGTCGTTCAAAACGATAATAATGAATTTTATTTGCAGCATAATTATGTAGGGGAAAAGAGTCGTGCAGGCAGTATTTTCATGGATTATCGCAATGATACAAATGCTAGGCATACGATTTTGTATGGTCATGTTATGCGAAACGGTACGATGTTTGGTGAA
Source organism: Metasolibacillus fluoroglycofenilyticus (assembly GCF_003049645.1). Lineage (GTDB taxonomy): Bacteria > Bacillota > Bacilli > Bacillales_A > Planococcaceae > Metasolibacillus > Metasolibacillus fluoroglycofenilyticus. The sequence continues at coordinate 627,000 of NZ_PYWK01000001.1, forward strand.
TTAGCGAAATTTGCTAAGCAACATTATGCCGAGGAGCACCCCTACTTTGTGTATGAAACACCTAGTGCAACATATCACCTCGAAGTATTTGCAGCCTATGAAACGACAACGGATTTTTATTATATTGAAACGGAGTTTACAGAGCAGTCGTATGCCGCATTTCTCCAGACAATTCAACAAAAATCAGCTATTCATATGCCAGTTGATGTGACAACGAACGACAGAATTTTTACGCTTTCTACATGTACGACATCTCCAAATGATAATGAGCGCTTCGTCGTACATACGAAAATCGTAGCACAAAATAAGCATGAAAAAGAATCTTGAATTCGAAAGATTTTTCTTGACGTAGATGAAAGTGTGAATTATACTAAGTTACAAATAGTAAGTAATAAAGCTCAGCCATTTTACATATATAACTTATGTTGATTCAAAAAATTTGAATCAATGTTTAACATTTAAACAAATAGGATATATGTACGGATGTAGGCTGCTTTATTTTCATAACATATCTCGAAATCGAGATAAAAAACAGGAGGGTTTTTTCTATGGCAAACTGGACAGTAGACCAATCACACTCAAGTATCGGATTTAGTGTAAAACACATGATGGTATCAAAGGTAAAAGGCGCTTTTGATTCTTACTCAGCGCAAATCGAGGCTGCAGATTTAGCGGATTTATCAACAGCAAATATTTCGTTTGCTATTGATGCTGCAAGTATTAATACACGTAGCGAAGACCGTGACAATCATTTAAAATCAGCAGATTTCTTTGATGCAGAACAATTCCCGAAAATTACATTCCAATCAACTTCAATTGAAAAATCAGGCGATGATTACAAAGTAACAGGCGATTTAACAATTAAGGATGTAACAAAACCTGTAACATTCGATGTGGAATTCAACGGTAAAGGCACAAACCCTTGGGGTCAAGCAGTATACGGCTTTGAAGCAGAAACATCAATCAATCGTGAAGAATTTGGCTTAACATGGAACGCAGCACTTGAAACAGGTGGCGTACTAGTAGGAAAAGACATTACGATTTCAGTAGAACTAGAAGTAAATCCAGCGTAATTAATGATTTTTTTCATAATAAAAGCTGTTCAGAAAGTAATACATTTTCTGGACAGCTTTGTTTTTAATTGATGCTAGCAATAAAAAATTATTTATTGCTAAGATTAGCCCTTTCAAAAAGAATTTTACTGTTTAAAGTCTTTTGCAATTGATGCTAAATCGCTATATGCAACAGTTGGAATTTTATCTAGACCAGCGCGATCGAATGTCATTGATAACGCGACATGATTTTTATTATTGACAGGCTGCTGCCAAATAAATGTGAATTCTGTGATTTGTGGGACATCACTTATTTTAATTAGCATGTTGTAGCTATCCTTTAACAATGTATCAAGTGACATAAACTCTGAGCTTTGCATTTCGACAATGACAATTTCTTCATTTGGTTTTGGGATTACTTGTATATCTAAAATCGCATTTTCTAGTTGTTGTTCCTTTGTCATAGCTTCAATTGCACGCATTGTGGCATAACCCGGCGTGTTTTCTAAAGCAATTTCTTCAACTGCCTGCTCAGGATTTTCCTTTTTAGAGGAAGAAAAGCCGGAAAGACCGACAATAATAAATAGCACGACTATTAATAAATAAAAGTTAACGAATTTTTTCATGATACTCATCCCTTATATTTGAAAAAATAGTAAAAAAGACCCCCGGCAATCCGTGCCGTCAATGGGGTCTTTTATGTGTATTAGTTGTTCCGACTAATACATTAGGTTTGGCACCTAGTGACACATTATAAGGGATTTTGTAAAAAAAATCAATTATGATAGGAAAGAGCTGAGGATAGCGACAATTCATTGTTACTATCGCAGCAGTACATACTTTCTTATAGACGCGAGGGCTGTCCAAAAAAGGTATATCTTTTTCCAACAGCCCCTTAATATGTTGAGGGGGGATTTTTTTATGATGTTTGAAGTTCCTCTTGCTGTAAAGGCGGCATAGTGAAATATAAAAAAGATTCATCTTCAAGTTCTAGTAGCTTTTGTTCATTAATACCGATTGATAAAGGTCCCGAAAAAATTGCTTCCCACCATGTTTCAGTAATAATCATTGAAATTGCCTCCTTGTCGATGTAAAAATAAATAATAGAATGCTTATCCTAAATTATTGTTCACTGTTTAAATTTCCCGAACAAGCCAATATAAAGTTATAATGAAGGAAAGCAAGCATTCGTTATAGTAGTTAATATGTGTGGCAATGATGAAATTATGCATAAAAATTAAAAATGGAAAGGAAGTTTTTTATGAATTTTACTGCTCAAGATGTAGAAAATATGATAACAGCACAGCGTAGCTACTATTTTTCACGCGCTACAAAAAATATAGAATTTCGTAAGCAACAATTAATAAATTTAAAAGAGACGATTAAAAAGTATGAAAAAGAAATTTTAGATGCACTAAAATTAGATTTAAACAAAAGTGAGTTTGAAGCATATGCGACAGAAATCGGAATTGTTTTAGATAGCATTTCACATATGGTGAAAAATATTGATGAGTGGACGAAGCCAGTTGCTGTTAAAACACCTGTTCATTTTCAGCCGGGAAAAAGCTATATTGTGCGTGAGCCGTATGGGGTTGTTTTAATTATTGGCCCATTCAATTACCCATTCCAGCTCGTAATGGAGCCATTGCTCGGGGCAATTATTGGTGGTAATACGGCAATCGTTAAGCCATCTGAAGCAACTGTTCATACAACTAAAATTATAAAAAAAATAATTGCAGAAACATTTGAAGAACATTACGTGCGTGTAGTAGAAGGTGAGAAAAAGGAGGTGGAGGCGCTCATCCATGCCTCTTTTGACTTTATTTTCTTTACAGGTAGTGTGGCAACTGGAAAAGTAATTATGCGTGCTGCTGCCGAAAAGTTGACACCAATCGTACTTGAACTTGGTGGCAAGAGTCCCGCTATTATTGACCAAACAGCGAATTTGCAAGTAGCAGCAAAGCGCATCGTCTGGGGGAAATTTACGAATAATGGGCAAACATGTGTCGCTCCAGATTATGTGCTTGTGCACAGCTCTATTTATAAAAAATTTATTAAGATTTTAAAGCAAACGATTACTTCCTTTTATGGGGAAAATCCTCAGCAAAGCGATGATTATGGTCGCATTATCCACCTTGGTCATTTTGACAAGCTAAAGGCGATATTAGATGCTGATGCAGCACATATTACATTTGGTGGAACTGTAGACCGTGATGACTTATATATTGCACCAACAATTATTGAGGGTGCAGACTGGGATAGTAAAGTAATGGAGGATGAAATATTCGGGCCGATTTTACCGATTATGGCGTACAATGATTTAGCAAATGCGATTCAGGCAATTCGTCGCCTGCCGAAGCCTTTAGCTGCCTATCTATTTACAGAAAACGACAATGCGCGTGAATATTTCTTAGAGGAGCTACCGTTTGGAGGAGGCTGTATTAATGACATTGTGTCACATGTAGGTAACACACATTTACCATTTGGTGGCGTTGGACCATCAGGGATGGGCGCTTATCATGGGCACGCAAGCTTTGAATGCTTCACACATCAAAAATCAATTTTACAGCGCTCAACAAAGCTAGCTACAAACATATTATTTCCACCGTATAAACAAAAGGTAAAGCTGATTCGCAAAGTGATGAAATAATATAATACATGTTGTAAAGAAATCGGGGCAAGTCGCAAATATATTTAAAAAGTCGCAAATAAAACGAGGCAAACTCCAAATATATGTGAAATACAAGAGTTTCACTTTAATAAGAGGCGTCTATTTGAAAAATAATAAACTAAGGCTTGTTTGGATTAACCCAAATGTATTTTGCTACTGCATGTTTATAGGGCTTTCTGCCATTAATATGCAACAATCAGAGAAGATGAATGCATCAGCAATATGGATTCTGCTGTTATTATTGCTTTTACTCGTTTCACTGTTTGAGAGTCATCAATTACGCCTCGGCGTAATTGCGGCCAGATTTTTTTCGAGCTAGCTCGAAAAAAATCTGTGACACCCGCTGAATCAAAAGCAAGATAAGCATTCATCTCGCCGCTAAAGATAATATCCTTTTTATGAAAAACGCCGGAAAAGCTGTACTTTAGCAAGCTTTTCTGGCGCCTTCTTTAATTCTGTAATGGAATTTTAATAGTGATGGTTGTGCCGATATGTTCTTCGCTTTCAATAAGAATCACGCCACCATGCTCTCGAATAATTTTATTGGAAATCATCATACCTAAGCCTGTACCAGTAGCCTTTGTCGTATAAAACGGCTCGAATACATAATCGATTAAATGCTGTGGAATGCCCTCGCCCGTATCGGAAATTTTTATGTATGCAAAGCGTTCATCATTTTGACAAATAAGTGTAATAGTACCGTCCTTCTCAATTGCTTCGATAGCATTTTTGACAATATTAATAAACACTTGTTTAATTTGATTATTGTTGGCGTAAATAAATAGAGAATTCCTGTTAAAGTGCTGTATCAATTGAATTTGACGCTGTTCTAGCTGTAATTCGAAAAATGTGGCGATGTCCTGCAGAATTTCTGATAAATCAAGTGTACTTTTTTGTTCAGCAAGTGGCTTGGATAGCACTAAAAACTCAGAAATAATTAAATCAATGCGTTCGATTTCAGATTGAATAATGCCTGTATATGCTTGGTACGGGGATTGTTGGTCCTCGTTCATCATTTGAATAAATCCTGATACAACCGTCATTGGATTACGAATTTCATGTGCGACACCTGCTGCAATTTCCCCTGCCAATTTTAATTTCTCTGATTGTAAAGCGAGTTTTTCATTTTCCTTTAGGTAGGAAATGTCTCGTGCAATAACTGAGACGGCTAACATATCTCCGTAAGAATTATAAATTGGTGCAAGCGATATTTGTGCATCAAATATGGAGCCATCCTTGCGCATATCCTTCGTTTCAAGCAGACGGAAACGCTCGCCCTGCAAAAGCTTTAAAAACCGATTATGTGCCGCTTCCACGTTTTCAGGTGCTACGAGCTGAATGGACTGACCGATACATTCCTCTTTTGTCCAGCCATACATTTTTTCAAACGCTGCATTCACTTCAATGATTTTATTGTTTAAATCGAACACTGCCATCGCATCTTCGGCATGGTCGAAAAACAGTTTTAAATAGGCTTCTGTTGAAGAAAGTTCTAGCTGCTTCTCCATGTTTCTCTTTTCCTCATGAGACCAAAGTTTCTTGACGTATACAGTTTGTAATAAGCCAATGATACATAAAAATGATGTAAGAAAAATAAAGCTTTCAACAGGATGGGTAATGTTAATATTTGACTGCATATAGATGACAAGAAAGGCGATTTCTACTGCTGTAATGATTGCTAATAGCGTATTTATCACATGCGATTGATAAACATTGACGATAAGTAGTAAATATAAAAAGCCAAATACAAACAATAATTGACCGCTTCCAATTGTTAAAGCGATAAGTAATATATTCCATGCTAAAATTAAAAAAATTTGAACAATGCGCGCATGTACTTTTTTATAAAGTAAAAAGCCAATCAATAGGACATTCACAATAATATACAGTGTATAATTATGTGTAAGGTGTACAATATCAAATAAATGGAGCGCAATAAAAAAAATCGCAAAAATAAAGAGCGAGTAATATATAAATAAATTACGCTTATGTATGATGGTGAGTGGTTGCATAATATTCTCCTAATCATGTGCAAGTGTTGATAAAAATCGGGCTACATCTGTCTGTCGATATGCGCTAAAGTTTGATATGATAAAATAAAATATTGATTAGTTGGGGCTTTCTAAACCTCACTAATTACTAGTTTCGCTTATCCTTGCATTTACAGGCTACTAAGTAATGCAGGATAAAAAGCATTAGGAGGATTTTATGACAAATTTATTCAATCAACAGCAGACATTATCATTATTAGAGAAATTAGTAAATATTGCAAGTCCCTCTGGTTATACAACGAATATTATGAAATTTATGGGACAGTTTTTAAAAGAACATGACATTGCTTATAAAAAAACGAATAAAGGCGCAATTATCGTTACTTTCCAGGGGGAAAATGATGAGCAGCATCGCTTATTGACAGCTCATACGGATACGCTTGGCGCAATGGTGAAGGAAGTGAAGCCAAGCGGTCGCTTGAAGCTAGCGATGATTGGTGGCTTTAATTGGAATGCTGTAGAGGGTGAATATTGCACAATTCATACAGCGGGCGGTAAAACTGTGCGCGGAACGATTTTAATGCATGAAACGACGGTACATGTGTATCGTGGTGCAGATAGTTTAAAGCGTGATGAAAATCATATCGAAGTGCGCATCGATGAAAAGGTACAGAGCGCAGAAGATACACGTGCATTAGGCATTGAGGTAGGGGACTTTGTATCATTTGATGTGCGCTATGAGGAAACGACATCAGGCTTCGTTAAATCGCGTCATTTGGATGATAAAGCGAGCACGACATTGCTTTTACAACTAATGAAATATATAAAAGAGCATGGTGTAAAGCTGCCATATACAACGCATTTTTATATTTCTAACAACGAGGAAATTGGCTATGGTGGTAACTCGAATGTTCCAAATGAAGTGGTGGAGTATATCGCAGTGGATATGGGGGCGATTGGGGACGGTCAAACTTCCGACGAGTATACAGTTTCGATTTGTGCAAAGGATGCGACAGGTCCGTATCATTATGAGCTAACACAGCATTTAGTGCAGCTAGCGAAGGCTGGGGACATTCCTTATAAGCTAGACATTTACCCATATTATGGCTCTGATGCTTCGGCGGCAATCCGCGCAGGCTATGATATTCGCCATGCCTTATTTGGTCCGGGTATCGAGTCTTCACATGCTTATGAGCGCACACATATTGATTCATTACAGGCAACGGCCGCATTATTATATGCATATGTGACATCGCCAATGGTTGAAATGGGGGAATAGTGAATGCGCGTAGAGGAATTGATAAGTGCTATTCCACAAAAGAAAATATTGGGTGTATTACCTAGCTATATTGAGGATTTAGCGGTTGATTCGCGCAGCGTGCAGCCGCAAAGCTTGTTTGTTTGTATAAAAGGCTATACAGTCGATGGTCATGATTATGCACAAAAGGCTGTCGATGCAGGTGCAACAATGATTGTAGCGGAGCGAGAGTTGCAGCTTACAGGCAATGTAGCACAGGTAATCGTTCCGAGCACAGAACGCGCACTTGGCTTGTTAGCAGCTAGATTTTTTGGCTACCCATCTGAAGAAATGTTAATGATAGGGGTAACAGGAACAAATGGTAAGACGAGCGTTACAGGCATCATTCATAATATATTGATGGGCTTAGGCAAAAAATCAGCATTGGCAGGGACGATTGGCTTTAATCTAAATGGTACGCTTTACGAATCTGCCAATACGACGAGTGACGCGCTAAGCACACAGCAAATGATTTATCGTGCAAAGAAAGAAGATTGTGCTGCAATGGTGATGGAAGTGTCCTCACATGGTCTTGCATTAGGTCGATTGGCAGGCGTCGATTATGATGTAGCGATTTTTACGAATTTAACACATGACCATTTAGATTTTCATGGTACGATGGAGGCTTACGGTCATACAAAAGGGTTATTGTTTTCACAGTTAGGCCAAGATTTACGCAAGGATAAACATATTGTATTAAATGCTGATGATGAATGGTCAGCACATTATCAAACACTAACACCATATCCTATTTGGACCTATGGTTTACAAAATAACGCTGATTTCCGTGCCTTGAATTGCCGTTATGAAGATGGCATGACATATTTCACAATGCAGACACCTGAAGGTAGCTATGATGTTTCGATGCATTTGCTGGGAGAATTCAATATTTACAATGTATTAGCTGCAACAGCATGCTTATATGCTCGTCAGTTTTCATTATTTGATATTATTGAGCAAATTGAGCAGCTCCCACCAGTAAAAGGGCGTATGGAAAAAGTACAAACCGACTTACCAATTTCAATCTTTATCGATTATGCGCATACACCAGATGCAATCGAAAAGGCAATTCATGCGGCAATGCCTTATAAAGGGGAAAATAACAAATTAATTTTTTTAATCGGTACGGGGGGCAATCGTGATAAATCCAAGCGTCCAACAATGGCCGCAAAAGCGTCCGTTGCAGACTATGTCATTTTAACGACAGATGACCCTCGCTACGAAGAGTACGCTAGCATTACGGGCGATTTAGCGAAGGGCATGCTGCATGACCAATATGCATGTATAGGTGACCGTGCGGAAGCCGTGCGCCATGCTATCCGTATTGCGGAAGCAGGCGATATTATTATTTTCGCTGGCAAAGGGCATGAGGATTACCAAATTATCGAAAATACAAAATACCCTCATAGCGATGCTGAAATTGCAATTGCTGAAGGAAAAGTGAAGTTTGTTTAGGCGCATCCAAAATGCCGTGTAGTTTCCAGTATTTGGGTGAGAGGGTGTTTCTTCAAAGGGTTCACTTGGGGAAAATGCCTAATTTAGTGGATTTTCCGCCAAGTGAAAGTGAATAAGTTTCATTGGGGACTGTCTTTTAGGACAGTCTCTCTTACTTATGAGAAACACCGCCAAACTTTATGTTACTTTCATTTTCACAGTAATTCGTCATTCTTTCAATAAGCTAACTTTTTACTAAAACATCACCGAAAGCGTCTGACAAGTAGGCAACTGCATTGCTTGTCGGACGTCATCTCATAGAGCAAATAAAGGAGCAACGTATATGATTCAGTCTTTTATAGAAAGCATGCTGTTTTACTGCATGATAACGTTACCGATTTATGTGCTGTTACGTTTTCTTTGGATGCGGAAACGTCCTACACATAAATGGCGTGAAATCATGATGCTATTATTTTTTTGTTTCTCCATTAGTATTTTTTCACAAACGATTTTACCAGCTTATTGGATTGAAAATGGCCGCATTGTTTTTCAAATAGAGCAATCGCTATTTTTAAGGCATAATTTTACCCCGTTTCGAACAATTTCCTTGTACATAGCCCAATTAAATGGACCACTAGCGGAAATTGCCTTTTATAATTTAGCAGGCAATATTGTTTTATTTATTCCATTTGGCTTTTTTATCCCTTTATTGTGGCATAAAATGCGCAGTATGTGGAAAATGCTATTTATGGCATTAGCAATTCCTTTGTTTATTGAGAGCTGTCAGCTTTTTATCGGACGTAGTACGGATATTGATGATGTGCTATTAAATACTATTGCCATCATTATTGGCTATATTTTGTATGATCTTGCACAAATTCTAAGAAAAAAGGTTGTAACAATAGGGGAAAGTCTTTTAAAATAAAAAGGATGGAGTTCAGAAGAAAGCAATCTGCATTTTGATAGCAAAATAGCCATTTAACTTATTTTAATGAGTGTCCGAACACTCAATGAATCATAGGAACTCAGCCAAAAACAAGTGCATATTAAGATAACGACTGAATGACCAACATCGTGTTGGCCTAAGCCTTCGGCGAATGTCTCGGATTTTGAAAGAAGGCTTGCTTGATGCAGGTCAGTTAACTATTGGGGCGTGTCGTGACGGTTGGAGGTTAACTATTACTAGGTTGCCTGAAAAATTGGACTAGAGTTAGCTTAGGCGTAATTCATAAAAGAAGAGGCTTGAAAATATTAAAAGTGAAAGCTTTTTTATCATCAAAAAGAATGGGTGGATAAATCAGCACTCGGTAGTTTTATAAAGCAGCGCTAAGGGGGGCTTGAAATGACTTTTCTGGCGGCCCCCTACTGCCTGTTAATGTGGATAAAAAGGAGAAGGAAAAGTTATGGCTTTAGAGCAAGATATATCGGCACGTCGCACATTTGCGATTATTAGTCACCCAGATGCTGGGAAAACGACGATTACTGAAAAGCTGCTATTATTCGGTGGAGCAATTCGAGATGCAGGTACAGTAAAAGGAAAGAAAACAGGGAAATTTGCTACTTCTGACTGGATGGAAATTGAGAAGCAACGTGGTATTTCTGTAACATCGTCAGTAATGCAGTTTGATTATAATGGGCATCGCGTTAATATTTTAGATACACCAGGGCACCAAGATTTCTCTGAGGATACGTATCGTACATTGATGGCGGTTGATAGTGCGGTCATGGTAGTGGATGCAGCAAAAGGGATTGAGGCGCAAACATTAAAGCTCTTTAAAGTGTGTAAAATGCGTGGGATTCCCATTTTTACATTTATTAACAAATTGGATCGTCAAGGGAAAGAGCCTTTAGAATTAATCGAGGAGCTAGAGGAAGTACTAGGTATTAGCGCTTATCCAATGAACTGGCCAATCGGTATGGGGAAAGAGTTTCTAGGTATTTATGACCGCTATAATAAGCGTGTGGAGCAATTCCGTACAGAGGAAGCAGAGCGTTTTTTACCACTGAATGAAAATGGTGAGCTAGCAATCGACCATCCAATGAAGGTAACGTCGTACTATTCACAGGCGATGGATGATATTTTATTATTAAACGAGGCAGGGAATGAATATTCGGAGGAGAAAATTCGCCGTGGCGAGTTGACACCTGTCTTTTTTGGCTCGGCATTAACGAATTTTGGTGTGCAAACGTTTTTAGAAACATATTTGCAATTTGCACCAGCGCCACAGCCTCGTATAACAGAGGATGAGCAATTTATTGACCCAGTGGAGTATGGGGAGTTTTCAGGTTTTATTTTCAAAATCCAAGCGAATATGAACCCAGCACACCGTGATCGTATTGCTTTCGTACGTATCGTATCTGGTAAGTTTGAGCGCGGCATGAACATGACATTAGCACGCACAGGTAAATCTTTCAAAGTAACACAATCGACGCAATTTTTAGCGGATGACCGTGAAACGGTTGATGAGGCAGTTGCAGGCGATATTATTGGTTTATACGACACAGGCACATATCAAATCGGTGACACAGTTGTCGGTGGGAAGAAAGCATTCCAATTTGAAAAATTACCGCAGTTTACACCGGAACTATTCGTTCGTGTATCGGCTAAAAACGTTATGAAATCGAAGCAATTCCATAAAGGGATTTTACAGCTTGTGCAGGAAGGGGCAATCCAATACTATAAAACATTGCATACGGAAGAAGTATTGTTAGGTGCTGTAGGACAACTGCAATTTGAAGTGTTCGAGCATCGCATGAAGAATGAATACAATGTGGAAGTAAAAATGGAGCCTGTCGGTAGTAAAATTGCACGCTGGATTGAGAATGAGGATGAGGTGAAGGAATCCATGTCATCTTCGCGCTCAATGCTGGTGAAGGACCGCTACGATAACTTAGTATTTTTATTCGAAAACGAATTCGCTATGCGTTGGTTCTCTGAGAAAAACGAAAATATTAAATTGTATAGCTTATTATAAAAAGAGGAATCGCCTGAAAAGTCATTTTGAGACGATTCCTTTGCAACGAGGATAGTGACAATTTATTGTGACTACCGCAGGAGCAAGTATTAGGGGCTGTCCGAAAAGTGTACATCTTTTCGGACAGCCCATTTTGTATTTCTGTGAAATATTTATTCCTAGATAAAGATAAAGAGAATAAAAATTTAGAAAAATCTAAAATTTATATTGATTTTTTTAAATGCAATATGCTATTGTTTAAAAAACAAGTAAAACGTTTCACTAAAACGATACACTGAAACGTTTTATCTGAGAGGCGGTCATTATTCATGGTTACACTTAAAGATGTTGCTAAAGAGGCGGGCGTTGGTATTACTACTGTTTCTCGATTTTTAAATAAAGATACAACTTTAAATATACCTAGTGCGACACAGGAAAGAATTGTGAAGGCGGTAGAAAAATTAAATTATAAGCCCAATGCTGTTGCTAGAAGTTTAAAATTGGGACGTTCTAAAACCATAGCGCTTATCATTCCGGATTTTACAAACTTTGTATACAGTGAAATTATTTCAGGGGTAGAAGAAACAGTGCAGAAATATGGCTACCATTTGATTGTTTTGAGTGATACAAATCAAACGAGTAAAGCTTATATTGACTTAGTTACTGAAGGTAGAGCGGATGGCCTATTAATTGCATCCAATATTTTAACTGACCAAGATATTGTTAATTTTAATCAATCGAATATACCGTACGTATTAATTAACAGAATGAATCAGCATGCTAAAGGATTTGTCGCTGCAGATGATGAAAATGCAGCAAAGGAAGCTGTTGAAATGTTAATTAAAGGTGGGCATAAGAAAATCGCATTCATTACAGCGAACCAAGAGATGGATACAAGCAACCGCCGTTATATCGGATATGAAAAAGCATTGCTTCAAAATAATTTAACAGTCAATAAGGAAATAATTGAGCAGGCGATGTTTACAGAAGAAAGCGGTTATAAGGCGATGGAGCGATTACTCAGTAAAAACAGCACTGTTACAGCCGTATTTGCATCTAACGTACGTGTTGCATTTGGAGCAATAGCTGCTATTAAAAAGAATGGGAAGCGAATTCCTGAAGATATTGCGGTAATGGGCTTCCATCATACGCCAATGTGTGAGGTTTTTGACCCAACATTATCAACGGTAAAAGTAGACTTAAAGGAAATGGGTGTCAAATCAACAGAGCTACTAATGAATATGATGAAAAATAAAGATGCTAGCAATCAGCATATTATTTTGGAAAGCTTCGAGTTATTAAAGCGAAAAAGTACGGGAGGTAGATAAGTTTGAAATCTCATATGATAGATTCTGAGGTGTATAAAGATTTATATGGTACGGAAGAAATGCGTGCAATCTTTTCTGATACTGCAATGATAGAAAAATGGATTTTATTTGAGTCTGCATTGGCGAAAGTCGAAGGAAAACTTGGGATTATTCCGAAAGAGGCGGCTGAAGAAATTCAACAGCAAGGGAAGCTTGAAAGTTTTGATTTAGGAGAGATTTGTAGAGGGATTGTATTTACAAGTCATCCGCTTGTCCCATTTATTCGTCAATATGAGGAACTGTGTTCAAAAGATTATGGAGAATACATTCATTTCGGTGCTACAACACAGGATGTAATTGATACCGCATTTATTTTACAGTTAAAAGATGCATATGAAATTATTCGCAAACAAACAAGTGACATAATCGAGGTGTTGTCGGTCGCTACGAAAAAATATGAAAATACGATAATGGCAGGGCGAACACATGGGCAACATGCATTACCAATAACATTTGGCTATAAACTAGCTTGCTGGTTAGCAGAAATGAAACGCAATTATAAGCGCCTTTGTGAAATCCAGGAACGAGTATTTATTGGGCAATTTTCAGGAGCATCTGGCACATTAGCATCACTTGGTCATATGGCAATGAAGGTGCGACAAGAGGTTATTGAAGAGCTTGGATTGCATGTGCCGGTAATTACGTGGCATACAAGCAGAGATAATATTGCAGAGTTAGCAAATGTTTATGCATTAATTGCAGGGACAGTTGGAAAAATTGCTAATGAAATTATCAACTTACAACGAACTGAAATTGCTGAGGTAGAAGAGGGCTTCGAAGAAGGGAAAATAGGTAGCAGTACAATGCCACATAAGCGCAATCCAATGGTTTGTGAATATACAGTGGGGCTATCTCGATTAATCCGTATGCAAATTCCTTTATTATACGATTCATTAGTACAAGAGCATGAGCGCGATATGGGTTTATGGCTTGTCGAATTAGAAGTTATGCCAGAAATCAGCATTTACTTAAATAAAATGCTTTCTGATATGACAGGTGTCTTACAAAATATGCGTGTATATGAAAATCGCATGCGAGAAAATATCGATATTACACAAGGATTAATTTTAAGTGAGAAAGTAATGTTCGAGCTATCAAGTGCGATAGGGAAACAAACTGCACATGAAGTAGTGTATGCAGCTTCTATGCGTTCCTATGAAAGGGGAACAAGCTTGCGTAATGAAATAGCAGCAGATGAAAATGTAAACAAATTTATTTCAGAAGAGATTCTTGATGAAATATTAGACCCAGGTCGATATTTAGGTCTTTGCAAAGAATTTATTAATAATGTTTTAGAGATGGAGGGTTAAGATGCCATACATAACAATTAAGTTGATGGAAGGGCGCTCTATTGAAAAAAAGCAGCAAATGGTAAAAGAAGTGACAGATGCTTTAGTGAATTCTTTAGATATTACAGCAGATGATGTGAGGATTGAATTAGAGGAATTACAATATGGCATGTTTGCAAGAGCTGGGCAATTAATTATTGAAAAAAAATAGGGGGTTGGCAATATCCATGGAAATCAATTTTATTCAAACAAATGATTCAGACTATGAAGTAACAAAGGATGAAGCGAAGGCATTATGGCGAAAGCTTATTGAAATTAGAAGCTTTGAGGAAAAAAGCATTGAGGCATATAAAGAGGGCTTGCTTGGCGGTTCGTTACATCCATATATCGGTCAAGAAGCAGTAGCGACAGGGATGAGTGCCTTTTTAAATGAATCTGACTATATGACGACTACTTATCGTGGACGTGGACATGCGCTTGCTAAAAAGGCAGACCCATTTAAGTTATTTGCAGAAATGTTTGGTCGAATTGATGGCTACTGTAAAGGAAAAGGCGGTCCAATGCATATCGCCAACAGCAAGCTAGGAATGCTTGGTGCGAATGGAATTGTTGCAGGGGGTATCCCTATTGCAGTGGGGGCAGCATTAACTGCAAAAACATTAAAAAATAATCATGTAGCCATTACTTATTTTGGCGATGGGTCTACAAACCAAGGAGTTTTCCATGAGGCACTAAATTTAGCAGCGGTATTAAAGCTACCAATGATTTTTGTTTGTGAGAATAACTTATATTCGGAAATGACACCTATTAGTGATTCGGTATTGAATGAGCATTTAGCAGAAAGAGGATTAGCGTATAGAATTCTGTCCTATGTTGTGGATGGTAATGATGTATTTGCTGTCAGAAAACTAGCTAAAGAAGTAACAGCATTTGTCAGAGAGGGAAATGGGCCTGTATTTATTGAAGCGAAAACATACCGATTACTAGGACATATGTTTGGTGATACAGAAATTTATCGTACAAAAGAGGAAGTAGCAAGCTGGAAGGAAAAAGAGCCGCTTATTCAATTTAAGCAAGCAGTCGAGAAATATAATCTACTTACAGAGGACGAAATGCTAGCAATTGAAAATGAAGTAAAGGCTAGTATTGATAATGCATTTGAGCGTGCAAAGCTATCAGAGCAACCTAGTCTTGAGGAGGTATTTACAGATGTTTACTAATGGAAGACAAATAACTTATGCAGAAGCATTAAATGAAGCACTTCATGAGGAAATGGCTGCGAATGAAAATATCATTATTTTAGGTGAAGACATTGGTCAGTATGGGGGTGTTTTTAATGTAACAAAGGATTTAATTAATAAGTTCGGTAAAGAACGCATTATTGATACACCTATTTCAGAGGCGGGATTCACAGGAGCGGGTATTGGTGCAGCGATGACAGGTTTAAAGCCCATTGTGGAGTTTATGTGGATTGATTTCACTTTTGTAGCATTAGATCAAATATTGAATCAAGCAGCTAAAATGACTTATATGTCGGGGGGACAGACGAAAGTACCGATTGTATTCCGTACACAAGGCGGAGGAGGGCGAGGTAATGGAGCACAGCATTCACAAAGTTTAGAAACAATTTTTGCTCATGTGCCAGGCTTGAAAGTTGTTGTACCTTCCAACCCATATGATGCTAAAGGTTTATTGAAATCGGCAATCCGTGATAATTGTCCAATAATGTTTATTGAAAATAAATTACTTTATAACATGAAAGGTGAAGTTCCAGAGGAGGAATACACAATCCCATTTGGTCAAGCCAATATTGTAATCGAAGGTAGTGATGTAACGGTTGTAAGTCTATCTCGAACAGTTCATGAATGTAAAAAGGTTGTAGATTCACTAAAGGAAAGGGGCATTTCAGCGGAGTTAATTGATTTGCGAACATTAGTACCAATGGATTCACAAACAGTAATCGATTCAGTGAAAAAAACGAATCGTTTAGTAATTGTTCATGAAGCGGTTGAAAGTTTTGGATGGGGTGCAGAGCTTAGCTCTATTGTTCAAGAACAAGCATTTGATTATTTAGATGCTCCAGTAAAGAGAGTTGGTTCACTGTCTGTTCCAATTCCGTACAATATGGCACTAGAAAAGGAAGTATTACCAACAGAGGCTAGAATTGTCGAAGCAATTGAAGAGGTGCTTTATACAAAGGTAGGTACACAATGATTAAAGATATTTGGCATACAAGTTTCACTGTTGAAAATATAGAAAGGTCGATAGAGTTTTATCGAGATATATTAAACTTAGAGCTTGTTCATGAGCAAGTACAGCACAATGAATATACAGCAAAGCTAGTTAATTATCCTAACGCACATTTAAAAGTAGCGATGTTTGCAATTAAGGGTGGACATGAAAGGGCTTCAGGTCATGTAGTTGAACTTGTAGAGTATGTCTATCCAAAGGGAGAATATGTGCCTACAGGAACAGCGCATACGCGAAGTGCTCACCTTGCATTTGAAGTAGAGGATATTTTTGCCATGGTAGAAAAATTAAAAAATGCTGGCGTTCGATTCAAATCTGATGTCGTGAGTATTGAGGCTGGGAGAAATAAGGGTGGTTATACAGTTTATTTCTTTGACCCGGATGACATTACACTCGAACTTGTACAGCCACCGAAATAAGGGGTGACTAAATGTTTGATATAGCGATTATAGGCGGAGGGATAGGAGGCTATACTGCCGCAATAAAGGCTGCGAAAGAAGGCTTGAAAGTAGCGTTATTTGAAAAGGATAAATTAGGTGGAACATGTTTACATGAAGGCTGTATACCAACCAAAACATTTTTGCAGCTATCTAATAAATATCAGGATGTTTACAAATTACAAAAAATGGGCTTTGGCCAATTGCAAATTCCTGAAATTGCAACGCTTGATTGGAGCCAATTTCTTCAGTATAAAAATCAAGTAGTAAATCAATTATTTCAAGGTGTACAGTATTTAATTCAAAAAAATAAAATTCAGCTATTCCCTAAAAAAGTAACTGCCATTTCAAAGGCAGGGCCATTTTCCATTTCTACGGCAGACAGAGTTGTGCAGGCAAAGCATGTAATTTTAGCAACAGGAAGTAAGCCAATTGTTCCTTTAAATGTACATAAAAAGTACAGTAACGTATTATCTAGTGACCAATTACTTAGCTTACATGAATTACCGAAATCAATCGTTATTGTAGGGTCGGGTGTTATAGGAATCGAATTTGCAACTTTCTTTAGTCAATTAAATATTCCTGTGACAATTGTAGAAAAGGAAGAAACTATTTTAGGTGCAGTTGATAGTGAAATTGCGCAGCACTTGAAGCAGTCATTGACGAGGAAAGGTGTGCAATTTAAAACCGGCTGTGAGGTTTTATTCAATCAAATTGAAGAGTCCGAAAATGAGGTCACTTTGAAGCTAAGGCAAGGTGCGGAAATTCTAGAGGAAAAGGCACAATATGTGCTCGTCGCAATTGGTCGAAAAGGGCATTATGGAGACATAGATTTTTCAAGTTTAAAGAAAGAGAATGAGCAATTTCCTGTAGATAAATATTTAAAGACAAAAGTATCAAACCTCTACATTATCGGTGATGCTTCTGGCAACGTCCAATTAGCACATGCCGCAGCATATCAAGCAGAGATAGTCATTCAGAGGATATTAGGACACGAGGTAAATTCATATGATGAGCTTCTAGTACCTAAATGTATTTATAGTGTCCCAGAAGTATCTTCGATTGGATTTACAGAACGAGAGGCAAAGGAAAGCTACGAGGTAAAGGTAGGTAAATTCCAGTTAAATGCCAATGGTAAGTCGTTAATTACTGGTGAAACAGAAGGATTTATTAAAGTAATTGCTGATAAGGCGACAGACCGTATTTTAGGAGTGCATATTATAGGCGATAAAGCAACAGAGCTTATTAGTGAGGGCAGCTTAGCCATGTTATTTGAAGCAACAGCCTCAGAAATTGGAATGACTGTTCATCCACATCCAACCGTAAGTGAAATATTTAATGAGGCAGCCTTAGCTGTTGATGGAAAAGAGATTCATAGTTAATAGGAGGGAATAAAGAATGACAATAACATCCATTAACTTGCCTAAAATGAGTTTGAATATGGAAGAAGGAACGATTGTTAGCTGGTTAGTAAAAGAAGGTCAGCAGGTGCAAAAAGGCGATGCTCTTTTTGAAGTTCAAACTGATAAAGCTATATCTGAAGTTGAGGCTAATAAGGACGGTTACTTAAGAGAAATTTTAGTGCAAGATGGAAAAACGGTAGCAGTTGGAACAGCGGTAGGGGTGCTAGTAGATGACCTTGCTGAACAGTCGGAGGAGCTAAAGCCTGTGCAAGAAGAGAAGGCGAAAGTAGCTCCTATAGAAGAAGTAGTACAAAAACAATTAATACAGATTAAAAAAAGTCCCAATGCTGCAAGGCTACGCATTTCACCAGTTTCAAGAAAGCTTATTGCACAACATGACTTAGACCCTACAAAAATTGACGCGACAGGACCTTTAGGAAGAATTGTTTTACGCGATGTCTACCGAGAAATTGACAAATTACAAAAGCTTGAACAAGGGCTAGTAAATACGGAAGCAAGCTTGGAAAAGGTGACAGCTATTCGTAAAGCAATTGCTCAAAATTTAACGAAGAGTGTTCAAGAAATTCCGCAATTTACAATTACAAAGGAAGTAGCTGTTGAAAAATTAGAACATTCAAGAATTGAGATGAATACATTCAGTAGTGGTGAATCGCGATTGTCGATGAATGACTTTTTAATTAAAGCAATTGCCGATACAATTGCTGTTCATCCAAAATTTAATAACTATTATATCGTAAAAAATAACGAGCATTATATTCAGAATAATAAGTCAATTCATATCGGGTTGGCGGTTGCAACAGAGAAGGGGCTATTTGTTCCAGTTATTCGAAATGTAGAGGCAAAATCTTTAGTAGAAATTATGCAGGAAAGAAAGCGTCTAATTGAAAAAACGAAGCAAGGAAAGCTATCACCAGAAGAAATGTCGGGTGCAACATTTACAATTTCATCTCTAGGCTCATTTAATATTAAGCAATTTACCGCAATCATTAACCCTCCCGAAAGTGGCATTTTAGCTGTAGGCAAAGTGGAAGATTATCTTTACTTGGAGCAGGGAGAAGTAAAATCACAAAAACGTCTGAACTTAACAGCTAGCTTTGATCACCGTTTAGTGGATGGGGCAGATGGTGCTCAATTTATGAATACGCTTGAGGAAGTGCTGATTAAAGATAGCTGGTATTTATTTTAATAGGGGGATGGCTATGTACACCATTGACTTACAACAAAAGGTTGCAATAGTAACGGGGGCACATCAAGGAATTGGCTTACAAATTGCTATTGCTTTACTCGATGCAGGTTGCAAATGTGTTCTTGTAGATTTAAACGAAGAAATTCAAACAACAGCTAACCGTTTAGCGGAGCAATTTCCAAACCAAGTTTATGCTGTGCAAGGGGATATTCGCACGAAAAAATCATGTGAAGAGATATTCGTAAAAACGATGGATAAATTCGCTCGAGTAGATATTTTAGTAAACAACGCAGGCATTATGCGAACGACTCCATTCCTTGAGGTATCTGAGGAAGAGTGGGATTTAGTAATGACCATTAACTTAAAGGGCATGTTCTTTTTAACACAGATTGTAGCAACATACATGAAGGATAATCAAATCGAGGGGTCCATCATTAATATGTCTTCTATTGCTGGAAGGAGTGGGCGACCTTTAGCACCACATTATGCAGCAAGTAAAGCTGCGGTAATTAGCTTAACAAAGTCAAGTGCTGAGGCATTCGGGAAATTTAACATTCGTACAAATGCATTATGTCCAGGCGTAATTTCTACACCAATGATGGATGAAATATTTGAAAAAAGAAAGATTATCGAAAAACAAGACCCGCGTGATACATTTTTACAACGCATTAAGCTAGACAGATTAGGAACACCAGAAGACATTGCAAAAGCAGCATTATTCCTAAGCTCAGACTTAAGTAGCTATATAAATGGACAAGCGATAAATGTTTGTGGTGGGTATGAGATGAATTGATTTTATCTTATTCTAGCAATCTCTATTGTGGTAAAAAGACTTGGCAATGGGATAGTCTTTCAGGGGCGTTAAATATAACAGTACTAAAAAATAATTCGTAGTATAACAATTGAAATAATTGGTATAAGGGGAGTGTATTATATTGAAAAGAAAATATGCGTTATTGGTTAGTCTCATTTTAGTTTTAGTATTAGCTGTAGTAGGGTGCGGAAATTCAGAAAATGGTTCAAGTTCAAATGGTGAATCGGGCAACGGTAGTAAAGGGGAAAAGCTAGTGCTTCGTATGGGATATGTAATGGCTGAAAATTCACCGACACATGAAGCTGTGCAAGAGTTTGCTAAAAACGTTGCTGAGCGTACAGATGGAATGATTGAAATTCAACCATTCCCTAACTCAACATTAGGTAGTGACTCTGATGTATTAGAGCAAGCGAAGTTAGGTACTCCTGTAATTGCATATAACAATCCATCAGGATTATCAGACATAGTTCCAGATTTATCAATTTTAGGAGGGCCTTTCTTAGTCGATGATTGGAATCAATTAAGCAAAGTTATTAATTCTGATTTTATGAAAGAGCAAGAGGCTACTTTGCAGGAAAATGGTTTGCGCGTTCTGGCGTTTAATTGGTATTTCGGTGCGCGTCATGTAATTTCTGATCGTGAAGTGAAAACACCAGCAGATTTAAAAGGTGCAAAGATTCGTTCATCTCCGCTACCAATGTGGGAAGAAACAATTAAAGCGATGGGTGGCAGTCCTACATCATTGGAGTGGGCAGAAGTTTACCCCGGATTAGAGCAAGGAGTAATCGTAGGTGCTGAGGCACCATTAGAAACGATTTATACGAGCAAGTTACATGAAGTAGCTAATCATATTTCATTAACAGGTCATTTTAAACAAGTAAATGGTTGGTTAATGAGTGAAAAAGTATTCTCTTCACTGTCGGAAGAACACCAGAAGATTCTTTTAGAAGAAGCAAAATCTGTAGGGGAAAAACTAACACAATTAACAATTGAGAAAGAAAAAGAGTATGAGCAAAAGTTAAAGGATGAAGGTGTAACTATTACTGAACCAGATGTAGACGCTTTCAAAGAAGCGACTTTAAAAGTTTATGATATTCTTTCGAGTAGTTGGAGCCAAGGGGTTTATGAAAAAGTAAAAAACGAGATTGAAAAGTAACTAATGTTTTAGAATAAGGCAATTAGATAATTGCCTTATTCTTCTCTACAAAGGTGGGAAAAGCAGATGTTCATGAAAGTTATATCATTAGTAGAAGAGGCAATAGTATTCATATTAACAGCAATTTTAGTAGTGTTAACCTTTATAAATGTTATCTTACGTTACTTCTTTAATTATTCGATATCAGGTTCCGTAGAAATCTCAATTCTTTTATTTGCTTGGATTATTTTTGTCGGATCTAGTATGGCTTTTAAATATAAGAACCATATATCAATAGATATAGTAGAAGCGTTGCTGCCGACGACAGCCAAAAAAATACTTAATTTTATGATTTCAACTATTTTATTAGTTTTCACTGCTGTGATGAGTGTATACGGTACAGTGCTGACAATTAATGTATTAGGGGAAAGTTTAGGGGCTACGACGATACCGAAATCATTGGTTTATTCAGCATTTCCAGTTGGCTTTGGGCTTATGACAATTCGTTTAATTCAACAATTATTTAAAACAGTTAAAGGGGAGGGATAAAAATGGCAATTTTAATAATAGCTTTAATGTTAGTACTAATGATGATAGGTATGCCAATAGCATTCTCTATTTTTATCCCAACATTAATCTTTTTCATTGTTGAACCATCAGTATCAATAGAAGTATTTATTCAACGTATTATTTCGGGTACACAGTCATTTCCTTTATTAGCAATTCCGTTCTTTATTTTAACGGGCTATTTGATGAATGAAAGTGATATTTCACGAAGATTGATTAATTTATCCTCGGCTGCTATCGGACATATCAAGGGGGGAATTGGGTATATTAATATTCTTGTTAATACTTTCATGGCAGGAATGTCAGGCTCATCTAACGCAGATGCTGCTGTATTATCAAAATTATTAGTAGATCCAATGGAAAAGAAAGGTTATAGCAGAGGCTTAGCAGCAGGAATAACAGCTGCTTCTTCATTAATTGCTCCCATTATTCCTCCAAGTATTGCTTTAATCATGTATGGATTTATGGCGGAAGTATCCATTGGACGATTATTTATGGCTGGTATTTTACCGGGTATTGTAATGGCAATCTTTTTATTAGCCTTTAACTTCATTTACGCACAAAAAAATGATTTACCTAAAGAACATGAACATTTTTCAGCTAAGGAAGTATATCGTACATTTCTTCAAGGGATTTTAGCATTGTTCACACCTATTATTATTGTTGGAGGAATTCGTTTAGGAATAATGACTCCTACAGAAGCGGGAGCAATTACAGTTGTTTATGCGTTTTGTATCGGTTATTTTGTATACAAAAAACTTACTTTAAACACACTTCGAGATGCTATAAAGGAATCTGCCTTACTTACATCAGTAGTTATGATTATCGTAGCAGCATCCTCTGCTTTTGGATGGGTATTAACATGGGAAAGGATTCCGCAACAAGTAGCACAATTTGTATTGGGAATTTCAGACCATCCATTAGTAGTATTGCTTTTAATTAATATTATGTTGCTAATTATTGGAATGTTTATCGAAGGAACAGCAAGTATTGTGCTATTAACTCCTTTACTTGTCCCGTTAATTACAGAGGTAGGGATTGACCCTATTCACTTTGGAATTGTAATGGTAATGAATCTTGCAATTGGAAGTATTACACCTCCTCTTGGCACAGTGATGTTTACTACAAGTGCAGCAGCTAAAATTTCACTTACTGAGTTTCTTAAGAAAAGTTGGCCTCTATACTTAGTCCTGTTATTAGCATTAGCTGTCGTAACATGTATTCCACAACTATCTTTATTATTAGTTAAATAATCATTAAAATGGGTGTCGAGAAATGTATGTATGAGCATACTTTTCCGACACCTTTTCTCGGTTAGCTAAATCTAGTTCTCTTTACAGGTAATCACGCACATCATGTCGAATAAATACGAAACAAGAAGGTGAAAATAGAGTAACTGAGATGAAGGAGTATTATGCATGAGAATAACTGAGTTTTCTGTGAAACGTCCTGTTTTTACGATAGTAACGATGGCGCTCGTTATCATTTTAGGATTTGTTTCACTGTTTAAAATACCTGTAACTCTTATACCTAATTTGAATCCGCCTATTGGTGTTGTAGTGGCAAGCTATCCTGCTGCTAGCCCGCTTGAGGTGAGTGAAAAAGTGACGAAGCCTTTGGAGAGTAGCTTGGCAACATTACCTGGTATTAAGCGGCTACAATCTACAGCGCAAGAAGGGGCTAATTTAACGATTATTGAATTTAGCTGGACGACTGATATGAATGTGATGCAGATGGAAATCATGCAACGTTTAGAAATGGTAACACTACCAGATGGGGTTGGAAAGCCGAGCTTTATGAAGTTCGACCCATCCCAGTTTCCGATTATTCAATTAGGCTTGCAGGCAGAGAGCGCGGATGTCGATATACGGCAAATGGCGGAGGCGTTAGAGCAGGAACTGAAGCGAACAGAAGGCGTCGCGAGCATTAATGTGTCAGGGAAAATTGTAGAGGAAATTAGCATTGTATTAGATGCTGGACAATTGGAAGCAAAGGGATTAACGCAAACAGATATTATCCAGCTTATTCAGGCTAATAATATTTCTTTGCCTGGTGAAACAGTATCTATAGATGGACAGCAATTAACAACGCGTATTGTTAGTTTGTTGACTTCCCCTAAACAAATAGCCGAGCTTATTGTTTCGGTGAATCCGTTGACAGGTGAAGCATTACTGCTGCAAGATATTGCCACAGTAGCGCGCAGCGAACAGCCGCAAACGACAATTACACGCGCTAATGATTATCCAGCACTATTAATTTCAGTACTCCAACAATCGGATGCCAATACGGCGCAAGTATCGGACGCCTTTCAAGAGGCTTTAGAAAAGCTATTGGCACAGCCTCAATATGCGGATGTTACAGCACATTTATTATTTGACCAAGGTGATTATGTGAGAATTGCCATTGATAATATCGCATCATCGCTATTATTTGGTGGTATCTTTGCAATGCTCGTCCTATTTGTTTTTTTACGAGGCTTGATTAGCCCTTTAATTGTCGGTATTGCGATTCCTTACGCAGTGATTGTGACGTTCGTTCTTATTTATTTTGCTGATTTTACGCTGAACATTATGACACTCGGAGCCCTTGCGTTAGGCATCGGGATGCTTGTAGATAACGCTATTGTTGTTATTGAAAACATTGAACGTCATATGGCGTTAGGGAAATCGCCAAAAGAGGCGACTTTATATGGAACGAAGGAAGTAAGCCTTGCTATTATTGCATCGACATTAACGACAGTAGCGGTTTTTTTACCAGTTGTCTTTATTTCAGGCTTAATTGGGCAAATTTTCACCGAATTTGCCTTGACGATTGCCTTTAGCTTATTTGCTTCGTTAGTCGTTGCATTAACAGTTGTGCCGATGCTAGCTAGTCATTTATTAAAGCCGAAAATGACGAACTTAATAGAGCGACGTCAGCAATCGAAATTTTATCAAGCTTATGAAAAACTTATTCGCTGGGGCTTATATAACCGAGCGCTCGTATTAATAACGACTGCACTATTATTTGTGGTGACTAGCTTTATGCTTTATCGTACGGGAACAGAATTTATACCTTCAACGGATGAGGGCTATGTTTCATTGCAAGTACAGTTGAAAAATGGCGCTTCTATCGAACAAACCGAGAGTGTCGTAGCGGATATTGAAGATTATATACAGCCGCTTCAGGAAGTGGATGTTGTCGTCAGCGTAATTGGTGGCAATCAGCAATCTATATCGCGCGGTACAGTTAGGGCAAACGAGGCAGAGCTTTACATTAAGCTTGTGCCAATTGCTGAGCGCAACAACTCAATTTTTGAGCTTGTTGAAGTGATGGAGCAGGATTTAGCAGCAATTATAGGAGAGCGTGCAGAAATTGAATTTTCATTAGCCTCATCCTCTGGTTCAACCCCAAATACATTGACATTTCGTGTTACCGATTCAAATGAGGCGCGATTACAGGAAGCCGTGCTAGCGATTCAACAAGCTGTAGGAGAAATTGATACAGTGAGCGAAGTGACGACAGATTTAGATAGCATTGTAGAGGAGGTTCAGATAGAGGTAAACTCGAAGAAGGCAAAGGATTATGGTCTATTACCTGCTCAAATTGCACAGGCGGTAGGCAGCATGACACGCGGTCTTTATACGACGCAAATTATTGCAGAGGATGGCGTTGTACTACCTGTGACAACCGGCTTCGGTGATGCATTTAATACGAATATTGAAGCGCTAAAAAACATGAAGCTACGCACACCAGCAGGTCTTTTTGTCAAATTAGAAGATGTTGCGACGATTGAGCTAGCGCAAAGAGCGACAGCGATTAGACGTTCAGACCAAGCTTCGGCTGTAGCCTTTTTCGTTAAATATGCAACGACGGAATCATTAAGTGGCATTTCATCAAAGGTTGATAAAGCAATCGCCACTGTAGCATTGAATGACGCAACACGCATAATATTTAGTGGAGATAGAGAGCTATTTGATAGTGCAAAAAACGATATGATATTGGCAATACTACTTGCGGTTGTTTTAGTGTATATCGTTATGGCAGCACAATTTGAATCATTGAAATATCCGTTCGTTATGCTATTTAGTGTGCCATTAATGGTGATAGGAGTCGCTCTCGCTCTATTTATGACAAATACGCTGCTTGGTATAACAGCAATTATTGGTATATTAGTGCTTGTAGGAATTGTTGTGAATAATGGCATTGTACTTGTAGATTATATTAATCAGCAAAAAGAGCAGGGACAGCCATCTTTTGAGGCGATTTTAAGCGCTTGTCGTGACCGCTTACGTCCGATTTTAATGACCGCTTTAACAACAATGCTTGGCTTAATTCCGCTTGCATTAGGTATAGGAGAGGGAACAGAGCTAAATCAGCCAATGGCGATTGTTGTGATTGGTGGATTATTCGCATCGACACTGCTCACTTTATTAATTGTACCGATTATTTATAGCCTAATGGATAAAGAAACACGCCATTTAAAGAAATCTGTTGCAAAAATATAGTATTTCACTTATACTAAGTACACATTAAAATATCCATTGACATTATGTCAAAGGGGAGTAGCTATAAGTATTGATAGGACTGTTGAATCTAACAGCAGCCTACAACTAACTTACTTCACATTCGTCATTACATGGCTCTGCCATCGGGTGTGATAGCAATGAAATTTGCTTAGCAAGACCTTTGCCTGCTTTTTAGGCATAGGTCTTTTTTGTTGCCTTAAAAAGGTATTCGAAGTGCATGAAAATGGGTATACAATAACTAGAGGAGGAACTGATGATGGAAGCAATCTTATTAGAATATGCATGGGTACTTTTAGTCCTTGTCGTATTAGAAGGTTTACTTGCAGCAGATAACGCAGTGGTTATGGCGGTTATGGTCAAACATTTACCACAGGAACAACAAAAGAAAGCACTATTTTATGGATTATTTGGAGCGTTTATTTTCAGGTTCGCAGCATTGTTTTTAATTACAGTTTTAGTGAACTATTGGCAAATTCAAGCGCTTGGTGCAGCATATTTATTATTTATCTCATTCAAACATATTTATGATGCGAAGTTTAAGAAAGATAAGGATGAGGAGCAGGTAAAGGAAAAGAAAGGCTCTGGCTTCTGGATGACTGTTGTGAAAGTAGAGCTAGCCGATATTGCATTCGCTATCGATTCAATGCTTGCAGCAGTAGCAATTGCAGTAACATTACCGCATTTAACAGAATATCACATTGGCGGTATCAATGCGGGGCAGTTCTCTGTTATGTTCCTAGGTGGTCTAATCGGTTTAATCATCATGCGTTTTGCAGCACAATGGTTTGTGAAAATCTTGAACAAGCTCCCATCACTTGAAACAGCCGCCTTTTTAATTGTTGGCTGGGTAGGAGTAAAATTAGTCGTGTTAACATTAGCGCATGAAAAAGTGGCATTAATCCCTCATGATTTCCCTCATTCAACGGTGTGGAAGGCGACATTCTGGATTGTGCTAGTTGCGATTGCAGCAGGTGGCTATTTCTTCAGTGTAGCAAAAAACAAAAAACAACAAATTTCTTAAACAATAAAAAGCAACTGTCGAGCAAAGAACAAAAACTTTACGGCAGTTGTTTTTTTATTGTTAGAATAGTTAGTGAAAATTGCAGATAACTCACCAGTGAACATTTTTGAAAGAAGTTGAAATATACCATCACTTTCCTATTGCCCCTTTTCTTTTTTCGTTACATTGTCTATACTAATGACTACCTAAAGAAGGAAGGGCATTTAGATGAAAAAGAAAAAAAAGCAACTAAGATTAGTTACGCCATTCCAATTGCTTGTGTCGTATTATTTTATAGCAATTGCTACATCGTTTTTTTTGCTGCGACTCCCGGGGGTACATCGAGAAGGGATAGAGGTAGCTTATTTAGATACATTATTTACAGCGGTTAGTGCAGTAAGTGTTACGGGTTTAACTGTTTTTGATATTTCGGAAACATATACGACATTTGGGCTTGTTATGCTTCTTATCGTTTTGCAGCTGGGTGCTATTGGCATTATGTCACTTGGGACATTTATTTGGCTGCTTGTTGGGAAGCGCATTGGTATGCGTGAAAGACAGTTGATTATGATTGACCATAATCAATACAAATTATCTGGAGTTGTTCAATTAATTCGTGAGATTGTAAAAATATTATTTTTCATTGAAGCTGCTGGTGCGATAATTTTAACTTTGCACTTTCAACGTTATTTTGATACGTGGCAGGAAGCTTTAATACATGGTGTTTTTACATCGATTTCAGCAACGACAAATGGCGGCTTTGACATTACAGGTATGAGTTTGCAGCCGTTTCATTTAGATTATTTCGTTCAATTTGTAACCATGCTATTAATTGTGCTTGGAGCAATTGGCTTCCCTGTTTTAATTGAATTAAAGATTTTTTTAACAAAAAAAGACCGGACATTCCGATTCAGTCTGTTTACTAAAATTACGACAGCGACATATGGGATATTATTTATTATCGGCTCATTAGGCATTCTAGCACTTGAGAGCTTTCACTCATTTAAAGGGATGACTTGGCATGAGGCTTTATTTTCCGCCATGTATCATTCGGTATCGACACGCTCAGCAGGCTTGACAACCTATGATGTGCAAACATTCGGTGAGGCAACAGACCTTTTTATGAGCTTTTTAATGTTTATTGGGGCATCCCCTAGCTCTGTTGGTGGAGGAATTCGTACGACCACATTTGCCATAGCTATTTTATTTTTAATTACGTATGCAAATGGCCGAGAAGAAATTCAAGTGTTTGGGCGGGAAATTCATATGATTGATGTATTCCGTTCCTTTGTTGTAATTACATTGGCGCTTTTCATGGTGTTTTTAGCTGCCATTATGCTGCTTATTTCGGAGCCTCATGCAACGGCTACACAGCTAATTTTTGAAATTACATCAGCGTTCGGGACATGTGGAATGTCACTTGGCATTACGAGCGATTTATCGACATTTGGAAAAATCGTTATTATGATTTTAATGTTTATTGGTCGTGTTGGATTAATTTCATTTTTATATACTTTAGGTGGTAATACGAAGAAATTAAAATACCATTATCCCAAGGAACGCGTAATTATTGGCTGAAAAAAGGCTAGCCAGATTTTTCTGGTTAGCCTTTTTTGAAGTTGCTAATAGAACAAAAAAGTTACCTAACAAATGATGAGCATTTCAATCAAACAGCAGCGCGATAGCCTTTTTTCTACAGTGCCTTAATATCTGCAAAATAGGGTTGCTGACCTTGACGGAAATAAGTGAATAAATAGCCTTTGTGCTTTGTAATTTGACCATTAACGAAATCGCCATAAGAAATCGTTGCTGGAATGATGAGCGAGTGCTTGAATAAATCACGCTCGGTTATTCCCATTGCCGCAAACTCTTGTCCTGCGATAGCAGGGTTTTGGCGGAGCTGTGCATAAATATTTTTTTGCTCTACGTCATCTACTCGCTTATTCCACCAAATTTTACGTGGTTGGAATTGCTGCTCCTGTAAGTAATCAAGCTGCATAATATTTTGTACAATATCTAAATCGACGTTTGGTACTGTTTGTAAAAATTCTAGCAAGCGGCGGAACAGATCTTCTAGCTGATGCCCGATACGAGACCAGCCACGTGTTTCCCAATATGTACCGAAGCTTTGGAAAAAGTCAAACGGAGTTTCGAACACTTCAGTTACTAAATATTCAATTGTGAAATCCATACGATGAGCATTCCAATATTTCTCAAGTACGTCCTCGGCATGCTTAATACGAACGATATCATCAAACGTTAGCACATTATTTGAAAAAATTTCGTATGGGGCAATGTCGACGTATGTGTAACCGTATTTTTTAGCTTCTAGGCGTAGACCGGTCCCACGTAATAGCTTTAAAAACCCTAATTGCAATTCTTCGGGGCGCATGGCAAAAACATCGTTAAATGTGTCGCGGAAGGAAGCGTAATCCTCCTCTGGTAGACCAGCAATTAAATCTAAATGTTGAGCGATTTTGCCGCCTTCCTTGACCATCGTAACAGTGCGTTTTAATTTTTCAAAGTTTTGTCGACGTTTGACAAGCTCATTTGTTAAATCGTTTGTCGACTGTACACCGATTTCAAAACGGAACAAGCCTTTTGGCGCATTGTCATTTAAAAATTGAATTACTTCTGGACGCATAATATCCGCCGTTATTTCAAATTGAAACACAACGCCAGGCTTGTGCTCATCAATTAAAAATTGAAACATTTCCATTGCGTAGCTACGGCTAATATTGAAGGTACGGTCTACAAATTTAATTGTTTTCGCACCATGCTCCATTAAAAAGCGAATATCCTCTTTTATTTTTTCGCGATTAAAATAACGCACACCTACTTCGATGCTCGATAAACAAAACTGGCATTGGAAAGGGCAACCACGACTTGTTTCAATATATTGGATACGCTTGCCAAGATGAGGTAAATCTTCAGCAAAGCGGAATGGTGATGCGAGCTCACGCAAATCAATTTTTGCTGGTTGTGCATGGATTTTTACTTTGCCTTCTGCTAAATAGCAAATACCACGTACATCTTCTAAAGGAATTTTGCCATTGAAATAATGCATTAATTCCTTAAAGGAAGTCTCCCCTTCCCCCATAACGATGAAATCAATTTCAGTATGATTTTTTAGCCAATGATGCACGTCATAAGATACTTCAGGTCCACCTAAAATAACTTTCGTATTAGGCAAAACAGTTTTCAACATTTTCACTACATGTAGCGTTTCTTCAATGTTCCAAATATAACAGCTAAAGCCCACGATATCAGGCTGCTTTTGGAATAAATCTGAAACGATATTAAATGCGGGGTCTTTAATTGTATATTCAGCAAGCTCTGGTATAAATTCAGGGTAGGCACTTGCTTTTAAGTAGCGAATTGCTAAATTGGTATGAATATATTTGGCGTTTAATGTTGCTAATACAATTTTCATAATTTCTCTCCTCTTCACATTTATCCTTGTATTAACAGGCTGTAAGATTCCCACATAAAAATATGAAGTGGGAGGACGGTCTGTAAAACTCGAATAGTGAAGCTTCCAATCCCTACGGACAGAAGATTCACTTTATCATTGTAGCAGTGTATCAAAAAGGCGACAACTTACTAGTTTTTTGAGATATGTAAGTGAAAAGTTATTTGTTCAATTACAACTCTGTACCATCAAAACTTTTGAAAGATTCAATTTAATTTAGTTAAAATTTGGACACTTGCTCAATTAAATGTTAAATTAGTATTTAACTATAAGATAAAAAATATTTGCTAAATTAAAATAAAATGTCTTTATTGCTAAATAATTTTTCGGAAAATATAGAATATTAGGTAATAAAAATGTAATATAGTTAATAGGATATAAATAGCATACTAATTGATAGCGCGATTACTTTACAACAGGAGGTTCGTTTTCTTTGAGTTATATTGATATTTCTAAGCTTGATAGACTCTTTGACGAGTGTAAAGAGTCGATGATTGTCATGCACGAATCAGGTCAAATTCAAAAAATGAATCAAGAAGCAGCGCAGTTATTAAGTTGGAATCATATGGTAGAGCAGCTGATGCTTGATGAAATGTCCAGTGCAACATGGGATGCTTTTATGAAACAGGTGAAGTATTCAGGAATAGCGTTTTGTAATGTAAACATTATTGTAGAAAATAATACAATTTCTACTAGTGCATTTGGTTGTTATTTTGAAAAAGAACAATCCATTATCGTATGGCTAAGTCCAAATTTCAATGAGGACGAGTTATTCACTAAAGATATTCTATGCTCTATTATAGACTGTGCGTGCTACGATGCAATTTTGTCGGACAAGCAAGGCTACATTATAGGGATGACACAGGGTGCTTTAGAAATTTTAGGGTATAAAAATGAACAAACATATGAACAGTTGTTGTACGACTTAGGCTTTTCAAAGCAGCAAATTTTTGAGTATCTTGAAAATATTGATCATAGCTCCACAGGCACTATCATTTTTGAGCGTAGTATTGCTGAGAAGGCAATGACTTATGAACTGACAGCACTCGCTATCAGTTCTACGAATATAATTGTTACAATATTTAAAGAGGTGACTGCTGAAATAAAGGACACACATCTGGAAGAAGAAAAAATACTGTCGAACTTAAACGAGCTTGTTGCGACAATTGTCCATGAAATACGAAATCCAATGACTTCTTTAAAGGGCTTTTTAGAATTATTAAAGTTGAATATGAGTGAAGATGGCAAGCAATACTTTTCAATTATTGATGCTGAATTTGAGCGCCTAGAGCTTATTTTAGAGGACTTCTTATATTTATCGAAGCCACCTAAATATGCGATGGAAGAGATTTCTTTAGTGGAAGCTATTCAACAAATTGTTGACCTTATGCAGCCACAAGCAATTCAAAGCAATATTTTATTAATGCTTCAATATTCTTTAGTTGATGAATTCAAAATGCTAGGGAATGAAGTGCGTTTAAAGCAGTTGCTTATAAATGTTATTAAAAATGCAATTGAAGTAATGCCATTAGGTGGAACTATCACAATTGCTTTAGGCTATAATGTGGAAGGCAATATTGAGTTAACTATTAAAGATGAAGGCTACGGAATGAGTGAGGAAACGATGCAAGGGTTATTTACACCTTTCTTCACTACAAAGAAGCAAGGTTCTGGGCTTGGTCTACCTCTTGTCAAGAAAATTATTGAGGAGCATAATGGCGATATTAATGTTTGGAGCAAGGAAGGCATAGGTACAGAATTCACCTTTACGATTCCTGTTGATCCATATAAATATGTAATGAATATTCCATTACATGAATCGATAAGCCTAACTTGATGATTTCAGAAAGAGGCTGCGGTAAAGTCAGATACCAGTCTGATTTTACCGCAGCTTCTTGGTCGTAGTTATCAATACTAAGAGAAAGTATCTATTAAATTACGCTATCTTAAAAGCCCTATTTTTAGAAAATAAGATTAAAAAATTGGACAAGGCTCTCAAGCAATAGCTATAATGCTTTGTATATATTATCTTGCTTCAGCAATGTTTTTTCAGCATGCAATTTAAAAACATGCTGAAGCAGGATAAAGCCCCGAGCGAATGTCACAGGTTTTTAAAGATGGCTGGATGACGAAAAATAGTCAGTCGCTGTTACAGAAGGTGGCGTTATTGGATAAACGATAGCTTGCGGAGGCGTAATTGATTTCAGATAAGGATGGATTACATGGCTTCAGAAGAAATTAAACAATCATTAAAATTATTTATTGTACTATCACGTGCGTATAAAGCAATTAATGAAATAACGAATGACTTTTGCCAAAAAAGCGGGTTGAATCAAACTGAATTTGCGGTATTAGAGCTTTTATATCATAAAGGGAGACAGCCATTACAGCATATTGGGAATAAAATATTATTAGCAAGTGGCTCGATTACTTATGTGGTAGATAAGCTTGAAAAAAGAGGGTACTTAAAACGTGTATCTTGTGCAGAAGATCGCCGTGTAACGTATGCGGAAATTACAGAGGCAGGCTCCGACTTTATGGCAGAACTATTTCCTCAGCATGAGAAAAATTTGCATGAATTAGTAAGTGTATTATCCCCAGAGGAAAAGGAGCAAGCAATTGAGCTACTAAAGAAATTAGGCTTATCAGTGAAAGATTTATCATACTAAAGGAAGGCGTCTGAAAAGACGTTCACTTTAGTGTTGGCCACCTTTTATTCTTTTTTAGTTAATATTTTAATAAAAAATAATAAAGGGCGTGTCTGAAAAGTTATTTTGAGACACGCCCTTTGCGATGAGGATAAGGATAGTGGCGATTTATTGTGACTACTGTAGGAGTACATCTTCTATGTGTCGAAAGCAAAGGCTGTCCAAAATGCCGGCTATGCTCGGCTTTTTGGGCAGCCTACATCTTTTCATTATTTAATTGTTAAGCCCATTTGTGCTAACGCATCTTTTAAATCGGCTTGATTATCAAAAATCGTTAAGCGAATAAACTTATCGGGCATTTCATATAAAAGCGTCAGTACCGTTTCGCCTTCCAATTCTACGTAAAATGTCTGCATATTTGTAATTTGCTCATTTAATTGAATCGGAGATAAATCGTATTCACTATAGCCCTCTTCAGGAGCAATGGCATTTACTGCATCACTTGTATTTGTGAGTAATTCATCAAATGCTATTTCTGCTTTTGGAAACGCTTCGATACGCATTGATACATCTGGATCGATATCCGCCATTACGATATCTCGACCGGGCTCTTCAGCAGTAATTGTAAAGCCGTCTATTAAGTTTATAGAATAATCTTGCTGAGGGCTTTTTACATTAATTGTTGAACCTTTTATTTCCTGATTATTGGATTTATACGTAATTGATTGCGCGTTGCTAGATGAATTTTCTTCTGGTGTGCTGATTTCTGAATTTTCTTCTTCATTCTCATTTTCTTCTACTGTGCCATCATCGTCTGTTTCCTCTTGATTGTTAGGTTCTTCATTTGTTGCACCATTCGAATCAATGTTTGGCGATGGTTCTTCTGTTTTTGACTCTGTATTGCATGCTGCTAATAATAGAGCAGTTAAAATAGAGAGAATTAATAAATATTTTTTCATTTAACATTCCTCCTTACAGTATAAGGACGTACTTAATTAAAATAAGTTTCCTGCAAAAAAGCAATTATGTGAGTGGTAAAACTAAGAATAATAATAAAACAAAGACAACATGAGATACAATAATTAGCGGTAAGCTTTTTTTCCATTCATATAGAGCGCCCCATAATAGCCCTGCAACAAAGGCTGCGATTACACCGGGGATGAAGCCGCTAATAGCGACCGAAATAGAGAAGAGAGCAGCAGTAATAATAACCGCATAGCTACTTTTAACAAATCGCTTTAATTGTTGTTGAACAAAGCCCCGCCAAAACATTTCCTCTCCAACAACGATAATAAAGATAAGTAGTAAATAATGCCAAACTGTAGATGGTCCATATTTCCCTAAGAAGCTAGCAATTTGTTGCGAAGTATTCGGACTTATTAGTGGCAATATTAAATAGCCTGCTTTGACGATACCATATGTGATTGTGCCATAACCAATACCGAATATTAAATATTGCCATGTAGGTAAGCTATCTTCAAATTTTTCTGTTACGAGTGAAATGGCAATACCGACTAATAAAGTGAATGTGTATAAATACCAGAAAATCGTTTTTTCAGAAAATGTATAAAACAGCATTGCGTACATGAAAATTAAAGAAAGCAACAGTACTGGAGCTTGTTTAATGAATTTCATAAAATGTATCAACCTCCTAACGTAATACTAACAAAAAAACTCCCCTTCATCATCAATTTTATGACGAAAGGGAGTTTTTCTAAACAATGTAGGTATAGTAATTGTAAATAATGCCATAATATAATACTAAACAAGGCTTATGAGAGCCGATTGTAGCAAACTTTGTGGCATTCGATAAACATATTGAAACAGCAAAGAAACATGTGCTGAATCAAGATAAAATTTTATAGCGTTTATGGTTAACGACTGTTTTTTCTTCTATTTCTAGGTCCGTGAAATTTTCCATAATGGTTAAGTCAACGATAACAGAATTCTCATTTACTTTTTCAACAATACCTTGTAAGCCATCCTTAAATTCAATGATATTTCCAACTTCGGCAATTTTCACAGGCAGTCAACTCCTTTAATGACTTCATAATTCACGTCATTACCATAACTGTTTTTAAGAATAACATAATAATAGTATAGAAATCAATTATATCGGTAAGGCTTGTATTATTTTACTAAAATGTGTTAAATAGAGCTGTATTTTGTAGGGAAATATTGTATAATAGCAATAAAATGATTTTAAAGTAAATGAACCTGGAAAAAGAAATTTATTTTGAAGGAGATATGAATTTTCCATGGAAGTATATAGAAAAATGATTAATGATTTAAGAAATCGGGAAGTACAATCAATAGAAATAGAAAAAAGTGATTTTTTAGCTTTTCGCCAAATTTTAGTAAGTGAGCCTGATTTTAAACATTTTAGAGGAGAGGCAAAGCAGGGAGGCAATATTATATTTACTTATTTAGATATTGCTAGAACATAGGCAAGTTATTTGGATCAATGAATAGGGGGGGACAAAAGTGGAGGAAGGTATTTTAAAGCAGCTTGAACGCACGCGTGAACAGATGATTCGTTCGGGGATTGAAAACGGACTGCGAAATGCCAAAACAATTCGCTTGAGTAGACAACTAGATCGATTGATGAACAAATATGCAAAGCAAAAGCAAGAAAATCAAAATATGTTAGATGATCAATTAATGAATTAAAATATAATTTTTATAAATCATGTTTAACTTTATGAAATCGTGGGAATAGTATGAATGAACACAGCAACATTCTCATTTCCCCCTTTTTGAGTAGAAGCAAATTCAAGCTTCTGCTCTTTTTTTGTTTAGCTACTATAATAATTCCTCTTTTTGCAGTACAGTATAGAGGAGGGAATTGTCCAAAAAGATATAACTATTTTTTAGCGCAACAAAAATTTACTTTTTATTGAATGTCTATCTTTTTTAGATGGCGAGCATTTCTACAAAATAGAAAAGAGCTGTTACAAGAAGCGGGATGCTAGCCTGCTTTTTATGACAAGCCTAGAAATTATGAGGAGGATTTGATTATGGCAACAATTGGGTTTATTGGAACGGGTGTTATGGGGGCGAGCATCGTTAAGCATTTATTAAATGCTGGACACGAAGTAACTGTTTATTCAAGGACAAAAGCAAAAACATTGCCGTTAATAGAGCTAGGGGCGGAATGGGCAGATTCACCCGCACAGGCGGCGGTAAACAAAGAGGTTATTTTTACAATGGTCGGTTATCCACAAGATGTAGAGGAAGTGTATTGCGGAGCTAACGGTATTTTATCAACGGCGAAAAAAGGTGCAATTATCGTAGACATGACAACATCTGAACCAACGTTAGCCAAAAAATTGTACACGCTAGCACTAGAAAAGGGGATACATAGTATTGATGCACCGGTATCTGGAGGCGATATTGGAGCGCAGAACGGCACGCTATCAATTATGGTTGGTGGTAATCAAAATATTGTGGAGTCGATTCGCCCAATCTTAGAGGCATTCGGAGGAAATATCGTATACCAAGGACAGGCTGGTGCAGGTCAGCATACAAAAATGTGTAATCAAATCGCTATTGCAGGTGGAATGCTAGGCACATGTGAAGCCATTATTTATGGTTTGCAGGCTGGTTTGACGATGGAGGAAGTATTAAAATCGATTTCATCAGGAGCAGCTGGTTCATGGTCACTTTCCAATTTAGCGCCACGTATTTTAAAAGAAGATTTAGAACCAGGCTTTTATATAAAGCATTTTATAAAAGATATGAAAATTGCTTTAGATGAGGCTGAAAAAATGAATTTACAATTACCGGGTTTACACTTAGCGAAAAAAATGTACGATGTTTTATTAACAGAGGGATATGGAGACAAAGGAACACAGGCATTAATCAAATATTATCAAATGCATGCTAATTAAATGAATGGGAGGAGAGCTATCCGAAAAGCGGCGCGTTGGCGCACTTTTCAGATGGCTCTCTGCTGTTTTGTTGGAATTTGTCACGATTCAGCAGAAAACTCTCACCTTCACAGATGGCGAGATGAATGCTTTTATTCAGTGAGTGTTCAAACATCGGCTGAATCATGATAAAGCCCCCGGCGGATGTCACAGATTTTTTCAAGCAAGCTCGAAAAAATCTGGATGCAATTACGCCGAGGCGTAATTGATAGTATTATAAGATAAAAAATGTTCGAAATGAACATATAAATAAAAAACTATTGATTATTTTGTTTAAAACGAACATAATATAATTATTAGTTGTTCGAAATTACCGAAGGGAGTACTTTTTATGCAACCAAAAGATCGAAGAGAGCTGATTTTGGAACAATTAAATGTCAATGAGAAAATAGAAATCGATCAGTTAGTGGAGCAATTAAATGTTTCCGCTATGACGATTCGACGAGACTTAAATATTTTAGAGGCAGAAGAGAAAATTATTCGCACACACGGTGGTGCGGTGTTAAACAAGCCTCTTGTTAACGAAGTTTCATTTCAAATTAAAGAAACAAAATATAGCCAGCAAAAAAAGCGAATTGCTCAAACTGCTTTGCAATATATAAAGGATCATTCTACGATTTTGCTCGATGCAGGAACAACAAATTTGGAAATTGCAAAGCGTCTAAAAGGTAAGCGCAATTTAACTGTTCTAACAAATGATATACGCATTGCAGTTGAATTGATGGATTCGGATATTAAGGTAATAGTGACTGGTGGAGAATTACAAAATAATACAGGTGCAATTTTCGGTCCTTTGACAGAGCAAGTATTGAAAAATATTCATGTAGATCAGTTTTTCTTAGGCTCCCATGCGGTTCATATAGATGCTGGAATTACTGCGCCAACATTTGAAAAGGCTTCTATGAAGCAATTAATGATTGAATGTGCTGAAGCAACTTTGCTTGTAGTAGATTCAAGTAAATTTGATCAAAAATCATTAGCAAAAGTTTGTGATTTATTTAGCATAGATGGAATTATTACAGATGACGGAATACCAGCTCATTATATGGAAACATTAAAAGAGAAATGTGAAGTGATAATTGCAGAAGGAGGGGAAGAATGGTGAAAATTGGCGTCATTGCAGATGATTTAACAGGAGCAAATGCAACGGGTGTTCGTTTGACAAAATCAGGATTTCAAACATCTACGATGGTACATTTTAATCAAATGCCTCCTCATACACAGCGTTCGGTTTGTGTAGATACGGATAGCCGATATGCAGATAGTAATGTAGCAAAGATGCGCGTTTCAAAAGTGCTTGAAAACTTGTCTGCATGGGGAGTAGAAGTTGTTTGTAAAAGAATTGATAGCACGGTAAGAGGAAATATTGGTGTCGAGATTGATACGGTACTTGATTACCTTGGTGAAACAGCAATTGCGGTTATTGCACCGTCCTTTCCAGATTCGGGACGTGTAGTGTCTGGAGGCTATTTATTGGTAAATGGTATACCTTTACAAGCAACTGATGTAGCAAAAGACCCTGTGGCTCCTTTAACGCAATCTTACGTACCAAATATTGTGGAAAAACAAAGCAAATATAAAGTCACCCATCTAGGTTTAAATATCGTGCTAGAAGGCGAGAAAACATTAGCGCAAGCCTTCGAGCAATCAATCGCTGTAGGAAATCGCGTTTTTGTAGTAGACGCAGTGACAAACGAGGATATTGAAATAATTGCGAATGCTATGGCAATGTTAAAAAGTCACCAAATGATTCCATGTGACCCAGGTCCATTGACAGCAGCATATTCAAAAGCCTATTTCAGTAATGCGTTATCTAATAAAAAATTTATCGTAACAGTGGGGAGCGTGACAACGAACAGCGCAAATCAGCTCCATTATTTACTTGAAAAAACAGATGCACAGCCAATTTATGTGGAAACAGTACAATTGACTGGAAGTGTGGAGCTTTGGGAACAGGAAGTACAAAAGGTTGTCGATATGGCGCTCAAGGAAATGCAGCAGCAGGAAATTATTATTATCACTACTTATATTCCCGGCTCAGAGCCATTAAATCTAAAGGATATTGCACAGCAACAAGGTATGACCCAGGAATTTTTAGCTAAAAGAATCGCGGATGGTTTAGGAAAAATTACAAGACTTGTCATTGAAAAAAGCGAGTTTGAAATTGGCGGTTGCTTTTCAAGTGGTGGTGATGTTACAGCCTCCATTTGTTCAATTGGCGGAGCAGAGGGTATTAAATTAAATGATGAAGTATTACCGTTAATTGCCTATGGTCAATTTATTGGGGGACATTTCGATGGTATCCCACTTGTAACAAAAGGCGGTATGGCAGGCGATAAAAAGGCGATTTATACAAGTGTACGCCATTTAATTGCCATGTCATCTAATTAACTTAGATGCTGGTGATGGTGTTTTAGTATAAGGTTTAGCGGTGTTTCTGCTTAGTGAAAGAGAAGAAGCAAAAATTTTTTTAATAGAAAGTCAAGTGTGTTGATTATATAAATATTGTCTATAAATTAGCGTGTTTTTTAGGGAGAAACGCTTTTTATTAGGCATTCACCGAAATAAATTCGTTGAAGCCGCATCACGAGGAAAGCGCCCCCCCAGTTGAAATTAATAAATTGTTAAATATTGTTTGTAAAATAAAGATTAATTAATCCGCATGATAAAAAACTTTAAAGCGAAAAATTAGGAGGAATAAAACATGGCAAACGAAAGAGCGATTATTGGGATTCCAATGGGAGATCCAGCAGGCATTGGACCAGAAATTACGATGAAATCTTTAACAAAAGCTGATATATACGATGTGTGTAAGCCGCTCGTAATTGGCGACACAGCAGTGCTTAAAAAAGCAATTGCAATCGTAGGAGCTAATTTGCAAATTAATGAAGTAAATAAACCATCTGAGGGCAAATATGAGCTTGGTACCGTAGATGTGATTAACTTAAATAATATTAATATTGATGAATTACAATATGGCAAGGTGTCGGCGCAAGGTGGGCAAGGGGCATTCGAATATATTAAAAAAGCGGTGGAGCTTGCCATGGCGGATGAAATACAAGCAATTGCAACAACACCTATTAATAAAGAGTCTTTACAGGCTGCCAAAGTCCCATATATTGGACATACTGAAATGCTGGAAGATTTAGCAGGTTCACAGGACCCATTAACAATGTTTGAAGTAAAAGGAATGAGAATTTTCTTCTTAACTCGTCACCTTTCATTAAAGGATGCAATTGACCAAATGACGAAGGAGCGTGTACGTGATTATTTAATTCGCTGCGACAAGGCGTTACAACGCTTAGGTGTAGAAAATCGCCGCTTTGCAGTAGCAGGCTTAAACCCACATAGCGGTGAAAATGGATTATTTGGTTGGGAAGAAGTAAAAGAAATTAAACCAGGTATTGAAGCTGCTGTCGTGGAAGGTATTGATGCAGTTGGTCCAGTGCCAGCGGACTCTGTATTCTTCCAAGCATTAAACGGAAAGTATGATGCGGTATTATCTCTTTACCATGACCAAGGACATATTGCAGCAAAAATGACAGACTTCCACCGTACAATTTCCATTACAAATGGCTTGCCATTTTTACGTACATCTGTTGACCACGGTACGGCATTTGATATCGCAGGGAAAAATATTGCTGAAAGTGTCAGCATGGAAGAATGTATTAAAGTAGCAGCACAATATGCACCTAATTTTACAAAAAATAATTTATAATTTTGCATTTAGATGGCATTCTTCTCGATGAGTGGAGCTGTCTGAAATATTATTTTCAGATAGCTCCATTTCATTGAACAACAATGAAA
Source organism: Metasolibacillus fluoroglycofenilyticus (assembly GCF_003049645.1). Taxonomy (GTDB): domain Bacteria; phylum Bacillota; class Bacilli; order Bacillales_A; family Planococcaceae; genus Metasolibacillus; species Metasolibacillus fluoroglycofenilyticus. The sequence continues at coordinate 668,232 of NZ_PYWK01000001.1, forward strand.
ACACTTACATTTAAGGGGGATTATGATGGACACAGTATCAGGTACTCAGTTAATGGCCGGGCTTTTACTCGGTGTTATCGCTTTAATTTTATTAGTATTAAAAACGAAAGTTCACGCATTTGTAGCGTTACTTATTGCAGCATCTATCGCAGGGATTGTAGGTGGAATGGCGCCAGCAGCTGTCGCAGATACAATTTCAGCAGGTTTTGGTAGTACGCTTGCCTCTGTCGGTATTATTATCGGTTTAGGTGTAATGATGGGACGAATACTTGAGGTTTCGGGCGCTGCTGAAACGCTAGCCTATGCTTTAATTCGCTTTGTTGGAAAAAAGAAAGAGGAATGGGCGATGGGAATTGCAGGGTTTATCGTATCAATTCCAATTTTCGTTGACTCAGCATTTATTATTTTAAATCCATTAGTAAAATCATTATCAAAGAAAACAGGAAAATCTGTTATTGCTATTGGTGTTGCACTGGCTTCAGGTCTTGTTATTACGCATTCACTTGTGCCGCCAACACCTGGACCACTTGGTGTTGCTGGAATCTTTGGCGTAGACATTGGGATTATGATTGGTCTCGGTTTATTATTCGGTATACCATTGATGATTGTCGGTATTCTTTATGCAAAATGGTTAGGCAATAAAATTTATCAATTACCAGATGAAACATCTGAAACAGGCTTTATTCGTCCAAAGGAAAAGGTTGGTTATTCTGAATTACTCGATGCAATAGATGAAAGGGAGCAAACAAAGGAACTACCTTCATTAATGTTATCCTTATTGCCTATTTTAGTTCCAATTATCTTAATATTCTTAAATACAACTTTGGCTGCGTTAGAATTAGTAGATGGCTTTTACGGTATTTTAATCTTTTTAGGTAAGCCAATTATCGCAGTTGCTATCGGTTTATTATTCGCAATATACGGCTTGGCGAGAAATCTTTCGCGCTCAGAAACGCTTGAGCGTATGGAGGAAGGCATTCAGTCGGCAGGAATTATTATTCTTGTCACAGGGGCAGGAGGGGCATTAGGCTTCGTATTACGTGAAAATGGTGCGGGTGACTATATTGCCAATTTAATTGCTGAATTACCATTGCCAGCATTTTTAATTCCGTTCTTCGTCGCTTCACTCGTTCGCCTTGTGCAAGGAAGTGGTACTGTGGCGATGATTACGGCTGCTTCTATTTCAGCACCGATTTTATCGCAAATGGATGTTAATATGGCACTGGCTGCTCAAGCAGCGGCGATGGGTGCATTAGTATTTTCATACTTTAATGATAGCCTTTTCTGGGTTGTAAACCGTATGTCAGGTATTACTAATGTGAGAGAGCAAATTTTAGTTTGGTCAGTTCCCACGACATTAATGTGGTTTACAGGTTTAATCGTTTTATTAATTGCTAATATGTTTATGTAATTTTGGAGTTGTCTGAAAGTAGCACGCTATTTTCAGACAACTCTTTATTCTTTTAATTTCTAAAAGAGCGAGTAAAGTAAAATTTTCGATTGTATTAGTAATAAGATTTACCCTTTCTAGATAGTTCATTTTAAGCATGCTTAAAAAAGTATAGTAATTGTAAAAATTAAAAACGGTGATATGACAAATAGCCTTGCTGTGATACAATTGGAGTATAAAAATAGGGGCTTTAAGAGAGGGGCGAGCGACCTTGGATCATAAAGGTATTTTATTAGAAAGTGGTACTAATGAATTAGAAATCGTTGAATTTGAAGTGGCCAATAATAAGTTTGGAATTAACGTTATTAAAGTGAAAGAAATCATTCAACCGATACCTGTCACATTTATTCCACATGCTCACGCACATGTAGAAGGGATTATTCAACTGCGCGGTGAAGTGCTGCCTGTTGTCGATATGTTAAAGGTATTAGGGCTGAATCATTTACAACATGGTCCACAGCAAAAATATATCGTTGCGGAGTTTAATAAGCAGCGCGTCGTATTCCATGTGGACAATGTGACACAAATTCATCGCATTTCATGGAATCAAATTGAAAAGCCGTCCGATATGTATCAAGGTGGAGTTTCGCAAGTTATTGGTGTTATTAAGCATAATGATGAGATGATTCTACTGCTTGATTTTGAAAGAATTATGGTAGATATTAACCCAGATTCAGGTATAAGCGTGGAGGCAGTGAAAAAATTAGGTAAGCGCGAGCGTTCCGAAAAGAAAATTATTATTGCGGAGGACTCACCATTACTGCGTAAGCTCCTACATGATACGATGCATGAAGCTGGCTACGATAATATTGATTTTTTTGAAAATGGACAAGACGCTTTAAATTATTTAGAAGCGCTAGCTAGGGCTGGCGGAAATATCGCTGAACATGTACAGCTAGTCATTACAGATATTGAAATGCCACAGATGGATGGACATCATTTAACGAAGCGAATTAAAACACATCCTGATTTAAAGATATTACCTGTTATTATATTCTCTAGCTTAATTACAGATGATTTGCGACATAAAGGAGATCAGGTTGGTGCCGAGGATCAAATTTCAAAGCCAGAAATCGCAGAGCTAATTTTACGTGTAGATCAATTTATTTTGTAGTGAGCACCTATCATTGATACGTAAATGAAAAGTCGGATGCTTACATAAAGGTATTCCGACTTTTTATCTTGATAAAGCGGTAATTTTACGGCAAGTAACCGTAGAAGCACATCATTTTGGTATATAAAGCAAGGCGAAAGGTACATAATTTCTAGTGGTTGTTTCAAACAACGAACTTCTCCTCAGTGCAGTGAAAAATGAGCTTACGCTTATTTTAAATTCAAAAATAGGCTGCTAAACCTAGTGTTTATCCCTTTTCAAAGAACCCTCTTGCAAGTGAATTCTTTGAAGCGGCACTACCAAAAATATCCAAAATGCAAGCTATCCCGGCTTTTTGGACATCTACATTAACAAAGACGTAGTAGATTCAAATGACGAATCAAAAATAATTGACGGATAAGTAGCTATTTCGCATAAAAAATGTTAAAGCATATGACGAATAATTTGAATAGATGAAAAGGAGCGAGATTTATGAAAGATATGCGAACAGCGATTATTGATATTGGTTCAAATACTGTCCGTCTCGTTATGTATCGTTATAGCAAGGATGAAGGTTTACGAGAATTCGGAAATATGAAAAAGGTTGCAAGACTGCGTACATATATTTTACCAAGTGGCGAAATGTCTGAGGAAGGCATTCAATTATTACAGGATTTATTGCAGTCATTTAAACAAATTTTAGAGGATTATAATATTAAGGACATTAAAATTGCGGCAACTGCTGCAGTGCGTCAGGCGACGAATAATACGGAAATTGTACAAAGAATGCAACAGCAGCTTGGAATGACGGTGGATGTTTTATCGGAGGAAGAGGAGGCATACTTTGGCTTTCTAGCTGTTGTTAATTCAATGTCTACACCATCAGCAGTAACAATCGATATAGGCGGTGGTTCTACAGAAATTACTTTATTTAAAAACAAAAAGCTACTTAAAACACATAGCTTTCCATTTGGAACAGTATCGCTTAAGCAAAACTATGTCAAAAACACAATTATTACGGAGGAAGAAAAGAAGCGATTGCGCAGTTTCCTACGTCGGCAATTTATGTCATTGCCATGGATTGTGGATGTGACTTTACCTATTATCGGAATCGGGGGAAGTAGCCGGAATATTGGACAGGTATATCAGCAAAAAATAGATTATCCAATTTCAGACGTACATCATTTTGAAATGACGAAGCAAAATATTGACACATTGAAATTGGAGCTTGGAAGTATGAGCTATGAGCAACTGAAAAACTTAGATGGCCTATCTGCAGATCGCGCGGATATTATTGTGCTTGCACTTGAAGCATTTGCCGCATTAATGGAAGTGGTGAACTCGAAGCATTTCCAAATAAGTAAAAAAGGCCTGCGTGAAGGCTTAATTATTAATCGAGTTGCAGGCAGTAATGTGACCGCCTTCGATAAATATAATGTATTTAATATTAATGCTCGCCGCATCGCCTTTGAGTATGGGCGCTCTGAAGAAGAAGTCATGCTACTAAGTAATTTAGCAGAGCAATTATATCGAGACGTCTGTCATTTAGAAGTGTTTCATTATAATGAAGCCCATTTGGAGCTTATTAAACGTGCCGCCAAGCTATATGCGATAGGCGAGTATATTGAGCTTGATTCAGCAAGCCAGCACACATTTTACTTAATTGCCAATCAGGCTATACCAGGGATAACACAAATAGAGCGAATGAAAATAGCGTTATTAGCTTCTTATAAAAATAAAGAGTATTTTGAGCGCTTTGTACAGCCGTTTTCTAACTGGTTTTCCAAGGAAGAACAGAAGGATTTACGTGATTTAGGCGCAATTTTAAAGTTTGTTTATGGCTTGAATATTTCGAAAAGAAACGCGGTTAGCAGAGTGACACTCGAAAAAACAGATGAAGAAATCGTCTGTATCGTCACAACAAAGAGAAACGCTGTTGCAGAGGAATATCAAGCGAATAGACATAAAAAGCATCTTGAACGCTTATTTAAGTGCGATTTAAAAATTAAATTTGAAGTGGAAGGGTGGAACGAATAATGCCAGCAAATTTTAGTACAGAGCAAATGAATAATAATCATGAAAATGTAGATACTAACATATCGAACGAAGCTTTACTTGAAGAGATTAGTAAGCCTGAATATTATAATAATCGCGAGTTAAGTTGGCTAGCATTTAATGAACGTGTACTAGAAGAAGCAGAAGATATTACGAATCCACTACTTGAACGTTTAAAATTTTTAGCCATTTTTAGTTCTAACTTGGATGAGTTTTTTATGGTGCGTGTAGCAGGTCTGCAAGATCAAGTAAGAGCAGGTTTTCATAAGGCAGAGAATAAATCTGGTTTAACACCTAAAGAGCAATTAACAAAAATTGCCGAGCGTACACAGGCATTGGTTCGTCGTCAAATGGAAGTGTATCGCCACCTAATTGATGAGCTGCTGTCGAAAGAAAATGTTTTTATTCGCGATTTAAAGTTATTGACTAATGAGCAAAAGAAATACATTCATGAGCTATTCGAAGAAACGATTTTCCCTGTACTGACACCAGTTGCAGTAGATGCTTATCGTCCTTTTCCAACTCTTTTAGGTCGTACACAAAACCTGCTTGTTATGCTAGAAAATAACAATGATACAGAGTTGGAGCATTTCGATAAAGTTGCCATCGTTCAAGTGCCATCTGTGTTAGAACGTGTTATTCAGGTACCTAGCAATAATGGTGAGACGGTGTATGTCTTGCTTGAAGATGTGATTATGAGCCAAATTGATAAGCTGTTCTATGGCTACAAAGTGAAATCCTCACAGGCTTTCCGTTTAACTCGTAATGCGGATTTAACGATTCACGAAGAAGGCGCACAAGACTTATTGGTGGAAATCGAAAAAGAGTTGAAGAAGCGCAAGTGGGGCGTTGGAAGCCGTCTAGAAGTTCGAGATGGTGAAATGGCTGACGATGTGCTTGAATATTTATTAGAGGAATTTGAAATCGAAGAATCTGACGTATTTAAAATTGACGGACCACTTGATTTAACATTTATGTTTTCCTTTGTTAAAGCTATTTCTGAGGGGCGCGAACATTTAATGTACGAAAGCTTTATTCCACAGCCACCACAAGATTTAAGCTCCGAGGAGAATTTATTCGAAAAGGCTCTAGTGCAAGATTTATTTTTCCATCATCCGTATGAATCATTTGTGCCGATTGTTGATTTTATTACAGAAGCAGCGAATGACCCATCCGTTCTAGCAATTAAACAAACATTGTATCGAGTAAGTGGAAACTCTCCAGTTATTCAAGCGTTGAAGCAGGCCGCAGAAAACGGCAAGCAGGTAACAGTTTTAGTAGAGTTAAAAGCTCGCTTTGATGAGGAAAATAATGTGCATTGGGCAAAGTTACTTGAGCAGGCAGGCTGCTTAGTTATTTATGGGATGAATAATTTAAAAACCCATTCTAAAATTACATTGGTTGTGCGCAGACGACTTGGGAAAATTGAGCGCTTTGTGCATTTAGGAACAGGAAACTACAATGACGCAACAGCTAAAATTTATACGGATATGGGCATTATTACATCGCATAAAGAATTCGGTATTGATGCAACGAACTTCTTTAATTATTTAAGCGGTTATACGGAAAAGCCACAATTCCATCATTTAGTTGTATCGCCTTATGATATTCGAGATGAATTTATTAAGTTAATTGATGAGGAAATCCGCAGTCATAAAAAGTACGGCAATGGCTCTATAAAAGCGAAAATGAATTCATTAACAGATAAGGACTTAATGGTAAAGCTTTATGAGGCTTCAATAGCGGGAGTGAAAATTGAGTTAATTATTCGTGGTATTTGCTGCTTGCGTCCAGGAATAAAAGGTGTGAGCGAAAATATTTGCGTAACGAGTATTGTCGGACGCTTTTTAGAGCATTCACGCATTTTTTGGTTCCATCACAACGGGGAAAACAAACTATTTTTATCGTCTGCAGATATGATGACGCGCAATATGGTGAATCGTGTAGAAATTTTATTCCCAATTTATTCAATGGATATTAAACAACGCATTATGGATATTATGGACTTGCAATTAGAAGATAATCAAAAGGCGCGTATTCAAGATGCAAATGGCAAATATCATTATAAAGAAGGATATACGGGCGTAGAGCGCATTAACAGTCAGGAGCTATTTTTAAAAGAAGCGATTGGTACAGTCAAACTTGAGGAATAGGCAGACGCGAAATAACATTTGTCTGGAGGATTCGAGAACAACATGATGAAGCAGAATATGAGCAATTTGCTCGAAAGAATTATTCAACTAAATCCATTTGATGCAATTGTAGTTTTACAATATACTGAGCAACAATATGTTGTTCAGTGTGCGAATTGTAAAGCAGTCCATTTATTTAATTGTTCATTTAACGAGGGAATGGATGCCGAGCAGTTTTTTCATCAAATAAATTGGCCTGAAGTAAAGCAGTTCATTTTACAAAATGACCAAGAAATAAAAAGAATTAGAATTGATGATGCAGAAATAGCGGTTGTATTACAAACAATTATAGAGCAAGACGAGGAATACATTGTTGTTATTATGCGCTCTTTAGTTGCATCACCGATTATAGATGAACAAAGTTTGCATATTATGGGCTCAGCCTATTACGATGAATTAACAGAGCTTTACAATCGACGTGCACTAAATAAGCAATGGACAGATGAAGATAATTTCAAAAAAACATCGAATATTGCATTACTACTTGTGGATTTAGACCGCTTTAAAAAATTTAACGAATCTTTAGGCAAACAGCGCTCAGATCAATTATTATTTGAGGTTAGTGAACGCTTTAAAGGCTTGCGTAGTGAGTATTGTGAAGTGTTTCGACATAACGGGGATGAATTTGTAATCATTTTCCATTATGAAGAGTTAGATGAAGTAGAGACGATTGCATACAATATTTTACAAAGTTTGCAAGAGCCGTTTATTGTAGATAATCAAGAATATTTTATTACTGCTTCAGTAGGAATCTCCTTAGCGACAATTGAAGAAAGAGATTTAGATATATTGCTTCATCAAGCTGATCAAGCTTTGTTCTATATGAAGAATAATGGAAGAGGACATTATTGTTATTATAGTGAGGAATTAAATCATTATTTCCCTAACGAAGCTCTAATGGAAGCCCATTTACACAGAGCAATTGAATTAAACGAATTTACGATTTATTTTCAGCCACAAGTGAATTTAGAAACAAATAAAATTGATAGCTTTGAAGCACTTATCCGCTGGAAAAATAGAAAATTTGGTATGGTATCACCAGCTCAATTTATTCCAATTGCTGAATCTTCTGGTCTGATTATTAGTATTGGTGAGTGGGTTTTAGAACGCGTTTGCCGATATCAAAAAGAGTGGCGAGAGTGTGGCTTTAAACCGGTACGCATCGCTGTTAATATTTCACCAAAGCAGTTCAAGCAAAAGGATTTTGTAAATCGCGTTGCAGCATTATTAACAGAGTATAATATTGAACCACGCTATTTAGAACTTGAAATTACGGAAAGCTCCATGTCAGATTTATATGAAACAACATCTATTTTACGTCGCTTAAAAGAGCTCGGTGTATATGTATCGGTTGATGACTTTGGTACAGGCTATTCATCGCTCAGCTATTTAAAGGAGTATCCAATCGATATTATCAAAATAGATCAGTCGTTTATTACAGATATTGAGAAGGATCAAAAAAATAAAGCGATTGTCGAAACAATTATTTTATTAGCCCAAAACCTAGGGCTAGAAGTGATTGCTGAAGGCGTAGAGGAAACTGCACAGGAGCAATTTTTAAGGGAAAGCAACTGTCAAAAAGTACAGGGCTACTTGTACAATCGCCCATTACCAGCTGAGCAAATAGTGGAGCAATATTTTCACTAAACTGTTCAATTTAAAAGCAATAACAAAGCTAGGCAGACAAATTTCAAATGAGATAGGCCTAGCTTTAACTTCTTTCAACACATGTATTCCGCAACGAGATAAAATCAATTTCAATGTGTGTCCAAACACCCGCTATCAAAGAGGAACCAATCTAAGAACATTGCATACTAACATAACGACTAAGTGAGCAACATTATAACTAGCCTAAGTCCCGGCGGATGTCACAGATTTTGAAGAAAGGCTGCGTGATGCAGGTCAGTTAACTGTTGACATATGTCGAGGTGGTCTTCCACCAATTTAGCTCAAAAAATCTGAATAAGAGTTAGCTGAGGCATAATTGATAATTGCAGTATATTTTTGGATTTGCCCGTAGTAATATATAAGTAAGTGTAGCGAATAAATTTTTTGTTGCACAAAATATGAATGATAATTCATTCATTATCTATTACAAGGGGGCGTATGTATGTTACAGCATAAAACAATTATTATTACAGGTGGCTCTAGTGGGATGGGGCTAGCTATGGCAAAGCAATTTGTACAAGATGGGGCAAATGTCATTATTACAGGACGAGATGTAGAGCGCTTAACAAAGGCAAAGGAAGAAATAAAAAGCTTTGGCGACACTATCGAAATATTTCAAATGGATGTTCGCGAGCCGGAGCATGTGAAGGCAATGTTGTCCTTCTCAATTGAAAAATTTGGACAGGTAGATGGACTTGTTAATAATGCGGCGGGGAATTTTTTAGTGAGAGCTGAAAATTTATCACCAAATGGCTGGAAGGCAGTAATCGATATTGTATTAAATGGTACTTTTTATTGTTCCTCTGAGCTAGGTCGCTACTGGATTGAAAATAATATTAAAGGTTCCATTCTAAATATGGTTGCAACATACGCATGGGGAGCAGGTGCAGGGGTTATTCATTCCGCTGCTGCTAAAGCAGGTGTCTTATCATTGACGCGCTCTCTAGCAGTTGAATGGGGGGGACAATATGGCATTCGCGTAAATGCCATTGCCCCAGGACCAATTGAACGCACGGGTGGAGCTGATAAGCTTTGGGAATCGGAGGAGCAAGCACGACGTACAATTGAATCTGTACCATTAAAACGTCTTGGCACGCCAGAAGAAATTGCTAATTTAGCGACATTTATATTATCTGATAAAGCAGCGTACATGAACGGTGAATGTGTCACTTTAGATGGTGGCGCGTGGTTAAATCAATTTCCGTTTTAGGTGAGAATTAACACTTTAGTCCTACTTTGAAAATTGAATAAATTTTAGCTGGATAAGCTCATACTAAATGAAACGAAAGGAGTGTTTCTGTTGGGCATGTGGCTTTATCCAGCTATTTTTGTCGGTGTACTCTTGCTTGCTTGGAGTTATTATGCAACGGTGCGTATTGCAAAAGAAACGGAAAGACAGTCTACTATTGAAGACACGCCAATAAATGAGGCAATAAAAGACCATCCATTTCTTTTAAATCCGATTATCGTTATGTATTTTATTATGAACCTGTTTCTAGGCATTATTATATTTTATTACTGGGCAACTACTGGCTCTTACTGAGGGGATGTCTGAAAAGCAACCTAACACGCTGCTTTTCAGACATCCTATTTTTACATGGCAACTTCTCCGACCTTCACATAGTCATAATGAAATAAAGTGTGATATGATAGTAGTAAGGGTGCGATTCTAGTGAAAGAACGCAAAAAGGAGTTATGATGTCATGATTTCAATTAATAATAAAGCTATACTTGAGATGCCAATTGCTGAATTAGTCATTCCGGCGGAAAAGGTTGCGCATGTTCAAAGTGGCAACAGTGCAGAGCATGCCCTGTTAGTTTTGACAAAAACAGGTTATTCATCGGTGCCAGTGTTAGATGTGAAATACCGATTACAAGGTTTGCTTAGTACGAAAATGATTACAGAGGAAATTTTGGGACTAGAGCGTATTGAATATGATCGACTTGGGTCAATTCGAGTAGAGGATGTCATGGATCAAGACGTTGCCTATTTAAAAATAACGGATACATTTCGACGAGCATTAGATTTAGTAATTAACCATGCTTTTCTATGTGTAATAGAGGAAGATGGGACATTTGCCGGCATTATGACGCGCCGAGTTATTTTAAAACAATTAAAAAAACATATCTATTCAAGTGAAATATAGGCAGAAATCGGGGGTGTCGGGAGAGAAAGTTTTCCTGACACCCCCTATAAGTCTACTTAAAGAATTAGGGGTGAAACGATGACCGCGACGGAGGCTGAAATTATTAAAATATTAGCGGAGGAGCGCAATATGAGAAAAGCGGCAGAGCGTTTATTTTTAACGCAGCCAGCACTATCTCAAAGACTACAGTCGATTGAAAAAGATTGGGGCATACAGCTATTTTTGCGTTCTCCAAAAGGCTTATCCCCGACACCGGCTGGTGAGCTTGTTATTCAATATGCGATTGATTCAATTGCCAAGCGAGAGGAAATTTTCGAAATGATTCAGGCACTAAATTCGAAAGTCCATGGTACGTTAAAAATTGCTTGTGCATCTATTGTAGGGCAAAATTGGCTACCGAAAGTGTTGAAGGATTTTGTCACTCAATATCCAGATGCGAAAATTTCGTTAATGACAGGTTGGAGCTCAGAAATTGTGAAGGCACTTTATGAGGGCGAGGCACATGTTGGCATTGTACGGGGGCAAGTTGATTGGAAGGGCAAAAAACTGCATTTATTCCGGGATATGATGTATTTTGTGGATACTGAGATTACGAACTTAAAGGAAATTGAAACGACAGACCGCCCATTCATTCAATTTAAAAGTGACTCAAATTACTATCAGGAAATTCAGCAATGGTGGCAGCGACATTTTCATTCCAATCCCCGCCATCAAATTGTCGTCGACCAAATTGAAACATGCAAGCAAATGGTAATGAACGGTATTGGTTACGCAATATTGCCATCCATTACACTGAATGGCGCGGAGCATATGAACAAAATGCCGTTAACAAATACAGAAAACGATTTAGGGCTAACACGAGATACATGGTTGATTGGCTATGAATCTTCCTTTGAGTTGCGCCAAGTAGCTGCATTTGTAGAAGTCGTGCAAGACCATGCAAGATGCTTATATGAATATAAGTGAGAGAGCGTCCAAAATGCCGTGCAATAGCCAGCATTTTGGACGCTTTTAATGATGTTTTGATAAAATATGCGGTTAGTTTTCTTTGAACAGCGGCACTTTTTTAGGTCCAACGTAGCGATTCGCTCATAAACTATGAAAATTCGCTCGTAAAACACTTAAATTTGCTCGTAAAACACTTAAATTCGCTCACAAAACTTCAAAACTTGTTCGGAAGCTGAATCAACACTTCTCGTAGCGTCCTAAAAGCCTTTCAGTAGCCGGCTTTTGGGACGTTTTTCATGATATTTTTTTGTGCTTCTACTTTTCCTCATGTAACAAAGTACTTCACCATTCGTCTAATAATATAAATACCAACTCGTTATTTTCATTATGAAAATGAAGCTTTTCTTAAGAATTTCTGAAAATTTCATAATAATTGGAACTAATGGGGTTTAAAAACGTATAATTATTGATAGTAACCAATGAATATGAAGAGGGGTTGAGCTTTTGAGACGTGTAAAAATAGCGGCATACATACTCGTAGTGATGCTGATGGTTAGCTTGTTTTTACCAGCTGGACAAGCTAGCGCGGCACCAGCTTTAGAGGTGGATGCGAAGGCAGGCATTAACGGTAAGGCGAAGCATATGCAGCCTGCACCTTTATATGTAACAGTTAAAAATACTGGAGATGATTTCAATGGGGATATGGTTGTCAATGCGTCGTATTCCTATGAAGCAGCCTCAGCCCTTGTTATCCCTATTTCGATAGCAAGTGGTGAGGAAAAAACATTTGAATTATATTTGAATGGCTTATCAGATTATAGTTATTCAGAGGAAGAAATATTCACCTTTTTTGAAGGCGGGATTGAAAAGGATAAGAAAATAAAATATAAAGGGACAAAGCGACTACAAACGAATTTTTTAGACCCGATGTCGACATTTGTTTTTACTGTAACGGATAGCAGTGATCGCTTAAGTGAATATTTAAAACTATCGCAATTTTCACCAAACTATCAAACGGAAGTAATACATTTGAATCAAATCAAAGGGTATACATTGCCTGAGGATGCATTGGGCTTAGCGATGGCTAATATTATTGTCTTGGATGAAGTGTCCGTTGCAGATTTATCACAAAAGCAGCAGCAAGCATTGTTGAAATGGGTGCAGGATGGCGGCACACTTGTGATTGGTGCGATGGAGCAAATAAATACGGCTGCAGGCATTTTTCAAGATTATTTGCCATTAACATTATCGAATGAAATGCTGACGGTTTCGGCAGAGACATTGTCAACATTATCAAATGGTGGAACTTTTACAGATTCAATTCAAGCATATGCAAATACTCTAAATAATGATAGTACTGCTGTGCTTGCGGATGAAGGAACAGTTTTAGCTGCTAGGAAAAAAGTCGGTAGTGGTGAAGTAATTCAAACAGCATTTTCATTAGGAGACCAACCGCTTGCATCGATGGATGGTTACGCAGCATTAACAGCGAAAATGTTAAACATTCAGAAGTTTTCTAATTATAATTCGGGAATGTATTATCAATCACCATTTGAACAAATTATGTATGACTTACGCTCAGTGAATGAATTATTCCCATCATTTGAGGTTTCAATGGGCTTCACATTGATTGTCATTGTTATTTATATTATTTTAATTGGGCCTATTCTTTACTTTATTTTAAGAAAATTAGATAAGCGTGAACATGCTTGGTGGGTTATTCCTGTCATATCTGTTGTTGTGTCAATTGCGCTCTTCATTATAGGGGCACAGGGACGTATTATGCAGCCGCAAGTACAGCAATCTGCCGTTTATAAAGTAAACGAGGATAATAGTTTAAATGGTTACTATATCGAATCCATCTTAACAAATCGTAGCGGTGATTTTGTCGTCAATGCAAATAATAATACAACGGCAATTGCTATGCGCAATTATGGTGGTGGCTTTGCAGGTGGTCGTTCAGGTAATTTATATGAAAACTCGTATATTAAGGAACACGCAGATGGTACGACGTTAACAATGCGCAATTTAAGCTATTGGTCTGTACAATCATTTATGGGTACAACAACTGCGCAAGATGTTGGGAAAATGGATATTGATTTAACTTTAAAAAATGAAAAAATTACAGGGACAATTAAAAATAACTTCCCATTTGATTTAAAGGATGTCATGCTACATTCGGGCTTAAAGGTAGTAAATTTAGGTGATATTGAAGCGAATGGTACGCTTACTGTCGACAAAGATGTGAAATTAACAACATTGCAAAAGCCGACCTACTACAACCGATATAATTATACTTATCCAACAGCGAAAGAGGATATAGACCCTATTCGAATTGAGCGTTTACAAGCGATGACAAGTACTGTAACTGAACAAGAGGAGCAACCAATCATTAGCGCATGGGCAGAGCAAGCACTTGTAGGTGTTGAGCTTGAGACTGGTGCTAATATGTCGACGATTTCTTATTTCGTACAGCCCTTTGAAGGTAAAGTAGAGTTATCAGGACCATTTACAATAAAGCAAAGTAACTTAAATTATGAGCTACTTCCTCTAGCGGTAAATGGCTATTACGAGCTATATGATAAACAAGTGAATAAATGGTATTTATCTGATGGTACGTATGAGTTAATCGTTTCATTGCCACATAATTTTATGCAGCATATTGAGCGACTAGATGAAATTCATATTGCTAATAAAGATACGATTAATATGAAGCTAACGGTTTGGAATAACAGCACAAATGCCTATGAGCCTTTGGAAGAAGCGCGCACGGCAATAACAGCCAATGCTGACGATTACATTAATGAATTTGGTGAAATTCGTTTAGAGCTTGCATTTTCAACAAATCAGGGGGCACTTGAAACGACATTACCGAATGTTGAGCTGAAAGGAGTGGCGAAATAATGATTGAAATTCAAAATTTGACGAAAAAATACGGCTCCTTTATCGCTTTAGATCAATTAAATTTGTCATTAGCAGAGGGAACCGTGTTCGGTTTTGTAGGCGCAAATGGCGCAGGTAAATCAACAACCTTCTCCATTTTAGCAACATTGCTTTCACCGACTTCGGGAGATGCTATTATTAATGGAAAGAGCGTCGTAAAGGAGCCGAAGGAGGTGCGTAAGCAAATTGGCTATATGCCAGACTTTTTTGGTGTATATGACCAGTTAAAGGTAGATGAATATTTAGACTTTTATGGTGCAAGCTACGGCATTCAAGTAGCGGAGCGCGCGCTGTTAATTCCACAGCTATTAGAGCTAGTCAATTTAACGAGCAAGCGCTATGAATATGTTGACTTATTATCGCGTGGTATGAAGCAGCGATTATGTTTAGCAAGAGCCTTAATTCATGACCCTAAGGTGCTTATTTTAGATGAACCGGCATCTGGACTAGACCCACGTGCAAGAGTGGAAATGCGCGATATTTTGCGCAATTTAAAAACGATGGGGAAGACAATTTTAATTTCCTCGCATATCTTACCTGAGCTGGCGGAAATGTGTGATGAAATCGGTGTAATTGATAATGGGAAGCTGATTGCACATGGAAATGTAGCGACAATTCAAGCGCAGCTACAGGGTGAAAAGCGCATTGTGGTAAAAGTGACGGGCCGTTTAAATGAAGTGCGTGCTTTTTTAGAGGAAGACCCGCAAATATCTACAATTGATATTATTGAAAGTAAGCTGGAACTTGAATTTAATTACCGAGGAACTGATGCGGAGCAGGTAGCATTGCTAAAGAAGGCAATTTTAGCGGATTTACCGATTTATGCTTTAACGGAAGAAGAAAAAGACTTGGAGGATGTCTTCATGGCAATTACGAAAGGGGCGGATGCAGAGTGATGGAACGCTTATATAATCCAGTATTTGTAAAGGAGCTGAAGTTGCGCTTCCGTTCCTTTAAAAGCTTCTCAGGTTTAATGTTTTATTTGGCAGTATTAGTGATTTTTATTGCAGGCTTCCTATTAATTACAACAGGCTTTACAGGCAAGGGCTTCTTCAGACCTGACACGAGCTTTGCGATGTTTGCCGTGCTAACAATTATTCAAATGGCACTTGTTTTATTTATTACACCGAGCTTAACAGCAGGTGCAATTAGCAGTGAACGAGAAAAGCAAACATTAAATATTTTATTAACGACAACACAAAGCTCCACGCAAATTGTAGTAGGTAAATTATTATCATCAGTGTCGTTTCTTGTATTAATGCTTATTGCAGGCTTGCCTTTATATAGCTTAGTTTTCTTATTTGGTGGTGTCTCGCCATCGCAAATTGCATCTATCTTTTTATTTTATTTATTAACAGTTATAGCAGTTGGTAGTATCGGCGTGATGTTTTCGACAATTACGAAAAAAACAATTGTCGCGATGATTGCTACATATGGCTCCATTATTTTTTTAGGAGGCATAACAGCATTTTTCTTCTTCGTCACGATTGCGTTTAGTCAAATGATGGTCCCGACAGGCACATCGAGCTCCTTTATGGCTTATTTATGGGCAGCAATTAATCCGGGTGCTTTAATACTAACATTAATTGAGCCAGAAATGGGCAGACAATTAGCGGAGTTGTCAGGCATTAAGCTACCTGTTTGGGTAACGTATTTAATTTTTTATAGTGTGATTATTTTATTTACTTTAACGGTTGCAATCAAAAAATTGCGTGCCAATATGAAGAGCAATCGATAAGGAGGAATGGACATGGAGCAGCGTAAGCAATTACGAAGCTATATTCAACGTGCAAAAAGAAGTTTACGACTAGAAAAAAGCATACCGCTTGCGCAATATGGCTTGTTTTTTGCATTGCTTGCGAGCGCTTCAATCATGATTATTTCAAGATTGTTCGTCTGGCCGTATTATCGCCAAACAGCTTTTCTAGCGTTTGTTGCCTGTTTTATTGTAACGCTTATCATCATTTGGTGGAAGCCAGTACGTGAACAGGAGGCTTTGTTTAAGCTAGATAGTTATTTTGCTCATAATGAACTTGTGACGTCGTTATCTTTTAAAAATGACCAGGAGCCGCTTGTGCAATCATTGCTGCAAAAGGCGATACGCAATATGGAGCAAGCATTTGCGGCATTTAAGCAACGCGAAAAGCAATTGTTTCGCCCGAAAGCGCTAATTGGCGTTATCGTTACTGTTTGTTTACTGGCTGTGATGTATATGTTCCCTGCCAAGTCACAAATGGAAGCGATTGAAGTGGAAAAAGAGCAAGCAGTAATAGAGGATATTAAAAAAGAAGTTGCGCAGTTGGAAAAAAAAGCAGAGTCAAAAGAAGTAAAAGAGCAATTGAAGGAATTGCAAAATAAATTGAAAGAAGCGACGACGGCGGAGGAAGCTTTGCGTGAGATGGTGAAAAAGCAAAAAGAGCTGGCGCTAAAGGAGCAGCAACTAAAGGATAAGCAGACAGCTGAACAAAATGCTGGCGATGCAAGCGATGGCTTAACCGCTCAAGAGGTAGAACAGTTGAAGGAGCTGGCACAAACACAGCAGCAATTGACGAAAAACGCCAACGCTACACAGGCTGCGATGGGGAATCTAGGAAAACCTTTAAGTAAATCGCTACAAAATGCAATTGCAGCAGCAAATAATTCCAATGCGAATGCTGCAAATCAAAACAATCAGCAAGGTCAGGCTGGTCAACAAGGTCAAGCGGGACAGCCAGGGCAACAAGGACAGGGTCAAGGTCAGGGACAAGGTCAAGGACAAGGTCAAGGTCAGGGACAAGGACAAGGACAAGGACAGGGACAAGGTCAGGGTCAAGGACAAGGTCAAGGACAAGGTCAAGGACAAGGTCAGGGACAAGGTCAAGGACAGGGACAAGGACAAGGTCAGGGACAAGGACAAGGACAGGGACAAGGCTCTGGTGCAGGAACAGGTCAAGGAAGCCGAGATTTATTAACAATCCCTAATCGAATAGGTGGACAAGGCGAGACAACTGTTGATGGTGGTGCATTAGGTCAAGGTTCGCATGTTTCAGAGCAAGAGGCAGATGGTCCTGTTGTGAAAGGAACGGTTCGCCCATATGAAGAGGTGATTGGCACGTATAAAGATAGCTATTTGGAAAGCTCAGAGCGTTTGCAATTACCAAAAGATTTACAGTCAGTTGTACAATCCTATTTTACGTCAATCGAGTCGCGCTAGGAGGAATTTTCATGGCATTTTCAGAACAGCAGTACACGGAAATGAGTAAAAAATTACAGCAAGTAAAGGAAGAAATTCATCGCTTTATTGTCGGTCAGGAGGAAGCGATTGACTATACATTATATGCGGTGCTAGCAGATGGTCATGCATTGCTAGAAGGTTTGCCAGGCTTAGGGAAAACGATGTTAATCCGTACAATTTCAGAGGTTCTAGATTTGTCATTTTCACGTATTCAGTTTACGCCAGATTTAATGCCCGCAGACATTACAGGAACGAGCATGATTGAGCGAACGCCAGATGGCAAACAGCAATTTATTTTTCAGCCAGGTCCTATTTTTAGTCAAATGGTGTTAGCAGATGAAATTAACCGTGCAACACCGAAAACGCAAAGTGCCTTGCTGGAGGCGATGGGTGAAAAAACGGTAACGATTTTAGGAGATACGAAAAAGATGGCTAAGCCGTTTTTCGTTTTGGCTACCCAAAACCCGATTGAAATGGAAGGAACATATCCACTGCCAGAGGCACAAATGGACCGTTTCCTCTGTAAAATACTCGTACCCTATCCATCGAAGCAAGAGTTAATGGAAATTATGAAACGCACAACTGGCGCTGCAGAAATTAGTTTACGAAAAATAATGGATGCACAGCAGCTTGTTGAGGCACAGCATATGGTCAAGGAAGTATTGGTAGCTGAGGAGATGCTAGAGTATGCAACAGAGCTTATTGTGGCGACGCATCCAGAAGGTGAATTTGCCCTTGAGGAAGTAAAGCAATATGCGTTGTATGGCAGCGGTCCTCGTGGATTGCAAAGTTTAATTAAGCTCGCCAAGGCACGAGCGTTAATGAATGGTCGTTTTCATGTGTCAGTAGCGGATATTAAGATGGTTGCGAAGCCTGTATTGCGTCATCGTATGCTGTTGAATTATGAAGGGGAGGCTTCTGGTAAGACAGCAGACGATATTATCGACATTATTTTAGAAAAAGTGCAGCAAGGTGTTAGCAAGTGAGCAATAAATATGTCTTACCGGAAGATTGGCTCGTAAAAATCGGCCGCTTCCAAGTAGCAACGGCCTCCAAATTACGTGGGCAGCATAAAGGCTCGCACCGTTCGCAACGCTTCGGGGCATCGCTCGATTTTTCAGATTTTCGTGAATATCACTTAGGAGACGATGTTAGGCAGGTAGATTGGAATGTTTTCGCAAGAACTGAAAAGTATTTTATTAAACGCTTTTTAGATGAACAAGAAATGCGTGTTCATATTTTACTAGATACGACAAAATCGATGGGGGCAGAGACGAAATGGCTTTTTGCAAGGCAAATAGCCACATCGCTAGGTTTAATGGTGCTTGGACGTGATGATCGACTCTCCTTTTCTTATTTACAGGAAGAGCTAGTCCCACCGTTTCGTCGTAAAGGAGCCACATATAGACGCGCCTTTCTACAAATCGTTTCTGCAATTGAGCAGGCAAATTATAGCGAGCGCTTTGCACAGGGTGCTTTAAGAGCATTGCCGAAAGATAGTACCATATTATTTATTATTACAGATGGCCTAGAGCCTATTGAAGAATGGGAGCAGTTATTGAAACGGCTGCCACGCTTTGCTGGAGATGTACGCATCATCCAAATTGTTACAGAGGAAGAGCTAGCCCCACATTATGCAGGCGATGTTCGACTTTTAGATAGCGAAACAGGAAATGATGTTAATGTAACGATGTCGAGAAAGGTATTAGACACATATTCAGAAAGACGCTTATTACATGAGCAACAATTTGATGCAATTTGCCATCGCTTCGGTGTTCGCAAATTGCAATTAAAGGTGGAGGATGGCTTACAGCACGCCATATTCCATCAATTATTGAAAGCACATTGGATTAGGTGAGGTGAGCCGTATGGGCTTTAGTCAAATTATTTATAGCTGGACGGCCATCTTTCCGGTTATTGTCCTACTGTATTATTTCTTCCGTAAAAAATATACCGATCAGCCTGTATCCTCGACTCTTTTTTGGTCAGAAATTATGCAGGAGACGCGTGTATCACCCTATTTAAAGCACTTACAAAAAAATGCTTTGCTCTATTTACAATTGCTCGCATTACTACTACTGATGCTTGCTTTGATGAACCCATTTATTACGAAATCGAAAATTGCTGGGGCACAAGTAGTGTTTATCGTTGATACGTCAGCGACAATGCTTGCGGGGAAAGAGCAAGCAACATTCGAGCAACATAAAGAGGAGATGCTAGCGTTAGTTCATGAATTAAACGGTAGACCTGTGACTCTTATTACAACAGGTCATGCTCCAACAGCTGTATTACAGCAGGAAACGAATACCAATGCGGTTGAGCAGGCAATTCAAGCATTACAAGTCACATATGAAACAGCTCAAATGCACAAATCACTTGATGTGGCGCAAGCCTTTATTGGAGATGTGCCGACATCGGTTTATATTTTTACGGATGCGCTTGATAAAATGCAGCTACCAATTGAAAAAGATACAGTGCAGTGGATTGTGAAAGGGGCAGCCAAAGATTTAAAAAATATTGCCATTACACGTTTTGCTGCGACGACAGACGGACAACATGCAATGGCACTTGTGCAGCTTCGCAATGATACGAAAGAGCAGCAACAGGCAGTATTAACATTGTATGATGCGGATAATAAAGAGCTTGTTCGTGAGGAAATTGCTTTACCGCCGAAGGAAGTCATTGCAAAAACCTTTAAAAACTTAGCGATGACAAGTACGATGGCAGCTAAAATTGCTGTGCAAGATGATTATGTAGTTGATAATACGCAAACAGCATTATTGCAAACAGCTAGCGCGACGCTAATAGTTGATCAAAACTTGCATCAGCTTATTCAAAAAGGATTTCAGGCAATACAGCCAAATGTCAAAATGGCTCCAGCTTTGCAACTTGCTGACAATAAAGATGCAATTATCGTAACGAATCAAACATCCCTCCTAGGGCAAACAAAAAAACCTATCGTTTTGTTTGGTAGGGACGACACAGAAAAATTTGAAGCAGCAGGGAATGTAAAGACAACGAATGATGCACTATTTGCCTTTAGCGACTTAAAAGATGTCTATGTAAGCGCATTGTATGAGGGCTTTGAGAGCTATAAAACGATTGCTTCCGTTGGGGAGAAGCCATTTATCCAACTTTCCTCTGAGGGAGATATTATTGTTTTAGCGGATATTGAAGATACGGATTGGCCATTGCATCCATCCTTTCCACTCTTTTTATGGAGTGTGGAGCAGCAGCTAGTCGAATCCTCTAGCTCACTCGGTATTTTTGCACCGAATGAGGAACGAGTAGTGGCATTAGCACAGGGAGATTGGTCTGTCTATTCACAGGAAGATGAATTCTTATCAACTGTTACCAATGGTATTTTAACAGCCCCAATGAAGCCGGGAGCCTATATCGTGCGTTCAGCTGATGAGGCGAAACGCTTCATCGTGCAATTGCAGGCACAGGAGCGCATCATCGAAGAAGGGACAAGCTATACAATTGGCGCGTTACCAGATAATGGTGGAGAGGAAATGTCGAAATCATCCATTGTGCCATGGATTATCGTGCTTGCTTTACTATTGTTAATTGTGGAATGGGAGGTGCAACGACGTCGTGGATTTACGAATTGATATACCGCTTGCATTGTTATTATTACTTCCACTATTAATTTATTTTATTTGGACATATTGGCGAGAGCGAGAGCGTCTGAAAAAAAGCCATATTGTTGTGTTAGGGATTCGAATTGTAGCAGCAAGCTGTCTTGTTTTTGCACTTGCAAGTCCCTATATTTTATTACCGATTAAAGAGCAGCAAATCATTTTTTTAGTTGATCGTTCAGCCTCAATGAATACAACAGAGCAGGAGCTTACTGATTTTATTGTGGAAAGCTTAAAGGAGAAAAAAAATGACCAAGCAGTAGGTATTTATTCCTTTGCTTCAAATATGCAAACGGAAGCGATGTTAGCGGCTGATTTAAAGGAAGTACCAAAGTTTACGGCACTAAAAAATAATGGTGAAACGAATATTGAGCAAAGCTTGCAAATTGCTACAGGAATTGTTGATCCGCAAAAGGCAACGCGCTTTGTCCTCTTAACAGATGGGAATGAAACGAAGGGGGATGTGTTAGAATTTGCGAGCAAGTTCAAAGGTTCTACAATGAGCGTAGATGTCGTGCCATTTCAGCAAAAAGTGACTAATGACGTATCATTGAAAAGCTTTGTGACACCGCAAATTGCATATGCTGGCGAACAACAGCAACTCGTAACAGAAATTTACGCAACCGAAGCTGGGCAAGGAGAGCTTTTATTATACGAAAATGACCAGCTTATTCACCGAGAAGCAGTTGAATTAACAGAGGGCTCCAATGTTTTTACTTATAAGCATAGTATGAAATCAGAAGGTCTTGTAAAATATGAGGCTGTTGTACAAGTTGGAGAAGATGCGATTTATGAAAATAATAAGCTGACAAGTATAACGATGGTACAAAGTGAGCCGCGCCTGTTAATTGTTAATGGCTATGACACGGCATCGCCAATAGCTGCTGCATTAGGCCAGCATGCTATTAACTACGATGTGGTCGCAGCTACCAGCTTACCAAACGACCTTTCAAGCTATTTGCAATATAATGCCATTATTTTTGATAATGTATCAGGGCATTTAGTCGGAGAAGCAAAAATGCTCGTTATTGAGCAGGCTGTGAAAAACTTCGGTGTAGGCTTTGCGATGATTGGTGGAGAAAATAGCTTTGGCTTAGGGGGCTATTTTAAAACACCAATTGAAGCATTATTACCTGTTGAAATGGAGATAAAGGGCAAGGAGCAGCTCCCTTCATTAGGTCTTGTTATTGTGCTTGACCGTTCTGGGAGCATGTACGGCAATAAGCTAGAGCTTGCTAAGGAAGCGGCAGCACGTTCTGTAGAATTGCTACGTGAGGAGGATACACTAGGCTTTATCGCCTTTGATGACCGTCCGTGGGAAATTATCGAAACAGGTCCGTTAGGTAGCAAGGAGGATGCTGTCGATACGATATTATCGGTGACACCGGGTGGTGGTACAGAAATTTATAGCTCATTATCGCTAGCCTATGAAAATTTAGCTGATTTACAATTACAGCGCAAACATATTATTTTATTAACAGATGGTCAATCCCAGTCTGGTAATTATGAGGAGCTAATTGAAGAAGGCAAAAATAATAACATTACGCTATCAACCGTAGCGATTGGTAGTGACGCAGATGGTGCGTTATTACAACAGCTAAGTGAAATGGGAAGTGGGCGCTTTTATGATGTAATTGATGAGCAAATGATTCCTTCGATTTTATCGCGCGAAACAGCGATGATTTCACGCACTTATATTGAGGATAACCCATTTTATCCTACGATTTATAATGCGCCAGGCTGGAATGCGTTGTTCGCGCAAGGTGTACCGGAGATGAATGCCTATATCGGAACGACAGCAAAGCAAGGAGCGATTGTAGTGGCAGAAAGCGCAAAGGAAGATCCTGTGCTTGCGCAATGGCAATATGGCTTAGGGAAAACTTTTGCCTTTACGTCTGATTCAACGGGAAAATGGACAGGCGACTTTGCGAGATGGCAGGATTGGGGAATGTTTTGGCAAACGATGCTATCACAAATGCTCCCAAGCTATAATGATATCGCCTACGATGTACGTTTAGAGGCAGACGGTACCTTTATGATTACAGACCCGACAAATGAGGCCGCTTTTTTAGATATTGTTGCTGTCAATGAAGCAGGAGAAGAGCTGGAAACACAACTTGAGATGATTTCCGCATCCCAAGTAAGGGCGACGGTGGAGGCAGAGCAAGGGCTTATTTTCTTCCGCATTGCTGATGAGGAGCAGGCCATTTACCAGGCTGGTTTAACTGTTCCATACAGTGCAGAGTACGAGTTAAGGCCTGTCAATGACAGGTTAGTGGAAGAATTGACGGAGCGAACAGGCGGTGCTATTTTGAAGGAGCCAGCCGAAATTTTCCGCGACTTCACAACGAAGGGCGCGGAGCGTCAAAATATTGCTACATGGCTATTATTAGCAGGTATGCTATTATTCTTTATTGATATTACACTACGTCGTTTTGGCTGGGGTTTTTTCGTTAAGCCGAGAAAGGACGCAACGATTGTAGAGCAAAAGCCTGTACAGGCAGAGGATACAAATGTTGCCCAGCTTTTAAAAGGAATGAAGAAAAGGTAAGGAGGGCGTCCAACAAGCCGTGCAGTTGCCGGCTTTTGGACGCTTTTATGTGGTGTTTTGATCAAATGAAAATAGAGGGAGTTTTCTTTGAAAACAATAGAAACATTGGTTTCAGAGGTATCACTTAAGGAAAAGCAACGAAAATCTTTTGTGGTAAATACTACGAGAGGACAATAAAAGAAACAACTATTTAGCTAAAGCAGCTGACTTTTAAAATATTACTTTAGCCCTTGCTTGCTGCCAATTGTTGCATCACTTCCCGCTGCTGTTGCGCTTCTTTTTTAGCCACAAGAAATTGTTCAACAAGCGCAATATTTGCTTCCATTTTTTGCACTTGTCCTGTTGATATAATGCTATTGCTTTTATAGGTGTTCAGTTGCTGCTCTAAATTGCCTTTAGCTGCAGTAAGTGACTGCAGCATGCTGTTTTGCATTTTTGTTTGTAAAAAGCTTTCTGCTGTCACACCGTTTTGATTATGCGTGTCAAGAAATGGATGAATGCCCTCCGGTATTTGTGTGCCAGATAAAAGTCCTTTTCCGAGCGCCACAGAGCCAGCATAAGAGAACATGTTGAACATCGATTCAGATTGCGTTTTCTGCTGCTTTTTATCGCGTGCATTAAACACATCTAATAAAGAGTCATAAAAATCTTTGCCGTCTTCATTAATAAAGCGAGCATCTTTCGTTGTTGACCATTGACTGGCTAATAGTTGTGCATTTGTAATAGGATTTGTCATTAGCATCCCTCCTACTATTGCTATCGGTATTAATTTTCATTATTGAAATAGCCAGCTCCAAATGACGGCGATTCCTCTCCCGGCAAAATAGAATGCGAGAATAGCACCAATAATAATAAATAAACAGCTAAATAGTACGCCATACATAAGCCTTTTTGGAGAAGGAATTTTGCGATTTCCCCATTCCTTTGGGTTGTCACTTGCTACAGTATGAACCTTCCCGCAATTTGGGCATGCCTCTATAAATAAACGATTTTCAATTGTTTTCCCATTGATACGTGCAACTTGAACAGACAAATTAGCTGTGGCAAAGTCGATTGTAAATGATTCTCCACATTGCTCACATTGTTGTATCATTTTTTTCGCTTCCAATAATAGTCATCCTTTAAGTTATAGTTAGGGGCTTTTAATGCGCTGCTAAAACCGAACAACGGATTTTTTTAGGCTATAAATAACGATTCGCTCATAAAGTATGGAAAATCGCTCAGAAAGCCCCAAAATTCGCTCATAAATCTTAGTTTATTCACTTGGCTGCATTAAATGTGGGGCTTTGCGTGTTGTCCACATAAAGGCTAGCAGCAAGCAAGCGAGTAAAATTAATGTTCCGAACATATAAGGTGCATCCATATTCCAATCAAATAAAGTACCAGCAAGGGCAGGTCCTACCATATTACCTAAGCTCATATAAGCATTATTCATACCTGCAGCATAGCCTTGCCCTTCACCCGCTAGCTTTGATACGAGCGTATTGACTGCCGGGCGAATAAATGTTGTGGCAATTGAGAACAGTGTAGCGACAGTTAAAATAATAAAGAAACCGCTAATATAAATCATTAAAAGCATTGTAATGGCTGCAACGAATAAATTGATAAGAATGACTTTCATTTCACCGAAGCGTTTAAACAATCGGTCGATGACAAACATTTGCAAAACCACTCCTGCAAAGCCACCAACAGTTAATACGATGGCAATATCTGTAGGCGTATAGTGGAATTTATAGCCTAAATAAATGGCCATTGTCGCTTGGAAATTAGCGATGCCGAAGCTAAAAGTAAAAATAACGATTAGCACAACGAAGTAAGGCATTTTTACGGAATTCGCTAATTGTTTAAATAGGTTTTCCTTTTTCATCTGCTGTCTTAATTGCACGGCTACATTTGGTAAAACAAAATAGGAAATAAGTGCAGTGGCTAACGCAAAGCCACCTGCGATGTAAAACGGAAAATGTAAGTTAACCTTTGCTAAAAACCCACCAATTCCAGGTCCAATTGTGAAGCCTAATGACATGGCAGCGCCTAGCATCCCCATGCCTTTTCCTCGCTCCTCCACTGTTGTAATATCAGCAACATAAGCCATTGTCGGTGCCATGATTAGTGCTGCACCAAGTCCAGCTAAAAAGCGTGCGACAAAAAGCATCCAAACCTGTGTAGCAAGCCCGAAGAAAATTTGCGCACAGCCATAAATAACAAGACCTATAATAATAAATATTTTACGGCCATGACGATCCGATAACTCGCCTGCAATAGGAGAAAATAAAAATTGAGCGAGAGCAAAACCAGCAATAAGAAAGCCTAGTACTTGTCCGCCAACCCCAAAAAGCAATAAATAATCAGGCATTACAGGAATGATAATCCCAATGCCTCCCATTGTAATAAATAAGCTAAACATTAATATGTATAATGCGGATTTATTCGTTTGTTGTGTCATATTGAGTCCATCCTTTCAGTTCAATTTAGTCTACCATAAGGGACGATGAACAGCTATTAATTAAGATTATAGCAGTGTCATCAATTAGTTCATTTTCGGCATAAAAAATTATGAATATGAGAAAGTATTTTTGATTTTTTAACCTAATTTTAACCTTGTGTCTATATAGTCTATTTATGAGAAAACAAATGAAGGAGGATAGTAATATGCAACAAAAAAACAAGCAAACATTAGCACTTATCGCCATTATAGTATTGCTAGTACAAACTGTATTTAGTAGTTTATCAGTTATGGCGGTAAGTACCACCTCTACACTACAGGTTACGATGACCACAGATGGCAAGTCGTATGTAGAAGGCGATATAGCGACAGGCCCTGTAGCCATTCAAGTGACCTCAACTTCTGCGGACAGTGGCACGGTAGAATTTTCACAAGACGGGCAAGCATGGCAGCCTTTTGATGTAACAAAATTATTAATTACTTATGCAGACAACCAGCCACCAATCGGAACTTTGTCTGTTCAACAAGGAACGCATACGAATAATTCTACTGTTACGCTTGATATTGCCGCATCCGATGTCGATGCGGGAGATACTGTGACGGCTATGAGATTTACGGAAGATTTGGGAAATTGGCCATCTGTATGGGAAAACTTCACTGATTCAAAGTCGTTCCAGCTATCGCCGGGGGATGGTAACAAGACTATTTATATGCAGTTGAAGGACAGTCGGGATGGAATTTCGGCTATTTACAGTGCATCAGTTTATTTGGATACGTCTGCGCCAACTGGAACAGTGCAGATTAATGGTGGCGCCATTTTTACTAATTCGACAGCCGTTAACCTAAGTTTGACCTATGCGGATGGTGCAGCAACCGGATCGAAAGAAATGCGGTTCTCGAATAATTCCCTTGATCCCCTTTCGTGGGGGGGATGGCAACCATTTAATCCGTCGGCCTCGTGGAATATTGTCAATCAAGAGGGAGAGAACACTGTTTACGTCCAATTTAGAGATGCTGCGGGCAATATTAGTTCGAGTATAATCAGTGATACGATTATTCTCGATATAACGGGACCTTCTGGAACAATCATGATTGAGGAAGGTGCTTTGAAGACAGCAAATAACAATGTCAACCTTACAATCAATTATAGCGACAATTTTTCTGCCGTGCGTATGCGATTGCGCAATGAGAACCAGCCTGCGGGTTCTGGTGTATGGGAATACGCTTCGGCATCCAAAATTTGGACGCTTTCTGGCGGGGAAGGAACTAAAACCGTATATGTAGAATTTTGTGATATGGCAGGCAATATAGGTACAGCAGTAAGTGCAAGCATTGAATTGGATACAACGCCTCCTCAAGTAGTTGGGGTAGTAAATGGGGGACTTTATAACAGCGCCGTAACATTGAGCTTCAATGAAGGAGTAGCAACACTGAACGGCACCTCTGTAACCTCTCCTTATATGGTCACAGATGAAGGTGATTATACGCTCATTGTTACAGACGATGTCGGTAATACTACGACTGTTTCATTTAAGATTGATCGGACACCACCAGATGGGGAGGTTACGATAAATAACGGTATTCAGTGGACGAACAACGTCAATGTCACATTGAGGCTATCGGGCTTAAGTTCGGATACTCATCAATTGCAAATAACGAATAATCCAGCGGACTTCAATGATCATGGTGGTTGGTTGCCTATAGCGGCAACGATAAGTTGGACCTTAACGCCGGGGGATGGCGAGAAAACGGTATATGTCCGCTTTAAGGACAGGGCAGGCAATATTAGCGGTATTGTAAGGGATTCGATAACACTTCTAACCGCAGCGCCAACTGGAACGGTAACAATTGATAATGGAGCTACATGGGCAAACACAACAGCAGTAGAGCTTGCTTTTGATAACCTTAGCGACCATATTGCAGAATTCCAAGTATCGAATTTGAACGGAGATTGGAGCACAGCGGTTTGGATGCCGATTGTGCCAGTATATAATTGGAATCTTGCAACAGGAAACGGCGATAAAACAATTTATGTCCGTTTTCGTGATAGGGTGGGGAATATCGGAAACGCAGTTAGTGCTACAATCAAGCTAGATATGGAAGCACCGACAGGGACCGTTGTAATTAATGGTGGAAACGAGTGGACAATAGATACAGATGTAACATTATCGTTTGCGGGAATCAGTCCAGATGCGGAAGCAATGCAAATATCGAATGATGCTGATACGTGGCCAGTTACATGGGAAAATATCACATCAACATACAATTGGAGTCTGTCAACAGGTGATGGTGTAAAGACAGTTTATGTCCGCTTCCGTGATGGAGCGGGTAATATCGGAAACGCAGTTAGTGCTACAATCAAGCTAGATATGGAAGCACCGACTGGAACCGTTATAATTAATGGTGGAAACGAGTGGACGATGGATACAGATGTAACATTATCGTTTACAGGAGTTAGCCTTGATGCGAAAACAATGCAAGTATCGAATAATGCTAGCACATGGCCGTCTACATGGGAAAGTATCACATCAACGTACAACTGGAATCTTGAAGCGGGAGATGGTGTAAAGACAGTTTATGTCCGCTTTAAAGATGAAGTAGGAAATATAAGTAATGCCATAAGTCAGACAATTAAATTGGATACGGAAGCACCGACCGGAGCCTTTGTAATTAATGCTGGGAGAGAGTGGACGATGGATACGGATGTCACTTTATCGTTCACGGGAATCAGCCCAGATGCGGAAGGAATGCAAATATCGAATGATGCTGGTACATGGCCAGCTACATGGGAAAATATCACACCAACGTACGATTGGAGTCTGCCAACAGGTGATGGTGCAAAGACAGTTTATGTCCGTTTTCGTGATGGAGCGGGGAATATTGGAAACGTAGTTAGTGCTACAATCAAGCTAGATACGGTAGCGCCAACGGGAAGCTTTATAATAAATAGCGGAGACGAGTCGACGAAGGATAAAAATGTAACACTATCGTTTGTTGAAGTCAGTGCGGATGCAGAAGCAATGCAAGTATCAAATGAAGCTAATACATGGTCGTCTGCATGGGAAAATATTGCATTATCGTACAATTGGAATTTGACAGCAGGGAACGGTATGAAGACGGTTTATGTCCGCTTTCGAGATAAGGCGGGGAATATCAGCCCCCCAATTAGTGCTACAATCAAGTTTGCTGTGCCACCAACAGGAGGCAATACAACGCCACCCTCAATATTAAATGGCAATGGTGATTCGGCATCAGCACCTATTCAAATTACATTGCGTACAAATGGTGGTACAGCACTAACACCAATTGAACTTGCTTATAATACAAAAATAAATGACTTGCCTATCCCAACAAGAGAAGGTTACCGTTTTGACGGTTGGTATGAAGATGAGGCACTGACAAAGCCTTGGGAGGAAGATACGCTCGTCAAAGAGAGCATAACACTTTATGCAAAATGGACAGCATTGTCATTGGAAGAACAAGAAGTACCGCAAGAGCCACAGCGACCTGAGCCAGTCGTGATATTGAGTGATATAGCACAACATTGGGCGAAAGAGATGATTGAAGAACTAGTGGCACAAGGTATTATTCAAGGCTATGAAGACGGCACTTTCCGCCCGAATGAACCAATCAGTCGCATGCATGTGGCAGCCTTACTAACAAGAGCATTTCCTTTTGAACAAGTAAAGGAAGCAAGCCAATTTTCAGATGTGGCGACAACGCACATATATTATGAGGCGGTACGTACATTACAGCAAGCAGGAATCATTGATGGCACAAATGGGGCTTTCCTACCAACAGAAAATATGACACGTGCACAATTAGCAAAAGTGTTGGTCGGTGTACTTGGATTGACACCAGAGGGCACAAGCTCGTTCCTTGATGTGGATAGCAAGCATTGGAGTGCGGAATATATTGCAACATTAGAGCGTGAAGGAATCGCACTTGGGGATAATGGCAATTTCCGCCCAAATGAACCTGTGACAAGAGTGCAATTTGTAGCGTTTTTATATCGTATTATGCAAAGAGAGTAATATTAAAAGGAAGCTTGTTTGGAATTTTCCCCAAACAAGCTTCTTTTTAATTCATATTCATCTTAAACTCTAAAAACAATTCATTATATTTGCCTAGCCATTCAAGACCAAGGTTTTCGTATACTTCAAGATGCTCGCGTGTTTCCTCATCGGGATAATAACGTTCATCTTCTACGACTTCGGGGTCCAGTAGCTCCATGGCTGCTGCGTTTGGTGTAGAGTAGCCGACATAGTCTGTATTTTGGGCGTTAACTTCTGCGTCTAGCATAAAGTTAATGAAGGCATGTGCCCCCTCAATATTTCTTGCTGTTTTTGGGATAACAAAGTTGTCGAACCATAAATTTGAACCTTCCTCCGGTACAGCGTAGGTTAAATCCTCATTTTCATACATCATGTCTGCGGCTTGCCCTGACCAAGTTAAAGCAACAGCTGCTTCATTATTAATCATTAAAGGGGTAATTTCGTCACCGATAATCGCTTTTACATTTGGTGCAAGAGAAATTAACTTATCTGTTGCAGCCCGAAGGATTTTATCATCCTTTGTGTTTAAAGATTCTCCAATTGAATTTAAGCCCATACCTATTACTTCACGTGCCCCATCAACGAGAAAGACTTTATTTTTTAATGAAGGGTGCCATAAATCTTCCCAAGATTCAAAGGATAATTCATCTCCAATTATAGTAGGGTTATAAACAATCCCGACTGTTCCCCAAAAATACGGTAGCGAATATTCATTGCCCGGATCGAATGGTAAATTTAAAAAATATGGGTCAATATTTTGCAAGTTCGGTATTTTTGAGTGATCTAAAGGAATGAGTAAATCCTTTTCTTTCATCATTTCAATTGTATACTCAGAAGGGGTTGCTATGTCATAAGCTGAACCTCCTTGTTGAATTTTCGTTAACATTGCCTCATTTGAATCGAATGTCTCATAAATTACATGGATACCTGTCTCTTGTTCAAATTGTTTAATTAAGTCTGGGTCGATATATTCTCCCCAGTTGAAAACAGTTAGTGTATCCTTGCCCCCTTTGCCACCAGTGACTTGCAATTGATTGACGGCTAAAAATAGTAGAGCACAAGTAATAATAATCGCAATTGTAGCTTGAAGTAACTGTTTCATTCGTTAGCGTCCCACCTTTGCTTGTTTTGAGCGACTATTAACAAAATAGTAGCCGATGACAACAAGTACTGTAATGACGAAAATTAAACCAGAAATCGCGTTAATTGTTAAAGTAATCCCAGTGCGTGCCATAGAATAAATTTCTACAGACAATGTGCTAAAGCCATTTCCTGTCACGAAAAATGTAACGGCGAAATCATCTAATGAATAAGTCAAGGCCATGAAAAATCCAGCGAAAATACCCGGAGAAATATAAGGTAAAATAACGCGCATTAAAACATCGCGCTTTGTTGCACCTAAATCACGCGCCGCATCAATTAAAGATGTATTCATTTCGAGTAGCTTTGGCAACACCATGAGCACAACAATCGGCACGCTGAAGGCGATATGTGAGATTAGCACAGATGTAAAGCCTAATTTTATCCCAATAAAGGTAAATAAAATTAAGAAGCTAGCACCAATAATAACGTCTGGGCTTACAATTAAGACGTTATTGAAAGAAAGCAGTACACTGCGCATTTTAGCATTTTTAACAGACACGATGCCAATAGCGCCAAATGTGCCAATGACCGTTGCAAGCAAGCCTGAAAGTAGCGCAACTAAAATCGTATTAATTAAAATGATAATTAGGCGTGAATCACCGAAGACTGCAGCATAATGCTCTAGTGTAAAGGATTCAAATTCATTCATATTACCTGCGCTATTGAACGAATAAAAAATAAGGTAAAGGATTGGTGCATATAAAATGGCGAAAACAAGAACTAAATAAATTTTAGAAGCGGGCGATAGCTTTTCCATCATACGCGACCTCCCTTCGATTTTTTCCCTGTGAATAACATAATTAAAACCATAATAAAGATTAAGAATACGGCAATCGTTGAACCCATTCCCCAGTTTTGTGACACAAGGAATTGCTGCTCTATTGCTGTCCCGAGTGTAATAACACGGTTTCCTGCAATCAGTCGTGTAATCATAAATAGTGACAGCGCTGGAATGAATGTCACTTGAATACCTGATTTCACACCATCAATTGTTAATGGGAAAATCACGCGACGGAAAGTTGTAAAGCTTGATGCACCAAGGTCGCGTGCCGCATAAACAAGTGTTGGATTTAATTTATCAAGCGAGTTGAAAATGGGAATAATCATAAACGGTATGAAAATATAAACTGATACGAACACAAAGCTAAAATCAGTAAATAAAATTTGCTGCGGATCAAAGCCAAATACTTCAATCATAGCGTTCACAGGCCCGTATAAACCAAAAATACCGATAAAGGCATAAGTTTTTAATAATAAATTAATCCAAGAAGGAATAATGATGAGCATAAGCCATAAATGCTTATGCTTCGTTTTCGTCAATAAATAGGCAACGGGATATGATACGAGCAATGTGAAAAATGTAATTAAGAAGGCGTACCAAAAGCTAGATAGCGTCATTTTCAAATAAACAGTTGAGAAAAACGCAGCATAGTTGCCTAATGTAAATTTGCCTTCTAAGTCTTGTAAAGAATAATAAATAATTAAGGCAATGGGTGCAATAACAAATAGTGCAATCCAAATAACATAAGGAAATAATGCACTTTTTGAATTTTTAGTTTGCATCATCATCATCTCCATATGATTCAAGTCGCTTGTCGAAATCTTCCTCTGTTTCGTTTAAGCGCATAACATGAATAGCTTCTGGATCAAAATCTAAGCCGATTTTTTGTCCCACCTCAGCTTTTTTCAATGAGTGAACAAGCCATTCATTCCCATCTTGGTCGTATGTTGAAATTTCATAATGAACACCACGGAATAATTGTGTATCAACTGTTACAACTAATTTCCCTTTTTCAACAGCCGTAATTTCCAAATCCTCTGGGCGGATAACAACATCAATTTTTTCATTTTTTTGCATACCTTGGTCTACACATTCAAATTCTTTACCTGCAAAGCTAACACGAAAATCTTCAAGCATGATGCCATCCACGATATTGGATTCTCCAATAAAATCAGCTACGAAGCGGTTGATTGGCTCATCATAAATATCAACAGGTGTCCCAGATTGCTGAATTTCTCCATTTGATAAAACGAAAATCTCATCGCTCATTGCTAGTGCTTCCTCTTGGTCATGCGTGACGAAAACAAAAGTTTTACCTAGGCGCTGCTGCAATTCGCGCAGCTCGTACTGCATTTCTGTACGTAGCTTTAAATCAAGCGCTGATAAAGGCTCATCTAATAAAATAATTTCTGGGTCATTGACAATAGCGCGTGCGATGGCTACACGCTGACGCTGACCACCAGACATTTCAGAAATTTCACGGCTATTATAGCCAGCTAAGTTCACGAATTTTAGTGCCTCTTGTACGCGCTCCTTGATTTCAGCTTCCTTCACTTTTTTAATGCGCAAACCAAACGCGACATTTTCAAAAACATTTAAGTGTGGGAACAGTGCGTAATCCTGAAACACAGTATTTACTTGACGTTCATTAGCAGGCACACTATTAATTTTTTTGTCATGGAAGAAAACAGAACCCCCTGTTGGCTCAGTAAAGCCTGCAATAATTCGTAGAATCGTTGTTTTCCCACAGCCCGACGGACCAAGCAATGTGTAAAACTTTCCTTTTTCTAGCTCAAAATTAATATTTTTTAATACGACTGTCCCATCATCATAGGATTTCGTCACATTTTCAAAGCGAATAATTGTATTGTTGTCCATAACAAGCCTCCTAAACTATAAATAAGATTCAGTTGCAACGAGCAACAATTCTGTTGTCCCGTCATGCACATTAAAAATTTGGTGGTTTGACACAGCATCGTAGTATACAGAATGTCCTTCTGTTGCGATATAAGCCTCTTCACCAATGACAACACGAATGCGACCCTTTAATACGTAAATAAAAGTTTCTGCAAGAGATGGCTCAAAAGCTTTAAAAGCTCCACCTTTATGGATTTTTAAGAAAACAGGCTCCATTTCTTTATCATTTGATGTAGGAATTAGCCATTCGATTTCATATTGTTTTTCACTATCTGTAAAGCTAGTACGGTCTTCCTGTGTAAAAACAATATGCTTGTTTTGCCACTTCTCGTCATCGAAAAATTGCTTCGGCGTTGTCCCCAGCACTTCCAAAATGGAAAATAGTGTTTCGATGGAAGGGGAGTTTAAATCACGTTCGAGCTGGGAAATATAGCCCTTTGTTAAATCTGTTCGTTCACCGAGCTCTTCCTGAGTGAGCCCTTTTTTTAAGCGAAGTTCTTTTATTTTCATACCGATTTGCATTTCTTTGCCTCCTTATAAGTTTAGTAATTTTAAACTATTAGTTATGAAAGTTTACTTTTACAAAACTTTAAGTTTACAAAAACAAAGATAATTATACAGCTTTCCTTCTAAATTACAAGTCATTTCAGAAGTTTTTATCACGATTCAGCAGAAAACTCCCACCTCTACAGGTGTCAAGATGAATGCTTATCTTGCTTTTTAGTTAGTGGGTGTTCAAACACCCGCTGAATCATGATAAAGCCTCTGGTGGATGTCACAGATTTTTAGCAAGCTCGAAAAATCTGAACGCAATTACGCCGAGGCGTAATTGATAAAGAATTTAAGGTAAATTTTTCGGGTATTTACATATTGTAAAGTAGGAGGAGATAATAATGAAATTGAAAGATGCACTACCAGAATTTCACGGAGCAACAGGATGGCTAAATCGTAAAATAAGAAAAAGTGATTTGAAAAATATTACAATCGTTCATTTTTGGTCAGTTAGCTGTGCTTTGTGCAAGGAACTCTTACCAAAGCTTTATGCAGTAGCAAAAAATTATGAGGTTGATTTAGTAGCGGTTCATATGCCGAGACAACCAGAAGATGAAGAACTTGCAACAGTAAGGGAAGCCGTGCGTCAATATGAGATGAAGGAAGCTATTTTTTTAGACCATAACAAGCATTTGGTAGATATTTATAATCCTCGTTTTATACCGACATACTATGTATTTGACGAGCAGCAACAATTACGCCATATTCAAACGGCAGGCAGCATGCGCTTAATCGAAAATAAAATACAGCATTTGATGCGCATGAAAAGGCAGTAAACACTAGAAAAAATAAAGCAATATACGTTACACTGATGACAGCAGAGTGGAGGAGACAATGATGAAAAAAGAATTTGTTGTAATTGGACTAGGGCGCTTTGGCGGAAGTATTGTAAGGGAATTAGTTTCGCTCGGCGCAAATGTTATGGCGATTGATTCGACGAGTGAGCGTGTTGATGAGTATGCTCAAATTGCTACACAGGCAGTTGTTGCTAATACAACTGATGAATCTGTTATTAAATCGCTTGGTTTATGGAATTTTGAGCATGTTATTGTGGCAATCGGTGAGGACATCCAAGCGAGTATTTTAACGACACTAATTTTAAAGGAGCATGGCGTTCCACAAATTACCGTAAAAGCCCAAAATGATTATCATGAAAAAGTATTAAGAAAAATTGGCGCAGACTTTGTCGTACATCCAGAGCGAGATATGGGTATACGTATCGCCAATAATATGATGTCAACGAGCGTGCTTGACTATTTAGAGCTATCAGATGAATACTCTATTATGGAAATTAAAGCAAGTGACAAAATTGCGGGTCACAGCTTGATTGATTTGGATATTCGTGCACAGTACGGCATTAACATTGTAGGTATTAAAAGGGATGAAACGATTATTGTTTCACCCATGCCACAGGACCCCATTTTATTAGGGGATATTTTATTAATAATTGGGGCAGATGTCGACATTAACCGCTTTGTAAAGAAAGCACTGTAAAGGGAATTTACGGGCGTAGAATAAAAAAACAATGTCAGTGACGCGTCCTAAATACCAGCTAATTGCCGGTATTTAGGACGCCCATATTGCCTTTATTCATAGCGTTTTTCACTGGACGAAGTGTGCTTTGTATTGTGCTTATGTCTTTCATCCTTTACTTGCTCATTTAGCTCTTCGACAGGTATAGCATCCACCGTCTTCATATCCTCATGCATATCAAAAATACTTTCTTTCTCAGTATCCAACACATCCGGATTGTGCAAATGTCTTGTTTTAAATTGTTTATTATTTTTCACGCTACTATCACCTCATTCATATTTTTCACCGAAATAAGAAATATTAAACATAAACAAGAGGAGGGCGTTTAAAATGCTGTGCAGTTGATGGCATTTTGGACGCTAGTGATAGTGTTTTGACGCCCGTTAAAATGCTTTTTTGAAAACGAGAGAAATACTGATTTTAAAGGTGTTTTTTCTAAGTAAAAGGGAGTCCCCATAGCCATCAAGTTAAGAAAATAGGTTTATAAATTTGCAAAAAGCGCCCAGCATGCCGGCAATTGCACGGCATGTTGGGCGCCTCTCTTACACTTCCATAATAATCGGTAAAATCATTGGACGACGCTTTGTTTTTTCATATAAATATGGACCTAAAGCATCAGTTATTTCATTTTTGAGCTCAGCCCATTGGATTGATTTTTCTTGAATCACTTTTGTTAAATGCTGATTTAGCATTTTTTGTGCTTCATTAATCATTAAGCCCGATTCACGCATATAGACGAAGCCACGTGAAATAATATCAGGACCAGAAACCATTTTATGCTTTTCCATATCGACGCTTACGACAACAATAACAAGACCTTCCTCAGATAAAATGCGACGGTCACGTAAAACGATATTGCCAATATCACCAATGCCGTTGCCATCGATATAAACATCACCTGAAGGAATTCGGCCTGCGACATGTGCCTCATTTGCACTTAATGCTAAAACATCCCCATTTTCCATCACGAATGAGTTTTCGATTGGTACATCGCAATCCTCAGCAAGCTGTGTATGCATTTTCAGCATGCGATATTCACCGTGGATTGGCATAAAGAATTTTGGCTTCATTAAACGAAGCATCAGCTTTTGTTCTTCCTGCGAGCCATGTCCTGAAGTGTGAATATTATTAAGCGAGCCATGAATTACCTCCGCGCCTGCGCGGTAGAGCAAGTTAATAATTTTATTAACACTAATTTGATTTCCTGGAATTGGTGATGAAGAGAACACCACTGTATCACCAGGTTGGATTTGAATTTGACGGTGTGTACCATTAGCAATTCGTGATAAAGCAGCCATAGGTTCACCTTGTGAGCCAGTACATAAAATCAACACTTCATTGGCTGGTAGGCGATTAATACTTCCGGCATCGACAAATGTTTCCTTTGGCGCTGAAATATAGCCTAGGTCTCGACCGATTGAAATTGCATTATCCATCGAGCGTCCAAATACAGCGATTTTGCGACCATGTGCTACTGCTGCATCTGTAACTTGTTGTAGACGATGGATGTTTGATGCGAATGTTGCAAAAATAACACGGCCTTCAACTTTGCGGAATACATCATCAATGCTCTCACCAACTTTACGTTCAGACATCGTAAAGTTCGGTACTTCAGCATTTGTACTATCTGATAATAAGCAGAGTACTCCGTCACGCCCAATTTCGGCCATTTTTGTTAAGTTTGCTGGCTCACCAACAGGTGTAAAATCAAATTTGAAATCTCCTGTATGGACGATGTTGCCGGGTGGTGTTTTTACAACGATTCCGTATGCATCTGGAATACTATGTGTTGTACGGAAAAAGCTAACCGATGTTTTTCGGAATTTGATAATATCTTCTTCCTTAATTTCAATCATCTTGGTTGTGCGCAATAAACCATGCTCTTCTAATTTATTTCGCAATAAACCTAGCGCTAATTTACCGCCATAAACCGGGACATTTAATTGACGCAGTAAGTATGGAATACCGCCAATGTGGTCTTCATGTCCATGTGTAATAAATAGTCCCTTAATTTTGTCTACATTCCGCACTAAATATGTGTAGTCTGGAATAACGTAATCAATTCCTAATAAATCATCTTCAGGAAATTTAATGCCTGCATCGATTAAAATAATTTCGTCTTGGAATTGAACGCCATATGTGTTTTTGCCGATTTCGCCCAGTCCGCCGAGCGCGAAAACAGCCGCTTGATCATTTTTAACAAATTTCATAAAGTTTATGCGTTCTCCAGACGGTAGTTTGGACTTGCTTGCTCATACTCTAAGTAATTGCCTTCTAAAAGCTGAACAAGTTCAATATTGTAGTTTCGTTCTTTTAAGTAGGCGCGTACTTCACGCTCTGAAGAAGCTTCTACATAAAGTGTTTTAGTGTTTTCGCGAACTGGAGTTTCGTGCTTGTTTTCTTGATAATAAACTTTGTAAATCATATTGACTCTCCTTTGAATTACGTACATTATTGTTGCATTTTTATATTCACCATTTATCTCTTACTATGCATTATTGAATGTCTGAAAAATTTGCATCGTAGGAATAAATGAATGTGAAATCACTTATCGCTTAGGTCAGCTCAAGTACAAAATCAATTACGCCTCGGCTAACTTTAGACCAGATTTTCAAGCTTGCTTATGGAAATGAATCTAAAACCATCACGACACGTCCCGATGGTTAATTGACCGCCTCTCCTTCAAAAATCTATGACATCCGCTAGAGGCTTCATCTTAATTCAACATGTGTTAGCTCATCTTAATAGAGGCAACATCATACAATTGTGGAATGAAGATAAATACATTTCCTTTATATTATCATGCGTTTCCTTTAAAATAAAGAAAAGCCCTTCAAAAGAAGGGCTTAAGCAATTGATTTTTTTCCGAGGACGCCATTTAACCGTTTCAATAATTTCTTTTTGAGCCGTTTTAGCATGGCACATCACTCCTTGTGATGATTATACAGAATTTTCAGGTATTTGTAAAGGAGAATGAATAGATAATGAAGAAGATTTTATTTTTTGATGTGGATGGAACACTTTATAATAGTGAGAAAAATTTACCCAGCTCAGCAAAGGAAGCTTTGTTGCAGGCACGTGCGAATGGCTATGAATTAGCAATTGCAACAGGGCGCGCACCTTTTATGATTGAGGAGCTGCTTGAAGAGCTTGCCATTGATACATACGTCACATTAAATGGGCAATATGTTGTTCATAAAGGAGAAGTTATTTTCTCAGACGGTCTTAGTAATGAGCTTTTGGAGAAAATCATTCAATTTAGCTCAGTACAAGGGCATCCTGTTGTTTTCATTGATGATAAGCAAATGGTTGCTTCAATGCCAGGGCATGAAGGCGTTCGAGGAAGCTTGGCAACATTGCACTGCCCTTATCCGCAAGTGGAGCCTGATTTTTATAAAAATAATCCAGTTTATCAAACATTACTTTTTATGGAGGAGCATGAAGAAGCGGCGTATGCTAAGGCGTTTCCTAATGTGCAATTTGTACGCTGGCATTCAGAAGTATGTGATATTTTACCACAGGGAGGCTCAAAAGCTCGAGGAATTCAAAAATTAGTTGAAAAAATAGGCTATACAATGGAAAATACAATCGCATTTGGCGATGGATTAAATGATATAGAAATGCTACAGGCTGCGGGAATTGGTGTTGCAATGGGCAACAGTCATCCAGAGGTAAAAAAAGTAGCGGATGTGCAAGCGCCGCACGTGGATGAGGATGGCTTATACAAAGCAATGAAGGAATTAGGGGTTATATAAAATGGATTGCGAATAGAAAAGCACAAGCATTTATCTCGCATTAACGGGCAGTAAGACGCCCACTACAAGACTTAAGTGAAAGTCGGCTTAAGGATAAGTGGGAGATCAACTGCCCGTAAAAGCCCGATTGATTCAACTAACAATCAGTGGGGATGAGGAAAACCTCAACTGATTGAAGTTTCACTTTATAGGGGAGAAGAATTGATGATGAGGGGGAGTGAAGACATAAGTGGCAGGTGAAAAAATATTAATAGTTGAAGATGATGAAGATATTATGGAAGTATTAGCTTTATCTATGAAAAGTGCTAATTACATAGTATTGCAGGCAATGACGTTTCAAGAAGCTTGGGACATTGCTGCACAACATCGACCAGATTTAATATTACTAGATATAAATTTACCCGACGGTAATGGCTTTCAATTAGCTGAAAAAATTCGAGAACTATCAGATGCTGTTATTATTTTTGTTACTGTGAATCATTTAATTGAGGAAAAACTGCTAGGCTTTGAGGTTGGGGCAGATGACTATGTAACAAAGCCTTTTATTCCAAAGGAGCTAGTAGCACGTGTGCAAGCGCATTTAAAAAGAAGAGGTGCCACAGCTAGTCAGCAAATTATGAGGTTTGGTCAGTTGGAGGCTCATATAGATGACAAGATGGTGTATAAGGCGGGGCAATTAGTCAATTTATTTACGAAGGAGAGACAACTGCTATTTTATTTAATAAAAAATGCAAATAAAGTACTGAGCGCAGAGCAATTAATTGATTACGCTTGGGGATTTGACGGTACAGCAGATGCAAAAACCTTATCTGTTCATATGAGTACATTACGCCGAAAAATTGAAGAAAATCCTTCACAGCCGAAATATATCCAAACAGTGCGAGGCTTTGGTTATATTTTTAGCAATAAAGATGAAAAACAATGAGAAAAAGTCATTGCACACTAAAAAATAGTGTACAATGACTTTTGTATTTTTGCAGTAATGCTGAAAAATGAAATACACCGATAAGTATGAAGAAAACTCCCTAATACATCTGATAAAAAGCAAATAAAGCATGAAAATCGCAATTATATCAATAAATCTCGTAAATAAAATCAAAAATCCAACAAAATAATAATCAGCCAAAGAAGTAACGGCTAGCTGAAAAGCGGTGTAGCATGTGGGACATATCGCTTTTCAGCTAACCTTCTAATTTTTAGTTTTTCAATAACGGCAGCTTAAAGGTGAATGTTGAGCCGTTGTGTTCGGAGCTTGTTACGCTTATTTCGCCATGATGCTGTGTAATAATTTGTTGGCAGATCGCAAGACCGATACCATGTGAGTTTTTAATATTGGAATTTGATGCCCTGTAATAGCTATCAAAGACGAATGGGATGTCGCTTGCGGGTATGCCTATACCGCTATCTTTAATAGAACAAATAAGATGTTCATTATTTGTATAAATGGACAATTCGATGCCGCCTTCTTTCGTATATTTCATGGCATTTGACATAATGTTTTCGAATACTTGCTGTATGCGCGCGGTATCTACTAGTAGTTGTGCATGCTGTGAGCCGTAAAAATTAGCGCTGTAATGCAAGTCGAGCTGTTCAATTTCGTGCTCATAGCGCAGCTCAAATTGTTGGAAAAGCTCTTGCGCACTTATTTTGCTAAATTGATATTCGGCTCTGCCTGATTCTAAATTTGCTAAGTCAAATAAATCCTGAATTAAAGTGTTTAAAGAAAGTAGTCGTTCTTTGCCGCGAGTTAAATATTTTATTTTTTCTGCCTCATCGGTAATAACATCATCCAAAATGAGTTCAATATAGCCTAAAGAAGAAGTGATAGGTGAGCGCAGTTCATGCGAAATACTATGCAATAATTTCTTGCGCTCAAGCTCATTTTTTGCGAGCTGTTCATTTACCTTTTTCAGGTGCTGATTTGTTTCATCTACTTGCCTCGTTCTTGCCTGTACGCGCTGTTCAAGCTCCTCGTATATTTGAGCATTTTCAATCGAAATGGCGATTTGCGTAGAAAGCATTTTTAACAAATCGAGATGCGTTGCATTAAAGGCATTCGTTGTTAATGTGTTTTCTAAATAGAGAATTGCGATAATTTCACTTTTATAGTGAATTGGTAAGCATAAAATAGATTTAGCTGTTGGCAATGAACGCAATAATGCGTTAGGTGCATTTGTGTTTTGAATAATATAGGGCTCTTCACTTTGAATAACATAGCGTACAATTGACTGCATATTTTCATGGAATTGCTCAATATGCTGCTGCTCATATGTGGCAAATAGTGTATGGTCTGCCTCAGCCTTTGCTAATACGATGAGCTCATCGGCACGTCTATGAATAAAATAGCCAACCGTTGCGCTTGCATGCTTGAGCAATGAGAACAAAATATTTTGCAATAGCCCCTCCATTTGGATATCTTTTGCAAATGATTGTGTTGTTTCTAGCACCGTCATCAATTCGAAATTGCTTCCTAAATGGTTGTGCTGTACTGTCATTGGTAGTGCATGAACATCGTATAAAGCTTCCCAATGCTCTGCAACTGTTTCCGCCCCCCATTGACGGGCTGCATTGATTGCTTGAGCACTGTAATATTGAGCCGTCGTATTATCTTGTCTTGCTTGATAATAATTTGCTGCACGCTCGCAAGCAATGGCGCTATCCTGTATGAAATGGCGCATTTTTGCAAGCTGGATAGCACGGTCATAATAGAGCACTGCCTTGTTATGCTCATTGTGAATACGACAGTTTTCTGCAAGCAGCAATACGTATAAGTGCTCGTAATGTTGAGGGGCGAATTTCATCCATTTTTTAAACTTTTGAATGCTTTCTTTAATTTCTATGCGATAACCTTTCTGCTCCTGCTGGCTATCTTTTTCTTGATGAAGCCAATCGAATTGCCATAATGCTCGATAAAAGTAATACAGTGTTGTAATTGGTAAATCGAGAATTTCCTTATGGATAGGATTTAATAATGATAATACCTTTGCCCCTTGCTGCTCATTATTTAATAAAAATGACATTTGTAGTCGAACGGAATAATGCATCATTTTAATAGCCGGTTGATCCTGTATTTGAAATGGGTAGGACCATTCGATAAAGTGATGGGGGTCGCGAAGTACATTCATCCATAAAGCCATTTCACCTAAAAAATCAATTGTTAAAGATGTTGCATGTAATGAAAATTCATCCTGCTGTCGCTTGATTTCCTGCTGTAACTCAGAAATTGATGTACCGCGAATAAGCTGTGCGACAACGATGAAGCAAGAAGCGGTTGTTGTAATTACATGTAGTCCTATTTCGTGACAATACTGTTGCGCTTTATTCATATAATAGATGCTTGTTTCATATGAATTTGTCCAATGGCTAATAAATAAGCCGTATACATAATAGACATGTCCCTTTATATAGATGCTATCTTGATTGTCTGCTACTTCAATGGCGAGCTGACCAAAGCGAATAGATTCCTTAATATTGCCAAAGCCTGAGTTTAAGAGCATTGCGTAATTAGCGAAAATAATGCCGCCCTTTAAACCAAGTCCATATTTTAATTGCAGGCGAAAAGCGCGCATTAATGCAATGCCTGTTAAATTAGAATCAACACGTACAGTGCTTGCAGCCATATTAATTAATATTTGAGTAATGATTTCTATTTCTTTATTTTCATCATTTGCAGCTACTAACAGGTCTTTATCTGTTTTCGTGCGTAGGGTAAATTGTAGTTTAATTAGTTCATTTAATACTTGGAGCTTGTTAGGGCGCTCCGGCAATTCCATTTTTGCTTCAGCTAAGCCTTTTAAACCAGTAATAATACTCGTATGAGGGTCCTCTGATTCTATATGGAGCAACGTTTTTAAATTGTAAATGGCTAGCTTTTCAAGCAATGTTTTAGAATGGAGCAACGCCTCTGATAAATGTTTATTAGAAGAGTCAAGATGACCTAATAAACACTCACATTCCCCTAGATGAATATAAATATCCATTGTTTCTTTGCGCATAACTTGCCAGCAGTTTGAGGGAAGTAAATCTCTGCTAGTCATTAAAAAGTACAGCGCATTTTCTAAAAGTCCAATTTTTTTAGCGTTGACGCCAAGATAATAATTCCAAATGGCGAGCTGATATTTTTCTTTATCGCTCAATAAGGAGCGACAATAATTAAAATGCTTAACCGCCTCATGCAACTCATGGCTATCTTGGGAATTGTCAATAAATGTTGTGAAAAGCTGACCAATTGAATAATGAAGCTGCGATTTTTGCTCCTCAGATAGTTTTTTATAAGCAGCTTGTTGA
Source organism: Metasolibacillus fluoroglycofenilyticus (assembly GCF_003049645.1). GTDB lineage: Bacteria > Bacillota > Bacilli > Bacillales_A > Planococcaceae > Metasolibacillus > Metasolibacillus fluoroglycofenilyticus. Next base: position 712,600 of record NZ_PYWK01000001.1, read on the forward strand.
AAGCGATTATGAACAAATTGAAAAGTCAAAGTATGTGTCAAAAGGACTTCCTCTAATTCAAGCTGGCTTGCCCATTTAAAATCGGTATTTAAAGGGATAATAAATCCGTTTGCTATAAGTGTATCCAACTGTGTCAATAGCGTTTGGTTGGTAAAGTTGACCAGTTGTCGTAATATATGATAATCAAATTTAGTCCCCAAGCAGGCAGCAATTTGTAGAACATGCAAAGTGTCTTTTTGCAAATTAACAAGCTTGTTTTCAAGAAACAGTAGTAACTCTGAGTTCAGTGCAGCTTGATTAAATTTCTGTATATCAAAATGCCATTGCTTAGATTCGAAATCTAAATAAATTGTGTTGTCTTGTTGTAGAGAACGAAAAGCTTCTTTAATAAATAATGGATTACCATTTGTTAAATTATATAGATGCTTAACGATTTCGGCTGTAGTCGTCTTATGCATATGGATTGATTCTTTAAGCCAAAGCATAACATCATCTTTTTCCAGTTCTTTTAGCTCGATATGTTTGTAAAAGGGAAGCGCATCTTTTAGCTGTTGTTCCTCAGGTTCATTTTTTTCATGACTACGCAATGTTGTAATCATCATTAAAAAGCCTTCACGATGTTGTTCATAAATATCGATTAATGCTTTTAATGTATTTTTATCTGCCCAGTGTAAATCGTCAATTAATAAAACAATAGGTCTTTTCTGTAGGGCAAAGCTTTGTAAAATCTTTTTAATATTGTTGAATAAATGAGCCTGTAATTGTTTGCTATCCTCGTAATAGATATCTTGAATACTGCCCTTCTCGTAAAACCAGCGAAGCTCTGGAAAAAGCACTGCAAGGTCTGTCGTTACATGCAATTGCTGCTTTTCAAAATGCTGACGCCAAATTTTAACGGATATCTCACCCTCCATATATACTTGCTTTAATAAGTCGCGCAATGGGTGGATAACGTAAGTAAAATCATTATCTAATTGCAATTGATTATATTTTGTTTCAATAAAATAGCCTTTCACTGTAGCTACCTTGTCTTTTAATCCATAAACAAGTTGAGATTTCCCTACACCTGCTTCACCAGAAATAAGCGCGAATTTTTTATCTCCCTTTATTACTTGCTGAAATAAGTTGGCAAGGGCTGCCGCGTGCTGCTCACGACCGTAAAGCTTATTCGTTAGCGTAGGTGATAATGTAATGTCTTCAGCACCTAAAACGAAATTGTCTAATGTTTCACCTGTCGAAAGTGCTTTTTGGACAGTAAGTAAATCTTCCCTTAAACCAACTGCACTTTGATAGCGAGCGCTCGGATTTTTTTCGAGTAGCTTTTCGATAATTCGCCAAATAACGAAAGTGTTTTTATGCTGTGTAGTGAATAATGGTGCAGGCTTTTTCGTTAAAATATTGTAAATAATATCGTGTGCATTCTCACCGATAAAAGGTGGAGCACCACTTAATAGTTGGTAAAAGATAGCACCAAGTGCGTATAAATCTGCTCGATAATCAATAGCGATATTTAATCTACCTGTTTGTTCAGGTGCATAATAATGAAGCTGTTGCAAATGCGGCTGTGTGTTGTCCATTACAATTGTAGCGCGAAAATTATATTTTGTACTTGTTTCACTGCTCAGCAACTTAAGCTTCAAGGAATCAGGCTGAATTAAAAGATGATATGGACTAAGCGCTAAAAATAGAATTTGATTTTGATGCAGACTTATGCAAATATTACTAAGCTCAATTGCAATTTGTAAAAACTGAGATACAGTCATATTTTTGAAATTAATTAAAGGAATACCGTCGAAATCTTCATAAATAAGTCCGTAGCGTTGATCGATATAATCAACAGTAATTGGTTTCAAGAGCCATGGGTTTGTATCATTAGAAAATAGCGAGAATTCATAATTTAGACGAGCGCGATATTCAGCGGCATTTTGATGAATGCTTTTCACGAGCATTCTATTATGAAATTTATCTATATACATTCGCTGTAAGTGCCAACCTTGATTAGTTTGTAAAATAATATGATTTTTCAATGTCCAACACCTCAATTCATATGCTTTTTATTTATTATAAAAGATGGAGGTTAAAATTAGGTTAAACTAAAAAAAAATACATGCAACCAAAGTGCAAATATACTTTGAGTGCATGTATTTCGATTAATTTCTTTCAACCCTATAAGTGGTAAATAAACGCATTAGGCCTATTGCAGCAAATATTCAAGCATTTGCTGATAAAAAAGAAACTATAAGAACATCCTCTCCTGCAAGAACGACTACTGTGTTGGTCAGACTTGCGGCAGGTGTCACAAACTTTTTCGAGCAAGCACGAAAAAAGCTAGACTAAAGTTAGCAGAGGCACGATTGATGAATTATTCTCTAATAAATGGCGTAGCATCTGGTATTTCTGCGAATGGATTTTGCTCGTTAATGCGGTCAAAAAACATGATGCCATTTAGGTGGTCTAGCTCATGCTGGAATGCGATAGCAGGTAAACCTTTTAAGCGCATTTTTTGCTCCTTCCCATCAACAGTCATAAATTTTACGGTGATGCGCGCATAGCGTGGTACATAGCCCGGTACAACTCGGTCAACGGAAAGGCAACCTTCACCTGATTCAATATATGTTTGCTCAACCGAATGGCTGACGATTTTTGGATTAATAGCGACAAAGCTTAATTGTTCTCCTTTGTCGTCTTCTAAATGTAGCGCAAACATGCGCTTTAAGCTGTTGACTTGGTTTGCTGCTAGTCCGATACCAGGGCGTAAATTATATTTTTCAACCATTTCCTCGTCCTGACTATTTATTAAATATTGTAGCATTTCCTCAGCTAATTTGCGGTCTTCTTCTGTTAGAGGAAATGTTACTTCCTCAGTGCGGGTACGTAATACAGGATGACCTTCACGAATAATATGTTCCATTAAAATCATAAAAAAGCTCCCTTTCTATTTTACTCTCTTTATTAAGTATACAGTATGTCTGTTCAATGTGAAATGTTTGCTTCTCGTATTACTTTGTGAAAAAAAGTGCAATATAAAGTGAACCTTCGGGCTGCTTGAAAAAGAAATTATGCTGACTTTACTTTTAAGGAGTAACAATAACTTTTTTAGCGGATGTCACAGATTTTGAAAGGGAGTTTTCAAGGAAGCTTGAAAAATATTTTGTCGATTAAGGGGAATTTATTGCTAAAAAGCTTTATTGCTAATTGATACGGGGGAAATGCTTGTTATTGTTGAATTTCACCTTTGTTATAATACAGAATGAACGCTAATGTATAACAGAGAGAGCGTTTTCATTTCCAGAGCAAAATATGAAAAAATGTGTCTAATAAAGAAAAACTAATAATTGACCGATGAAGTTTTATTATTTATACTCAAGGAGAAGAAGTTGTTGTACTAATGATTATTAATTATTTTTTAATACAGTTGAAAGGGAGTTGTACTACAAATGGGTGAAAATATGTTGAAAAAATTTGATCCAGCAGCAACATTACATGAAATTGAAGACAAATTTCAGATGTTCCAAATTTTAAATGAAGAAGGGCAAATTGTTAACGAGGAAGCGAATCCCGATTTATCGAATGAAGAGCTTGTGGAATTAATGACACGTATGGTTTACACGCGTATTTTAGATCAGCGCTCAATTTCTTTAAACCGTCAAGGGCGCTTAGGCTTCTATGCTCCTACAGCAGGTCAAGAAGCATCACAGCTTGCTTCTCATTTTGCACTTGAAAAAGAAGACTGGATTTTACCAGGCTACCGTGATGTACCTCAAATTGTATGGCATGGTCTACCATTATGGAAAGCATTTTTATTTAGCCGTGGGCATTTTATCGGAAACCAAGTGCCAGAGGGTGTAAATATTTTAGCGCCACAAATTATTATCGGTGCACAATATATTCAAACGGCTGGTGTAGCACTTGGCTTACAAAAGCGCGGTAAGAAATCAGTAGCTATTACGTATACAGGTGACGGTGGTTCATCACAAGGTGACTTCTATGAAGGTATCAACTTTGCAGGTGCGTTCAAATCACCAGCGATTTTCATTGTACAAAATAACCAATACGCAATTTCCACACCACGTGAATTGCAAACAGCAGCAAAAACAATTGCTCAAAAAGGGATTGCAGCAGGTATCCCAAGCGTGTTAGTAGATGGTATGGATCCATTAGCAGTATATGTAGCGACGCGTGATGCGCGTGATCGTGCTGTAAGAGGCGAAGGCCCAACATTAATTGAGACAATGTGTTATCGTTATGGTCCACATACAATGGCAGGGGATGACCCAACGCGTTACCGTACAGCAGATACGGATAATGAGTGGGCAGCAAAAGACCCAATCGTACGTTTCCGTAAATACTTAGAGGCTAAGGGCTTATGGTCTGAGGCGAAGGAAGAAGAAGTAATCGAGCGTGCGAAAGAAGAAATTAAAGAGGCGATTAAACAAGCTGACCAAGCACCAAAACAAAAAGTAACTGAACTAATTGAAAATATGCATGCAGGTGAAATGCCATATAACTTACAAGAGCAGTATGCTATTTACAAAGAGAAGGAGTCGAAATAAGCTATGGCACAAATGACGATGATTCAAGCAATTACGGATGCACTACGTTGCGAATTACGCGACGATGAAAATGTTTTAATTTTCGGAGAAGACGTTGGTGTAAACGGAGGAGTATTCCGTGCAACGGAAGGCTTACAAAAAGAATTCGGTGTGGACAGAGTATTTGATACACCACTTGCAGAATCAGGAATCGGGGGCTTGGCAATTGGGCTAGCACTTGAAGGTTTCCGTCCAGTACCAGAAATCCAATTTTTCGGCTTCGTATATGAAGTAATGGACTCAATTAGCGGACAATTAGCGCGTTTACGCTATCGCTCAGGTGGTACTTACAGTGCACCAGTAACAATCCGTTCACCATTTGGTGGTGGTGTGCATACACCGGAAATGCACTCTGATAGCTTAGAAGGATTAATGGCACAACAACCGGGCTTAAAGGTTGTTATTCCATCAACACCTTATGACGCAAAAGGATTATTAATTTCATCCATTCGTGATAATGACCCAGTCATTTTCTTAGAGCATTTAAAGCTATACCGTTCGTTCCGTGAAGAAGTGCCGGAAGAATCTTACACAATTCCTCTTGGTAAAGCGGATGTAAAACGCGAAGGAAAAGACTTATCCATTTTCGCATATGGCTTAATGGTACATGAAAGCTTGAAAGCAGCCGAAGAATTAGAAAAAGACGGCTATTCTGTTGAAGTTGTTGACTTACGTACAATTCAACCTTTAGATATCGAAACAATTATCGCTTCTGTTGAAAAAACAGGCCGTGCAATCGTTGTACAGGAAGCACAAAAACAAGCGGGTATTGCAGCAAATGTTGTAGCAGAAATTACAGACCGCGCAATTTTAAGCTTAGAGGCACCAGTTTTACGCGTAGCAGCACCAGATACAATTTATCCATTCCCACAAGCGGAAGGTGTATGGTTACCGACGTATAAAGATGTAATGGAAACGGCGAAAAAAGTTTTAACATTCTAATGAAGTGAGGGTGACAAATATGGCATTTAATTTCCGTTTACCAGACATTGGGGAAGGAATCCATGAAGGTGAGATCGTTAAGTGGTTCGTAAAAGCTGGCGATCAAGTAAAAGAAGACGATATTTTATGTGAAGTTCAAAACGATAAAGCAGTCGTTGAAATTCCATCTCCAGTAGAGGGCACAGTAGAGGAAGTACTAGTAGCAGAAGGCACAGTAGCTGTAGTGGGTGATATATTAATTCGTTTAGATGCACCGGGCTACGAGGATATGAAATTAAAAGGTGATGAGCACGCTGAAGCTAAAACTGAGGCACAAGTGCAAGCGACAGCAGAGGCTGGTCAAGATGTTGAGAAGGCACCTGTTGAAGAAACAGCAAAAGTAGAGGATAATAAACGTATTATCGCGATGCCATCTGTACGCAAATACGCACGTGATAACAATGTTGATATTCGCGCTGTAGCTGGTTCAGGAAAAAATGGCCGCGTGTTAAAAGAGGATGTCGACAAATTCTTAGCAGGTGGACAAGAGGTTGCTGAACAAGCACCAGTTGTTGAAGATGTGGCAGTAGAGGCTACAGTAGAAGCACCAAAAGCTACACCAACTGTAGTTTTAGAAGGTGATTTCCCAGAAACACGTGAGAAATTATCAGGTATTCGCAAAGCGATTGCAAAAGCGATGGTACATTCGAAGCAAACAGCACCGCATGTTACATTAATGGATGAAGTAGATGTAACAGCGCTTGTAGAACATCGTAAAAAATTCAAAGATATTGCAGCGGAAAAAGGTGTGAAGTTAACGTACTTACCTTATGTAGTAAAAGCGTTAATTGCTACATTACGTGAATTCCCAGAATTCAACCGTTCGCTTGACGATGCAACGCAAGAAGTTATCCAAAAATATTATTACAACATCGGTATTGCTGCAGATACAGAAAGAGGTCTGCTTGTACCAGTAATTAAACATGCAGACCGCAAATCGCTATTTGCAATTTCAAATTCTATTAATGAGCTAGCAGAGAAGGCACGTGAGGGTAAATTAGCACCACAAGAAATGAAAGGTGCTTCGATGTCTATTACGAATATCGGCTCGGCTGGTGGACAATGGTTTACGCCAGTAATTAATCATCCAGAGGTTGCAATTCTAGGAATCGGGCGTATCGCAGAGAAACCTGTAATAAAAAATGGTGAAATTGTAGCTGCACCTGTGTTAGCATTATCATTGAGCTTTGACCATCGCATGATTGATGGGGCAACTGGGCAAAATGCATTAAATTACTTAAAGCGTTTGCTAAGTGAGCCAGACTTATTATTAATGGAGGCGTAAAAAATGGTAGTAGGAGATTTCCCAATCGAACTAGACACTCTAGTAGTAGGAGCAGGCCCTGGTGGATATGTGGCAGCGATTCGCGCAGCGCAAACAGGTCAAAAAGTGACAATCGTAGAAAAAGCTAACTTAGGTGGCGTATGCTTAAACGTTGGATGTATCCCATCAAAGGCATTAATTTCTGTAGGTCACCGTTATGAGCAAGCTAAGCATTCAGATGATATGGGTATCGTAGCGTCAGAAGTAAAGCTTGATTGGGCAAAAGCTCAAGCTTTTAAAGATGGCGTTGTAAAAAAATTAGTTGGCGGTGTTGAAGGTTTACTTAAAGGTAATAAAGTAGACATCGTAAAAGGCGAAGCATATTTTGTTGATGCGAATACTGTTCGTGTCATTAACGAAGACTCTGCTCAAACTTATACATTTAAAAACGCTATTTTAGCAACAGGTTCTCGTCCAATCGAGATTCCAACATTCAAATTTACGAAGCGCGTAATTAACTCTACAGGTGCACTTTCTTTACCAGAAGTGCCAGGCAAGTTAGTTGTAATCGGCGGCGGTTACATCGGTACAGAGTTAGGTTCTTCTTATGCAAACCTTGGCTCACAAGTAACGATTATCGAAGGCGGTAAAGATATTTTAGCTGGCTTTGAAAAGCAAATGACGCAAATCGTTAAAAAAGGCCTAAAGAAAAAAGGCGTTGAAATAGTAGTTGGTGCATCAGCTAAAGGTGTTGAGGAAAGTGACACTGGCGTTGTTGTAACATATGAAGTAGGCGGAGAAGAAAAAACGGTTGAAGCTGATTACGTTTTAGTAACAGTAGGTCGTCGTCCAAATACGGATGAAATGGGTCTTGAAGAAATCGGTATTAAATTCGGTGAGCGTGGCTTAATCGAAGTTGATAAGCAATGCCGTACTTCATTACCAAACATTTATGCAATTGGTGATATCGTTCCAGGCTTACAACTTGCACATAAAGCATCTTACGAAGGTAAAGTTGCTGCTGAAGCAATCGCTGGTGAGCACTCTGTAGTTGACTATTTAGCGATTCCAGCTGTATGTTTCACAGACCCAGAGCTTGCAACGGTTGGTTATTCAGAAGAGCAAGCTAAAGCAGAAGGTTTAGAAGTAAAAGCTGCTAAATTCCCATTCGCTGCTAACGGTCGCGCTTTAGCATTAAACGCAACAGACGGCTTTGTGAAGCTTGTTGCGCGTAAAGAAGACGGCTTATTAGTAGGTGCTCAAATCGTAGGTGCTGGCGCCTCTGATATGATTGCTGAAATGGGTCTTGCCATCGAAGCTGGCATGACAGCAGAAGATATCGCATTAACAATCCATGCTCACCCAACATTAGGTGAAATTACAATGGAAGCTGCTGAAGTATTACTTGGCAACCCAATCCATATCGTAACAAAATAATAATAATAGTAGCGCCCGACAAGCAGTGCAATTGCTTGTCGGGCGCTTTAGTATGTCTTTTATGAAGATAAATTGATAAATTAAGGCAAGCCGTGAATAAAACTTGGCAATGCACCATTAAAAGCCGAATTGCCAATAGAATCAAAGAAAGCGCCAATAGACAGTGAAAAACCACCAATAGAACCACCAACCAGACCAATAAACCTGGGCAAAACCATCAAAAAAGCGGTTGGTTCTTCCTTCACCTAGGCAAAACACTGCTAACCCTTTTGTTTTTATATTATATAAAGGTCGGCTATGCGCGGTTCCTTGGTCGGACCCGCGTACTAATGAGATAGCAAAATAGTGCAAAAATAACAATGCCGACGCCTGTGAAATACATTGTTTGATAACTTGAATGTAGGGCGAGGATACCTAGCACATAGGAGCCCACTGCAATTCCTAAGTCAAAAAATGTGAAGAAGGTTGCTGTTGCATAGCTGCTGCGATTGACATTTGTGGATTGAACAGCGAGGGTTTGCATGCTTGGTACAACAGCTCCGTAGCCAATTCCGATAAATGCTCCTGCAATTAAAAACATTAAATTTGTTTCCACAAGTGCTAATAAGGCAATGCCTATCGCGAAAAATATAAGCCCCGGGATAATAACGTATTTTGCCCCCTTTTCATCGAAAATCTTTCCTGTCCAAGGACGAGGGGCTAACATACCGATGGCTACAACGAAATAAAAGACACTAACAAAAGATAAGATGTTTTTCTCCTGTGCATAAAGGGTTAAATAAGATAAAATCCCTGCATAAGAAAAGGCTACCAAGCATGATAGCAAGGCTGTAGGCAATGCAGCTTTTTCGAATAAATCGTTTAACGAGAAGGAAAAAGACGCTTCTCTTACTTCTGAGATTTTTTCACCTTTTGTAACTAGGGAAGCTAACGTACCACATAGCATTAATCCACTTAATAATAGAAATAATAAATCAAATGAAAAGTTTTGAATAATTGGTAATGCGACAAGTGGACCGATGACAACAGCTATATTTGTGGACATATTAAAATAACCTATACCAGCACCTCTACGCGATTTTGGAATAATATCTACTATAATGGAAATGGCGGCAGTTGTAATAATACTAAACCAAATCCCTTGGAAAAAACGTAAAGCTAATAATAATGTAAATGATTGAATGACATAATAAAGAATTGTACAAATAACATAAAAAGCAAGTCCAATCCAAAGCATTTTCTGTTTACCAAAGTAATTTAAAATTTTCCCTGTAAACGGTCGCACGATAATAGCTGATAGTAGAAATATACTTAGCAATAATCCCGCTTCATCGTCTGTGCGTTGGAGAACACCAATAGCATAGAGAGGCAATGCTGCTACAAGTGCGTAAAACACAATGAAAATAGAGATATTCGTAAAAAATAATGCGATAAAACCTTTTGTCCAAATAGGTTCTTTCATAATTGACCTCACAACCTTGAAATTGAATTTTGTTCCGATTGGAAATTCACTTTATTTAACAATTGCATTAACTGCTCACATTCTTCAGGCGTAAAGGCTTGTAAATATTCTTGCTCAAAGCGCTGTATTGTTGCTGCGATTTCTGGATAGCGCTCCAAGCCCTCGTCAGACAGTTTCACTATTTTCTCACGCTTATCCTCACTCGGTACGACTGTCAACCAACCTAATTCACATAGGCGATTCACTGTACGCGTAATTGTGGGTGCTTCAACGTTTAAATATTTCCATATCTCAGTTAATGACATTTCTCCATGCTTTTCCACGCAAAAAATGATGGTCCATTGGGAAGAAAATAAATGATAGCTTTTTAATACAGCATTCAATTCCTTATTTAAAAGACGAGTTTTTTGAAAAAATAAATGAAATAGTGGATGAAACAATTTATACACCTTCTTTTTTATTAATTTTGTGTGATAAGTAAATAGATAAAGTGTTTACCTAGATAAATATATCATAAAATACTTACCTAAGTAAATATTCTGCAATATAATTGACATCATAATAGAACCAAACAGATGAAATGTTTACGGAATTTTCATATAATTATAGATGGAGATGATTAAATAGGGGGAATTGGGAATGGAATTAGGTTTACAAGGAAAAGTAGCTATCATTACAGGGGCAAGCAAAGGAATTGGCTATTATACAGCGCTACAACTTGCGCAAGAAGGGGCATCAGTTGTGCTTTGTGCACGTGGAGAAAAGCAGTTAGAGGTTGCTGCTGCTGCAATTAAAGAAAAAACAGGAGCAGATGTATTAATCGTACCTGCTGATATGACGAAGGAAAAGCACTGTCAAGAGGTAGTGGAAAAAACAGTCGAGCATTTTGGACGACTTGATATATTAGTCAATAATGCAGGGACTTCTTCTGCCAATCCTTTTGAGCAGGTAGGGAGCGAGCTTTGGCAAAGTGATTTAGATTTAAAACTATTTGGTGCAGTGCATTGTTCAAAAGCAGCATTACCGCATTTCAAAGCAGTCGGCGGTGGCTCAATTATTAATGTGACAGCCGTATTAGCAAAAACACCACCTGCTTCATCCTTACCGACAACTGTTAGCCGTGCAGCAGGGCTTGCTTTAACGAAAGCAATGAGCAAGGATTTAGGTAAATATAATGTTCGTGTAAATGCGGTATGTATTGGACTTATTCGCAGTGACCAAATTGAAAAACGCTGGAAAAATGATGCACCAAATTTATCATGGGAGGAATACTCACAAAAAGTGGGAGAAGGAATTCCTTTAGGGCGCATCGGAAATACAGAGGAGGCCGCCAATGTTATTACATTTTTAGCTTCAGATGCATCTTCTTATGTAACAGGTACTTCAATAAATATTGATGGTGGTTCAGGTGGGGCATTATAGCGCCACCTTTTCTTTTCATCCTAGTTATACGCTTAGTCGATAAAAATTATCAGTGGGGGTAAAGCAATCCCACTGTCTAGACAGAGTATTTCGAAAGGCGTACAATATGGGGGAAGAAAAGAGGTTCTAGCTATGCAAATTATTCGAACAATTGCCCAAATCGGCATATTAACAATCTATTATTACTTAGGTGTCCTAATAGTTAATGTGACAAATATTTTTATTCCTGCAAGTATTATTGGATTAATTTTATTATGGCTATCATTATATTTTAAGCTAATAAAAGTACAGTTCATTCAAGACGGCGCAACATTTTTCTTAGCGTTTTTAACATTGTTTTTTATTCCATCAACAGTTGGAGTAGTCAATCACCCAGAGCTACTAACGAAGGCAGGCTTTTATTTAATTTTAGCGGTTATTATTAGCACGCTCATTACGATAGCAGTGACAGGTAAGTGGAGTGGCTGGGTTGAGAAAAAGGAAGCGGCAGGTGAGCAAAATGCTAGGGAGCATGCAAGCACTACTCGCCATCGTTAGTACGATTGGCTTATTTTTAGTATATCAAAGACTTTATATGAAATGGAGTAAGCCTTATTTGCTTCCTATATTAATAACAGCTATTACGCTCATCATATTGCTCATCGTATTTAAAATTCCATATGCTACATATATGCAAGGAGGACAATGGATTCATAAGATGCTTGGACCTGCTGTTGTAGCGCTAGCTTATCCGCTATACAACCAGCGCAAGCTTGTTTTCCAATATAAATACTCCATCATTTCGAGCTTAATTGTTGCCATGTTCTCAGGATTAATCAGTGTCTTTTTACTGTTGAAAGGTTTTAAAGCATCACAGGCATTTATACTGACAGCATTGCCGAAATCCTTGACGACACCTATTGCCATGCAGGTGAGTGAAACAATTGATGGCATTGTGCCATTATCTGCATTACTTGTTATGATTGCAGGATTTACAGGTGCACTTTTAGGACCGGTTGTTTATAAGCTAGTTAAAATTGATACGGCAATTAGCCGCGGTGTTTCATTAGGCAGTGCCTCACATGGTGTGGGCGTATCAAAGTTGACCGAGTACGGCGAAAAGGATGTATCGATTGGTTCGCTAGCAATGGGCTTGAGTGCTGTACTTGGCGCATTTATTTGTCCATTATTTGCAATGGTGTTTTTATAATATTTCCGAGGAAATAAAGGGGGATTTTTTGTGAAGTGGGAGACACGTGTAACGAGGCTTTTAAATATTGATTATCCAATTATTCAAGGAGGGCTTGCCTATTTAGCTTATGCTGATTTAGCGGTGGCCGTATCGAATGCGGGTGGACTCGGACAAATTACTGCTATGAGTTTAGCAACAGCCGATGATTTACGCCGGGAAATTGAAAAGGTACGCACATTGACAGATAAGCCATTCGGTGTTAATTATGCAATTGGTCAGCATGGTAAAGGCTATGAAGAGATGGTTAAGGTCGCAGCAGAAATGGAAGTGCCTGTTGTAACAATTACAGGGGGCAACCCCGCGCCAATTTTTGACTTGCTACAAGGTGCACCCTGTAAAAAGCTTGTTCTTGTGGCGGCACGCCGCCAAGCACAAAAGGCAGAGGAACTTGGTGCCGATGCAGTAATGGTCGTGGGACAAGAAGGTGGTGGTCATTTAGGTCGTGACGATGTAGGTACAATGGTGCTAGTACCGCAAGTAGTGGACCATGTTTCCATTCCAGTTATCGCTTCGGGAGGCATTGGTGATGGGCGTGGTTGGATGGCTGCACATGCACTAGGCGCAGATGGAATCGAAATGGGTACACGCTTTATTGCTACGAAGGAATGTACCTATGCATCAGAAGCGTATAAAGAGGCACTTATTCGTAGTGCAGAATATGATACAACAGTGATTAAACGCTCCATCGGTGCACCGGCACGCGCATTACGCAATGAATTTACAGAGCATATTTTACAAGTGGAGCGTGAAACACCAACGTATGAAGCGTTAAAGGAGCTCATTAGCGGAAGGGCTAATCGACGTTTCATTTATGACGGAAAGGATACAGAAGGCTTCGGTTGGGCTGGTCAAGTTGCAGGCTTAATTCAGGATGTGCCAACAGTTGCTGAGTTAATCGAGCGAATGGTTGCAGAGGCAGCCTCTATTCGTGTAAAATGGGGCGAATAATGAAAAGGTAGGTTAGTGAAATGGAATATTCTTATCCACTATCAACAGACTGGTCAACGCAAGAAATGGTTGATGTTGTGCATTTTTTCGAAGTCGTCGAGGCAGCTTATGAAAAAGGCATTAAGCGTGAGGAAATTATAGCAAAATATCACCGCTTCAAGGAAATTGTTCCTTCACAAGCAGAGGAAAAAACCATTTTCCGCGATTTTGAAAGGGCAAGTGGCTATGTCAGCTATAAAGTTGTCAAGGAGGCGAAAGAATCAGCGGATGGTGTGATGATTCGCATTAAATAAGCACATACTAATAACGATTTCACTTTTGAACAGAGGAGGCGGAAGGAATGAGTAAGAAGGATGAACTAGACCCAAAATCTCAAAAAATCCACCAGAACTGGACGAGAAACAAGCAGCAAAAATCTCAAGTAAATGGTGAAACAGAGGTAACACTCCACAACCAAATGCTGAGAACCGCTGCCAAATCCAAACAGCTCTAGCTTCTAACTAAAGTGAATGGCAGCCTTCATAGGCGAGAAATCGTTTATGAAGGCTTTTGATTTTAAGGGGGAATATATAATGATTCAGTTTAAAGAAATAGATAGAAAAAACTTTTGGGATGTTATTGATTTAAAGGTAGCAGAGGAGCAAAAAGATTTTGTTGCATCGAATCTATTTTCACTTGCACAGGCAAAAGCCTATCCAGAATGTATTTGTCTAGCAATTTATGCAGATGAAGTGCTTGTAGGCTTTGTCATGTATTGTTTAGATGAGGACGACCATGAATATTGGATTTATCGTTTAATGATTGATGAGAAATTCCAAGGGAAAGGCTATGGCAAAGAGGCAATGAAGAAGTTGATTGCACACATTCAGGAAGATACAAGGCACAATGTTATTTATTTAAGCTTTGAGCCAGAGAATAATTTAGCGAAAGGTTTATATGAAAAATTAGGCTTTAAACCAGATGGCCGTGTAATCGATGGGGAGATTGTTTATTGCTTGAATTATTAGGGAAAGAGTATTGAAATTCATTTAGGTTAAAAGACCTAATTCGCTCATAAGAGATGTGAAATCGCTCATAAGAGGTGGAAATTCGCTCATAAAAAGAAGAAATCGCTCATAAAACGACCAAAATCGCTCATAAAGAAAAGCAACGTGGCGCTACAAGTTTTTGCTGGTAGGCTGCGCTGCTTTTTGTCGAATTCTTTTATTTGCTCGACATTAACGATATAGCCACAATGACTGAAGTGATTATCTAGTTTTTTCGATATGTGGTAGCTTGTTAAAGATTGAAAATTCATTTACATAAAATATTGGTAGTTCAACTAGATGCATAGCACGTTGTTAAAATTATCTCTATAAAATTCGAAAATCAGCAATACTTGATAAGTCATTTGCAATTACTTTGATTGGTTTTTGGCAGTCGTTTTTAATCCATTCAATCATGTAGCCCATTGTTCCATAGGCAGTGAAGGTAGTGAATGCCTCGTGTTTTAAATGAATAGCAAGCGCTTCATACAAATAATGAAATAAGCGATTTTTAAAATGCTCCTCATTTACGAGCTTTTTATAAAATAGGCGATTGTTAAAAATATGCTCGCAAATTTTTGTCGTTGTTTGGAGGGGGCTTGTATTGCGATTTGTATTTCCATAATAATGGGAAGCTAGTTCCTTCAATTTTTCTTCTGTTATAGTGTATAAAACTTCGTATTTATCTTGAAAATGCAAATAAAAGGTCGAACGATTAATGCCTGCTTGTGTTGCAATTTGCTTCACTGATATTTTTTCAGGGGAATATAGCTTTAATAGTTCCTTGTAAGAAGTAAGAATATATTGTCTAATTGTTGGTTGTTCGATAATCTGTCGCTCATTCATATGTTCAGCTCCTTATATAGACACTTTACTATACAATGTCGTTTGAAGGGGAAGAAAAAGCTAGTTAAAATGAAAGTAATTTAACTATTGGGGGTAAACAAATGACAAAAGTATATGTAATTACCGGCGGTACAGGTGGTATGGGAAAAGCGATAGCAATGCGCTTAGCAAAAGGGAATTCATTTTTATTAGCAGATATGAATGAAGAGCGTTTGGCACAAACCACAGAACAATTAAAAGCGATAGGTGCAACGACTGTTGAGTATATGGTTGCAGATGTTTCGAAGCGAGAATCAGTGAAAGCGCTTGCGGACAAAACGGCTTCAATGGGAGAGCTAGCTAGTCTTGTTCATACGGCAGGGGTTTCCCCAACGATGGCTGATTGGCAAAAGATTATGGAAATTAATGCATTAGGAACAGCCTATATTTTAGATGAGTTTATTAAAATTGCAGGGCCAAATACTTCAGCGGTAATGATTTCGTCAATGAGTGCACATATGGTTCCGGCAACACCAGAAATGCGTGTGGTATTAAAAAATCCATTAGCGGAAAACTTTATGCCGACAATGGAGCAAATGACACAAGGCACTACACAAGCCTCTTATCCATTGTCAAAGCTATCTGTTATTGAAATGGTAAAGGATTTAGCGTGGGCTTGGGGAGAAAAGGGAGCGCGTTTAAATTCTATTTCGCCAGGCACAATTGATACGGCGATGGGGCGTCAAGAAAAACAGCAAAGTGAACAAATGGCTGTCTTATTAGCGCATACGCCATTGCGTCGTGAAGGAGATGCAGATGAAATTGCAAAAGCAGTAGAATTCCTTTTAAGTGATGCAGCCTCGTATATTACAGGCACTGACCTTTTAGTCGATGGTGGAACAATCGCTAATATGGAGCGTATGCGTCAAGCAATGCAATAAATCGCTAATACAGCATGAGATGCGCTTTTTCCCTTTTCATTTAAGAGAGTAGCGAAGGATAAAAAGGAAATGCACGATATATGTTATTAAGAGAATAAACAAAAGGGGAAGTTGTATGATGCAACTTCTCTTTTTTGTGGACAGATAATTCTTAAAGAAAGTTTGCTAATCAATTTGTTTTTTGGGTAAAGAGAGAATAGCGTAATTAATTAAAATTCATGAGAAACGAATAATTGGTTATTATTAATATATCAGGTAAACGGTTTTTATTTAGTCAATGGTTTATTTTGTATTTTTAAAATTTATAGTAGGGGAAGTGGTTGACGATGGCGGATGAAATAACAAAAAAACGTAATTTGAAGTCTCTTTGGATTGTGTTAGCATTTGTTTCTTTATTTGTGATTGTGCTTTTACCAGAGACAGAGGCACTACCCATTGCGGGACAACGTGCATTAGCTATTTTAGCGTTTGCCGTTATATTATGGGTGACTGAGGCAGTGCCATACCCCGTGAGTTCGGCGATGATTTTAGCGTTAATTGCTGTTTTATTAGGATTGGCACCGAGCATGGAGGACGCTACCGTATCGATGGGGACTAACAATGCCTTGAAGCTAGCATTAGTTGGCTTCAGTAGCTCCTCTGTTGCGTTAGTGGGGGCAGCCTTATTTTTAGCTACAGCTATGCAGATTACGAATTTACACAAACGTATTGCTTTATGGGTTTTGTCGATGGTTGGGACAAAAACAAAGGCGCTTGTATTTGGGGCAATTTTAGTATCGATTGTTCTAGCTTTTGTTGTACCGAGTGCGACAGCGCGCGCTGGGGCTGTTGTACCAATCTTATTAGGGGTTGTTGCCGCATTCGGATTAGCGAAGGAAAGTAAGCTAGCCGCATTGCTAATTATTACAGCGACACAAGCGGTTTCGATATGGAATATCGGAATTAAAACAGCAGCTGCACAAAACCTTGTTGCTTTAGGCTTTATCAATTCAGAATTCGATGTCAATATTTCATGGGGAGAATGGTTCCTATATGCTGCTCCATTTTCTATTATTATGTCCTTTGTTTTATTTTTTGTCATGATTAAATTAATTAAGCCTGAAACAGATAATATTACAGGTGGTAGAGATGTGATTAGAGAGCAATTGGAGGAGCTTGGAACCTTAAAACGCAAGGAAATTACCTTAATTATTGTTTCTCTTTTATTGTTATTTTTCTGGGCTACAGAAGGAAAGTTCCACCCGT
Organism: Metasolibacillus fluoroglycofenilyticus; assembly: GCF_003049645.1. Taxonomy (GTDB): domain Bacteria; phylum Bacillota; class Bacilli; order Bacillales_A; family Planococcaceae; genus Metasolibacillus; species Metasolibacillus fluoroglycofenilyticus. The sequence continues at coordinate 729,973 of NZ_PYWK01000001.1, forward strand.
TTGATACAGCGACGATTACCATTTTAGCGATTGCTTTCTTACTTCTTCCAAAAATAGGCGTGTTTACATGGAAGGAAGCTTCCGCTCGTATTGATTGGGGTACGCTTATTGTATTTGCTGTAGGGATTTCGCTAGGTACAACGTTGTTAAATACGAAAGGGGCAGCATGGCTGTCTGATACTATTTTTGGCACGCTTGGCTTACAATCAATGCCGATTATCGCGACAATCGCATTAGTTACTGTATTTAATATCGTTATCCACTTAGGTTTTGCATCTGCGACAAGTTTAGCATCGGCTTTAATCCCAGTATTTATTGCCCTTGCTTTGAGCTTGCCGATGCCTGTTGAAAATCAAATTGGTTTTGTACTTATTCAGCAGTTCGTTATTTGCTTTGGCTTTTTGCTACCTGTCAGTGCGCCACAAAATATGCTTGCTTATGGCACAGGTACATTTACAACTAAGGATTTCTTAAAGTCAGGTATTCCGTTGACGCTCGTAGGTTTCATTTTAATTTTATTATTCAGTGCTACTTATTGGAAATGGCTAGGACTATTACCTTAATGGCGTAGTATTTTCTATGCCGAGTAACTTTTTAGTAAATATTTATGATAAAAGATATACCTACTCAAAAAAATTGTTGTGCTTTTTGGATAGCCCTATCATAACAGCAACAAATTTTTTCTATCAGAAGTGTATGGGTGATTTTAATTTTTCACTTTAAGTTAAGGTAAAAGCTGATAAATTTAGTGTTTATTTCTTTTTCAAATTGTTATATCTTTTATGAAACGAGGCTGGGACAAAAAGAAAAAATGTTAGACCGCAATCTAATTAGTCTAACATTCTTTTGATTTAAGACGGAATATTTAACTCCATAAAGCGGAAAAATTGTTATCTATTTTCGTCATTTTTCGAAATAATAAAGTTATGTCCCAGCCTCGCTCTCATTTTATCACTACTTTGTGCATATTAAATAATAGCGCTATTTTCCAATAATCGTATTGTAAATTGGTAATAATGCACCGAAGGTTTCTTCAGCAAATGTTAAAAATTCATCAGCCGTCATTGTAGTAGCTTGCTCAATCGTTAAATGGCGCCCTACTAAAAACTCACCCTTTTTTACATCGCGCAAGCGCTGTAGTAGTTTCTGTAGCTTTTCTTTGTCCAAGCTTTCAACATGTGGTGACATATGATCACCTGAAATGACGAAATCATTTTTCAGCTTCTCGAATTTTTTTATATTCGCAAGCAAGCGTTCCGCCATTTCGGCCTTTTGAGGTGCTTCGTAAATAACAGCAACAACGATGAAAAGATGCGTCCCCCATAAGCCGATTTGGAAATGTGGCAATGCTTTATAACCGCGTTTATAAGGGGCAAAGGCAACCCAAGAATCCTTTGGAGGATTGATTGTGCGGCGTGCATGCTTTGCAACATGCGGGAAAAATTCATCGCCAGTTTTAGCGCTAAAATATGTAGCGAAATGCTCGCCTAAGAGGTGAAATTTTGGTCGAATAATTGTTGTTAATGCTTGCATTCTTTCATCTAGGCCTTCAATTGAAAATACTTGAAAATCTTCATTAGTCCACTGCACTTTTTCCATTTTATTTGAACTCCTTTTAAAATTGAGGTTTATTTTATTTATTTTTTGGGAAAATAGTAATAACACTAAAAATCAAACTAGGAGGAGCGTGACAAGTATGAAACAGATGATTAAGATTATACGCAAGGTTGATGTTGAAAAGCAATATGAATACATTTTAAGATTAGAGCTTGATTACGAGCTAGCTTCCTTGTTTGAGGCAATGCAAGTTAAAAATGAAAAAGAAATGGATAAATCGAAAAAGCGCCTAAAAGAAATTCAAGAAGAGCTGGAAAGTTTACATGCCTATGAATAAGCATAAATCGAATCTAAAATAAAAAATCACTTGCTAAAAATATTAGATAGCAAGTGATTTTTGTTATACTTAATATATAGTGGGATAGTTGGAAATGGGAAGGGTGGTACATAGTGATGGATTTACAGCAATTAGATTTATTTGCGAAAACGATTATTAAACAGGCAGGGCAGAGAATTCGCAATGCATTTTCCTATGATTTAAAAATTGAAACGAAATCAAATGCAAATGATTTAGTGACAAATATTGACCGAGAAACAGAATTATTTTTCATTGAAAAAATTAAGGCATTTGATGCTTCACATAAAATTTTAGGCGAAGAAGGTATGGGGGAAAAGGTAGAATCATTAGATGGGGTTGTATGGATTATTGACCCAATCGATGGCACAATGAACTTCGTCAAGCAGCATCGCCATTTTATGATTACGATTGGTATATTCGTTGACGGTATTGGAAAACTAGGCTACATATTCGATGTGATGCGCGAGGATTTATTTTGTGCTGCTGTAGGACAAGGGGCTTGGTATAATGATACGCCACTGCGCAAGCTAAAGCCTGTGAAATTAGAGGAATCTGTTATTGGAATCAATACAGTATGGGTGACGCCTAATAAAAAGGTTAATCATGAAAAGTTAATTGAACTTGTGCGAATGGTACGCGGGACAAGGTCATATGGTGCGGCGGCAATGGAAATCGCCTTTGTTGTTAGTGGCAAGTTGGATGCCTATTTGTCTATGCGCCTTTCCCCTTGGGATGTTGCAGGCGGCATTATTATCGCGCAGGAGGTTGGCGCATTGGCAAGCAATTTAAAGGGGCAGCCATTTAATTTATTAACTACAGATACGTTTATGATTGCTAACCCATCAATTCATGGAGAGATTTTAGCGCAGTATGTGGAGTTGAAGTGAAAAGAGGAATTTCCCTCGCAAGCTTGAAAAAATTTGGACTAGAGTTAGACGAGGCGTCATTGATAAATAGTATCGCCTATATAATGAAAAATAGCGCGAGAAATCAATTTTTTCTCGCGCTGTTTTTTATAATAACCCTTGCTCTTTAAATTTACGCTTTGTTTTGAAAGCCATGATAAAGATGGCGCACACAGCGATGACACAGGCGATAACGCCGATAATGCCTGCTTTATCATATTCAGTGCCTGTTACGCCGATTAGCGATACAGAAAAGCCGATGCCAACCATTGACAAAATGGCAGCTAATGCATAAATGAACATGACAAATTTTGCTTTATTCACAATTTTTACCTCCAAACTATCCTCTATATGAAACCAGTTCAATCAATTGACAAAGACAATTAACTATTCTTATGCTATAATATCACAGTTAAACATTCGAAAAAAGAATATGGAGTGGAATAATGACAAACTTACGTCAAGATTTACGTAATATCGCGATTATCGCACACGTTGACCATGGAAAAACAACTTTAGTAGACCAATTATTAAAACAATCGGGGACATTCCGTTCAAATGAGCAAGTGGAAGAGCGCGCAATGGACTCAGGTGATATTGAACGCGAGCGCGGCATTACAATCCTTGCTAAAAATACAGCAGTAAATTATGAAGGCAAACGCATTAACATTTTAGATACACCGGGGCATGCTGACTTTGGTGGTGAGGTTGAACGTATTTTAAAAATGGTAGATGGCGTTATTTTAGTAGTGGACGCTTATGAAGGCTGTATGCCTCAAACACGCTTTGTATTAAAAAAAGCATTGGAACAAAATTTAACACCAATCGTTGTTGTCAACAAAGTGGATAAAGATTCAGCTCGTCCGACAGAAGTAGTGGACGAGGTGCTTGAATTATTAATCGAGCTCGATGCAAACGACGACCAGCTGGACTTCCCAGTTGTTTATGCATCGGGTGTAAATGGTACAGCAAGCCTTGATTCAAATCCTGCAAAGCAAGAGGAAAATATGAAATGCTTGTTTGAGCAAATTATTGAGCACATTCCAGCACCGATTGATAACTCAGATGAGCCATTACAATTCCAAGTAGCTCTTTTAGATTATAATGATTTCGTAGGCCGTATCGGTATCGGACGTGTTGCGCGCGGAACAATTTCCGTTGGTCAGCAAGTATCATTGATGAAGCTTGATGGTACGGTGAAAAACTTCCGTGTAACAAAAATTTTCGGTTTCTTTGGCTTAAAGCGAGAAGAAATCCAAACAGCTAAAGCAGGCGATTTAATTGCTGTATCTGGTATGGAAGCAATTAATGTAGGGGAAACTGTATGCCCTGTGGAGCACCCAGAGGCATTGCCACCATTACGCATCGATGAGCCAACATTGCAAATGACGTTTTTAGTGAATAACTCACCTTTTGCAGGACGTGAAGGAAAATGGATTACTTCTTCAAAAATTGAGGAGCGTTTGCGTGCACAATTGCAGACGGACGTGTCGCTACGTGTAGAAGATACAGATTCGCCTGATGCATGGACAGTATCTGGACGCGGAGAGTTGCATTTATCGATTTTAATCGAAAACATGCGCCGCGAAGGCTTTGAGCTACAAGTATCGAAGCCACAAGTAATTATCCGTGAAGTGGATGGCGTCAAATGTGAGCCAATCGAGCGTGTACAAATTGATGTACCTGAAGATTGTGTAGGCTCAGTAATCGAGTCACTTGGTACACGTAAAGGTGAAATGCTTGATATGGTGAACAACGGTAACGGACAAGTGCGCCTTATTTTCAACGTGCCAGCACGTGGATTAATTGGCTATACGACAGAATTTATGTCCATTACAAAAGGCTATGGCATCATCAACCATACATTTGATTCATACAAGCCAGTTGTACAAGGTAAAGTAGGCGGACGACACCAAGGCGTGCTTGTTTCAATGGAAAATGGTAAATCGACAACTTATGGTATGATGCAGGTAGAGGATCGTGGTACATTATTCGTTGAGCCGGGCACAGAAGTGTATGAAGGCATGATTGTTGGCGAAAATACGCGTGAAAACGATATTACCGTAAATATTACAAAAATGAAGCAAAAAACGAATATTCGCTCTGCTACGAAAGACCAAACAAATGTCATTAAAAAGCCTCGCATTATGACATTAGAGGAAGCGCTAGAATATTTAAGCGATGATGAGTATTTAGAAGTAACGCCAGAGTCAATTCGTTTACGTAAGCAAATTTTAGATAAAAACGAACGTGAACGCATTGCGAAAAAGAAAAAATACGCGGAAATGGAGCAATAATTTCGCGTGAATATGTGAAAGGATGAGTAATGTTGTTGAATTTAGCACCATACTTGATTCAAGCATCTACATCTGTTGCAACGATTAATGACAAGAAAGTATACGAAAGCATGTCAGGAATTACGCGTTTTATTTATGAATATTTTGCAAGTATCGATGCGAATGGCGTAGTAGATTATACAGTTCCCGGATATATTACGCTGTTAGTAATTTTTGCTTTATCGGCACTAGTATTTAAACTAGGCTTTGCACGTGAGCTGCCGTTAATGAAAAATATAATTATTTATACATTTCTATTTGTAGGTTGTATTTTATTAACATTCTTTGCTTTCTTCCTACCGATGATTGAAGGTTTAGTCATCGCCGCGTTAATTTTAATTATTTATAAAACACGCTTATGGCGAGAAAAGCGCGAGCAGGCTACTGGAGAATAATGAGTAAAGATAATCTACAAGAGAGGGCGATTTTACTACTTTATTAAACGAAGTAGAAAAATTAATCTCTTAATAAAACAGATGGGGCGTCCCCAAAGCGTGCTAAGCACTGTTTTGGGACGTTTTTTGTGTTTCATGAAAGGATAGTTGGATGTCCTCAGAAATGTAGTAAACACTGAATTTAGCCATTTTACAGCGAGGTAAATAATGAAACAAGTTAAAGGTAAATTTTCATTGCATTGAAAGAAGGTGCCGCTTTTTGCACAGCACCTCTGTTTTTTCATTTTTTAATGGCTTTTTATTTCTTTGGATAATTTAAGTGTAATGGTGGAGGCACAAGCCAGCCCTTTGTTTTATTTAAGCGTAATAATTTCGCACCAAGTAAAGCTTTTGCAGTGTGAAATTGACCATACATTAATGCAACATCCTCCCTAGTTGAAGTACCCATAGCTTGGCTACATGCAACTAATCCAGCGGCAATATCGAGACTAAGTGCTGCACTTATTTCGGGATCATTAAACTTTGCCCCTGGAGGAATATCTTCTAATCTTGCTACAGGTCGCTCAGGAGGAGCTGGTGGTAAACCAATGCCATTTACTTTTAGTATTTTTTCTAACTGCTTTATTTCTTCTTTACAAACATCAATAATGTCTTCTACTACTTTTTTTAAATCTTCGTCGCCAGCGTGATTATAAAATGTTTGATAACCAGCAATCATGCCGTAATCTGCCGCTAAACTTGACCAAATACTAAATATTTCCCCATAATGTAATGGCTCTTCTTTTGGATTTCCAGTAAGTATTCCCATACTACACTTCCTTTTCTTATTTTTTCAAACAAGGATAGTATGGTTGGAATACAAAAAATAATTCATTAGAGCTAAATTTGAAATATCATTCTAATTTTAATTAATCCACACGTTTTCGAATAATGCTTAAATCAATTACGCTTCGGCTAATTTTCATCTAGATTTTTTGAACTTATTCAAAATAATACCTTTATCTCACCGTCTATAGGTGGCGTGATGAACACAAGCCTTAGACCGATTCCAAACATCTGCTAATAAAGAGGAATTCAGTCTAAAGCCACCGCATCTTGCGGGAACGACAGAATGATAAACAATGTGTTGGCCCAAACTCCAGTGGATGTCACAGGGCGTGACAGTTTTAGGCTAATCTTCATCAATTAGCTTGAAAAAATCTGAACACGGGGCTATCCAAAAGCTGTGCATAGTCGACATTTTGGATAGTAGCGATTATGTTTCACAAAATGGTGATTCATATACACAGAAAACGCCTCTTTTAAAAATGGGATAAACATTGGCTTTAGCAGCGTTACCCTTCAGTAAAAGGGAAGCGATGAAAACATTTATTTTAATGCGGTGTCAAAACAAAATGGATTTTTCAGACAACTCCGACTTGATAGCAGTTTTGCTAGGTTATTTCATGTGAGCGCACATTTTTTTCCTCCAGTGCATACGCTACTCTAGATATAACAGTCGCATGTGGGGAGGTTTGACAATGCTTAGACGTAGGACGGTAAGTTTTCTTGTGATGCTATCGTGCTTATTACTCCTAACAATGGGTGCTTGTAAGGAGGAGGAGCTAAAGGAAGTTCGGGTTGGGGAGGTGACACGCTCTATTTTTTATGCACCACTTTATGTAGCTATTGAGGAAGGGTTTTTTGAGGACGAAGGCTTGAAAATTGATTTAAGGACGATTGCAGGCGGCGATAAGACGATGACAGCATTATTATCAGATGGTATTGATGTAGCACTTGTAGGCTCGGAAACTTCAATTTATGTGAATGCACAAGAAGCAAATGATGCCATTATTAATTTTGCTCAATTGACACAAACGGATGGCACATTTTTAGTAGCGAGAGAGAAGATTGACGATTTTTCGTGGGAAATGTTGAAAGGCTCTGTTTTTCTTGGGCAACGTAAAGGTGGAATGCCTCAAATGGCTGGGGAATATGTGCTCAGAAAGCATGACATTGACCCACATAATGATTTAGAGCTCATTCAAAACATTGATTTTGCGAATGTTGCGACAGCCTTCGCTTCAGGCACAGGCGATTTTGTACAATTGTTTGAGCCAACTGCTAGCTTATTTGAGCTGGAAGGTGTTGGGTATATCGTCGCTTCTTTTGGTGCACAATCAGGGCATTTGCCATACACTACTTTCATGTCAAAGAAAAGTTATCTAGAGAAGCAAGCAGCCACTGCGGAAAGCTTTACACGCGCCATTCAAAAAGCGCAAAATTGGGTGTATGCGAACAGCGCAGAAGATGTTGCCAAATCCATTGCCCCTTATTTTGAAAATACTGAGATCACATTAATTGCTACGGTTGTAGAACGTTATCGTTCACAGGAATCATATGCTAAAAACCCTATTTTAGATGAGGCAGAATGGAAGCTGCTGCAAGATGTTATGGAGCAGGCAGGCGAGCTACCACGAAGGATGGATTACAATGAGTTGGTCGATAATTCATTTGCTGAGAAAGCAATGAATTAATATGGCGATACTAACAGTTAATCATATACATCATACGTATTTTTCCAAAGAGGTAGCAACGGAGGCATTGCATAATGTTCATTTCTCTGTTGCGCCGGGTGAATTTGTTTCCATTTTAGGTGCTAGCGGCTGCGGAAAATCTACGTTACTTTCAATTATTGCAGGCTTGCTTGAACCAACGGCAGGCGATGTTACATTTGCGGTCGATGACCAAAATACATCCATTGGCTATATGCTACAGCAAGACTATTTATTTCCGTGGAAAACAATCGAGGAAAATGTCGTGCTTGGTTTGAAATTATTAAAGTGTGATGAAATGCAGGCTAAAAATATGGCGCATCAATTATTGCAGGCTGTAGGTTTGCCAAATATCGAAAAGAAATTTCCAAGACAGCTATCGGGAGGCATGCGACAACGGGTCGCTTTAGCACGAACATTAGCAGTGGACCCTAAAATATTATTGCTGGATGAACCTTTTTCAGCGCTCGATTATAAATCGAAATTAAAGCTGGAGGATTTAGTTTGTGCGATGTTAAAAAGCTATGAAAAGACAGCTATTTTAGTGACACATGATATTGGCGAAGCCATCGCCATGAGTGACCGAATCATTTTAATGAGTGCCAAGCCGGGGACGATTCATAAGATTTTCGATGTGCCACTAGAATTAGCAGCTTTAACACCATTTGAGGCTCGCACACATTCGAGCTATGGCGGGTTTTTTCAAAGCATTTGGAAGGAGCTTGAAAGCCTTGAACATTCAACTTCTCCATGAGCAGTATAGAGCATTGTTAAGAAAAGAAAAGCGACTCGTTCGGTGCTTTCAATTATTGATTATCATTGGCTTTATTGGACTATGGGAGATGGCCTCACAAATGCGCTGGATTGACCCGCTTATTTTTAGCGCTCCTTCAAAAGTGTGGCATCTGTTTATTGAGAAATGGTCTGATGGAACGCTAATGTCCCATGTTAATATTACATTATTTGAAACGGTACTTGGCTTTATTATAGGTACATTACTCGGTACAATCATCGCAGCTATTTTATGGTGGTCTCCGTTTTTCTCAAAAGTAGCAGACCCTTATCTCGTTGTGCTAAATGCCATGCCGAAAGTAGCGCTAGGTCCTATTTTAATTGTAGCAATGGGGCCAGGCATGCCCTCTATTATTACAATGGGTGCGATTATTTCCGTTATTATTTCCACGATTGTCATTTATACAGCTTTTACTGAAGTGGATGCTAATTATGTGAAGGTGCTACAAACATTTAACGCAAATCGCGCGCAAATTTTTAAAGAGGCAATATTGCCAGCGTCATTTCCTACCATTATTTCGACATTGAAAGTGAATGTTGGATTATCATGGGTTGGCGTAATTGTTGGGGAGTTCCTTGTATCAGCCAAAGGGTTAGGCTATTTGATTATTTACGGCTTCCAAGTATTTAATTTTAATCTTGTTTTTTTAGCCCTAATGATTATTGCTGTATTTGCAACGATTATGTATCAGCTTGTTGAGTTGATGGAAAGAAAGCTTGTGAAAAAGGGGGAGACGGGGTAGCTATCAGGTCATTTGACGATTATTCCCTATATAGAGTGAGGCTGTCTAGCAAGTGGATTTGTGAGACAGCCTCGTTTTTGATTTTAATTAAAATTCCTCATCAAATTTTGAAGATGTGCGGAAAAATCGGAATTTTCCTGTAGCGAGCCTTTTTTCTGTATTGTTGGCAATGCGTGTATAGCAAGGATCGCACATATACGTATGGATTGGTCGATTGCGCAGCTTCTTAGCGAGGGGTAAATCGTCCTCAAGCTGCTGTACTGTATCACAAATGACACATTTAACACGCATAACTAATTTTCCTCCTATTGAACACGAATAGCATCTACATGTGTAATTGGGTTATCAACGTTTGAGCCATCAGCGAATAAAATGTGGACTGGTCCGTCTTCTGTTAACGGTTTGCCATCTTGACTGTATTTAAAAATGAGTGTTTTTGCTTCCTCGATTGAAAAAGTGTGTTCTTCCCCATTGCGGCATTCAAAAACAACTTCTGTCGCCTCTTCTTTTATGCCAGCGTTGTTTAAAAAAGGTTTAATCTCGATGCCGAATGTCCCCGTTATCATGCCTTTACGGTCGAATTTTCTTTCCGTTTTTAACGTAGGAGGGAATACAGCTCCTTCCATAATTTCACGCGACCAATGTGCACCAACCTCACGTAAATATTTTTCTTCATCTTCCACTGCAGGCCTTTCATCAAAGTATGTTTTTAAATCAAGCTTGCGGTCATCAAAAATCCAAACAGTTGGATCTAGCGTTAAGTTATATGTAACAGCACCTTTAATCGGAATTATTTCTTGCATCTTCATGAAATCCTCCTTCTTACTTACATCAAACTATAGTATACCGTTTTTCTAGCTTAATAATCAATTCGTGATGAGAAGAAAATAGAAAATCAGAAAATAATTATTTTCCACAATTTTTGCTAGTTTAATAGACCTTTTTCATAACAATGTATGACAAAAGAGTAGATTGCTTATATAGATACTTGCATTTTTACTCACTAAAAGATAAAATTTATTAATATACAATCCAAGAAATATCAGATAATGGGGGCGTCCTCATGGATACTAAAGCACAATCTTCTTTTCAGGAAAAGGCATTAACATTATTACAGGCGGATGCAGAGAAAATTGCACGCTTAATTAAAGTGCAGATGGACCACTTAACAATGCCACAGTGTCCTTTATATGAAGAAGTATTAGATACACAAATGTTTGGCTTATCACGTGAAATTGATTTCGCTGTGAAACTCGGCTTAATTGAGCGTGATAGAGGAAAAGAAATTCTTGATTCATTAGAAAAAGAATTATCTCTTCTACATGATGCGTATACAGAAAAATAAAAAAACTCAAACGCTTTACGCGCTTTGAGTTTTTTTTCTAAACGAGGTTTTTTGAAATGAAAAAATATTTAGTTACTTATTTTCGCAATTTTGACTATCCATTGTTTTTTACATATCTATTCTTGTGCTTATTCGGGCTTGTTATGATTTACAGTTCGAGCATGATGGTAGCTATTACGGAAGAGAGACCTCCAGATTATTATTATTTGAAGCAGCTAACCAATTTAAAAATCGCAGCGCTAGCATTTTTAGCTGGGGCACTTTTTCCTTACAAGCATTACAGTAATAAAAGCATTCTTTTTATACTGATGAGTGTGATGGCGATTTTGCTCCTTTGGGTTAATGTTAAGGGAATTGAAGCAGGTGGCTCTAAAAGTTGGATTTCTTTATTTGGCGCCATGAACTTCCAACCTTCTGAATATGCAAAGCTATTCGTTATATTATACTTTGCAGGCTCACTTTATAAAAAAGGACTGCGGGAAAACTCCATTCAAAATGTGCAACCGAATGATATCATTTACCCAATTTCTATTTGGTTAATCATTTTATTTAGTGTCGGTATGGAAACCGATTTAGGGGCGATTATGATTATTGGGGTAATTGCCATGTCTGTCCTTATGTTTAGCGGTATAAAGGGGAAAACATTAGGGAAGTTTGCGACTGTTTTAGGGGTTTTTGGCACGGTTATTATAGGGGCTGTTTTTTTAATTAAAGATGATATTATTAACGAAAGTCGTATGGGGCGACTTTTAGTTTTAAAAAACCCATTTGAATATGCTAATGGTTCTGGCTATCAAATTGTTAATGGCTATTTGGCAATCGGTGGGGGGGGGCTTGAAGGTCGAGGGCTTGGGCAATCGATTCAAAAGCTCGGTTATTTGCCACACCCAGAAACGGATTTTATTATGGCTATTATAGCTGAGGAGCTCGGTGTGCTCGGTGTAGGAATTGTTATTGTTGGACTTGCCTTTATTGTATTACGAGGCTTATATATTGCTATGACGACAAAAGACCCGTTAGCGCGAATGATTGCTGGTGGGATTGCTGTATGGATTGGCTTCCAAGCGTTTTTAAATTTGTCAGGTTTATCAGGGATTTTCCCTTTAACCGGTGTTACGTTGCCATTTATTAGTTATGGTGGTACGTCAATACTGTTACTATCGTTAGCGATGGGAATATTAATTAATATTTCTATGTACTATAAATTTGATAAGCGTAAGCAATCATAGGAGGGATTTTGAGGAATGAAGAAAATTAGCAAGATATTAGTAGCAAACAGAGGGGAAATCGCTATTCGAATTTTCAGGGCGTGTAATGAGCTAGGTATTAAAACCGTTGCGATTTATTCACGCGAGGATAGCGGCGCTTATCATCGCTACAAAGCAGATGAAGCTTATTTAGTAGGGGCTGGCAAAAAGCCAATTGATGCCTATTTAGACATAGAAAGTATACTCTCAATTGCAAAAGATGCACAAGTGGATGCGATTCACCCCGGCTACGGTTTTTTATCAGAAAATGTTGATTTTGCTAGACGCTGTGAGGAAGAGGGGATTCAATTTATTGGACCAACTTCTGCACATTTAGATATGTTTGGCGATAAAGTAAAAGCGCGTGAGCAAGCCATTCAAGCAGATATTCCTGTTATCCCAGGGACAGATGGACCTGTAGCTGATTTAGGCGAGGTAGAAGCATTTGCTGAAAAATATGGCTACCCAATTATGATTAAAGCAGCTTTAGGCGGTGGAGGACGCGGGATGCGCATGGTGCAAACAAAGGATGAGCTTGCATCGGCATATGAACGAGCCAAGTCAGAGGCGAAAGCAGCCTTTGGGTCGGATGAAGTATATGTAGAAAAATGCATTGTTAAGCCGAAGCATATTGAAGTGCAAATTTTAGGGGATATGACAGGCGAAATTGTCCATCTATATGAGCGTGATTGCTCAATCCAACGCCGTCACCAAAAAGTTGTGGAAATTGCGCCGTCAAATTCCATTTCGGCAGATTTACGTCAACGTATTTGTGATGCAGCAGTGAAATTAATGCGCAATGTTAACTATATTAATGCTGGTACGGTGGAATTTTTAGTAGCAGGCGATGATTTTTATTTCATCGAAGTGAATCCACGTATTCAAGTAGAACATACAATTACTGAGATGATTACAGGAATTGATATTGTTCATGCGCAAATTAAAGTCGCTGAAGGGCATGCACTACACTCTGAACTAATTGGTATCCCAGCGCAGGACAAAATTCCATTATTCGGTTATGCGATTCAATCACGCGTAACGACGGAAGACCCAACAAATGATTTCATGCCAGATACAGGAAAGCTAATGGTTTATCGCTCAAGCGGCGGCTTTGGTGTACGCTTAGATGCAGGGAACGGCTTCCAAGGGGCTGTTGTTACACCTTATTATGATTCATTGCTTGTTAAAATTTCAACATGGGGTATGACATTTGCTCAGGCAGCAGCTAAAATGGATCGAAACTTACGTGAATTCCGTATTCGTGGAGTAAAAACAAATATTCCATTTTTAGAAAATGTTGTTGTGCATGAGAAATTTTTAAATGGACAATTTGATACAAGCTTCATTGACACAACACCAGAGTTATTCGAATTCCCAGAAAGAAAAGACCGAGGGACAAAGCTTTTGAACTACATTGGAAACGTAACATTGAATGGTTTTCCAGGGGTGGAAAAGCGAACAAAGCCTATTTTTGTTCAGCCAAATAAGCCGAAAATTGATTTATTAACACCGCCGCCTGCTGGCACAAAGCAAATTTTAGATGAGCGTGGTGCAGATGGTTTAGTTGAATGGATTAAAGCGCAAAATGATGTACTTTTGACGGATACAACGTTTAGAGATGCGCACCAATCGCTTTTAGCGACACGCATGCGTTCACAGGATATGTTCCAAATCGCAGACCATACGGCGCGTATGATGCATAACTTCTTCTCGCTTGAAATGTGGGGGGGAGCAACATTTGACGTTGCTTATCGCTTCTTAAAGGAAGACCCTTGGGCACGTTTAGAAAAGCTGCGCCAGCAAATGCCAAATGTGCTGTTCCAAATGTTACTGCGCGGAGCAAATGCTGTTGGCTATACGAACTATCCAGATAATTTAATTCGCGAGTTTATCCAAGAATCGGCTGCGTCTGGTATCGATGTGTTCCGTATTTTCGATAGCTTGAACTGGATTAAAGGTATGGAGGTCGCGATTGATGAAGTGCGTACTAGCGGGAAAATCGCAGAGGCAGCTATTTGCTATACAGGCGATATTTTAGATGATGCTCGTGCAAAATATACGGTACAGTATTATAAAGATATGGCACGTGAACTAGAGGCAGCAGGTGCACATATTTTGGCGATTAAAGATATGGCAGGCTTATTGAAGCCTGAAGCAGCATATCGCCTAATTGCAGAGCTAAAGGATGCAACAAGCTTACCAATTCACTTGCATTCACATGATACGAGCGGTAATGGCATTTACTTGTATGCAAAGGCGATTGAAGCAGGTGTAGATATTGTCGATACGGCTTTAGGTTCAATGGCTGGTTTAACATCACAACCAAGCGCTAACTCGCTGTACTATGCGACGAAGGGTGCTAGTCGCGAAATCCGCGCCGACATCGAGTCATTAGAGCAATTAAACTATTACTGGGAAGATGTACGCAAATATTACAAAGATTTTGAGAGTGGTATGAACAGCCCACATTCAGAAATTTATGTACATGAAATGCCAGGTGGACAATATAGTAATTTACAGCAGCAAGCAAAGGCGGTTGGGCTAGGAGACCGCTGGGATGAAGTGAAAAAAATGTACTCTCAAGTAAACTTTATGTTTGGTGATATTGTTAAAGTAACGCCATCGTCAAAAGTTGTTGGGGATATGGCATTATTCATGGTACAAAATGATTTAACTGAAGATAATATTTTGGAGCGGGGTCAAGGTATTGATTTCCCAGATTCTGTTATCGAGTTTTTCCAAGGCTATTTAGGTCAACCGCATGGTGGCTTCCCGCAGGACTTACAGCGCGTTGTGTTAAAGGAGCGAGAGGCGATTACTGTGCGTCCTGGTGAGCTATTGGCACCAGTTGATTTTGAACAGCTAACAGCAGAATTGACAGAGAAAATCGGACGCGCTGTCACGAAAAAAGACGTGCTAGCATATGCGTTATATCCAAAAGTATTTGAAGAATATGCGAATATTTATGCACAATTTGGTGACACATCCGTGTTAGATACGCCAACCTTCTTATACGGCTTAAAGCTAGGAGAAGAAATTGAAGTTGAAATCGAAAAAGGTAAAACATTAATCGTTAAGCTTGTGTCGATAGGAGAGCCACAGCATGACGGTACGCGCATCATTTACTTTGAGTTAAACGGTCAATCACGTGAGCTTGTCATTCAAGATTTAACAGTCGAAGTAGATGGCAGTGTGGCATTGAAGGCAGACCCATCCAATCCAAATCAAATCGCGGCAACGATGCCAGGCACAGTGCTGAAAGTAGTTGTGTCGAAAGGAAGCGCGGTTAAACGAGGCGACCACTTGTTAATTACAGAGGCGATGAAAATGGAGACGACGGTGCAAGCGCCGAAAGATGGTATTGTCAAAGAAATTTACGCTGCATCAGGTGATGCGATTTCAACAGGTGATTTATTAATTGAATTAGAATAAATAAAGACGTCCCGAAAGCCATACAGTTGCCGGCTTTTGGGACGCTTTTGATGTTTGGGTAAAATGGAGTTGATTTCCTTTGAAAGTGTTATGAACACTGGCTTTAACGGTGTTTACCAAAGCTCTTTCTTAATCATGTTGCTGAACCAAAGTGGTTTTTCGAGCAAGGGGGTAGAAAGGACTAATTCGCTCGTAAGATGGCTAAATTCGCTCATAAAGCGGTTGGAATCGCTCGTAAACCACTCGAATTCGCTCATAAACTTGAAAAAAGAGCTGTCGCTAAACCCGATTTCAAATAAAGCGTCGAGAAAGCTAGCTTTCTCGACGCCTCAAATCAATTTGTTTTTTGGTTAAAATTGCTGCGTAATACAAGTAAAATCATATAGCAAAACAGTCCGAACAATAAAGAAATAAATAGAGAGTGAAGCAATGACATAAATAAGTTAAGGTGTGTGAAAATAACGAGCATACCTGCTAGTGATTGTAAAATGACAAGGACAGATGCTAAAATCCAACCCCAATAGATTGTCTTTTGATTTTTATATTCTTTAATAACATGCCATGTAATGTATGCTATCCAAACTGCGATTGATACTGCGGCAACGCGATGCCCCATTTGTACCCATTCATACATATTGATTGGTAATGCGGCAGGATTATTGTTATTACAAAATGGCCAATCAGGACAAACGAGACTTGAGTTTGTATGTCGTACTAATGCACCTGTATATACTACAACGTATGAATAAATAGTAATCGCAATTGTATGTTTTTTTAGCTTACTGTTAATGCGGACTTTATCTGCATCAAATTTGCGGTCGACTTCAAAGACGATGAGTGCCAATAGTAAGACGGCTGCGAAAGAAATGAGGGAAATACCGAAATGCAACGCTAAAATAAAGTCACCTTGTCCCCAAAGTACTTGTGCTGCACCAATTAAGGCTTGTGCGACTAAGAAGAAGATAGCGAGTATACCTAAAAATTTAACTTCGCGTATATGGCCAAGTGAGCGCCATGTCCATACGACTAAAAGAACGATAAGAATTGATACTGAGCCAGTTACTGCACGATGTGAGAATTCAATTAATACTTCTGCTGTAATCTCTTTCGGAATAAGTGAACCGTTACAATCTGGCCAGTTTCGACCACAGCCTAAACCACTATCTGTTTTCGTAACGAGTGCACCGCCGAGTAAAATAAGGAGCATACCAACTGTTGCTGCTACTGCGAGCGCTTTTAAATATTTGCTATGTTTCAATTATAATACACCTACTTTTACATCATTATCGCCTTCAAAAAGCGTTTATCATTTTAGATAATAGCGGATTATATTATAAAAGACAACTTCAATCAGGATAAGTATTTTAATATAAAAAGCTCTTCACAAATTGTTCATAAATTCGTGCCAATCCTTTCACAAAACACATTGTAAAATAGCTTAGTATAGAATATGGTATTTCTATATTCCTAGTAGTTGTGGACCTTTCACGCATTCTTCATTGAAATTTCACCAAACGTCTAGAAATTAATCGGAAATTTCGCTATAGTTATATTAGCGGAATATGCTTACAAAAATGAAAGGCAGTTTTCAATTATGTTGCAATTGTAGATAAAAAACTTAAAACGTTTTCAATCGTTTCACGCATTTATTTAGACTGGTTTTTAGCGTTTAAATAAATAACTGCACAGCAAGAGAGAAAAATGTGATAGTCATTTATTATGAAAAGTTTTAAGGATATAACAAATGTAACATTATTAAAGTTGTTAATTCGGTGTAAGCGAAATTTTGTAATTATAGCATTTAATAGTGCTGACATGTGATGGAATATGAGGATTAAGTTGATAGTCGTTCAGGTGCTATAGTTAAAGAATATTTTGACTTATACGAGTTGCGTATTTAGGGCACACTTGAAGAAGGTGTTTGTATAATTAAAATGTGCGATAAAGAGATGTTATCGTCACACTAAGCAACTAGCTAAGAATTCTTTTTCTATGGAGAATCGCAGTCCGAGTTACACATGGAAATACAATAAAGAAAGAGGGGTTTAATTAGGCTATGATAAAAGGGCTTAAAAAATGGCGTCTATTTTCACTTTTAGCAGTAATGACAGTATTCCTTGCCGCTTGTGGTGAAGAGCATCTTTCCACTTTGAGACCAGCTGGCTCTGTCGGAAGAGAACAATTCAATCTTTTAATGCTCACAACAATTATTATGACAATCGTAGTCGTTGTTGTGTCGATAATTTACTTACTTGCATTCTTCAGATTCCGTCGTTCAAGAGTCGGTGAAAATGTAATGCCGAAACAAGTAGAAGGTAGTCACACATTAGAAGTGATTTGGGCAGTTATTCCGATTATTTTATTAATCATTATCGCTATTCCTGTAATTTCTGCTACTTATAAATTTGCGGATGTTTCAGCAATGGAAGATGTAAATGAAAATGGTGAGAAAACAGCTTTAACTGTGAATGTTACAGCAAAGTTATATTGGTGGGAGTTTGAATATCCTAACCAAGGAATCGTAACAGCACAGGAGCTTGTAGTACCGACTGGCGAAAGAGTTTACTTTAACTTAATGGCGGCAGATGTAAAACACTCATTCTGGATTCCTGCTGTAGGTGGGAAAATGGATACGAACGTTGAGAACTTAAACAAATTCTATTTAGATTTTGAAAAGGAATCTAAGGACCTTGAAGAGGGTGTATTCTTCGGAAAATGTGCGGAGCTTTGCGGACCATCACATGCTTTAATGGACTTTAAAGTAAAAACTCTAAGCCCTGAGGCATTTGATGCATGGGTAGCTTCTATGAAAGCTACTGAGGGCAATACAGCTTCTGCTGAATCAACAGATTTAGGTGAAGCAACGTTTGCAAATAGCTGCCTAGGCTGTCACGCTGTTTCAGGTGTTGGTGTAGCAGGTGCATTCGGACCGAACTTAACAACATTTGGAGACCGTAACCGTGTAGCTGGCTTCATGGACCACACTGTTGAAAAAACAGCAGATTGGATTATGGACCCAGAGTACTACAAGCCAGGTAACTTAATGACTGACAAGTATAACGTTACAGAAGAAGAAGCTCAAGCTATCGCTGAGTATTTAATGACACTATCTGTAGAAAAATAATAACAAGAGATAGAAACTTTGAAGGAGGTTAAAGTTGTGAGCTCTGTTGCACAGAAAAAAAGCTTTGGCGCACAAGTATGGGACTTTTTAACGACAGTTGACCATAAAAAAATTGCCATTTTGTATTTAGCTGCCGGTACATTATTCTTTGCGATTGCCGGACTTGAAGCGTTATTTATGCGTTTCCAACTTATGTTCCCTGAAAGTACTTTCATGTCGGCGGGTACTTTTAACGAACTATTAACGATGCATGGTACAACGATGTTATTCTTAGCAGCAACACCGTTGCTATTTGCCTTTATGAATGCCATTGTACCTTTGCAAATAGGTGCGCGTGACGTAGCATTCCCATTTTTAAACTCATTAGGATTTTGGCTGTTCTTCCTAGGGGCAGTGTTTCTTCACCTATCATTCTTCTTAGGTGGGGCACCTGATGCAGGATGGACTTCTTACGCATCATTATCTTTATATTCACCAGGTCATGGTATTGATTTCTATATACTAGGCTTACAAATTTCTGGTGCTGGTACATTAATTTCAGGTATTAACTTTATCGTAACAATTATTACGATGCGTGCACCTGGTATGACATTTATGCGTATGCCACTATTTACGTGGACTACATTAGTATCTAGTACATTAATTTTATTCGCTTTCCCTCCACTTACTGTAAGTTTATTCTTATTATTAGTGGATCGTATGTTCGGAGCTAACTTCTTCGATCATTTGATGGGTGGTAATACAATTATTTGGGAGCATTTATTCTGGATTTTTGGTCACCCTGAAGTTTATATTTTAGTATTACCTGCGTTCGGATTATTCTCAGAAATTATTCCGGTATTTGCTCGTAAACGATTATTCGGATATTCTTCAATGGTATTCGCAACAATTTTAATCGGATTTTTAGGGTTCATGGTATGGGCTCACCACATGTTTACAGTAGGTCTTGGTGCAACAGCGAATGCGATTTTCGCCGTAGCAACAATGACAATTGCCGTACCAACTGGTATGAAAGTATTTAACTGGATTTTAACAATTTGGGGCGGTTCAATTAAAGTAACGGTTCCAATGCTTTATGCATTAGGCTTTATCCCGTCATTCGTAGCGGGTGGGGTAACAGGTGTTATGATGGCTGCTGCGCCACTTGATTACCAATTACATGATTCTTACTTTATCGTAGCCCACTTCCACTACGTAATCGTAGGTGGTATCGTAACGGCTTTATTCGGAGCGGCTCATTTCTACTGGCCAATTATGTTTAACCGTGTATTAAGTGAGAAACTAGGAGTTATAACATTCTGGATATTCTTTATTGGATTCCATTTAACATTCTTCTTACAGCATTTCTTAGGTTTAATGGGTATGCCACGTCGCGTATTTACATTTATGCCTAATCAAGGTTGGGATTTATTCAACTTAATCTCAACTATCGGTGCGATTATGATGGGTATCGGCGTTATTTTATTAGTGCTTAACGTTCTATTATCAATCAAGTCAGAGCCAGTAAACCGTCGCGACTATTGGGGCGATGGACGTTCTTTAGAATGGGCATTAGAAACACCACTACCATTCTATAACTTTAAACAAACGCCACTTGTGCGTGGTTATGACCCATACTGGATTGAGAAACATGAAGGTAATAAAGAGGGGATGGTATATGCAGAGCCACTAGGCGATATTCATATGCCGAACAACTCAATTTTACCGTTAGTTATGTCAATCGGAATGTTTATTGCTGGATTTGGTGCATTGTATAGCCCTTGGGGTGACCAAGTAATTGCAGGCACAGCAAAGGGTATATCACCAGCATTATCTGTAGGTTTATTAATATTTGGTATTGGTATGACGGTTGTAGCAATGATTACACGTTCTGCAAAAGATGACCTAGGTTATTACGTAACAAAAGCAGAAGTTGAAGCAACAGAAAAAGATTTAGCACATTACCGTGCAACAGGTAAAAAAGGGGGTAATAAATAATGGATTTAAATACTAAATTCACTCCTCAAAACTGGCCTGCGCATGCTGAACAAGCAACGATGGAAGGGAAAAACAAAGTCGTAGGCTTCTGGATTTTCCTTGCCTGTGAAGTAGTTTTATTTGCAAGTCTTTTCGCAACATATTTGGCGTTGAAAAACTCTGGTCCTGCTAGCATGGATTTAGCAAAGTATTCAACACAAGCGTTGTATGAATTACCTTTAGCATTCGCAATGACAATGATTCTTTTAACATCTTCGTTAACATCGGTTTATGCGATGTACCATATGAAAAACTTTAATTTCAAGGGTGTACAAACGTGGATGGGAATTACCGTTATTTTAGGTTTAAGCTTCTTATGTCTAGAGATTTATGAGTTCTATCACTATGTACATCTGGGCTTTAGCTATTCACATTCAGCGTTTTCTTCTGCATTCTTTACGCTTGTAGGAACGCACGGTGTTCACGTAGTTATCGGATTACTTTGGATTTCAAGCTTAATTTTCCGTAATATGAAGCGTGGATTAAACTTATATAACGCACCAAAGTACTTTATAGCTTCTTTATACTGGCACTTTATTGACGTTGTATGGGTATTTATCTTTACAGTAGTTTACTTGATGGGAGTGTTAGGATAATATGGCACACGATACACATTTCGAAGCTCGTTCTCACGTTCAGCAAGAGTATTATCGTAAAGAAAATGCTGCGAAAATGCGTCAACAAGTAACGCAATTCGCAATAATGATTTTATTAACATTTGTAGCATTTGCTTCAGCAATAGCTGACTTTGCTCCAAACTTTGTTAAACCGGTTGTACTTTTACTTGCAGGTGTGCAAGTAGTACAACAGCTATATTCATTCATGCATATGGAAGATAAAAATACTCACCATATTGGAATAGTTTCATTCTACATGTGGGGCGGTGCATTCATCGCATTTACATTCTTCCTTTGCTTCCTAACAATTATTTGGTGGTAATTAAGAAGTTGTAAGTAAAATAAAACTCGAACAAGTTGCTATCTTTTCGGATAGCTCCGTTGTTCGAGTTTTTTATACATCTAATTAATAATTACTGTAATTGTCATAGTTCATCTATTGATGTAATAGCTAGCGACACTTTATAATAGAAGTATTGAAGCTAAAGGAGTGCGGTAGCTATGCCATTAAGTATTTTTGGATTTCAAGCATTATGGAGTCCTTATTTTATAGGTGTTTTAGTATTTTTAACGATTGTATATTTTTTAGTAACTGTCACATGGCGTAAGGATTTTAAGGTAAGTGAGCCTTTAAAAAAAAGCGAGGCTATTTATTTTATATTAGCGATGATTGTACTTTATATCATCAAAGGTTCACCGCTTGATTTGTTGGGGCATATTATGTTTACAGTGCATATGACACAAATGGCATTTTTACTACTATTGGCGCCAATATTACTAATTAAAGGTATTCCGTGGTGGATATGGCGCGTCGTAGTGAATGCACCTGTTATTAAACCGATTGTAAAAGTAGTAACGAAACCTGTCGTTGCCATTTTCATTTTCATTGGGCTATTTTCGGTATATCATATTCCACTTGTTTTCGATGGAATTAAGCTTGATGAAACAACACACGGTTTATTTACATTTATTTTATTTTTAGCAGCTCTTTTTATGTATTGGCCAGTATTCAACAATGTGGAAGGGCAGCACCAGTTAAAACCGCTTTATAAAATTGCTTATATTATCGGTAACGCTATATTAATCACACCTGCCTGTGGGTTAATTATTTTTGCATCAGCACCGTTATATGCAACGTATACAGATGGTGAAGCGTGGTTGAGGGCGATGGAGTTGTGTGTGCCGAAATCAACTTTATCAGGTTTATCATTATCAGGACCTGAGCTGTTTACATCAATGACACCTGTTGGCGATCAACAGCTTGGCGGTGTATTAATGAAAATTATCCAGGAAGTTATTTTTGCGTTTATTTTAGTGAGTGTTTTCCGAAAGTGGTGGAATAGTGAACGTAAAAATTCTGATGAAATTACAGCGAATGCTTTAAAAGAATTCCAACAAAAGGTGAAATATGAATAATAGAGGAATTTGTTTGGCATTGTTAGTATTTTAGCAGGTTTAACAGCAAGCTTAAATTAATAAAATAAGTAAATCCCTTTAGCAAAATGTTAGTTAAAATTATGCTAGAGGGATTTTTTATTTTTATTCCGAATTAACAGGCAGAAAGACCCCACTTCAAGAGTTGAGTGAAAATATGCTAAGGAGAAGTGGGAGATGAGGAAAAAGTCCCCACTAATTAAAGTATCATTTTATAAAAATTAATTATTTCCTATTGGTAATATAGTTGAATTTTTAACTTCTCTTAATGATAAATTTGTTTGGATTCTTGATATCCCAAGCTTATTTAGTTTTCTTATGAAATAATCTAATTCCTTTCTATCACGAATGACGACCTTTAATAAATAATCATGTTCACCAGTTAAGCAGTGGCATTCCAATATTTCAGACATTGTGGCTAAAGCATTCTCGATTTTTTCCAATAGCTCTGATTGATGAATATTTGTGCTAATAAAAATATAGCAAAGTAAATCAAATCCGAGCTTTTCTTGATTTAAAATTGCCACTTGTCGTTCAATAAAGCCTTCGCTCTCTAGTCGCTTGATTCTTGCATGTGTAGCTGGTGATGATAAATTAACGCGCCTCGCTAATTCAGCATTACTAATTTGCGATTCTTTTTGAAGTAAGTCTAAAATTTCAATATCAATTGCATCTAATACTTTGCTAATAGCTGATTCCATCCTATTGCCCCCTTAATAATCGTTCGTAATATGCTATGTATCCAGTATATATTTTGAATGATATATCATCAATATCATATTATGCTTAATTTTATTTCGTTTTTATTGATTATGAAAGAATATTATTTTGCATTATATATAAATCAATTATAATAATTAGTGTCAATACTAAAATATACGCTTGCAATTTAATTGACTATATAAGGAGTGAAAGGTGGCGACTCTAGCGGAAATAACGTGAGCTGAAAATCCATTTCTTTCGGTACATGTGGAAAGAAATTAGTTGAAGCCACGCCCGCAGAAAGCGGCCACCTGTAACGGAATATATAGTCAAGCCCACATTTTGGTAAAGAGCCAATAATTAATAAATATAATTTGTCTGATTTTGAGCTCATATGCCAGACCGATACAATATGATTATTTTCAGCGTTGAAAAGAAAGGGGCTAAAATACTATGCCTAAACGCTATGTAGTGTTATTGCTCATTACAAGCTTATTTTGGGGAGGGAATTTTGTTGTTAGCAAATCACTTATAGCGCATGCTTCTCCGTTAACTTTGACAAGTTTAAGATGGCTAATTGCTGTTATGTGCCTTCTTCCTATCGTCTGGTGGAAAGAAAAAAGGCTACTTCCCCCACGTCAGGAGTTATTGCCATTATTTATAATGGGCATTACTGGTGTCGTTTTATTTAATATCTTTCAGTTTATAGCTTTAGAGCATACAACTTCAACAAATGTTGGGTTAATTTCTACATTGAATACGATATCAATTGCAATTTTTTCATTTCTCTTTTTAAAAGAAAGAATAAACTTTCTACAAATACTTTCCATCTTACTTTCGTTTTTCGGTGTTATTTTAGTGCTTTCGCAAGGGAAAATTGAACTGTTGCTCTCTCTCAATTTTAACTCGGGAGATTTGTGGATGATTGTTGCAGTATGTGTATGGGGCGTATACTCTATTTGTAGTAAATGGGCAATGCAAACAGCTTCGCCATTAATATGTACGCTGTATGCTGGTATTTTTGGGCTTATGATTTTATTGCCGTTTAATATTTCAAGCTTTTCTGTTACAAATATCAATATGTCCTTTATTCAGGCATTGCTTTATACAGGAATCGTTTCAACAGTTATTTGCATGCTGCTATGGAATATTGGTGTTCAAAAACTAGGAGCTACAACTGCAGGCGTTTTTCTAAATTTTAACCCTATCTTTACGACTATTTTGGCTTTTCTATTTTTAGGTGAGCAATTAACATGGTTACAAGGAATCGGGGGACTTCTCGTTATAGGAGGCAGCTATTTATTTTCTCGCTTTCAAAGCAAGACTTCTTTACAAAATAGTTATCATTTTAAAAAGTTGCAGCCACACCATAAATGAGCATGGCTGTCAGAAAGGGGCTATTTGAAAAGGTATACCTTTTCAAATAGCCCCTGTTTTTATGTTAGATATTTGTGTACCAGTCGCTTCGCTTTTGGTACAGAAAGTAAGTGCTCCTGCGATTACTCACCGTAAAAAAATTAAATACCAAATTCAGCTAAATCTTTGCGCACGTCTGCTAAGATTTTTTCGCAATCCTTTACTAAATGAGCAGGGAATACTTCATCTGTGTATTCTACACCATGTGGGTAGTAATATTTACCAATTGCAGGTTTGTGTAATTTTAAAGTTGCATCGTATGCGCCTACATCGCCTGAAATAGCGCTGCAGAATAAACGTAAATAATAGCGTCCTTCACGTACATCAAAGCGACGATCGAAAGTCATGCGGTCATAGTCCCAAGCACCGTGGCATTCTAAGCCGTGTTTTTCTAAAACTCTTGTCAACACTTGTTGATCAACTACTACGTCTTCAAGGTTTGTGTTTTCAAAATGCATTGTATAATCCTCCTCTAAAAAAATCGTACATACTTATATATGCTCCATTTTATAATAGAGCAAATTTAGCTTTGTTGCAATGACAACATTGTGTCAAGCTTGCTTTAACTTCTTTCAGCCAGTGTTTGGACATTCGCTGAAAAATAGGAATTTAGGCTAAAACATCGCATACTAAGATAACAACATCGTTTTGGCCTCCGGGGGATGTCATAATTTTTGAAGAGAAATCCGTGCGATACAGGTTAGTTAACCGTTGTCTTAGAACGTGAAAGTTTTAGGCTGACTTCCGCCAAACAGCCCGAAAAAATCTAGACGAGAGTTAGTCGAGGCGTAATTGATTTGCTATAATGATGAATAAGAATTGAAGATGAGGAGGTAGAAATGGAAGCCCTTTTCCGTATTTTAATTATCATCGCTTTTTTAGGCATTATCTATTACTATGCAGGTCCTAATGCGAAGCAGCATGATCCACTTGAAGGGCCAAACATAGTGCAACAACCAATTTTAGAGGAAAATGCCATTGTAGATAACGGCGATGCTTTAACGCGTCCTATTGAAGGCTTATCGACACATATAGGCGAAACAAGTAAGACGATATTATCTACATACGGACGTCCTACGCGCATTGATAAAACACCGTTTCATTATAAATGGTGGATTTATAATAATAAAGATGGATTTAAAATGTTTGGTATAGCTGATGATAAAGTCGTACAAGTTTATACAAATAGTTTGAATATGAATGTTGCTCCTTATGAAATTGGACAAATGCTAGGAGATATTTATCGTATGACAATTATCGAGTCTGAAGTGACAGCAAATATTGGAGATAACACTTATATGTTTGCGATGAATGATTATGATTTGCACAGTCGGATATTAGTGAAGTTCGAGGATATTTTTGCCCAGCTATATATTGATACAAATACCGAAAAATTAATAGGTATTCGATTTTTAGACAAGGAAACGCTTGTTACACATAAGCCTTATGAAATGCAATTTATAGGGGAAATCATTCATATGCCAGCTCCTTCCTCCTATAATCAGCTGTATATTCATCAAGCAAATGCAGCACAGCTTGCGGATTTAACGAATGTTTTCAGGGAACGTTACGGCTTATTAACACTTGTTAATGACCCAGCGCTTAATAGTTTAGCTATGGAAAATAGCGAAAATTTATTTTTACAAAGTATGACTACACAGCAAACTGAGAATACAGATATTTCATTGAAGGACCGCTTGGGCGCTTTAGATATTCAATTTAAGTCAGCAAGTGAAATTATCGCTACAACTTATATCGACGTCATTGAGGTGATGCATGGTTGGTTAAACTCTAAGGAGCACCGAAAAGTATTGCTTGATGAGAGCTTTACGCATATAGGAAGTGGCGCATATATGGACTATTATACGCAAATATTAATAACCAAAAATAGTCGAGATGTAACTGGCATGCAGTAGCATTTATAGCTTCTTTTCATACAGTAATGAAAAGGAGTGAACTAAGTGTGCAGCTAGCTGAATTGTTAAAAGATTGGCCATGTATCGTGAAAGGCTCAATTCGAGTGCAAGTAACAGGTATAGAGGATTATGCTCAAAATATTCAGCAAGGTTATATTTACGTGCTGCGAAAGGGAAAGAAATTTAATGGCAAGTCGTTTTTACAGCAAGCAATTAATAATGGGGCGAGTGCTGTCGTTGTTGAAGATGATACATTACTCGATTTAAAGCTTACTGTTCCGATTGTATGGGTACCAAATAGCTTGCAATTTTTATCGTTTGCAAGTGCGAAATTGCGGAATTTCCCAGCGGAAGCTTTAACTGTTATTGCGATTACTGGAACGAATGGCAAAACGACAGTGAGTCATTTTATTAGTCAAATGCTACAAATACAAGGGAAAAGCTGCATCGTCATTGGGACGAACGGAGTTTTTTTAAATGGCGAACGTTGGTTGACCTCCTATGAATCATTAACGACATTGCAAGCAAAGCAATTGCAGGAAATCTTTCAAATGGCGGTACGGCAAGGTGTGGGATATGCAATTTTAGAGGCATCCTCAATGGGGTTAGCACACCATCGATTAGATGATTGTGCGATTGATATCGGCATTTTTTTAAATTTATCAGCTGAGCATATTGAAGACCATGGCTCATTAGAAAATTATAAAAAAGCGAAGCAGCGACTTGCCGTTTTGGCGAAAAATGTCGTTTTAAATGGAGATGATCCATTCAGCCGCTCTGTTGGAATCAATTTAAAGAAAAAAACAATGCTATTCGGCTCAAAGGGACGAGTTGATATGCAATGGCAACTACTAACTGAAAGTGAAGGGCATAGCACATGCTGTCTACAATACAAAGGAGAGGAACATATACTAATATTACCCTTTGTAGGCGAATTTCAAATTCAAAATATAATGGCTGCATTTGCCGCATTGTATGTCTTAAATTTTGATATAGCCCAACTTATTCCGGGATGCCTACATTTGAGGCTACCGGAGGGACGCATGCAGGAAGTAGAGAATGACCAAGGTTTGCGCATTATCATTGATTATGCGCATACACCCGCAGCCTTAAAGGCGGTGCTTCAAGCATTAAAGCAAGAAAGGGTGCGCCTAGTCTTTAGCTGCGGTGGTGAAAGAGATAAGGATAAAAGGCGTAAAATGGGGACAATTGCCTCTACGTATGCCTATAAAATTTATTTGACGACAGATAATGCAAGAAGTGAGAAGCCAGCAGAAATCAATGCTCAAATAAAGGCGGGCTTTTATAGCGAGCAGTTGTATGAAGAAATAGAGGATAGGGCACAGGCAATTGAAAAGGCGATACGTGAGGCGAGGCAGGGAGATGTTGTGCTAATTGCAGGGAAGGGTCATGAGCAAACGCAAACCATTGGCTCTACAACCATTCCATTCTCAGATAAAGCGTGTGCAGAAAACGCCTTGCAAATCAAAGGCACTGCGGAATAATGAAAAAAAGTACAATTACTTCTTTTTGTAATTGATTATAGAAGCTAGGGCTGTCTGAAATAGGTATATCTTTTCGGGGAGCCCTTTCTGAATCTATTAAATAAAGAAAAGCAAAGGAAATACCTTATCGGGAAATATCTAAATATTCAGAGTACCTTTGCTTGTTTTTAATTTCTGCTCTAATATGTGCTTAATGGGGAGGTTTTTTATTTGAAAAAGAAATTATTAATTACGCGCAAATTACCCGCTCATATTGTTGAGCCGTTAGGCGTTTATTATGATATTGCCGAATGGCGTGAGGAGGAAGCTAGCATGCCGCGCCAAAAGCTATTGGCGTCTGTTAAGGATTGTGAGGCTTTGTGGGTGACATTAGCTGATAAAGTGGATGCAGAGCTTTTAGCACATGCACCGAATTTAAAAATAGTAAGCACATTATCAGTGGGCTTTAATAATATTGATATAAACGCGCTGCGCGGTCGAGGTATTATTGCAACTAATACACCAGATGTTCTAACGGAAACAACTGCTGATTTAGTGTTTGCTTTGCTGTTAGCAACTGCTAGAAGAATTCCAGAGGCAGAGCGTTATTTGCGGGAAGGACAGTGGGAAGGCTGGTATCCTTTACAGCTTGTTGGTAAAGATGTAGGAGGGGCGACGATTGGTATTATCGGCTTAGGACGCATCGGACAAGCTGTAGCGCAAAGAGCATTAGGCTTTAATATGAAAGTGTTATATTATAATCGCAGTCGAAAAATAGCTGTTGAAGAGCAATACGGTTTTCATTATAGGGTATTTGAGGATGTATTAAAGGAAGCTGATTTCATCGTGCTAATGACACCCTATAGCGAGGCAACAAAAGGGCTGATTGGGGAACGGGAGCTAGCATTAATGAAGGATGATGCTGTACTAATTAATGCGGCTCGTGGAGGCATTATTGATGAAGTAGCTCTTTATCATGCATTAAAAAATGGAAAGCTATGGGCAGCAGGTCTAGATGTTTTTGAACAAGAGCCAGTCGATTTACAGCATCCCCTGTTAACATTGCCGAATGTTGTGGCCTTACCGCATATCGGCAGTGCCTCCTTGCAAACGAGAACAGCAATGATGAACTTAAATGTTCAAGCGCTATGTGCATATGCACGGGGAGAACAGGTGTTGAATAGAATCAATTAATTCGGATTGAAAAATCATTCCAATTCCATACAATCTATATTTCTGTTATGATAATGACAGACTGGAGGAAAAAAGAATGTTAATGACTTCTGAATGGGCATTTATTTTAGATGAAGCGGATGAGCTAAGTGCAATGATTCTTTCCTCAGACCCAGTAAAAAGGCTGAAGGATGCATATACAGCCGTTTATACAGATGGCAAGCTAGCTAGTCAAATTCAAGCATTTGGGCGAATGAAGGAGCATTATGAGGATGTGCAGCGCTTCGGTAAGTATCACCCAGATTATCATACAATTATGAAGAAAATACGAGAACAAAAGCGTGCACTTGATCTTGATGATCGTATTGCGGCTTTAAAGCTTGCTGAAAATGATGTGCAGGATTTATTAGACGAAGTTAGTTTAATAATAGGACGCTCGGTTTCTGAAGCAGTGAAGGTGCCAGTTAGCAATCCGTTCTTTAATAGTGGTAGTAGCTGTGGCGCAGGCTGCGGCACGGGCGGAAGCTGCTCTTGCTCGGCATAAAACAACCTATCCGTGGGGGATTTTTCACCCTACGGTTTTTTTTATTTAATTTTTTTAGTGTACTTGCTGTAACCATAGATTCAAAGAGGCTATTTCAAAAGTCGAACTTCTTCGTGGTGCAGTGAAAATGCAGCTTTAAATTTTAAATTAAAAAAAGCTACTAAACCTAGTGTTTATCCCATTTTCTAAGAAATTACTTGCTATTTTATCTAGTGACTCCTTTGCTGAAACATTACCGAAAACGTCCCAAAAGCAGGCTATGCACGGTTTTTGGGACGCTTTTTTCTACTCTTTATATTTCAATAAAATCGGCTCTGCTAAATCTGGACGGTCCGTAACAATGCCTTGTGCACCTGTGCGTACTAGGCGGCTCATTGTAACTAAATCATTTACTTCCTTAAAGAAAATAGCAACATTTAGTCCGTTTAAAAATTGCATAAATCTTGTTGAATCAAACGGAATGAGTGCTGATTTTGTTGGGACAGTAAAAACATCCACTTTTGGGTTGAATAAATGTCCAAATTGGCTTGTAAAAGATGTATAAGCTTTTGTCGCTTCTCCTTCGCCCGCCCCTAAGACAATTTGGTTTTGCGCATACAAATTAAAGCGTTCAATTTGTTCATTATAGGCACTTGTTACGATAACTTGTGAAGCAAGGTCAAATTCTTCAATAATGCGCCATAGCTTCGAAGGAATTAAACTACCTTCATATGTGTCTGGGCTATCTTGAATATTTAAAATTAATTTTTTATCTTGATATTTTTCTAATACTTGCTGTAATGTCACAACTGAAATATGCTCATTAGCAAATGGCTTATGACCTTCTAAATTCTCAAATTTTTCGCCGAAATTAATTTCTTGAAGCTCAGCTAGTGTGAAATCTTTCACGAAGCCAATAGCAGTAGATGTGCGCTCTAATGTTTCGTCAGTAAAAACGATAATTTCCTCGTCCTTCGTCAAGCGCAAGTCAATATAGAAGCCATCCACACCGAGTTCAGCAGCCCTATCGAATGCAGCTAATGAATGCTCTGGTGCTAAATGTGCGCCTCCGCGATGAGCAAAAATTAGTGGTCTTCCTTGTAATAAATCTTTCGTTTGACGTTTTCGTGGTTTTACAACTGCTTTAGAGCCAGCCCAAATTGCTGCGCTCGCTGCCGCAATTGCAATGGCAACTTTCGCTTTTTTCCCCATATGTCTTCTTCCTCCTCAGATTTTTACCTTAATCATTGTGAACTGAAAACAAATAAGCTGTATAGAAAATATTTTATCAAAATAAGCCTATTAATGCTTATTATAGCTGAAAATGCTACCTACTGTCTAAACTCTGTTGCTATCAAATAAGACATTTGGTATGCTTTTATCATGATTTAGCTTTTAAATGCTTACCTCTATAAGGGGTGAGATAAAAGCTTTATTGGTGCTTCATTCAGCGTATGTATAAACATTTGCTGATAGTGTAAAATAGCAGACTGAATAACGATAGCGTGACCAAGACCAGACTTGCGGCGGATGTCACACACTTAAAAATCTAAGTTAAATTTTATCGCAGTATAATCGATAAAGAAAAGAGGGGAATTTATGAACGAAAGGCAAGGGCTCATTGTGTATGTTAATCAATTGAAGCATGCTAAATCTTTACGTAAATACGGTCATGTTCATTATATCTCTAGAAGATTAAAATATGTCGTGATGTATTGTCAGCGCGAGGATATTGAGCTAGTTAAAAATAAATTACAACGCCTTCCATTTGTGAAAGACGTTGTTGAATCCTTCCGTCCGTTTTTGAAAACGGAATTTGAAAATGCTAAGCCTGATAAAGCGAAGGAATATGATTATAAATCAGGTTTATAGTGCGTGCATTGCAGGAATGTAATGATTTAAGCGCAAAATACCAATTAAATATTGGTAAAATAAAGTTGTTTCGGTAAAGTTAGAAGAATGCTTTACTTCAAGATAGTGTATTTGCTGATTTGCTTGCGCGGAAGCCTGTTTAAAAATTTCTAGACGTTGCGCTAGCTTTTCTTCATTGTAAGGAATACCTTCGCGACATATATATATCGGCATGAATTTACTCTCTTGCGCTGGCTGTAATGCAACGGCAAGCGAGGCGTACATTTTCCCTTCCTTCTTTGAAGTAAATATAAATGTACGGTGGATACGTGCTTTATTTGTATTTAATAGCTCACAAAGCTCAAATACATCGCCATAGCCTTGTCCTAATTCGATAAATTGTTGAATCATTGTAAGTCACACCCTTTCCACACATAATAGTATCATGATGCAGGAGGATGAGCACATGAAATTTGCCATTGGTTTTTTTGTTGTTTTAGTAGGCACAATCAGTGCATTGCTTTTTATGCAATTCCAAGTTTATTCAGATCATCTTGATTTGGAGGAGCAAACATTTAGCTATTCACAGGAAATTGAAATTGTTTATCGCGGCGAAAGCTTAGATATTCGTCATCATTTTAAAAATTTACCGAATGAGGAAATAGCGATTAGCTGGCCGAGCAAGGCTGAAAATCCAAATTGTTTTATCGAAACAGAGTATAGCTGTGCGCGTTTAAGTGAAGATTTAACAGCTTTTCATAGCGGTGAAAATCGCACACAATCACTATCATACATAATCCCTTTAGCGGGGGGACTGAAATCTAATCACCTGATGGAGGATTTATTTATTAAATTGAAAAATGGGGCTGTTAAGTTTTCAACAGTACATATTTCAACTGATAGTGATATTGGTGGGCAGTGGGTAACTGGATTACCGTTAATCGGTCAACAATCATTATCACTTGTCAATTATTCCATGTTTAGTGGAGAGGGTGAAGTGCAGGACCTTTATTGGAAGGCAAATAATTTGGCATTACAGCATGTGACAGAGACGATTTCTGTTTACGCGAAAGACCCAACTTCTACAGCCTTTAATGACAATTTAGCAAAGTTAGAATTTTTAAATGATGAGCATATTGCCGTTGTAGAGGGGGAAAATAACTCAGATTCACAAGGCAAGCGCATTTTATTTTTGCCGCAGATAACAACGCAGCAAATTCAGCAGCATGTCATATTTGCACAATTAAATGCGATGTATGACTTTGTTGATACACCAAGGTGGCTGAAGGAAGTTATGGCAAGTTATTTAACAGGTAATACCTTTGGCGGCGAGCGCGCAACGACAATTGTTCAAACATTGACAAATCAAATGTCGGACGAGCAACTGAAAAATTGGTTGCATCAGTTGCAAGCATTGCAAGGTCAGCAAGTGTCGCCAAATGTACTAGATGAAGCATTATCTACGGTATTTGGCATTCATACATCCTACTTCTCATTAAATGTGGATTCTAAGGAAATATTCCCATTTTTATTCAATGATAAGCGGGTTATTTATTTAGATGGAGAGCAATTAGACGCAGTGGATGTTATTTTTAAAGATGGGCTTGTATTATACTCAGCACAAAGCTTGCTGAATGGGCTAGGCTATAGTGCGGAAAAAGGTCAAAGAGGTTTTTATGTTGAAAGTGCAACACGCGCTTTCAGATTCCCAAATGAGCCAGGCTTCTACGTATTTAATGAGCGACGTTATAATACAGTTTCAGAGCCTATTGTACAGGTGGCTGGGCAATATTATATTGAGGAATCGTGGCTACAGCGCCTGTTTTTAGTAGAAATTCAGAAAACAGAGCAAAATATTAATTTGCTTTCTGTTGGGTTACAGTCGAGTGAATAAGTGATGTTCCAATTTAGGCACAATATCGTTAATAAGGAATAAAGGTTTGGTGAAAATATGCGCGTCGTAGCAGGACAACGAAAAGGGATGCCATTAAAGGCGATAGACGGTACAACAACAAGACCGACAACAGATAAAGTAAAGGAATCTATTTTTAATATAATCGGACCATATTTTGATGGTGGTATTGCGCTAGATTTATTTGCTGGTAGTGGGGGTCTAGGGATAGAGGCGCTTAGTCGAGGCGTAGACCAAGCCATTTTTGTTGAGAAAGATGGAAGAGCTTTTCAAGTATTACAGGAAAATATAAAAAAATGCCGCTACGAGAACAATACGGAGCTTTTTCGAACAGATGCGATACGCGCAGTAAAAGGCTTATTAAAACGAGAAATTGTGCTCGATTATGTATTTGTAGATCCACCTTACCATAAGGATGTATATTATGATTTAGTGATGCAGCTTGTGGAAAACGGAAAAATAACAAAGTCAGGTATCATCGTCTGTGAGCATGCCAAAGAGGTAGCACTGCCTGAAAATTATGGTCCATTTCAATTAATAAGACAAGAAACATATGGGGCAGCGGTTGTATCAATTTATCGTTATGTGCAGGAAGAGGGAGAAACAATTGATTGAAAAA
Source organism: Metasolibacillus fluoroglycofenilyticus (assembly GCF_003049645.1). Lineage (GTDB taxonomy): Bacteria > Bacillota > Bacilli > Bacillales_A > Planococcaceae > Metasolibacillus > Metasolibacillus fluoroglycofenilyticus. The sequence goes on from NZ_PYWK01000001.1 coordinate 764,404, forward strand.
ATTGCAGTAGTACCTGGTAGCTTTGACCCGATAACGAACGGGCACTTAGATATTATTAATCGGGCAGCAGATGTTTTTGATATCGTGTATGTAGGGGTGCTCAATAATTCATCAAAAAATCCGTTATTTACGATTGATGAGCGAATTCAGTTAATTAAGGAAATAACGAAGGAGCGACCCAATATTCGCGTGGAAAGCTCCTCAGGCTTATTGGTTGATTATGCGAAAGAAAAAGGGGCGCAGGCAATCGTACGAGGCTTGCGTGCGGTATCGGATTTTGAATATGAAATGCAAATTACATCGATGAACCGTGTGCTTGATGAAAATATCGAAACATTTTTTATTATGACAAAAAATCAATATTCCTTCTTAAGCTCAAGCATTGTGAAGGAAGTAGCGAAATACGGGGGCGATATTGGAGAGCTTGTGCCACCAATTGTCGAGCAGGCACTAAAAGAAAAATTTAGCGGAAAATAAATAAGGCTGTCCAAAAAGCTGTGCATAGCCGGCATTTTGGACAGTAGCGATAATATTTGGAAAAATGCTGACTTAACTAAACAGAGAAGGCATCTTTTAAAAGCGGAATGAACATTGGCTTTAACAGTGTTCACCCTCAGTAAAAGTGGAGCGCTGAAAACTTTTATTTTAATGTGCTGTCAAAACAAAATAGACTTTTCGGATATACCTAAAGCCAATGTTTATCAAACTTTCAAAGAAAGCCCCCTTATCCAATAGGCCACTGAAAAACTTATAAGTGAATGTAATGTTAAAAAGGAGTTGATTCGTTCAAATTTGAACGAATCAACTCCTTTTTCAGTGGTATTTCTTACTCTGCTTCCTTCATTAAGGTTATAATTCTTTTGAGATTCACGGCGAATATGGTTGTTGCTCCTTGTATTTGCATACCAAATAGACCCGCGGAATTGGCTGTTTCATACCCGTGTCTATGTTTCAACTCACTATTTTTCGCCTCAATTTTATAGCGCGATGTTGCTTTTTCTTTAAATTCATCGCTATTTTGAAACGCTTCCTGCTCTTCATGTTCTGTTGATTTAATCGTTACGGAATAGGTTTTACTTTTCGCACCTTCCTTGTAACAACCTTCACGTAACGGGCAAACCTTACATTTTTCAATATCAAAGTAGTAAGTTTGTGCTTGGTTTTGCCCTTGGTTTTTCTTTCCTGTCCGTGCTGTTCGAATAGCCATATGCCCTGCTTTACAAACATACATTCCTGCATCTTTATTGAATTCAAACTCATCTTCTTTAGCTCGACTTCCATGTGTGATTCGCGGATTTAATTTCGATACTAATTGAAGCTCGTTTTCTTTCGCATAGCGAATATTATCCTTCTCTGAATAAGCTGCATCCTCAATCACTGTATCAATTTCCATACCTGTTTCCTGACTCTTTACATTTGATAACGCTACTATATAATAAAACAGCGATGTATTCCCAATTTAAATTAGGAATGAATCGCTGTTTTTAAAGTATTATTTTATCTATGAAAGCTACTTCGTTGATTGGAGTGTAGGGCGCCGACTCCTGTGGGATTAGCGGGACAGGTGAGACCCCGCAGTGGAGCGAAGCCTCACCGCCCGCCCCACGGAAAGCGTGCGCTCGGAACGGAAATCAACCGTTTTAGCGTAATACCGATTCATGGGGACTTTTTCAGTGGCCTATTATCCAAAGCCTTCATTTTATAAAAACACCAATACTAGCATCTAAAATGCGGGCACCCGCACGGCATTTTAGACGCCCCTTCACCATAAAAAAATCAACCAATACAATGCAGGAACAATGGCTATATAAAGAAGGCGCATATATATATATGGACGAAAGGCAATCGCATTTGACTTAGCAATTACGAGTACTTGCATATGGATGCTTAAACTTTGTGCGGTTAACCCTGTTACGAGCGCTAATAAAAGTAGTTTGCCTTGATAATTTTGCTGCATTAATTGCAAACCATTTGTCATTTCAAGTAAGGACGCAAAGAAAATTTGTAAATTGTTATTCAATGTGAATAAATGATTCATACTATGCAATAAAACAGCATAAATCGTTGTGAAAAAAACGATGGTTGCACAGACGACTAATACAGTTGGCACACTATCTTTAATACTGTGCGCAAAAGCATGACGCGCGGTAACGGAATGTGCTGATTGCCGATTTTTTTGATGTGGCAAAAAGAAATAAACGATGCAAAGTAGTATGAGTGAGAAAATATGTAGCACAATTAAATATTGCCATCCAATTGTGACGTCATGGATTAAATCTAAACTGACAAAGCCTATGACAAAGAGAGGGCTTGGACAGTGGCAAATACCGAGTAAAATAGCCGCCTCCTTTTGCGATAGCTCCTGTGATTTAGCGAGCTGAGCAATGGCTGCCGCACCTGTTGGAAAGCCGCCTAAAGCACTAATCACATATGTTTTTATATATAATAAAAAAGGGTGTGTTGTATATTTTCCTGTAATGCGTATAAGCCAGCTTGTTAAAATTAAATACGGTAATAAATATGGAAACAAAGCTTCCATAAATAAATGCACACCTAAATCTGCTCCTTCATGTGCGACACCAGGAAAAAGAAGGAGTAAAATAATTAATATAAAACAAATAAAAATAGCAAAAAAATGTGTAATAACATCAACTCTTTTCAATATTTTGTGAAGTTTTGCCGCAAGTGTTACACTAACTATATGCATTTAGGCTATTTAATAGTCGTAGGTAAAAGGAGTCGGGGCGTCATGAAAAAGAGATTAGCCATTATTGTAGCGGCTTTTGTCGTGTTTAGTTTTTTAATGTTTTATAAGCTTGATTCATACATTATGAGCCCTGGAAGCGCATATGATGTCAGCGAATTTGTAAAAGTTCAAAACGGCGATACAGAGGATGGGGGAACGTTTAATTTAATGACTGTATCCATGATGAGGGCGACACCTATTTTGTATGCTATTGCTTTTTTTAAAGAGCATCAGGAAATTATGCAACTAAATACAGTACGCCAAAATGAGGAAGATGATGAAGAATATAATATTCGTCAATTGAAGCTAATGACGGATTCACAATTTAATGCGCTTTATGTAGCTTTTTCAAAAGCTGGACTAGACTATCAGATTACGTTGAAAGGGGTCTATGTATTAAATGTTTTAGCAGGGGGCGCTGCTGATGGCATTATAAAAGCAGGCGATGAAATTGTGGAAGTCGATGGTCAGCGTATTCAAAGACAATCTGAGCTAATAGAAATGATTAGCAAAGCACAAAAGGATGACCTTGTGGAGCTTGTGATTAATCGCAACAATGAATTATTAACAAAAAATGTACAATTAAAAGAGATTCCCGAATCGGAAGGTCGCATAGGGCTAGGAATTACGTTTACAGAAAGTAAATCAATCAAAACAGACCCGAAAGTGAATATCGATGCTGAAGATATTGGTGGACCATCTGCTGGTTTAATGTTTACATTAGAAATTTTAAATCAATTGCTGGATGAGGATTTGACAAAAGGCTATGCGGTTGCTGGCACAGGTGAGATGTATGAGGACGGCACTGTCGGGCGTATTGGTGGCATCGAGCGTAAAGTAGTTGCGGCTGACCGTGATGGTATGGAAATTTTCTTTGCGCCTGATGATGAGATTACGGAAGCAATGCTACAATATAATCCGAAAATCGAATCAAACTATGAAGCCGCAGTTAAAACAGCTAAGGATATTGGGACAAAAATGAAAATTGTCCCAGTAAAAACGATTGATGATGCATTAGCTTATTTACAAGCTTTGGAGTAGGGAGATGGCGTCCAAAAAACCGTGCAGTTGCCGGTATTTTGGACGCTTTTGTTGGTGTTTTGGGAAAATGATTGATTATGAAAATAGAGTGCTTTCCTTGATTAGGAGAAAAACATGGGCTTTAACGGCGTTTCTCTTAAGTAAAAGAGGAGAGATGCAAATAATGCATTGCTAAAATAAAATGGGTCCCTTAAAGAGAATAGCGTTGGAAATGTGATAAGTCACGCTTTACAGTCGGATAGGCGGTATATTATAGTCATCGCCTATGCCCCGGCTTGTAAGGCCTTGCTGATAGATTGTCGTCGCTCGTATATCAAGCGTTAACATATCGTTTTGCATAGCGGCAACTCGGCTGACAAGAGGCAATATCATGTGCTTTTTATGCATCGATAAATAATGTTGACCACTTTCTGTCATACCAAGTAAACGGATATAGGATGGCTCTGTATAGGCATGTAGCTGTTGCTTCGTAATACCTGTATAAATATGCGTTAACATTCTTTGCAAACGTGTCCAAGTGTAGCGTTTCGATTTTATTTTATTCATAAAATCGCTAAATGAGGCTGCGCCTTTTGCATGTTTAATTAGTGCATACTCAATTCCCTCGGACACATCTGCGAACGTAGTGAGCTGCTCTGGTGTGTAGCGTAAAATAGTGAAGCGCAATAAGGGCCAAAATGTACTCCAGCTAGCAAACGCCGCATATGTTTGCTGCCAATCCTCTAGCAATGTGTATGTAGAGGATGGGACAAATTGCTCGACATCCTGTAAAGCTCGCTTGTTAAATAATGCTTGCCGTATTCCTGTAGCACTGGCGATTTGGCTATGCTTGTCAATCGCATCATAATAGCCTGCGCCTATGCGTGTAATGGTAAAAGGTTGTATTTCATTTTTCAGTAGGCTCACCGCTTCAATATAGTGGAAGCCCAAAATATTATTTGGTTTTGCTAAATCAATGTAAGTGCCGGGAAAGCGTTGCTGCAAAGTTGTATAAGCTTCCTGTAAAGCCTTTGGATAACTAATGCCTGTCGAGATTAAATCTTTAATAAGCGCATCATAAAGCGCTTGATTTTGTTGAATAAGTGTAAAGCTATCAAGGAATGGTTGAAGCCTCCCATCCTCACTACCGAAAGCAAATGTTTGACAGCCTACTGCACGAAGTAAAGAAATCGCACCATAGGCAAATTGCTTTGCTGGTGCAGTACTGAAAACATAAGGAAGTTCAATAACAAGGTCAATGCCATTTGCGAGAGCCATTTTCGTACGAGCCCATTTATCAACAAGGGCAGGTTCTCCTCGTTGTAAAAACTGCCCACTCATTACAGCGACAACTATATCGGCTCCTGTTAGTTTTTTTGCTTGCTGAACATGATAGGCATGTCCATTATGAAAAGGGTTGTATTCCACAACAACACCTACAGCTTTCATATCCTCCCACCTCACAATCAATAGAATTTAGCTGCTAATTGTATAATATACACATTATAAGTGGTAAAATGAAATTGATAAAGTAAACCTTCAAATTAGGACCTTTATTCAGTATCAATGGATTTTCATAGAGTGACAAGAAATTATCTTGACATCTAATTTAGAAATCTATATAATCAACATTGTTGTCTAAGAGGTGATTAATGAATGAAATGGTCAATTCATCAACTGTCGAAATATCGTCAAGACGGACTTCCGCTTGATGCCCAAATTCAATTGGACGAAGTGAAGACACGTAACAAAGATATTCGAGCAATCTCACCCGCACATGTAAAAGGGCTATGCACATTCGGTGCATCGCAAATGACTTGTCAATTTACATTAAGTGCGACATTAACTCTTCCTTGTGCAAGAACATGGGAAGATGTTGAATTTCCGATTGAAATTGATGCAGTTGAAGTATTTAGCTGGATTGATGAAGATAAGCGTGGCGATTTAGACGGAGATATACATTATATCGATGGTGAAGTAATCGACATGAAGCCAGTATTAGAGGAATTAATTCTTCTTGAAATACCGATGCAAGTATTTAAAGAAAATACCGAAGGACAAGTGCACGGTGGTAAAAGCTGGACTTATACAACGGATGAAGATGTAGCTCTTAGTCGTAAAGATGACGAACCAAAGGTGGATCCAAGACTGGCTGATTTAGCTAAGTATTTTGATCAAACAGATGAATAACTATCTGTAAGGAGGTGCCAATAATGGCTGTACCATTTAGAAGAACTTCTAAAACTGCAAAAAGAAAGCGTCGTACGCATTTCAAATTATCTGTACCTGGTATGGTAGCTTGCCCAAACTGTGGTGAACATAAATTAGCTCACCGTATTTGTAAAGCTTGCGGACACTATAAAGGTAAAGAAGTAGTAGCGAAATAATTCAGTATTCCGCTATATGAAGGCGAATGAAGAGGCCATGGCTCTTCATTCGCCTTTTTTCATTTGTTATCATCCGTTGTCAAATGAAGGAATATTCGCTACGATACAATTAATGGGTAAGATGTATAAGTAGACTGGGGGAAGGGATAATGTCATATTTATTTGAAAATAAAGACGGGATTGCAACATTTACAATCAATCGTGAAGAAAAAAGAAATGCTGTGAATGATGAGGTGATGGATGGCCTACAAGAAGCAATTACATATATAGAGCAAAGGAAGGATGTACGCTTTTTCGTTATTACTGGAGCTGGTGAAAAATCATTTTGCTCAGGTGGAGATTTATCCGTTTTTCATGCATTAGAAACGGAGGACGAGGCTTTCGGAATGCTTAGCAAAATGGCAAAAATATTGTATAAGCTTGCTACATTATCTGTGCCAACGATTGCCTTAATCAATGGAACAGCAGTAGGTGGCGGCTGTGAAATCGCTACAGCCTGTGATTTCCGTTTGATTGCTCGTCATGCAAAGGCGGGCTTTATTCAAGGGACACTTGCGATTACGAGTGGCTGGGGTGGCGGTACATATTTGTTTGAAAGAGGATTGCGCCATGACCGTGCGTTAAAAATGCTTGTCGATGCACAGGCCTACGAAGCACAAAAGCTCTATGAGATTGGCTGGGCTATGCGAGTTTTTGAAGGAACAAAGCAAGAGGCATTGGCAGATTTTATAGAAGATATGCGTAAAATTCATCCTGCCGTGCATCAAGCATATAAAGAAATTGAGCTACGTAAATGGCGAGAGCGCAATATGTATGAGCGTGTAATGGAAGAAGTATGCACTTGCGCGAAGCTATGGGAAAGCGAAGCACATCACCAAGCGGTAAATAGCTTTCTAACAAAATCGAAAAAGTAAATGAAGGAGTCGTCTACAAAGCTATTTTGAGACGGCTCTTTTTTGACGGAGAGTATATGCAGGAGGCGATGGTTTTAGCGAATATTTAACTTCTTTCAGGAGTTGTCCGAAAAGTCCATTTTTTTGACACCGCATTGAAATAAATGTTTTCATCGCTTCCCCTTTACTAAAGGATAACGCTGCTAAAACTAATGTTCATCCCATTTTTAAAAGAGGCGTTTTCTGTTTAAATGAATCAACATTTTGTGAAAAATCATCGCTCCTGTACAAAATGCCGGCTATGCACGGCTTTTTGGACTGCTCCGTCCTAAAGAGTTAGCTAAGTTGTAATTGATAAGGTGCAAACGATAGGAAGGTATCAAGGAGTATGAAAATATGGAAAGGCTTGTCGTTTGATATTTTCGATAGAATTAAGATTCTATTTCCTCATCTGCTGCATATAGTAGTAAAAAAATAAGAGGTGATAGAGATGGAAGCAAAAAGAAGAAAAGACCAATGGACAATTGCTGATGATGAAAAATTAGCGGAAATTGTTATTCAATTTGTGCAAAATGGAAAAACACAGCTTGAGGCGTTTGAGGAAGCAGCAACCGTGTTAAATCGCACGAAGCAGGCATGTGGTTTTCGTTGGAATAAAACATTGCGAGCGCAATATGGGCAAATGCTTGGCAATGTAAAGAAGAGACCAAAGCAGTTAATGCGTAGTCATTTAAAGCTTGCTTTAACGAGCTTTGAGGAACTTACCGAAGCTTATGGGCAGCTAGAATTAAAATATCATGAGTTACAAACAGAGCATGAGCGCCTTCTTAAATGGTTAAAACAAGGCGTGCAGTTTACTCAAAAATAACTGCTAGCACAGCCTGTTTTAATAGAAAATAGAGTGCTTGCTATCAATGAAGCTTATGCATGATAGCCTCGCAAAGCTTGCGCAAGAAAATCTCTGCAATCCACTACAAGTCTATTTTCATTTTATAAAAGCTTGAAGGTTATATGAAATGAATCTAAAGAAAAAATGAAAAATAGTTGGAATCAATTATACGAGTGGCGTACAATAAAGAGGAACAGCTTTGTTCAATTACACAAAGGGGGATTTTCAAATGACACAAGTAAAGGCACCAATGGCAGGTACAGTTTTCGAGGTAAGTGTAAAAGAAGGAGATGCTGTAACTGTTGGACAAACATTAATCATCTTAGAATCGATGAAAATGGAGATTCCATGTGAAGCAGAAGTTGCTGGTACTGTAAAGAAAATACTTGTAGCAGAGGGCGATTTTATTGATGAAGAGGCGGTCCTTGTAGAGCTAGAATAGTGCTGCGAAGAGGTGAAAAAAATGACAAAACAATATAATGAACAGCTACAGCAAAAAATTGATGCAATTTATGCTGGTGGCGCACAAAAATATCACGATAAACTAGTGGAAACAAATAAATTATTTGTACGCGAGCGTTTGGCTTTGTTATTCGATGATGGGCAATATGAAGAGGATGGTCGCTTTGCCAATTGTGAAGCAGGGGACTTACCTGCGGACGGCGTTGTGTGCGCTATCGGGAAAATAAACAATGAAACAGTTTGCGTTATGGCGAATGACTCAACAATTAAAGCAGGCTCATGGGGCTCACGCACAGTTGAAAAAATTATTCGCATTCAGGAAACGGCAGAAAAACTACAAGTGCCGATGTTATATTTAGTCGATTCAGCAGGAGCACGTATTACCGACCAGCTTGAAATGTTCCCAGGACGACGTGGGGCAGGGAAAATATTCCACAATCAAGTGAAAATGAGCGGTTTTGTTCCGCAAATCTGTATTTTATTTGGTCCTTCCGCAGCAGGTGGCGCTTATATTCCGGCGTTTTGCGATATCGTCATTATGGTTGAAGGTAATGCCTCTATGTATTTAGGTTCACCACGTATGGCGGAAAAGGTTATTGGTGAGAAGGTAACATTAGAGGAAATGGGCGGAGCGCATATGCATTGCTCAGTAAGTGGCTGCGGGGATGTTTTAGCCACATCTGAACAAGAGGCAATCGGGCTAGCGAGACAGTATATTAGTTATTTCCCAAGTAATTTTGCGCAATTGCCACCTCTACAAGAGGCGATTCAGCCTGTTGCGGGACGAACATTGGAGGAAATTATTCCAGAAAACCAAAATGCGCCGTTTGATATGTATGAATGCATTGACCAATTAATTGATGAAAATAGCTTCTTTGAAATTAAAAAGCTGTTTGCACCTGAATTAATTACAGGCTTAGCAAGAATTGACGGGCAAGTCGTGGGCATTATTGCGAATCAGCCAAAAGTAAAAGGTGGCGTGCTATTTGTCGATTCGGCAGATAAAGCTGCGAAATTTATAACATTATGTGATGCGTTTTCGATTCCGCTACTGTTTTTAGCAGATGTACCTGGCTTTATGATTGGTACAAAAGTAGAGCGAGCGGGTATTATAAGACATGGGGCTAAGCTAATTTCAGCGATGAGCTCTGCAACAGTGCCTAAAATTTCTGTTATTGTGCGCAAAGCATATGGGGCAGGTCTTTATGCGATGTGTGGACCAGCATTCGAGCCGGATGTATGTATCGCACTTCCGACAGCACAAATTGCTGTAATGGGTCCTGAGGCAGCCGTAAATGCGGTATATTCAAATAAAATTGAAGCAATTGAAGACCCGAAAGAGCGTATGCAATTTGTAAAAGAAAAAATCGAAGAATACAAACGAGAAATCGATTTATATAAGCTGGCTTCGGAGCTTGTTATCGATGATATTATTGCGCCGGGGGATTTACGCGACACATTAGTGAAGCGCTTACATTATTACGGTTCAAAGCAAGTGTTACCACCGTACCGTAAGCATCCTGTTTATCCAGTTTAATAGTGCAATGTAAAGCTGCTCTGAAAGTAGGAGCAGCTTTTTAGGTGCCAGGCACGCAAACAATTCTGACAATTTGAGATGGAGGGTGAGTGGATGAGATGTGTTTATGTAATTGGTGCGGGTGCGGTAGGCTTGTTAATAGCAAGCTTTTTACGTAAGGCGGGTTATGCGGTAACGGTTGTGACAAGGCGGGAGGAGCAGGCGGTAGAAATTCGTACATATGGGGTTACGCTTTTTCAGATGGATGGGCAGCAGCGGAATTTTGAGGTTGATGCTGTGACGGAGCGACAGTTAGTTGTTGAGGAAGGAGCGATGGTTATTGTTGCGACTAAGTATGATGCTTTGCAGGCTCTTTTACCAACATTGACGACGTTATCGGATGTTCCGCTATTATTTATGCAAAACGGCTTGCTGCATTATGAGCAAGCGCTAGCGCTGAAGCAGCAGCATATAATGTTTGGGTCCGCACAATTTGGCGCGGAGAAAGTTGGTGAGACAACGGTTTATCATCGTGGGATAGGCGTTTTGAAATTAGCGGTTGGGCGAGGAAATGATGACTTTATTCGGATTTTTGAGGCTGCTTGTAATGAGGCATTTTTCATAGAACAATTGCAGGATGCTGAGCAAATGCTGTTAGAAAAAGCGCTGCTCAATTGTTTTGTAAATCCGTTAACGGCACTTTTGCAAGTGAGAAACGGGCAATTAATTCATAATGAGTATGCGTATCATCTATTGCAGCAATTGTATACGGAGTTAATGCAGGCATTTCCATATATGCAGCAGAAATTTCCGTTTCAGACCGTTTATCAACTATGTGAACGTACTGCAAATAATATATCGTCGATGCTAGCAGATAGACAAGCAGGACGCAAATCGGAAATTGAAACGATTGTTGGTGCCATTATGAAAAAAGCTGAGAAAATGGGTGCAGATGTGCCAACGCTTAGCGTGTTATACTATTTATTATTAGCGATAGAGGAGAGCGGTGAAAAAATGTGAAGTTTTTGGCTTTTTTAATAGCAATAATTATTATTTGCCCTTTAATTGCACTTATTATCACTTATTTTATATGTCGAAAGCTGCGTTTTAGCAATGTAAAAGCATTTGGTTTAGCTGCGGATATTGCTACATTATTGTTATTTTTCTCAGTTCCAATAGCTGTCGCAAGCATTTGGAGTGTTTCGATTGTTATTCCACTTATTATCATTGCTATTTTTATAGCAATTACCTTTACATACATTGATTGGCGAACGAAAAAAGAAATTGTCGTGCCGCAATTACTAAAAAAAATATGGCGTGTTTATTTTATACTGCTGAGCATAAGTTATTTTTTGGTGTTCATTGCTGGATTAACATTAAATATATTGGAGTATGTCGCTGTGTAAGCAAATTCTTTTTCGAAATGCCACAGAACGTATACAATGTAGTAAGTTATCTTATGCAAAAAATGCTTTTGCCGAAGATTGATACAGAAGAGGCCTGTCAATAGAGATGGTGAGATGAATATTTTGAATAGCTTTCATAGTAAGAGGCATATCATTTAGAAGTTAGTAAGGGATAGAGAGGGTTTTCATAATGAAGCTGGAACAAAACGTTTTACCAGTACAAAATAAAATATTAGCACAGTATTGGGATAAGCAATCTACTATACATAATTTTTTTGATTACGTATATAGTGATGATGCTTTTCACGCACGCGCGCAATATTTAACGACAAAAACATATGACACAGCACAATTAAGCAAAATCATTCAGCTATATATGACGCCGTTTGGTTTATCGGAGGCATGTGAACGTCATTTAAAAGAGTTGGCAGAAGGAGCCTATGTCATTGTAGGAGGACAGCAGGCAGGGGTATTAACAGGACCACTCTATTCAGTGCATAAAGCCATTTCAGTTATTCTGCTTGCAAGACAGCAACGTGAAAAGCTTGGGAAGAAGGTCATTCCGCTATTTTGGATTGCTGGGGAAGACCATGATTTAGAGGAAATAAACCATACGTATACAACGGTGGATGCAACATTAAAGAAGCGTGTTTATAAAGAGCGCTCTAAGCGCAAAACAATGGCTTCTACAACAGCTATCAATAAAGAAGAGATGGAGTCATTTGTACGCACTGTTTTTGCAGACTTTGGAGAAAGTGAGTATACAAAAGATTTACTACATAATGTACTAACACATTTACACGCTAGCGATACGTTTACTGACTTTTTCACTGCATTGATGAATGAGCTGTTTGCAAAGTATGGCTTGCTTATGTTAGATGCAGCGTTTCCAGCATTCCGTCAATATGAGGCTGATTTTTTCGTAAGATTAATAGAGCATAATGAGGAAATTGCACAGGTCGTTGTAGCACAGGAAGAGGCGTTCAACCAAGCTGGTTATGGCAAGCCGATTGAGGCGGTGGTGAGCAATGCTAATTTATTTTTTGTACAGGGCGGCGAACGCTTTTTATTAGAAAGAAAAGACGGTTATTATACAAACGCACTTGGGTCTATTAAGCTGACAAAGGAGCAACTACTAGAAGTTGCGCGCCAAACACCTGAAAAATTAAGCAATAATGTTGTCACACGTCCTTTAATGCAGGAAATGACGATGCCAGTATTAGCTTTTGTTGGTGGACCGGGTGAACTAGCATATTGGGCGACATTAAAGCCAGCATTTTCTTTGCTGCATTTACAAATGCCTGTATTTGCTCCGCGACTGAATATTACTTTAGTGCCACGCACAGTCCAGCCATTATTAGCACAAAATGAGTTAACGGTGCTTGATGTAATGAAAGGGAAAGCAGAGCAACTAAAAAATCGTTTTATTGAAGAAGTGCAGGATGAAAATGCTAAAGAAAAGCTTGCTGAAATGCAGCGGAATTTGCTTGCTCAATATAATGAACTAGAGCAGTATTTACGAGAGCAGCAGTTAGATTTAAACAATATTATCGAAAAAAATAAACAATATCATTATAGACAATTTGATTATTTAGCAGCAAAAATTGGTCAAGAAATATTGGGTAAACATGATGTGAAAATAAAGCAGTTTAATCTGATGATAACAGAGCTTTTCCCTAACCAAAATTTACAGGAACGCTACTTTAATCCTTATCAATATTTGAACCTATATGGACCTACATTAGTGGGTAGTCTTATTGAACTAGATTTAGTTCCTTCTGACCAGCATAACTATATAACACTTTGATATAAAAAGGCTATTTCTATTGAGGAATAGCTTTTTTATATGCTTATATTATCAGTTCACCTCGTTGAAGTAAGGTCTATTTACGTAATTTCTTATTATAGGGGAAGAAATGCGAGGAATAGGTGGTGAAAAGTGGGGGCTTGTGGTACATTAATTAGTAAAGTGGGGTGAGTAGCATGTTCATGGGGGAATACGTGCATTCCGTTGATGTAAAGGGGCGTCTCATAGTGCCTTCGAAATTTCGAGAAGCGCTAGGTGAAACGTTTGTCATTACACGTGGATTGGACAACTGTATTTTTGGTTACCCTATGGATGAATGGCGAAAGCTTGAAGAAAAATTAAAAAACTTACCGATGACAAAAAAGGATGCACGTGCATTTGCGCGTTTCTTCTTTTCAGGTGCAACGGAGGTTGAGCTAGATAAGCAAGGTCGCATAAATATTCCAGCTACATTAATCCAATATGCAAATCTCGAAAAAGAGTGTGTTGTATTAGGTGTATCAAGCAGGATAGAGGTTTGGGCGAAGGAAGCTTGGGACACATACTATGATGAATCTGAAGCATCATTTAACGAAATAGCAGAAAATATGATAGGCTTTGATTTTTAAAGCGTTAAAGGAGTAAAGACTATGTTCAATCATACAACTGTATTATTGAAGGAGACGGTTGATGGGTTGAACATCAATCCTGATGGGGTATACGTGGATTGCACATTAGGGGGCGCTGGTCATAGCGAATACCTCGTACAGCAACTGTCTCCAAATGGAAAGCTTATTTGTTTTGATCAAGATATGACGGCAATTGAAAATGCAAAAGTGCGATTAGCAAAATATTTAGATCGTGTTACGTTTGTCCATGCAAATTTTAGATATGTAAAGGACGAGCTGTATGCACTAAATATTCAACAAGTAGATGGAATTTTATACGATTTAGGTGTATCTTCCCCACAACTCGATACACCAGAAAGAGGTTTTAGTTACCATCATGATGCGCCACTTGATATGCGCATGAATCAAAGTGCGGAATTAACAGCATTTCATGTAGTGAATGAATGGTCATACGAGGATTTAGTAAGAATCTTTTTCCGTTATGGCGAAGAGAAATTTTCAAAGCAAATTGCACGCAAAATCGAAGCAGCGCGAAAACTCTCTCCTATTGAAACAACAGGGCAATTAGTGGAACTAGTTAAAGAGGGTATACCAGCCGCGGCACGACGCACCGGAGGTCACCCTGCAAAGCGTGTATTCCAAGCAATTCGCATTGCTGTAAATGATGAACTTGGGGCAGCGGAGGATTCTCTCGTAGATGCGATTGATTTATTAACGATTGGTGGACGAATCAGTGTGATTACGTTCCATTCATTGGAGGACCGTCTTTGCAAGACAATCTTTAAAGAAGCTTCTTCATTACCAGAATTACCGCCTGGTTTACCAATCATACCAGAGGATATGAAACCAACACTAAAATTAATTACGAAAAAGCCGATTATACCTACGGATGAAGAGCTAGAAGCGAATAACCGTTCACGTTCAGCGAAGTTGCGCATCGCCGAAAAAATAAATAAATAAAGGAAGTGGATGACCATGGCAGTACGCGTAAGGCAACAACCGTATATTCAACAGCCAGTAATATCACCACAACCACAACAACCAGAAAAACAGCCTAGCAAAAAGACGAGCTACAAAAAACATAAAGGACTAATTTCTAAACGCGAAAAATTACTCTATATGTTATTCGTAATTATTGTAGCAATAATGGCAGTTGCAATCCTACATACACAAAGTAAAATCCAAACAACAAGTATGGAAATACAGCAAGTAGAAAAAGAAATCTCCGTAATTGCGAATGAAAATGTAGGCTTTAAAGTGCAGGTTAGTGAGTTGTCGGCTTATGAGCGAATTTTGAAAAAAGCACAAGAACTCGGTTTAACTCTTAACGAGAAAAATGTAAAGGTAGTGCCGGGAGAATGAAAAAGAGTACATTTCGTTTCCAAAAAGGAGCCTTCCTGATGTTTTTAATATACGGAGGGCTCTTTTTGTTATTATTTTGGCGCATTGTTCATTTGCAAACTGCCAATGAAGTTAATGGTTATTCATTGGAAGCTGAGGCGGCAGCTAAATATGCACGCGAAGTGCCGCTAGCAGCAAACCGGGGACGTATATTAGACCGCAATAATAATATTATCGCGGAAGATACATTGGCTTATAAGCTTGTCGCAGTCGTAAAAGAATCTGTGACGACAAATCCAGACAATCCGAAGCATGTTGTTGACCCAGCAGAAACAGCGAAAGTGCTAGCCCAATATATTTCGATGGAAGAGCAAGATATTTATAAAATATTGACGAGAGATGGAGATCCGTATCAAGTTGAGTTTGGAGCAGCTGGGCGCAAAATTAGCTATGATACGAGAATGGCCATCGCAGAGCACAAGCTACCAGGTATTATTTTTATAGAGGATACGAAGCGCTATTATCCAAATGGCCCATTTGCATCTCATTTAATCGGCTTTGCTTTAGAAGAAAAGCAGGAGGATAATACCTTTAAAACAGTTGGTAAAATGGGGCTGGAGTATACGTATAATGAAGAGTTGACGGGGACACCGGGCTCCATTTCCTATGATAGCGATATTAAAGGCTACTTATTGCCGAACAGTGAAAAAATGATTCAGCCTGCAAAAAATGGGGCGGAAATTTATTTAACATTAGATAAAACAATTCAAAACTTTTTGGAAGAAGCGATGACACAGGTTGACCAGCAATACCAACCTGAATCGATGACAGCTATTGTGGCTAATCCAAAAACAGGTGAAATTTTAGCAATGTCACAGCGTCCAACTTTTGACCCTGCAGATCGTATTGGCTTAGAAAGCAATTGGTTGAATGAAACGATTGAAAATGTCATTGAACCGGGGTCAACGATGAAAATTTTTACATTAGCAGCAGCTATTGATTCAGGCAATTGGCATCCAAATGCAACGTTCCGATCAGGTCAATATACGGTGTTAGACCGTACAATTCGTGACCATAACAGAGTGGGCTGGGGGGAAATTACTTATTTACAGGGCTTCCAGCGTTCCTCTAACACAGGAATGGCTCATATGTTAACAATTATGGGAGCAGATACTTTTTATAATTATTTAGATCGCTTTGGCTTCGGTCAAAAAACAGGGATTGATTTACCGGGGGAAGCGACAGGTACATTACTATCTAGGTATCCAATTAATAAAGTAACGACAACCTACGGACAAGGATCTACTGTGACACCAATGCAGTTGATTCAAGCTATGACTGCTATCGCAAATGAAGGAAAAATGATGCAACCATATGTAATCGATAAAATCGTTGACCCGAGTTCAGGAGAAATCATCTTAGATGATGAGCCGATTGTAAAAGGTCAGCCTGTATCAGCAGAAACAGCGCAGCAAGTGCGGGACATTCTAGCATCGACGGTAACGAGCGAAATTGGTACAGCAAAACGCTTCGCATTGGATGGTTATGAGGTTGCTGGTAAAACAGGGACAGCGGAAATTGCTAAAGAAAGTGGTGGAGGTTATTATTTTGGGAAAAATAATTATCTTTATTCATTTTTAGGAATGGCTCCAGTCGATGACCCACAACTTATTATGTATATAGCGGTCAAAAAGCCGAAGCTAGCTGAAACAGAGGGTGGCTCAGAGCCAACTTCCGCCGTATTTAAAATGGTTATGGAAAATAGCTTGAAATATTTCAATATTAATCCTGAAGAAGTTGCAGAAGTGCAAATGACAAAATTAGCTGATTATACGAAACAAACAGCTGAAAGTGCACAAGTAGAGCTAATTAATCAAGGGTTAACGCCAATCATCATTGGTGAAGGTGGACAAATTATTGAGCAATATCCAGTGCAAGGTTTGGAAGTAGCGAAAGGAAGCGTCATCTTTTTAAAGACAGATGGAACGATTACGCTTCCATCATTTATTGGTTGGTCATTACGCAATGTATTAATTTATAAAGCCTTATCTGGATTGTCAATTGAAATCGTTGGTGAGGGTTATGTAGATAGTCAAAGCGTTTCAGAAAATACACCTATTCAAGATGCAGCACCAATTGTTGTGAAGTTAAAGACACCTGAGGAATCCTTCGCTCCACAAGTAGAGGAGATGGATGAGGAGGGCGAGCAGCTACCGCAAGATTAAGTGCTAGTTAATAGAAACGTAATTGAGAGAAAGCTGAATAGAAGTCCACTTCTATACATACTTTGTTAAAAACGGAGAGTGTCGAATGAAGTGGATTTCACTGCCTTCCAAAAAACGTTTGAAGATTGTTATTTATGCATTTTTCTTATATGGACTGGCGATTATCGTCCGATTAATCTATGTACAAATTTTCCAACATGAACATTTAACAGAGCTAGCAAAGGCCAACTGGGATCGAGAAATTCCGTTTGTGACAGAGCGTGGAAGTATTGTAGATCGTGAAAATGAAATTATTGTAACGAATAAACTAGCACCGACCCTTTATTTTATTCCAAAGCAAAGCGATGATATTGCACTCGCTGCTAAGCAATTAGCATCTATTTTAAAGGCGGATGAAGCGGAATTGCTTGAAAAAATGCAAAAGCCTGCCTACTTAGTGAAGCTTGCGCCAGAAGGTAAAAACATTACGGAGGAGCAGGTGGAAGCAATACAAGCCTTGCGCATTAAAGGTGTTTATAGTGGAGTAGACTATATAAGACATTATCCATACGGCTCTTTGTTATCAAGATTTTTAGGTTTTACAGGCTATGATAATCAAGGTTTGGCTGGCGTTGAATATGAATATAATGAAATGCTAACAGGTAATAATGCTGCGATTCGCTTATTTACGGATGCTAAAAATATTGAAATGGCACATGTCGATGATGAGTGGAAAGAGGGGGCGGCAGGAGCAACAGTACAGCTAACGATTGATTTAACGATACAGCAAGTGATGGAACGAGAATTATCACAGGCGATGCAGCGCTATGATGCAGACCAAGCAATTGGTATTGCGATGAATCCGAATACGGGTGAGATTTTAGCGCTCTCCTCTTTCCCAACATATGACCCAGCAGATTTTAAAAATGTTGATTCAACGATTTACAATCGTAATTTGCCTGTTTTTATGACTTATGAGCCAGGTTCTACATTTAAAATTATTACGCTGAGTGCTGCACTAGAAGAAGGTGTTGTCGACCTTGAAAATGACCATTTTTATGACCCGGGCTACACCATGGTAGAAGGTGCACGTTTACGCTGCTGGAAACGGGAGGGGCATAAGGATGAGACTTTTTTAGAAGTTGTTGAAAACTCCTGTAACCCGGGCTTTATCGAGCTGGGACAACGTGTTGGTGCACAAAAGCTACTGCAATATATTAAAGATTTCGGCTTCGGGCAAAAAACAGGCTCTAATATAGCTGGTGAGGCGAGCGGCATCTTATTTTCGAAAGAGGCATTTGGGCCTGTTGAGCATGCGACTACATCCTTTGGTCAAGGTATCTCTGTGACACCAATTCAGCAAATGCAAGCTGTTGCAGCCGCAATAAATGGTGGTACCCTTTATACGCCATATGTTGTTTCAAGCATAGTCGCAGATGATGGAGAAGTGATTGTAGAAAATAAACCGGAGGCCAAACGCCAAGTAATAAGTGAACAAACATCCGCACAAGTGCGTCATGCATTAGAGTCTGTTGTAGCAAAGGGCTCTGGTAAGCAAGCATTTCGCGAAGGCTTGCGCATAGGTGGAAAAACGGGAACAGCACAAAAGGTAGAAAATGGACGATATAAAGAAGGGGATTATATTGTATCATTTATTGGCTTTGCCCCAGCAGATAACCCAGAAATTATCGTCTATGTAGCAATTGATAATCCGAAAAACCATTTGCAATTCGGCGGTCTGATTGCCGCACCGATTGTTGGGCAAATTATAGAAGATGTAGCACCGATTGTTGGCATTGAAAAATCACAAGAACAAATTGAAAAAGTAACGGTTTGGACAGATCCTATTATGGTAGAGGTAGCTGATTTTGTCGGGAAAACTGTGGATGAAGTAGTGCAGCAACACTATCCATTGACGATTGAGTGGCACGGTGAGGGAACGATTGTCTCCGAACAATTGCCTGCTGCGGGAAGTAAGCTTGAGCAGCAAGGAACATTGCATTTATATTTAACAGATGAAAAAAATGAAGATTGATGAATTTAAAGGAGATTTAACATGAAACTTGCAACAACATTGACCATTCTAGTAACAGCATTCATATTAACCGTTATTTTAGCACCCATTGCTATTCCACTTTTACGACGATTAAAATTTGGTCAAAGTATTCGAGAAGAAGGACCAGAGTCTCATCTTAAAAAAGCAGGTACACCAACGATGGGTGGCATTATTTTCTTGCTGGCAATTATTGCTACTACATTGGTTACAGGAAATATGTTTAACTTATTTACGACACAAACAGTCGTGCTATTACTTGTATTAGTCGGTTTTGGTGTGATTGGCTTTTTAGATGATGGGATTAAAGTGATTTTTAAACGTAATTTAGGCTTGACATCACTGCAAAAGCTAATTGGGCAAATTATTATTTCCATCGCTGCATTTATGTTATTACGATTAGGAACTTTTAATACGGCTGTTGAAATTCCGTTTACAGATTACACGATTGATTTCGGCTTATTTTATGTTGGCTTTTTAATCTTTTGGCTTGTAGGCTTCTCGAATGCGGTCAATTTAACGGATGGAGTAGATGGTCTTGTAGCAGGAACGGCCTCGATTGCCTTTGCTGCCTTCGGTGTCATTGCTTTATTTAATGAACAGGCGGATATTGCTTTAGTTGCCTTTGCTATTACAGGCGCTCTGTTAGGATTTTTGATTTTTAATGCCAATCCTGCAAAGGTTTTTATGGGTGATACAGGCTCGCTAGCATTGGGTGGCGCGCTTGCTATGATTTCAGTTTTAGTGAAGGCAGAGCTTTTACTACTGTTGATTGGTCTAGTGTTTGTAATTGAAACATTGTCTGTTATTTTGCAAGTGGGTAGTTTTAAATTACGTAAAAAACGTATTTTTAAAATGAGCCCTATCCATCATCATTTTGAATTGTCTGGTTGGTCAGAATGGAAGGTTGTTTTAGTGTTTTGGTCTACAGGGTTAGCTGTTGCATTAATCGCAGTAATGATGGAGGCGTTTTTATGATTCAATATACAGGTTTGCAATATAAAAAAATACTTGTATTAGGCCTAGCAAAAAGTGGTGTTGCTGCAGCGGAGCTGTTGCATGAGCTTGGCGCATTTGTCACAGTGAATGATGCCAAGCCATTCGATGCAAATCCAGAGGCGCAAAGTCTTTTATCGAAGGGAATTACAGTTATTTGTGGACGTCACCCAGAGGACTTACTTGATGAGGGCTTTGAATTAATCGTCAAAAACCCGGGCATCCCGTACAGCAACCCGATTGTAGCTGATGCAATTAATCGGGAATTACCAGTCATTACTGAAATGGAGCTAGCATATTTAGTAAGTGAGGCTCCTTTTATTGGAATTACAGGCTCTAATGGTAAAACAACAACGACAACCTTATTGTTTAAAATACTTGAGCATGGTCAAAAACAACCGTTAATTGCCGGCAATATTGGAACCGTTGCATGTAGTGTTGCAGCTACAGCAACGAAAGAGCAGGTGCTTGTAACGGAGTTATCTAGCTTTCAATTAATGGGAACACGCACATTTAAACCGCATATTGCTATTTTAACGAATATTTATGAGGCTCATTTAGATTATCATAGCTCGTTTGAAGAATATGCAAATGCAAAATTTGCCGTTACACGTAATCAAAATGAGCAAGATTATTTCATTTACAATGCAGACCAGCCACTTGTACAACAATATGCAGCACAGTCTAGAGCACAAAAAATACCTTTTACGACAAATGGAAAGGCAGCTACAGGAATTAGTGCTGATAGGACAGCTATTTATTGGCAGGGTGAGCATTTATTGGATCGTTCTGGCATCGTCTTGCCGGGAGAGCATAACTTACAAAATATTTTATGTGCTGTTGCTGCTGCTATGTTAATGGACTGCCCTATTGCTGCGATAAAAGATACTTTAGCTACATTTATAGGTGTAAAGCATCGCACACAATTTGTTCGTAATTGGCAAGGTGTGCAAATTTACAATGATTCAAAGGCGACGAATTGCCTTGCAACGAAAAGTGCACTTGCGGCATTTACACAGCCGATTGTCTTGTTAGCAGGCGGCTTAGACCGCGGCCATTCCTTTGAAGAGCTACGCGATGTAATGGACAATGTGAAGGCAGTTGTTGCCTTTGGTGAAACAGGTGCACGTTTTATCGATTTTGCTAAATCATGTGGTATTGAACAAACTGTTGCTGCAACGAATGTGGAGGATGCTGTAATGTATGCCGCCAAGCTTGTGACAGCAGGTGACGTTATGCTGCTTTCCCCTGCTTGTGCAAGCTGGGATCAATATGCAAGCTTTGAAATCCGAGGCGACGTATTTATTGACGCTGTAATGAAGCTTACTTAAAAGTTCTATAAGAAAGGATGCCCTTACTGACGCACCATTACCAAAAGCTATTTGTTTTTTGTGCATTGATGTTGACACTTATAGGGATTGTGTTTGTGTACTCTGCCAGTACATATTGGAGCTCTGTTCATTATGAAGGACAAACGCCTTTTTATATAAAGCAAATTATTTATTTTGTTCTAGCGTGTATTGTTTTTTTTAGCATTATAAAAGGGCCAGAGCTAACAGAAAAAAAGCTTTTCATGCTCTATTTATTTTCTTTAGCGCTGTTAATTATCGTATTAATACCCGGCATCGGTATTTGGCGTAATGGCTCTAGGAGCTGGATTGGAATTGGTCCTTTAACGATTCAACCAGCAGAGCTTGTAAAAATCACGACATTATTATATTTAAGTGTCCGTTTAGCGAAGGTTAAATCCTTTGAAAGAGTCGTTAAGCTAGAGCATTTTGTTATTTTATTTTTACCAGCTCTCCTAATAATGCTTCAGCCTGATTTTGGCTCTGTATTTATTTTAGTTGTCGCGGCCTTTATTTTGCTTTTTATCGCAAAATATCCGATTAAGCTTTATATATTTTTAATGCTTGCAGGTGTTGCAGGTTTAGCAGGGCTTATCATCTCTGCGCCATATCGTTTAAAGCGAATTCAATCCTTTTTAGATCCGTGGTCTGATTCGCTAGGAAGTGGCTTTCAGGCGGTGCAATCTTTAATGGCCATCGGTCCCGCCGGCTTATTTGGACATGGTTTTTTGCAAAGTCGTCAAAAGTATTTATATTTACCAGAGCCACAAAATGATTTTATTTTCTCAATTATATTGGAGGAAATGGGGTTTGTCGGGGGAGCAGTCATTTTAGCTTTATTTGCCACTTTATTTTATTGTGGCTATGCGCTATCTGTCAGGGCATATAGCTTAGAGCAGTTTTATATGATTAGCGCCTTAACGACGATGCTTGTTTTACAAACTTGCTTAAATATCGGAGTAGTTATCGGCTTGCTGCCAGTGACGGGTGTTACTTTACCATTTATTAGCTACGGTGGAACGTCATTAATCGTCATTTGGTTAACGGTCGCTCTTATCATTAAAATCACGAATACAACAGGAAGGAGGAGTAAAAATTGAAAAAAGTAATTGATATAGAAGAACGCATCCCTACACTTCGCGCGAAACGCCGGCGTCGCTCGAATATTAAATTTATTTTACTGACCACAGTTTTCGGTGTTATTTTGTTTTTACTCCTTTATTTCCAATCACCTTATAGTGATATTAAAACAATTGATGTGACCGGGGGAAGCATTGAAGATACGACATTTTATAAGGAGCAATCAGGCTTAAATATAGGTGACTCGATGTGGGGCTTTCGGGAAGGAGATATCGAGGCGCAAATATTGAAGTTAGATTGGGTAAAGGCTGTTACCGTCAAACGAAAATGGCTTACGACCGTTTCCATCTCGATAGAGGAATGGAGCAAAGTGGCTTATATTGCGAAGGACAATGACTTTTACCCGATGTTGGAAAATGGCATAATTTTACCTTTACAAGGTCAGCTATTACCAATCGATGCACCAATATTCCTTCAATTTGACGATGAGAAAATACGAAAGCGTTTATTAAAGGAACTAGCAAAGCTCGATAAAGAAGTGCTGTCGATGATTTCGCAAATTAAAGCAACACCAACAAGCACAGACCCTTACGCTGTAACATTATTTATGAATGATGGCTATGAAGTGCGCGCAGAAATCACAACACTTGCCAGTAAGCTTAACTATTATCCATCGTTTGTTGCATGGATTGAAAATACAGAGGGCTATGAAAAGGGCGTTATTGATATTGAAGTAGGCTCATATTATCGCTCTTATTTGGAGGAGTATAAAAAGATAGAGGAAGCAGAGGACGAGCAGCAAGGAGCGGAGCAAAATGAAGAACAATCAGAAGAATAACAGACCATCCTTGTTTCAACGTAAATACTTTATTATGCTCATCGTCTCCATCATGATTGGTTTTATTATCGGTATTTCTTATAATTTGACGAAGGATAATAAAAAACTAAGTTCAAGTTCACCGATTTATTTTCAGCAACAGGAAACGTATCGTGAAGAGCTCATTACACAGCAGGAACGTAATAAAGAGCTGACGGAAGAGCTAAATTATTTGCAACAAACGATTCGCAACTATGAAAAGCAGTTAACATCAAGTGCAGAGCAGCATGAGGATTTAGTCGCTGAGGCGGAGCGTTTACGGCTTTTACTTGGTGACATTGCTGGACAGGGACAAGGTATCCGTCTAACACTAGCTGATGGTGAATATGATCCAAATTCAACAAACCCAAACGATTATATTGTACATGAAAGCCATATTTTCAAAGTACTAACGGAGCTGAAGATTGCGGGGGCAGAAGCCATTGCCATTAATGGTCAACGCCTAAAAACAAACTCTTATATAAGCTGTAACGGTCCTGTAATTACAATTGATGGAAAACAATCACCTGCCCCCTTTGTTATTGAGGCGATTGGAGAGCCGGATACATTAATTGCATCTTTAGAAATTTCAGGGGGAGTTTTTGATCAATTATTAAATGAACGAATTAGTGTTACTTTTGAAAAAAGCAGTATCATTTCTATGCCTTCCAATACGGCAGAAAGTTGAGGGGGGGGAGGTAAATGAAAAATAATAAAAACCTGCATATTACACTTATTTCCTTTGTCATTGGTTTTATGCTAGCAGTGCAATATAATACGATGCAAAATCCGAAAGAGCGAGATACAAGAGATATTTGGGAAATACGGCAAGCACTATCAGAGGAGAAAAAGCGACATTCTGAGCTATTGACGAATATTCAAGCATTGAATGAAGTCGTTCGGAAATATGAGGATGTTGAATCAAGCGACCCGGAGCTAGTGTTGCGAGAAACAGTAACTGATTTGCATCGTCAAATAGGCTTACTGCCTGTTACAGGGCCAGGTTTAACATTGAAGATAAAGCCTGCTAAAGAATTAATTGAGTATGGCTATCAGATTGAAGCCATCTCTCCAGAGTTACTCTTTCGATTAGTCAATGATATTTACCGTAATGGTGGTCAATATGTCGAAATTGACAAACAAAGGCTGCTACATACCTCGGCTATTCGGGAGATTAACGGCGTCACGACAATAAATAGCGTACCAATCAGTAAAACTGATGTAGAAATTAAAATAATTATGTCATCTGAAGAACTAGCGCAAAGATTGTACAATTATTTACTATCATCCTCATTGATGGACGAGTTTTACATTGATAACTTAGAGCTCGTTGTAAATGAGGTAGAAAGCTCTATTTCAATTAAAAATATAGCAACTCAAATAACAAGCAGCTATTTGAGTGAGACGAATAAAGGGGATTAGAATATGTGGCTGCCACTTTTAGGACTGATTTTAGGTATTGCGCTAGGTTTGCTAACGGATATTCAAATTCCGGCGGTATATGAAAATTATTTATCTATTGCTGTATTAGCTGCCCTTGATACAATGTTTGGTGGTATACGGGCAAAGTTGCAGGAAGTATACGATGATAAAGTGTTTATCTCAGGTTTTTTCTTTAATATAGCCCTTGCGGCAGGACTTGCCTTTTTAGGTGTCCATATCGGGGTTGATTTATATTTAGCGGCAATTTTTGCATTCGGCGTTCGACTTTTTCAAAATATAGCAGTCATTCGACGGATTGTATTAACGAAGCTTGATGAGCGAAAAGCAAAAAAGCAAGAGAAAATATATGAATCTCATTAAAATTTCGTTACAAAAGCGAATAAGCTTAGACAACAGCGAAAAATTGCAATAGAATGAACATTAGGAGTATTAGAAGGAGGTGCAGCGAGTTGAGTCAACAAGATATATATATTTCGCTGGATATCGGATCATCCTCTATTAAAGTGCTAATAGGTGAAATGAGCGAGCAACAATTACATGTAATTGGTGTCGGTCACGTAAAATCGACTGGAATTCGTAAAGGCGCCATTGTTGATATTGATGCGACAGTACAATCAATTAAAAAAGCAGTTGAGCAGGCTGAAAGAATGACGGGCATTAAAATACACGATGTTATACTAGGAGTACCAGCAAATCAAACATTTTTACAACCGGTAAAAGGTGTTGTTGCTGTAAACAGTGAGAATCGTGAAATTGGCGATGATGATTTAGAGCGCGTCATCGAATCTGCACAAGTAATGTCTATCCCACCAGAACGTGAATTAGTGAACTTAATACCTAAGCAATTTATTGTGGATAATCTTGATGAAATTAAAGATCCGCGCGGTATGATAGGCATTCGTTTAGAAATGGATGCAACGATGATTACGACTTCGAAAACTTTGTTACATAACGTGCTGCGTTGTGTAGAACGAGCTGGATTACAAATTCGAGAAATTTATTTACAGCCTTTAGCGGCAGGTTATTTTGCTTTAACAGAAGATGAAAAGAATCAAGGTACAGCTTACATCGATTTAGGTGGAGGTTCAACAACAATCGCTGTTTTTGAGGAGGGCTTATTAAATCATACAGGGGTTATCCCAGTAGGCGGAGAGCATATTACAAAAGATTTATCAATTGTCTTAAAAACACCGACAGAACAAGCTGAAAAAATAAAAAGACAGTTTGGACATGCCTTCTATGACGATGCTTCAGATGACGAATTATTTGAAGTTCCTGTAGTAGGAACAGATACAACAGATCAATATAACCAGCGTTATATTGCCGAAATTATCGGTGTGCGTTTAGAAGAAATGTTTGAGCTAGTGCTAGATGAATTAGCGCGCTTAGGTGTGCGTGATTTGCCAGGAGGCATTGTTATTACTGGTGGCGTAGCACAGCTAGAAGGAATTGCACAGCTTGCACGAGAAGTGATGCAGACGCGTGTGCGCGTGTTTGTGCCAGATTACATTGGCGTGCGCGATCCAGCGTTTACAACATCGGTAGGGTTAATTCGTTATGCATATGCGGATGATAAGTTCTACGGAAGAAGTCCAATAACAGATGCATCACCATATATTGCGGCAACGACACAATCGACTCCTGCTAAAAAGCAATCTCAGCAAGTAGAATATACAGATAATAGTAATAAAGTAAGCGTGATTGATAGAGCAAAAAATATTTTTAATAAATTTTTTGAATAGTTGACTTACGATAATTGTGGAACTTCAATTAGTAGAAGTAGCGTAAGTAATTCGGGCTAAAAGTCGAGCGAAGTGGGAGGAGAAATAATGTTAGAATTTGATACAAGTAGTGATCAGCTTGCTGTCATCAAAGTAATTGGAGTAGGTGGTGGCGGTAATAACGCTGTTAATCGTATGATTGAACATGGTGTACAAGGTGTAGATTTTATTGCAGTAAATACAGATGCTCAAGCTTTAAATCTATCAAAAGCTGAACATAAATTACAGATTGGTGGAAAGCTCACACGTGGATTAGGCGCAGGGGCAAATCCAGAAGTCGGTAAAAAAGCAGCCGAAGAAAGCCGAGAGCAAATTGAAGAAGTATTACGCGGTGCAGATATGGTATTCGTTACTGCTGGTATGGGTGGCGGAACTGGTACTGGTGCAGCGCCAGTAATTGCTCAAATTGCACGTGATTTAGGTGCATTAACAGTAGGTGTTGTTACACGTCCGTTTTCATTTGAGGGACGCAAGCGTCAAACACAGGCGGTTGGCGGTATCGGCGCAATGAAAGAAGCTGTCGACACACTGATTGTTATCCCTAATGATAAGCTATTGCAAATTGTTGATAAATCAACGCCTATGCTAGAGGCATTCCGTGAAGCAGACAATGTATTGCGTCAGGGTGTACAAGGCATTTCAGATTTAATTGCAACACCTGGTTTAATTAACTTAGACTTTGCCGATGTTAAGACAATTATGTCTGACAAAGGCTCTGCGTTAATGGGGATTGGTATTGCTTCCGGCGAAAACCGTGCGACAGAAGCTGCGAAAAAAGCTATTTCAAGTCCGCTACTTGAAACATCAATTGATGGTGCAAAAGGCGTGATAATGAATATTACAGGTGGTACAAACCTAAGCTTATTTGAAGTACAGGAAGCAGCTGATATTGTAGCTTCTGCATCAGATGAAGAGGTAAATATGATTTTTGGTTCGGTTATTAATGATAGCCTTGACGATGAAATTATTGTAACTGTTATTGCAACAGGCTTCTCGGATGATATACTAACGCAGCGTCAAAATGTGCGACCAAGTATGGGAGCACGTCAACAAGCTCCTGCACAGCAACAGCCATCACGTCAAGAGGCCGTTCAGCAAGAAGCACCGCGCCAAACACAAAACTATCAGCAAGAAGATACGTTAGACATTCCAACATTTTTACGCAATCGTAGAAATCGCGGATAAATAAGATTACATTTTGTAACCTTATGAATGGCTTATAAATCAAATTTAGCACATACGTTCTGTTTTGGCAATGGTTTTAGCTTATTAAAATTATTGCTGCTCAAGCAGCGCACTAAAAAATCGATTTACTCTATTATCTTCAAGGTAAATCGATTTTTTTGTCTTTTAGATAGCTAGAAAATCAAGCGACAGTTAGTTCGAAAAACTATAGTTGCCTAGAGATTGTGAATAAAATGGAGCGGGGCATGGGCGCAAATATATTTAGGAAATCGCAAATAAAATTAAAAAGCTGCAAATATTCCATGAACAACTGCAAACTAACTAGCGGCGCAGCTACTGTAAATTAAAAAATCGGTGAAATGTTTTGTCATTTCATCGATTTTTTTGCGTTTTCTTGTCTAAATTTTTTGTTAGTTGAATACAATGAAGTGACAATTTCTAACATAGTGTTAATGGTAAGCTTCTAATCAGGAGGAAGCGATACATGGTTGGCGAATGGCTTGTATTGATAAATACACTATTTAATTATTTACTGGTCTTGTTTATTAGCAAAATAACAAATGTGTATGTGACGAAAAAGCGAGCGCTTGTTGCTGCTTTTATAAGTGGTACATTTAGTGCTATTTTTACACCATCATTATTCATAGGTGTCATAAGTGCTCTTTTATTAGCAGGCATTGCTTTTTCATTCCGATATCGCATTTTACTGAAACAAATAGCGGTACTTGTTGTGGCAACTATATTTCTAGGAGGCTTATTAACAGCGGTACAACCTTTTTTGGCAGGTCGTTCATTGTTTTTTTATATCACGCTTTGTAGCTTACTTGCTATTTTTAGTTCAAAGTGGGCAGAAATAAAGTGGAGAGACTTTTGGCAGCAAAAAATACAGGCAAGCTATGTAGTGACATGCAAATTGCATTTAGGTGATACAGAATTGCAGCTACGTGGTTTTATAGATACCGGAAATATGTGTACGGAGCCTATTAGTCAGCAGCCGGTGCATTTTATTTCCTATCGCATGATTAAGGATAAGCTACCTGCAACCATTAATGATGCCATTAATTCATGGGACGCAGCAGCACCTTATAATTTATCCATGTTTCCACGTGAATGGTTGACATCTATTCGCCTTATTCCACTGACAACTGTACAGCATAAGGCGATTGTACCTGCATTTCGTTTAACAGAATGGACGATTAATGAAGAAAAGGTGACCGGACACTATGTCGTACTAACCAAAAATGATGCCAATTTTCCGCAGCAAGCCGATATGATGCTTCATGTTTTAGCGCTTTCCAATCAACAATAAAGGAGGAGAATGATTGATTCAAAAACTAGTAGCGTATTTGCAAAATATTTGGAGTAAGTTCTTTCGCAAAGGAACATACTATATAGGAGGACATGATTCATTGCCAGTACCATTGACTAGAGAAGAAGAATTAACTGTCGTTGAAGCCTTTATGAATGGAGATTTATCTGCAAGAGATACATTAATTGAGCGAAATTTGCGTCTTGTTGTTTATATTGCGCGACGCTTTGATAATACAGGTACACCGATTGAGGATTTAATTAGTATCGGTTCAATTGGCTTAATTAAAGCAATTGAGACATTTAATAAAGAAAAGAATATAAAGCTTGCAACATACGCTTCACGTTGCATTGAGAATGAAATTTTAATGCATTTACGCAAAACAAGCCGTATGAAGGGTGAAGTATCATTTGATGAGCCGTTAAATTCAGATGCAGATGGCAATGAATTATTATTATCTGATATTTTAGGAACAGAAGTACACATTATTACAAATGATGTCGAGCGTAAAATTGAACGTCAACATATGTTCAGCGCTATTAATTGTCTAAACCCACGCGAAAAATACATTATGGAATGTCGCTTTGGATTGAATGGCAAGGAAGAAATGACACAAAAGGAAGTAGCAGATCATTTAGGCATTTCGCAATCATATATTTCAAGATTAGAGAAAAAAATAATACTGGAATTAAGAGAGTATCTAAATGCGCCAATTGCATAACTTGGATGAATTTGCCGCCAATTTTTACGCATAGCCTACATCGCAAGAGGACAAACTGAACGAAAGATAATCGTTCGGAGGGGAATAGTTGATGCGAACAAAAGTAGAGCTATGCGGTGTGGATACATCGAAGCTTCCAGTTTTAAAGCATGAAGAAATGCGTGAGTTATTCATACAATTACAAGCAGGAAATGTAGCTGTACGTGAGGAGCTAGTTATTTGTAATTTACGTTTAGTATTGAGTATTGTTGGACGTTTTTCATATCGTGGTGAGCAGGCAGACGATTTATTTCAAGTAGGTTGCATCGGTTTATTAAAAGCGATTGATCATTTTGATTTAAAGCATAATGTCCGATTTTCGACATATGCTGTACCGATGATTATTGGTGAAATTCGTAGACATTTACGCGACCATCATGCACTTCGGGTGTCACGTTCGTTAAGAGATATTGCTTATAAAGCGATGCAGGCGAAAGAAAGATTTGTTACTGAAAATTTATATGAGCCAACGATTGAGCAATTAGCAGCTGCAATTGAAATGAAGCCTGAAGATGTTTTATTCGCACTTGATGCAATTCAAGACCCGGTTTCATTGCAGGAGCCTATTTATTCAGATAGCGGCGATGCAATGTATTTAATGGACCAGTTAAAGGGAGAGGTATCGGAAGAACAGTGGGTAGATTATGTTTCAGTGAAGGAGAGTCTACAAAAATTAGACGAAAGGCAGCAGTTAATTGTAGCAAAGCGCTTTTACTACGGTGAAACACAAACAGAAATTGCAAAATCACTAGGGATATCGCAAGCGCAAATTTCTCGCTTAGAAAAAAGCGCCATTGAACTCATGCAATCAGATTATTTACAGCAGTGAGTAAGCTAACCGGAAAGCAGGCTGGCGCACCTCTTTTCAGTTAGTTATTATACAGCTAGTAGTTAAATGACTTTTTGAAAATAAAATTAGAATGAGCCTAATCCACTTAGACGCACTCGTTGTAAGTGGATTTTTGTTGTTTCACAAAAAGGTGCCAGGCACAGACACAATTGTCTACAATTCAGGAGGGATGTTATGCGTTTTTCTGTTGCGCAGCAAAAGGAAATTATTGAGGCAGGAAGCGGGCGCTTTATCGGCTATATTGTCGATGCTGAAATTTGCGAAAAAAGTGGGATGATTACGGGCTTTCTTGTTGCAGAGCCGAAAAAAATATTGCATATTTTTCAGGCGGAAGAAGCAACGCGAAAAATCGCTATTCAGGATATTTTAACTATCGGGAAGGATGTTATTTTAGTCAAAGGAATAATGTCATAACATGCGCTAGGACAATGGACATAAGGTGAATCAATGGAACTTTAATGTTATTACCCTCATTTAGGATTTTAGCACTTTCGACACAAATTAATTGAAAATAATATTGCTTGTTAATGCGGGATAGAGCAAGCTATTCATTGATAAATCACAATAGGCTTGTTACAATGAAATAAAATAGATTGTAAGCAATCTCCGTATTAATCATTACAAAAAACATGAAGTTTTTTAAAAAGAATTAATTGTACTGTTCAAGGTAGGTTTCGGATATTCAAGGTAAAATAAATTATTGTTGTAAAGTTGGGAGTAAATTGACAAAAATTATTGGAAATTTAGAGCAAATTCAAAAGAAGATAAAACAAGCGCAAGAGCGAAGTGGTGCGCAGCAGCAAGTGCATATTGTCGCAGTGACAAAAGAGGTTGACGTAGAGCGCACAAATGAAGCAATTGCAGCAGGCCTGTTACATTTAGGGGAAAATCGCCCAGAAGGATTGCTTGCGAAAAGAGAAGCTATACAACAAGCAGCAAGCTGGCATTATATTGGTTCGTTGCAGACGCGCAAAGTGAAGCAAGTAATAAACGAAATTGATTACTTACATTCATTGGATCGCTTGAGCTTAGCAGAGGAAATCGAAAAGCGAGCAGAGCAAGTTGTTAAATGCTTCGTTCAAGTAAATGTATCAGGAGAAGAATCGAAGCATGGCTTGACAGCTGAAGAAGCAATCGCCTTTCTCCATAGCTTAAGTGAAATGACAAAAATTGAAGTTGTTGGCTTAATGACAATGGCACCGTATTCAGCTGATGAGCAGCTTCTCCGTTCAGTGTTTCGCAATTTGAAAAAATTACAGCAGGAAGTTGTGGCACTAAAGCTGCCGTACGCACCTTGTACAGAACTTTCGATGGGGATGTCAAATGATTATGAGATTGCCGTTGAGGAAGGTGCGACATTTGTAAGAATTGGCACAGCTCTTGTTGGCTAGAAGGAAGGGATAAAAAATGAGTATGAAAAATAAAATAAAAAACTTCTTTTACTTAGATGAAGAAGAAGAGATGGAAACAGTTCAAACAACGCCGAAAACTTCATACGAGCCACCGAAGCAACAAGACCAGCCAAGGCCTGTCGTTAATAATCGTGTAAAAAAAGAACGTAAAATTTCAATACATGAAGAGCCTGTACCACCACAAACGGTCAATAATGTAGTTAGTTTACAAGCTGCTGCGTCGTCGAAAGGCTCAAAAGTGATACTTATTGAGCCGCGTGTTTATGCGGAAGCGCAGGATATTGCAGAGCATTTAAAAAATAAACGTGCGACAATTGTTAACTTACAGCGCATCGACATTGACCAAGGTAGACGTATCATTGATTTTCTAAGCGGCACAGTCTATGCATTAGGTGGGGACATTCAACGAGTGGGTGTTGATATTTTCTTATGCACACCAGACAATGTAGAAGTGTCGGGCGAAATCTCAAGTTACTTAGAAGATATTTAGAATTAGTGAGGATATATATATATGATTATTTATCAAATTATTGGCCAAGTGTTTACAATATATACATTTATGATAATTGGCTATATTTTAATGTCTTGGATACCAGCAGCACAAGATTCAGCAGTAGGGCGTTTTTTAGCAACGCTTTGTGAGCCATATCTAGGCTTTTTTAGAAAATTCATTCCACCGCTTGGCATGATTGATATTTCACCGATTATTGCATTGTTCGCATTACGCTTTATTCAGCAAGGTGTTTTCATCGTCATTAGTTATATAATTTAAGTAGGGAGCGTCCAAAAAGCGTGCTGAGGCACTGCCTTTTGGACGTTTCGTAAAGTAATAACACTAGATTAGGGACTTTTTCCTAAGATTAAAATGAATTAAGTTTTTATTGCATTTAACGTCTTTCAGCAATGTTTTTTGTACCGAAAGCGTAGGGACAGGTAAAGAAGTCTCCCATCTCTATAGGTGGCGGGATACTTGCTGATAAAGATGAACTCAGTCTAAGACCACCGCATCCTGCGGCAACGGCTGAGTGACCAACATCGCGTTGGTTTAAAGCCTCTGGCGGATGTCACAGATTTTGAAGGGAGGCCTGCGTGATGCAGGTCAATTAACCGTTATTACAGAACGTGACGGTTTCTGCAATTACGCCAAGCTATAATTGATAGAAGGGGGCTGTCTTTAGGACAGCTCTTTTATTATATTGGAAAATGGAGATAAAAAAATGGAGCGTTTAGTTCAGCATTTTAGGAAGGATGAGCAGCCATTTATTGAACAAGTTGTGGGCTGGCAACGAGAAGTAGAGGATCGTTATGCACCGAAACTAACTGATTTTTTAGACCCGCGAGAACGTTTTATCGTATTTTCTATTATCGGACAGACGGATGACTTAGAAGTAAAGACAGAGGGCAAATTTGATGCAGCAGAGCGCGAACGTCTAATCATTGCACCAAGCTATTTTGCAGCAACAACCGAGGAGTTTCAAATTACTATTTTCCGCGTTCAATATCCCGCAAAATTTGTGCAATTAAAGCATCCTGATGTGCTTGGCGCACTATTATCACTAGGGATAGATAGAAGCAAGTTTGGGGATATTCGAGTAGCGGAGAGCACGATTCAATTTGCAGTTGCAGGTGAAGTTGCTGATTACGTAAGAGCTAATTTGACGAGCATTGGAAAAGTAAAGGTTCATCTAGAGGAAGTAGGGGAGCAAATACCGCTTATTCAATTAGAGGAGCAATGGGTAGAGCAGCTTGTTTTAATACCTTCGATGCGACTAGATGTTGTGATTGCAACGATTTTAAATATGTCACGTCAAAAGTCACAAAACTTAGTATCATCAGGCAGAGTGAAGGTCAATTGGACGGTGCGCGAGAATGCAAGCTTTGAATTGCAAGAGGGTGATATCGTTTCTGTCAGGGGTTTTGGACGCTTCAAGGTACTTATGACGGAAGGACGAACAAAAAAGGATAAAATTCGTTTACAAATAGGTCGTTTAGAGCAAAAATCATAAAAATGGCTTGTTTTTTATGAATTACCATATTCATAATTGCATAAAAGCTTTATAATAGACGAAAAGACGAATAGATAAAGGAGTGTCATGTAATGCCGTTATCACCGCTTGATATACATAATAAGGAGTTTACGAGAGGCTTTCGCGGCTATGCGGAGGACGAAGTAAATGAATTTTTAAACCAAATTATTAAAGATTATGAAATTATTTTGCGCGACAAAAAAGAGCTTGAAGAGAAAGTGAAAATGATGTCACAGCAAATTAATCATTTTAATACGCTTGAAGATACATTGCAAAAATCCATCGTTGTAGCACAGGATGCTGCTGAGGAGCTTCGTCGTAATTCACAAAAGGAAGCGAAGCTCATTGTCAAAGAGGCTGAAAAAAATGCTGATCGCATTGTTAACGATGCTTTGACAAAAGCACGTAAAATTACAATTGAAATTGATGAGCTAAAAAAGCAATCAAAGGTTTTCCGCAATCGCTTCAAAATGCTCGTTGAAGCACAGCTAGATTTATTAAATACCGATGACTGGGAGCATTTGCTTGAATACGATGTGGACTTAACTGATATTCAAGAGCAAGTAAAAGTAGGCGAAAACGACGAAAACTAAAGGCTTCTTGCTATATCCATTACGTCTTAGCTGACACGAATCTAGACTTTAATAGGGCTGTCTAAAAAGCAGTGCTTTGCACGCATTTTGGACGCCCACATTAAAATTTCTAAATCGATTAGCTTATAGAACTTGACGTTTTTTTCTGTTTTTCATATACTGTGGATACATATGAATAATAGCATTTAAGGAAGACAGTATGTTTTAATTGCTGATTAGCGATTTGGGGATAGTGGGAGCTCAGACGAAACAATTAAAACGGAACATCACTTCTTAGCTAAATTACTGAAAACGACTTCTAGTAGGTAATTTCGTTTAACGCTATGTTACAGCGTTCTAAGAGACACAATTTTTGTGTAAATTAGGGTGGTACCACGAGTTATAGCTTCTCGTCCCTTTTTCGAGGGATGAGAGGCTTTTTTATTTATTAAGGAGGGTTTTAACAAATGGTAGAGTATAAAGAAACGTTATTAATGCCGAAAACGGATTTCCCGATGCGCGGAAATTTACCAGCAAACGAGCCTAAAATTCAAGAAAGATGGAACGAGCAAAATATTTATCAGTTAGTAGAGGAGCGCACGAAAGGTCGACCGCATTATGTATTACATGATGGACCACCATATGCAAATGGTGATATCCATATCGGTCACGCTTTAAATAAAGTGTTAAAGGATATGATTGTGCGCCATCGTTCGATGACTGGCTACAATGCACCATATGTGCCGGGCTGGGACACACATGGCTTACCGATTGAGCAGGCATTGACAAATAAAGGTGTTAAGCGTAAAGAAATGTCAGTTGCAGAATTCCGTAAGCTTTGTGAAGAGTATGCATATGAGCAAATCGATAATCAGCGTGAGCAATTTAAACGTCTAGGTGTGCGCGGTGATTGGGAAAACCCATATATTACATTAAAGCCAGAGTTTGAAGCACGCCAAATTGAAGTGTTCGGTAAAATGGCAGAGAAGGGCTATATTTATAAAGGCTTGAAGCCGGTTTATTGGTCACCTTCTTCAGAGTCAGCGTTAGCAGAAGCAGAAATTGAGTATAAAGATGTGAAATCACCATCTATTTATGTAAGCTTTACGATTAAAGATACAAAGGGTGCTGTACCAGCGGATGCAAAATTTATTATTTGGACGACAACGCCTTGGACATTACCTGCCAACCTTGGGATTACAGTAAACCCTGAATTAACATATGTAGTAGTAGCAGTTGCTGATAACAAATTTATCATTGCGAAAGATTTATTAGAGACAATTGCAACAGAATTACAATGGGAAAACTATGAAATTGTACAGGAATTAAAAGGAGAGGCATTAGACCGCGTTGTCGCAGCGCATCCGTTTTATGACCGTGATTCATTAGTAATGCTAGGTGACCATGTAACAGCAGATGCTGGTACGGGCTGTGTGCATACTGCACCAGGGCACGGGGAAGACGACTTTAATGTTGGGAAACTATATGGACTTCCTGTGTTATCGCCTGTTGATAATCGTGGATGCTATACGAATGAAGCACCTGGCTTTGAGGGTATGTTCTATGACGAGGCGAATAAAGCGATTACCGAAAAGCTAAAAGAAGTAGGCGCATTAGAAAAGCTCAACTTCTTCACACACTCTTATCCACATGACTGGCGTACGAAAAAGCCTGTTATTTATCGTGCAACACCACAATGGTTTGCATCTGTAGAGATGTTCCGTGACGAATTATTAAGCGCGGTAACTGCAACAGCCTTTACACCAGCATGGGGGGAAACGCGACTTTATAATATGATTCGTGACCGTGGCGATTGGGTTATTTCACGTCAGCGTGCATGGGGTGTACCGATTCCAATTTTCTATGGAGAAAATGGTGAAGCAATTATTACACCTGAAACGATTGCGCATGTGGCAGCATTATTCCGTCAACACGGCTCAAATATTTGGTTCCAAAAAGAGGCAAAGGAATTATTACCAGAAGGCTTCACGCATCCAAGTAGTCCGAACGGTGAATTTACGAAAGAAAACGATATTATGGATGTTTGGTTCGACTCGGGTTCATCACATCAGGGTGTGCTTGTAGAGCGAGGAATGCAGTATCCAGCAGACCTTTACTTAGAAGGCTCTGACCAACACCGTGGCTGGTTTAACTCATCATTAATCACATCTGTAGCTATTAATGGTCATGCACCATATAAAGGTCTATTAACACATGGATTCGTATTAGACGGTGAAGGGCGCAAAATGAGTAAATCATTAGGAAATGTCATTATCCCGCAAAAAGTAATGGACCAATACGGTGCCGATATTTTACGTTTATGGGTGGCATCTGTCGATTATACAGGTGATGTACGTATTTCAATGGATATGTTAAAGCAGGTTTCAGAAGTATACCGTAAAATTCGTAATACACTGCGTTTCCTACATGGTAACGTTTCTGACTTTAATCCAGCGACAGACCGTGTTGCCTATAGCGAGCTACGTGAAATGGACCAATATATGTATATGCGTTTACAGGAGGTTTTAAAAACTGTACGTGCAGCATATGACCGCTATGAATTCTCAACAGTTTATACGGTTGTTAATAATTTTGTGGCAATTGAGCTATCTTCATTCTATTTAGATATTGCAAAAGATGTTGTTTATATTGAGGGGGCAGACCAACAAGACCGCCGTGCAATGCAAACAGTTATGTATGATACGTTAATGACATTATTAAAAGTGCTAACGCCAATTTTACCGCATACGACAGACGAGCTATGGTCTTACTTAGGGCAAGAGGAAGCTTCAGTTCAATTAACAGATTTCCCAGAGGTAGATGAGCAAGCAAACTTTGCAGACTTACGCACAAAGTGGACGAAAGTAATCGCGGTACGTGATGAGGTGTTAAAAGCATTAGAAGAAGCGCGTAATGCTAAAACAATCGGTAAATCATTAGAGGCCAAATTAACAGTTTATGCAGATGAAGAAGTAGAGGTACTCTTACAAGATGCTAATGTTAATTTTGCTCAATTATCAATCGTTTCAGCATTCGAAGTGGCTGGTGCGAAGGCAGATGCACCAAATCATGCATTAGTACTGGATAAAACAGCGATTGTTGTTGAAAAAGCACAGGGGGAAAAATGTGAGCGTTGCTGGACAATTTCACAAAATGTTGGCACAAATGCGAATCACCCTACATTATGTACACGTTGTGCGGATGTTGTAGAGAAATATTATGTTTAATAATTTAGAATAAGGAGTTGCCTGAAAAGTGATAAGTTTGCATGCTTTTCAGGCAATTTTTGTTTTATTAAATTGTTCAAAAATGTATACATTTATTTAAAGGTTGAAAATACGAAATTTGAAGCCTCTTTTTCATAAATATATAGTATTTTCAATTATAACAGCATAAACATAGATTATTTGTGAGAGAAAGGGATGAAATTAGCTAGAAAGGCATTGCTTGTGTAGTTTATAATTACTCTATTTTTCTTCTTTTTAATAGGAATTTTTTTGGGTCTTTTTAACCTATTTTTAATATAAGTTTGATATAATCATCTAGTGGGTGAAAAATATGTAAATACAAGGGGGTGAAATAATAGTGGAAGTGTTTGTAGGAAGGCAGCCAATTTTTAATGCGAATAAACAAATTATCGCATACGAATTATTGTATCGTAATAAAAATCTGACTGCATTTCCAATGATTAATGAAGATGTAGCGACAATTAAAGTACTGATTAATTCATTTTTGCATATAGGAGCAGAAAAAATTACTCAAGGGAAACCTGTCTTTATAAATTTCACAGAAAATTTATTGGAAAGCTCCATCGACCAGCTTTTAAAATCATCACAAGTAGTTATTGAAATTTTAGAAAACGTACAGATTACGCCAAAACTCATTCAACGAGTACGTGAGTTAAAAGAAAAAGGTTTTAAAGTAGCTCTCGATGATTTTGTTTTGGATAAGCAAGTGGAAAGTTATAATGAGTTGTTTCAATATATCGATTATATTAAAATCGACTTTTTGGCAACAACGCTTGAAGAGCGCAAAAAAATTGAAAGAAAAGTACAAGAGAAATTTCCACATATTCAACTGCTAGCTGAAAAGGTGGAGGAGTATGATCAATTTAAGACAGCGAAGGCCTCGAATTATCAGTTATTCCAAGGCTATTTTTTTGAAAAGCCGCAAATTGTCAAAGGCAATAGCATCCCACCAAATACGATTCCGTATTTAAACATTTTGCTATTATTAAGTGAGGAAAATCCAAATGTACAATTAATTGCTGAAAACATTGAAAAGGATTTATCACTAGCATATAAATTGCTGCAAATGATTAATAATGCAACTGGGCATGTAAAGGTAAGAATTTATTCTATTAGACAGGCAATTATGATGATTGGTATACCGAATTTAAGAAAATGGATTTATTTCGTCGCAATGGGTGAGCGCCAAATTGATGACGAGGAGGATTTTTTTGAGGAAATTATGCGTGCCTCTTTATTTCGCGCAAAGGTTTGTGAAATATTAGCAAAGCGTAACAGGAAGAAAAATCATCCAGAATATTTTTTAGTCGGCATGTTTTCTTTAATTGATATATTATTAAAGAGCACATTAGAAGAAATTGTCCAAAAGTTACCTTTATCTAATCGTGTTATTGATACAATTCTGGGTCAGCAAACAGAAATGACACCATACTTACAATTTAGCATGGCACTCGACAAATTAGAGTGGGACAAGCTTCAAGCATTAGGAGAAAATATAGGATTAAATATACATGAGATGGATGAGCTATATAGCGAGGCGTTAGCTTGGGCGGAAAAATCATTGTAAAGAAGTTCGAATTTTCAGTTTAATAGAATGAAGCTATGTTAAAAAATATCTCGTCTATTCTAATCCCGCTTTTAAAGTATTGCAATGCATTTCCCACAAAACGTAGGCGTAATCAATAAAATAGGTAGGCTCCTTATTAAGTAGATGAAAAATATCCTATTTAATTAGGGGCCTTTTTAAATTGTTAGTTGAAAATTTATGTAGAAATTTACGGTTAACTTTCCCTTATATAGCCTAGATAATTTATTCTATCCATTGTTATTGTTCAGTAATTGTTTAGAGCTATAGCTTATATTGAATAGTGCGTCTGTTAAAAATTAAATTGGGTTAATTATACAATAGGTTATGTAAAAAGAAGGGGTATTGAATGGATATTTTTGTTGGAAGACAGCCGATTTTTAATGCTAAGAAGGAAGTTATAGCTTATGAATTATTATATAGAAGTAAAAATTTAAACGAATTTCCCAATATAGATTCCGACACAGCAACCGTAAAAGTGTTGGTAAATAGCCTTTTACATATTGGTGCAGAACGAGTGATGAAGGACAAGCCTATCTTTGTAAACTTTACTGAAAATTTATTGTATAGCTCTATTTTTGATTGGCTAGATCCAGCTCAAGTAGTAATAGAAATACTTGAGGATATACCTATTACAAAGATGCTTATTAAAAGAGTGTATGCATTAAAAGAAAAAGGTTTTAAAATTGCGCTAGATGATTTTATTTTAAATGAACAAATAGAAGAATATGATGAGCTCTTTCGACATGTAGATTTTATTAAAATTGACTTTCTATTATCCGACATGGGGGAACGGCTTAAAATTGAAAGAAAAGTAAAAATGAATTTTCCACATATTCAGTTACTTGCAGAAAAGGTTGAAACATATGGAGAGTTTAATAGTGCTTTTACGTTAGGCTATAAATTATTCCAAGGCTATTTTTTTGAGAAGCCACAAATTTTGGCTGGTGTAAGTATTCCCCCCAATACGATTCAATATTTAAATACATTGTTATTGTTAAATGAAGAAGAACCAAATGTTCAGTTAATCGCGGAAAATATTGAGCGTGATTTGTCTTTAACATATAAACTTTTACAAACAATCAATATCGCAACAGGGCAGTTTAAATCGAGAATTCAATCAATAAGACAAGCGATTATGATGATAGGTATACCAAATTTAAGAAAATGGATTTATTTTATAGCGATGAGTGAAATACAAATAGAAAATAGCGAGGATTTTCGTGAAGAAATTATGCGTACATCTCTTTTTCGAGCGAAGGTTTGCGAAATAGTAGCAAAACGTAATAAGAAGCAAAATCCCTCTGAATATTTTTTAGTTGGTATGTTTTCGTTAATTGATACATTGTTAAGAAGAAATTTGGAGGAAATAGTACAAAATCTTCCCCTATCTGATAATGTAGTTCATACACTTTTAGGTCAACAAACAGATATGACGCCGTTTTTACAATTTAGCATTGCGTTAAGCAAGTTAGAGTGGGACCAACTCGAGGGATTTGGAGAAAAATTAGGGGTGAATGTCTATGAGATGGATGAGTTGTATAGCGAGGCATTGATTTGGGCGGAAAAATCATTGTAAGCAGAAATTATATGGGGTTGTCTGAAAGGTGTGTTCCTCGATTACTCGTCGTAGAATATATTGCGAATGCACTGCTTTTCAGACAACCTCATGCTTTTTTGCTTAGATGATAGTCACTTTAGAAAGAAGAATGTTCTTTATAATTGGTTAATTAATACATATAGCTTTATTATTTATTTAAACGCTTCATTATAGTTTGTTGCTTGTCGTAATGCCCGTTCCTCAATGGGAATGCGTACAGATAGTATGACGGCATTTAATACGGTAAAAATAAATGCGCTGAAATAGGCTTGGAACATAAAGGGCAATAACAGAATTTCAATGCTGACGACAAAATAATTAGGATGGCGCATAAAGCGATAAGGTCCTTTTCGTATGACTGGTGCATGTGGCAAAATGAAAATTTTGGTGTTCCAAAATCGACCTAATGAATAGATACACCATACGCGCAAACCTTGTACAACGACAAATAATAGAAGTAATATAGGAAATAAAGGGGATAGTGATGGTTTTTTCAATGTTATTTCTAAAAGTAGGACGATAAAAAAGCTGCTATGCAATGCAAGCATATGTGGGTAATGATTTGTGCCGACTTCATATGCCCCTTGTGCACGTAGCCAACGTTCATTATGACGTGCAATTATAAGCTCAACAAAGCGCTGTAAAATAATAATCAATATAAATAAATAAATCACCCTTATTCACCCCATTTCACTAATACAGCCTCACCGCAAAAGCCTGGACCTAGCGCAACAAGCATACCAAATTCGTCAGATTTTTTATTTTCTAACATAAATTGTTCCAGTACATAGAGCACAGTAGGGGAAGACATATTACCGTATTGCTGCAAAATCATGCGGGCAGTTGCCGTTTGTTCAGTTGTTAAAAATAATGCTTGCTCATAAGCTTCAAGCACCTTTTTGCCACCTGGATGTGCGATAAAATAAGCAACATCACGCTCTGCTAAGTATTGTTCCTCTAAAAATTCTGCTATAAATGGACGGAGCCAGCGATTGATTATAGAAGGAATGCTTTTTTGAAAAATAACATGCAAGCCGCTATTTTGTATATCCCAGCCCATTACTTGCTCGGAATGTGGCCATAATTTTGAGCCACTATGAACAATATGTGGTACAGCGCATTGCAGTGCAATCTCCGCTTCATCCCCACAGATGAGAACCGCAGCAGCTCCGTCAGCAAATAACGATGCACCAATGATATTGCTTTTGCGTATATCCTCAGTTTGGAATGTTAAGCTACATAGCTCTACGCAAACGACGAGCACCTTTGCAGTCGGATAAGCTTTGCAAAAATCAAAGGCTCGACTAATTCCTGCTGCGCCACCAGCACAACCAAGGCCCCACAGCGGAATGCGTCGCAAGCGCTCTGAAAAGGGTAATATATTCATAATGCGTGCATCAATACTCGGTGTTGCTAACCCTGTTGTACTGACAAAAATAATAGCATCCACGCTGTCAGGAGTGATAGGTGAGGCAAGAAAATCTTCATTTTTTAAGCATTGTTGAATGACTTCAACGCTATACTGTGTTGCTAGCTCCACATATAATTGATTGCGCTCTGCAAAGGAGCGTGGCGTGCGATGCCATTCTGGCGATATGCAGAGCTGACGCTTGTCAATTCCGCCGTTGTGAAAAACTTGTAATAATCTTTCTAGTCGTGGCATGTGCTGCTGAAAAAGGTCCGCTGTTAATTGTTTTGCCTCCTGCTGTGTTAGTGTGTATGGCATTTGGTATGTACTAACTGAGCAAATTTTTGGCATAGAAAAACTCCTCTCCAA
This sequence comes from Metasolibacillus fluoroglycofenilyticus, assembly GCF_003049645.1. Lineage (GTDB taxonomy): Bacteria > Bacillota > Bacilli > Bacillales_A > Planococcaceae > Metasolibacillus > Metasolibacillus fluoroglycofenilyticus. The sequence continues at coordinate 807,566 of NZ_PYWK01000001.1, forward strand.
TCGAAGTATGATGTAATGTATGCAAGGAGGAAGGAAGAACATACCTTTCGAACATTGAATAAAGTTTTGAATAATATTATCTTTTACATCACCTAAAAGATAATATTATTCGTCTTAGACGGACTGTGGTAAAATGGATAACATATTGTGTAAAGTGAACCTTCAATCAGTGGAATCTTTCACTGATTGATAATTTCACAAATCGGATTTTTACAAGCTGTTGATTTTCCACTCAAACAATTTAATCTGATTCAACAAGAGATGAATGCAAAAAAAGCATTTCAAATCAAAGGGAGCTCAGTCTAAGAGCGCCGCTATACGTGCGACGACTGAGTGACTAGCATAAGCCCTCGGCAGATGGCGCAGGACGTGACGATTGTAGGTTAACTTCCACTGGTTAGCTCGAAAAAATCTGGACGTATGCCGAGGCGTAACTGATTTTCAATTCTAGTTTTGAAGTGGGGATTCTACAGCCTGTTAATACGGGGTAAACGGAGGCGGCATCTGTGAAGAAGTATTATGGAATAGCGATACTTGCTATTTTATTGGATCAAATAACAAAATGGATGGTTGTTAAAAACATGGAAATAGGTGAGCGGATTGCCCTTTGGGACCCTTGGCTCGGCCTGTTATCGCATCGCAATAAAGGAGCGGCATGGGGAATGCTGCAAGGACAAATGTGGTTATTTACTATTGTAACGATTGGTGTCATTATTGCTATTCTTTATTTTTTCTATACCGAGGCAAAGGGCAAGCCGCTATTGCAAGCAAGCTTAATGCTACTGTTTGGTGGGGCTGTAGGGAATTTTATCGATCGTTTATTCAGAGGAGAAGTAGTCGATTTTGTCGATGTACTTATACCGATTATCAATTACGAATTCCCGATTTTTAATGTGGCGGATGCTGCCCTATCAATTGCAGTTGTCATGTTATTAATTGCAATTATTTTAGATGATCAACAACAAAAGAAAAAGGTGAAACAATGACAGTAGTCAAATATACAATTGAAGCTGAGCGGGCAGGTGAGCGCATAGATAAAGCGCTCGCACATATACAAACAGAATGGTCGCGTACACAAATTAGCAATTGGCTAACAGATGGCGTAATAAAAGTAAATGGTGCGGAAGTTAAAGCAAAGTATAAGGTGAGGGAGGGCGATATTATTGAAGTCGATGTTCCGGAGCCTGAGCAATTAGAAGTCGTTGCTGAAAATTTAGCACTAGACATCGTTTATGAGGATGCAGATGTAGTCGTTGTTAACAAGCCAAAAGGGATGGTTGTGCACCCTGCACCGGGGCATATGAGCGGTACACTTGTCAATGGATTAATGCATCATTGCAAAGATTTATCAGGAATTAATGGTGTATTGCGACCTGGTATTGTCCATCGCATCGACAAAGATACATCGGGTTTATTGATGGTGGCTAAAAATGATACGGCGCATGAATCATTAGTAAACCAGCTCGTAGCAAAATCAGTGACACGCAAATATACAGCATTGGTACACGGGCATATCGCGCATGATAAAGGGACAATTGATGCACCAATTGGACGCGATACAAAGGATCGCCAAAAGCAGGCTGTTGTTGATAATGGCAAGCATGCTGTTACCCATTTCCAAGTGATAGAACGGCTAGGGGATTATACTTTAGTGGAATGTCGCTTGGAAACAGGGCGTACGCATCAAATTCGCGTCCATATGCAATATATTGGATTTCCACTAGTAGGTGACCCGAAATATGGACCGAAGAAAACAATTGATTTCAATGGACAAGTGCTACATGCGGGTGTATTAGGCTTTGTCCACCCTGCAACAGGCGAGTATTTAGAATTTTCAGCAGCGCTACCAAAGGATTTTGAACAATTGCTTGCGGAGTTGCGCGAGTAGTTATTGACATCAACTAACGATAGTATTATACTAAGTAACAATAAAAGCGAATATTGCACCTTTAATGGCAGTCCAGAGAGGCTGAGAAGGGAACTTGTGAAGTGTAGGGGATTTTTGTGCGCAAAATTCTTGCTACACGTTATTTCAACATGGAATTTTCAGCCTCTCAAGCAACTGCTTGAGAGGCTTTTTTGCATAATTTAGAAAGGGGATACCGTATGTCAAATATAAATGTTTTGCTTGATAGCGCCTCGATGAATCGCGCCTTAACACGTATCGCGCATGAAATAATTGAGCGCAACAAAGGAATTGAAGAGTGTATTTTAGTAGGGATTAAAACGCGGGGGGCCTATTTAGCGAGGCGGCTAGCAGAGCGCATTGAAACTATCGAAGGGCAACCGATTCGCACAGGGGAGCTAGATATTACATTATACCGTGATGACTTGACAGAAAATCAAGAGGAAGCACAAGTACAGCAAGTAGCGATTGATTATCAAGTGAGCGAACAAAAAATTGTCTTAATCGATGATGTGCTATATACAGGACGTACAGTACGTGCCGCGCTCGATGCGGTAATGGATTTGGGTCGACCAGCACAAATTCAACTCGCTGTTTTAGTTGACCGAGGACATCGTGAATTGCCAATTCGTGCGGACTATGTAGGAAAAAACATTCCGACATCTGGACAAGAGCGCATCGTCGTTAGCTTAGTTGAAGTAGACGGATTAGACCAAGTAAGCATTCATAAAAATAATGAGTAGTAAAATTAGGAGGAACAATATGTCAAAGCCACTGTTAGATATTCGTGAAAGACCATCAACTATTCAATTAATAACATTAAGTTTCCAGCATATGTTCGCAATGTTTGGTGCGACAATTTTAGTGCCAAAGCTAGTAGGGCTAAGCCCTGCAATTGCCCTCTTAACGAGCGGGATTGCAACAATTGTATTTTTATTAATTACTCAATTTAAAGTACCTGCATACTTAGGTTCCTCCTTCGCCTTTATTGCGCCGATTTTGGTTGCCTCAGGCGGGCTAGAGAATGGCCAAAATATGAACCCTGGAAACGCGATGATTGGGGCGATGCTAGTCGGTGTTACATATGGAATTGTTGCATTAATTATATGGAAAACAGGCTATAAATGGTTAATGAATATTTTACCGCCAATCGTTGTCGCACCTGTTATTATGGTCATCGGTTTGGCACTAGCAGGAACAGCCGTCGATATGGCGATGAACATAACGGTAGAAACGCTCGATGAGGCAACAGGAGAAACGGTGCTAGCAAGCGTTTATAGCTTTAAGCATTTCACAGTAGCATTAGTCACATTATTTGCAGCGATTATTTTCACGGTCTATTTCAAAAACATTTTAAGTGCAATGCCGATTTTACTCGGCATAGTTATCGGCTATATCTATGCGGTACTTATCGGAATTGTTGATTTCACAGCAGTGAAAGAAGCGAGCTGGCTTGCAATGCCAGACTTTTTAATACCAGGCGTGCATTATGAATTTGCTATTACGTCAACAATCTTTTGGGCGATGGTTCCAATTGTCATCGTCACATTATCAGAGCATATCGGACATCAGCTCGTATTAGGGAAGGTTGTTAATCGCAATTATATTAAGGACCCGGGCTTGCATCGTTCGATTTTAGGGGATGGGCTTGGCACATTTTTAAGTGCCTTAATCGGTGGTCCACCAAAAACAACATATGGTGAAAATATCGGTGTACTAGCCATCACGCGTGTTTATTCGGTTTATGTCATTCTAGGCGCAGCCGTACTTGCGATTATCTTCTCCTTCATTGGGAAAGCAATGGCATTAATTCAAACGATTCCAACAGCAGTGCTCGGTGGTATTTCCATTTTGCTATTCGGGATTATCGCTTCAAGCGGTCTACGTATGCTTGTAGAAAATAATATTGACTTCGGCAACAATCGTAATTTAGTTATTTCATCCGTTATTTTAGTCATCGGTATAGGCGGTGCAGCCTTCCACTTCACAAGCGCATTTAAAGTAGAAGGAATGGCGCTCGCAGCAATTGTCGGTGTCTTATTAAACTTATTATTACCTGGTCGCGAAAAAGAGGTTAACAGCCTCGAGGAAAAGTAATGGGACAATAAAAGCCTATTGAAGCGAATATTTTCGAGAATTTTAGACTTCAAGAAGCGTTGTAATGAGAATTTAGCACATTGTAAATGGAGGCAGTCAAATGAAAAATTTATTATCCATGGAGCATTTAACAAATGAAGAAATTTTACACATTTTAGAGCGAGCGAAAGCTTTTGAAAATGGGGAGCCGTCAAAGTTATTGCGCTCCTACAATGTCGCTAATTTATTTTTTGAGCCTAGCACGAGAACGAAAACAAGCTTTGAAATGGCTGAGCGCCGCATAGGCTGTACAGTCATTCCATTCGATGCCGAATTTTCAAGTGCACTAAAGGGTGAAACGATGTACGATACGGTAAAGACACTTGAAATGATTGGACTAGATGCAGTCATCATTCGTGCAAAGGAAGATGAATATTACAATGAGCTTTTAGAGGGAATTAATTGCGCTGTAATCAATGCAGGGGATGGAGCAGGGCAGCATCCATCGCAAAGTCTGCTTGATTTATACACGATTCAAAAAGAGTTTGGCACATTTGAAAACTTAAATATTACGATTGTGGGGGATATATCTCATAGTCGTGTGGCAAAGTCGAATGCAGCTGCATTGACAAGGCTAGGTGCGAATGTACGCTTTCTATGTCCGGCAGAATGGGCGGGTCACTTTGAAGCACATCATTCATGGGATGATTTGATTCAAGATAGTGATGTCATTATGCTACTACGCATTCAGCATGAGCGTCATTCAGTAAGTAAGAGCTTTTCTAAAGAAAGCTATCATGAGCAATATGGTTTAACGGTAGCGCGTGAGGCACAAATGAAGAAGGGGGCCATTATTATGCATCCTGCCCCAGTAAATCGCGATGTTGAAATTGCCGACCAACTTGTAGAATGTGAGCGTTCACGTATTTTCCAGCAAGTGCGAAACGGCGTCTATGCACGTATGGCTATTTTAGAAACAATTCTGAAGGAGAGAGAATAACATGACAACTTTTATCCATAACGTAAAAATGGTGAATGAAGTAAGTGAGCTAGTAATGACAAGCATTACAATTGAAGAAGGTAAAATTACAGCAATTGGTGGCGAACAACCAGCCTCCGCACAAGTCATTGATGGTCAAGGTAATTTAGTAGCACCGGGCTTTGTCGATGTTCATACACATTTACGTGAACCGGGCTTTGAGCATAAAGAAACGATTGCTACTGGTACAGCATCAGCAGCAAAAGGTGGCTTCACAACAATTTGTGCCATGCCAAATACGAAGCCAGTACCAGATTCAGTTGAAAATATGCAATTAATTCAAGGCTTGATTAAAGAAAGTGCAGTTATTCGCGTATTGCCTTATGGCTCGCTAACGAAAGATATCTCCGGTGAAGTGCGTACAAACATGGAAGAACTTAAAGCTCATGGTGCAGTAGCCTTTTCAGATGATGGTGTAGGTATTCAGCTAGCAGCAACGATGTATGAGCAAATGAAGGAAGCAGCTCGCCTTGATGCAATCGTTGTCGCACACTGTGAAGATAACTCTTTAATTTACGAAGGTGTGATGCATGAGGGCAAACGTAATAAAGAGCTTGGCTTACCAGGTATTCCTTCGATTTGTGAATCGGTGCAAATTGCACGTGACGTCTTATTAGCGGAAGCAGCAGGCGCACGCTACCATGTTTGTCATGTCTCAACGAAGGAGTCTGTACGTGCAGTACGTGATGCAAAGGCAGCAGGTATTCGTGTAACGGCTGAGGTATGCCCGCATCATTTATTGCTAGAGGAAATGGACATTCCTTCAGATGATGCGAATTGGAAAATGAATCCACCACTACGTGCAGCAGATGATAAAGATTCTTTACATGCAGCATTATTAGATGGCACGATTGATTGCATCGCAACAGACCATGCGCCACATACAGTAGAGGAAAAGTGCTGCGGTATGGTAGGCGCACCATTCGGCATCGTAGGCTTTGAAACAGCCTTCCCATTGTTATATACAAGCTTTGTTGAAACAGGGAAATGGACATTAAAGCAATTAATTGACTGGATGACAGTGAAGCCTTCTCAAATTTTTGATTTGCCATATGGCACATTAACAGTAGGTGCATCGGCGGATTTAACAATTATTGATTTAACGAAAGAGCAAACAGTCGATGCAGAAGGATTTGTAACAAAAGGTCGTAATACACCATTTAATGGTTGGGTCGCTAAGGGCTGGCCAATATTAACGATGGTTGAAGGCAAAATCGCATACGAGGAGGCACAATAATAATGAAAAAGCGCTCATTAATTTTAGAAGACGGTACAGTATTCAACGGTATCGCATTTGGTAGTGATAGAGCTTCACAAGGAGAGGTCGTATTTACAACAGGTATGACTGGCTATCAGGAAACATTATCAGACCCATCCTTTTATGGACAAATCGTAACGTTAACATATCCTTTAATCGGGAATTACGGTATTAACCGTGATGATTTTGAAGGAATTACGCCAACAATTCGTGGCTTTGTAGTGCGTGAGCTAGAGGAATATCCATCAAACTTTCGCTGTGACATGACATTAAATGATTATTTGAAAAGCCAAGATATTCCGGGAATTGAGGGCATCGATACACGTAAACTGACGCGCATTATTCGCTCAAAAGGTGTAGTACGCGCCATTTTAACTGCTGCGGATGAGGCAGTGAATGTAGAAGAAATTGTCGCACATTTACAAGTGACACCACTTATTACACACCATGTAAGAGAGGTATCACCTAAGGCAGCTTATCCATCACCGGGGCGTGGCAAGCGCGTTGTTGTCATGAATTTCGGCATGAAGCACGGTATTTTGCGAGAGCTGAATAAACGTGATTGTGATGTACTTGTCGTACCTTACAATACATCGGCAGAGCAAATTTTAGCGTGGCATCCAGATGGCATTATGCTATCAAACGGTCCGGGCAATCCAGCAGATGTAGCAGAGGGTATCGAAACAATTAAAAATTTAATTGGGAAAGTGCCGATGTTCGGTATTTGCTTAGGTCACCAGCTCTTTGCATTAGCAAGCGGCGCAACAAGCTTTAAATTACCATTCGGACATCGCGGGGCTAATCACCCAGTGAAAGATTTGCGCACAGGACGTACTGAATTAACATCTCAAAACCATGGCTATGCAGTGGATGCAGAGTCATTAGCAAATACTGATTTAGAAATTACACATATTGCATTAAATGATGGAACAGTTGAAGGATTACGTCATAAAACATACCCAATCTTTACTGTGCAATATCACCCTGAAGCATCACCAGGCCCGGAAGATTCAAATCACTTATTCGACGAATTCATTGACATGATGGAAGCAGAAAAGGAGAAAAAACATGCCTAAACGTACAGATATAAATTCAATTTTAGTTATCGGATCAGGTCCAATCGTTATCGGTCAAGCAGCAGAGTTTGACTATGCTGGTACACAAGCTTGTTTATCATTAAAAGAAGAGGGCTACCGCGTCATTTTAATTAACTCAAATCCTGCGACAATTATGACGGATACAGAAATTGCAGATAAAGTGTACATCGAGCCGATTTCATTAGAATTTGTTTCACGTATTTTACGTAAAGAACGCCCAGATGCTCTTTTACCAACATTAGGTGGACAAACAGGCTTAAACATGGCGATTGAATTACATGAATCGGGCATTTTAGATGAGCTGGGCATTGAAATTTTAGGAACGAAGCTTGATGCGATTCATAAAGCAGAGGACCGTGATTTATTCCGTAATTTAATGTATGAATTAGGTGCACCTGTACCAGAGTCAGATATTATCCACAATTTAGAAGAGGCAAAACGCTTTGTTGAAAAAATTGGCTTCCCAGTTATTGTACGCCCTGCCTTCACTTTAGGCGGTACAGGTGGTGGTATTTGTCATAACGACCAAGAGCTAGAAGAAATTGTAACGTCAGGTTTAAAATATTCACCAGTAACACAATGCTTACTTGAAAAATCAATTGCGGGCTTTAAAGAGATTGAGTATGAAGTAATGCGTGATGCTGCTGATAATGCAATCGTTGTATGTAGCATGGAAAACTTTGACCCTGTAGGGATTCATACAGGTGATTCAATCGTAGTTGCACCAGTTCAAACATTATCTGACCGTGAATATCAAATGCTGCGTAATATTTCTTTAGATATTATTCGGGCATTGAAAATTGAAGGCGGTTGTAATGTCCAATTGGCACTAGACCCAAATAGCTTCCAATACTATGTAATTGAAGTTAACCCACGTGTTTCGCGTTCATCTGCACTAGCATCGAAGGCAACAGGCTATCCTATTGCAAAGCTAGCAGCAAAAATTGCAGTCGGCTTAACTTTAGATGAAATTAAAAACCCTGTTACAGGCTCAACATTTGCATGCTTTGAGCCGTCAATTGACTATATCGTAGCAAAAATTCCACGCTGGCCATTTGATAAATTCGAATCAGCAAAGCGTAATTTAGGTACGCAAATGAAGGCAACTGGTGAGGTAATGGCACTTGGTCGCACATTTGAAGAAGCGTTATTAAAGGCTGTTCGCTCACTTGAAACAGGTCATGTTCATATTGAAATGAAGCATCCTGAAGAACTGACAGATACGTGGATAGAAAAGCGTATCCGCAAAGCAGGAGATGAGCGTTTATTCTTTATCGGTGAGGCATTGCGCCGTGGTGTAACAATCGAGCAAATTCATGAATGGTCAGCAATCGACTTATGGTTCCTAAAAAAATTAGAAAAAATTGTTGCAATGGAAAGCACATTAGCTACTAATAAAAATAATCAGGACGTATTGCGTTCAGCAAAACGCTTAGGCTTCGCGGATAAAAAGATTGCAGAGCTTTGGGAAACAACGCCAGAAGCTGTTTATGACTTCCGTAAAGAGCATGGCATTATCCCTGTTTACAAAATGGTTGATACTTGTGCAGCGGAATTTGAATCACAAACACCGTATTTCTACGGCACATACGAAGAAGAAAATGAATCCGTACGCACGGATAAGCCGTCTGTTGTTGTATTAGGTTCAGGTCCAATTCGCATCGGTCAAGGTGTAGAGTTCGACTATGCAACAGTACACTCTGTATGGGCGATTCAAGAGGCAGGCTATGAGGCGATTATTATTAACTCAAATCCTGAAACTGTATCAACAGACTTCTCAATTTCAGATAAGCTATATTTCGAGCCATTAACGATTGAGGATGTTATGCACATTATCGACTTAGAACAACCAATCGGCGTTGTTGTGCAATTCGGTGGGCAAACAGCGATTAATTTAGCGGACAAACTAGAAGCAAACGGTGTGAAAATTTTAGGTACGTCATTGGAAGATATCGACCGCGCGGAAAACCGTGATAAATTTGAACATGCCTTAAAAGAATTGAATATTCCACAGCCCCCTGGCGATACAGCTACTTCAGCAGAAGGTGCAATGGCAATTGCTGAAAAGCTTGGCTTCCCAGTATTAGTACGTCCGTCGTATGTACTTGGCGGTCGCGCAATGGAAATCGTTTATAACATGGAAGAATTAGCTCATTATATGGAGCATGCAGTTGAGGCTTCTCCAGACCATCCGGTGCTCGTTGACCGCTATTTAACGGGGCAGGAAATTGAAGTTGATGCGATTTGCGACGGTGAAAATGTATTGATTCCGGGCATTATGGAGCATATTGAGCGCGCAGGCGTACACTCTGGTGACTCGATTTCTGTATACCCACCACAAAAGCTAACAGATGCGCAAAAGGAAACGCTCGTTGATTATACGACACGTCTAGCAAGGGGCCTAGGAATCGTTGGTTTAATGAATATTCAATATGTTATGAGCGAAGGAGAAATTTATGTAATCGAAGTAAATCCTCGTTCATCGCGTACAGTACCATTTTTAAGTAAAATTACGAACATCCCAATGGCAAATATCGCAACAAAAGCTATTTTAGGACAAGCAATTCCAGCGCAAGGCTATCCAACTGGTTTAGCTCCTGAGCAATCAGGCGTATTTGTTAAAGTGCCAGTATTTTCATTCGCGAAGCTGCGTCGCGTAGACATTACATTAGGCCCTGAAATGAAATCAACAGGCGAAGTAATGGGCAAAGACGCTACATTAGAAAAGGCACTTTACAAAGGTTTAGTAGCTGCTGGAACTGAGATTAAAACATACGGTACAGTATTATTCACTGTGTCTGATAAAGATAAGGAAGAAGCGATTGCTATCGCAAAACGCTTCTCAAAGGTCGGTTACCGCATTATGGCAACAGAAGGTACAGCAAGAAGCTTCGAAGCCGCTGGTATACGCACAGATGTTGTTGAAAAAATCGGTGCAAAAGGCAAAACACTAATCGATGTGATTCAAAATGGTGAGGCACAGTTAGTTATCAACACATTAACAAAAGGTAAACAGCCTGCACGCGATGGCTTCCGCATTCGTCGTGAATCTGTAGAAAATGGTGTGCCATGTTTAACATCGCTAGATACAGCGGAGGCGATGCTGCGCGTTATTGAATCAATGACATTTACAGCAGAAGAAATGCCAAAAGCGGAGGTTAAGTAATCATGATTCGAAGTGAGCGTATGACAGTCGTTCGCCAAGTAAAAATCGCTCATAATATTTTTGAGCTTGTACTACAAGGAGAGCTTGTCCAGGATATGAGTCCTGGGCAGTTCGTTCATGTCAAAGTATCGGATACACTTGAGCCGCTATTGCGTCGACCAATTAGTATTGCTGATGTCAACAAGGAAAATCAACAATTTACAATGATCTATCGCGCGGAAGGTCGAGGAACAACTGTGCTATCATTAGCAGTTGCTGGTCAAGAAATTGACGTGCTCGGTCCACTTGGTCATGGTTTTCCTGTTGAAGCAGCCCCTGTTGGTGGAACAGCGCTTTTAGTAGGTGGGGGAATTGGTGTACCACCACTCCATGAGTTGTCAAAGCAGCTTAATGCGCGTGGTGTACGCACAATTCACGTTCTTGGCTTCCAATCCGAAAACGTGACATTTTATGAGCAACAGTTTAACAAGCTAGGCGACACATATTATGTAACGGTAGATGGAACAAAAGGGACGAAAGGTTTTGTCACGACATTGTTAGACGACTTAAAGCCAGAATTTGATGTGTTTTATTGCTGTGGTCCATTGCCGATGTTAAAAGCAATGGAAAATACTTATCCACATAAAGAGGGCTATTTATCATTTGAGGAGCGCATGGGCTGCGGTATCGGCGCTTGCTTCGCCTGCGTTTGCCAAACGACAGAGCAGGTGGAGAAAGATTATGTAAAGGTGTGCTCAGATGGGCCGGTATTCCCGAAAGGAGTTGTCCAATTATGAGCCGTATCAATTTAGAGTTACCCGGATTATCGTTAAAAAACCCGATTATGCCAGCATCTGGCTGCTTTGGCTTCGGACGTGAATATGCGCAGCTTTATGATTTATCAAAGCTAGGCGCTATAATGATTAAGGCTACAACGCTAGAAACTCGCGCGGGCAATCCAACACCACGTGTAGCCGAAACAGCAGCGGGCATGTTAAACGCAATCGGGCTACAAAACCCTGGTCTTGAAAAAGTAATGAACGAAGAATTGAAGTTTTTAGAAGGCTATGATGTGCCAATTATCGCCAATGTAGCAGGCACAGAGGTGACTGACTATGTAGAGGTGGCACGCCAAATTTCGACCGCGGCAAATGTTAAAGCACTAGAGCTCAATATTTCTTGTCCGAATGTTAAATGTGGCGGTATCCAGTTTGGAACAGACCCTGCAACAGCACAAGAATTAACCGCGGCGGTGAAGGCTGTATCGAGCGTTCCAGTTTATGTAAAGCTATCACCGAATGTTACGAGTGTTGTAGATATCGCAAAGGCAGTAGAAACGGGCGGTGCAGACGGTATTACGATGATTAATACATTAGTCGGCATGCGTCTACACGAAAAAACAGGAAAGCCTGTAATCGCTAATGGAACAGGGGGGCTATCTGGCCCTGCGGTAAAGCCTGTTGCGATTCGCATGGTTTACGAAGTATATAAGGCAGTTACTATTCCAATTATCGGCATGGGTGGCGTTACGAACGTACAGGACGTTATTGATTTTATGTCGGCAGGTGCTTCAGCGGTAGCGGTTGGTACAGCAAACTTCGTCGACCATTTCGTTTGTCCAAATATTATCGAGGCATTGCCAGCAAAGCTAGATGAGCTAGGTGTAGGTCATATTTCAGAAATTATCGGAAGGAGTCACCGTTAATGAACAACAAACCGATTATTGCGCTTGACTTTCCAAGCGAGAAAGAAGTGTTTCACTTTTTACAGCAATTTAATGAGCCATTGTTCGTAAAAGTCGGCATGGAGCTTTATATGCAGGAAGGTCCAAGCATTGTGAATAAAATAAAAGAGCAGGGGCACGCAATCTTTTTAGATTTAAAACTCCATGATATTCCGAACACAGTGCGATCTGCAATGAAAGGTTTAGCACGCTTAGGCATTGATTTAATCAATGTCCATGCAGCAGGTGGCAAACCGATGATGGAGGGCGCTTTAGAAGGTCTAGAGGCAGGAACAGCGGCAGGTAACAAGCGCCCAATATCAATCGCTGTCACACAATTAACATCGACAACAGAAGAGCAAATGCAAGCGGAGCAAAAAATCGCATTATCCTTGCAGGAATCTGTTTTGCATTATGCAAAATTAACGAAAGAGGCAGGTTTAAACGGTGTCGTTTGCTCTGTGCACGAGGCAAAGGCAATTGCTGAAGTATGTGGAGAAGATTTTTTACGTGTAACACCGGGTATTCGCATGTTAGGCGGAGATGCACATGACCAAAAACGTATCGCTACGCCAGATGGCGCAAAACGTGACGGCTCAACGCATATCGTTGTTGGACGTGCGATTACAGGTGCAGCAAATCCAGTACAGGCATACAAAGAAGTTTGTCAATTATGGGAGGCAAAATAACATGGCATTACAAAAAGAAATCGCTCATGCAATGTTGCAAGTAGGAGCAGTAGAATTAAATCCAACAAATTTATTCACATGGGCATCAGGCATTAAATCACCAATTTACTGTGATACACGCCTAACAATTTCAGACCCAGCCATCCGCAAGCAAATTGCAAACGGCTTAGCAGCAAATATTAAAGAATTTTTCCCAGAGACAGAAGTTGTAGCAGGCACAGCAACAGCCGGCATCCCTCACGCTGCATGGGTAGCGGATATTTTACAATTACCAATGGTCTACGTGCGCTCGAAAGCAAAGGAACACGGCCGCGGTAACCAAATCGAAGGTAAATACGCAGCTGGACAAAAAGTAGTCGTAGTAGAAGACATCGTCTCAACAGGTGGCTCATCTATCACAGCAGTAGAAGCTTTACGCGCAGCAGGCTGTGAAGTCGTAGGCGTTGTATGTGTCTACACATACAACCTACCAAAAGCAGAAAAAGCCTTTGATGAAATCGGCGTACACTATGTATCACTAACAAACTTCGATTACTTAGTAGAAGCAGCCTCGGAATCAGGCACAATCTCAGAAGAACAGATACCATTTTTAAAGGAGTGGCATGTAAAACTTAAAGCCGGAGAGCTTTAAGTTTTACATGCGACGAGGATGGCACAGCCACCGCAGGAGCACAACGAATAGGAGAATCAGCGAGAGTTGAATCTCCATTACTTAAAGCCGGAGAGCTTTAAGTTTTACATGCGACGAGGATGGCAGAGCCACCGCAGGAGCACAATGAATAGGAGAATCAGCGAGAGTTGAATCTCCATTACTTAAAGCCGGAGAGCTTTAAGTTTTACATGCGACGAGGATGGCAGAGCCACTGCAGGAGCACAATGAATAGGAGAATCAGCGAGAGTTGAATCTCCATTACTTAAAGCTGGAGAGCTTTAAGTTTTACATGCGACGAGGATGGCAGAGCCACCGCAGGAGCACAACGGATAGAAAGCTTGGCAGATAGCTGAACTTTCTTTAAAGATGTAAGAGGCTGGGACAAAAAGAAAAAATGTTAGACCGTAATCTAATTGGTCTAACATTTTTTTGATTTAAGACGGAATATTTAACTCCATAAAGCGGAAAAATTTTTATCTATTTTCGTCATTTTTCAAAATAATAAAGTTATGCCCTAACCTCTCTTTTTTAGCTTTAAAAATAGAAAACGTGGAATAAACCTCTAAAAACGTGGAATAAAAGCTAAAAAACGTGGAATAAAAATTGCGCAATAGTCTAAACGTGGAGTAAACACGTAAAAAACATATGCTTCTGCGGTTATTCGTCGCAAAAATTATTGCTGAAAAAAGTTAAATTACTGCTTTCACAATGTAGCGAGAGTGTGTAATGGGCAAACCCTTTTCTGTGGCATGTTGTTCAAAAATCGTTTTGATTTCATCTAAGTTTTGTTGTTTTAAAATCTTGTAAATAGACGGATGTTGGCCAAAGCAGCGTAGCTTTAATAGGTCATCTGGGGATTGTATGTATTCGAAGCTATCAATTGTTTCAATCGATTTGTTTGAAAATTTGCTACTAGCCAGCCTAGCTTTAATTGTATCTAAAATAGGAGTACCTGTTGTCGGTGCAAAAAGATTAGGAAATAAAAGGGGGAGCTCCTTACCTGTTTTATCTCCGGGGTGCAATCCGAAAATTGTACCTCCCTGTTTCACAATTTTTTTAAGAGAGGGGTAACCAGATGTCGGGCCTTTTCTTATGTAGGCACAATCAAATTCATTCTCTTGAAAGGGCAGCCCATTTTTCGTGTTGCCTGTAATGAAAGAGACATTTCCTTTAGTATGAAGGAGGCCTGTTTGAATAAAGCGATTTGTTACATCGAAGCCAACGATATCTTTTGCTAATACACTGCATTTTAGTGTAAACTCGCCGTGACCACAGCCGATATCTAATACTTTTTTACCTATAATATTTTGAACAACCATTTCATCAAAAATCATTTCTCCGTTTGGCTCTGTGAAAGAGGAGCGCCACACATATTCGTAACGATGTTGCAGATTGCTTAGCTGCTCATACCAAGGAATAGAATGCGGTGCTAACCAATTAGGAAAAGATGTTGGATTAAGTAGCGTCATAAGTCGTTGCTCCTTCGTTTTGTAAATGATGTTTACTTACACTAAAAAATGTATGGCATCGTTCACCATACATTTTCTAAATATCACTAATTGTCATAACGAGTACCCCTCTGTTAGAAATCATTGTCGCCAAAATGGTCGAACGTGTCCTCACAACGTTCCTCG
This sequence comes from Metasolibacillus fluoroglycofenilyticus, assembly GCF_003049645.1. Classification (GTDB taxonomy): domain Bacteria; phylum Bacillota; class Bacilli; order Bacillales_A; family Planococcaceae; genus Metasolibacillus; species Metasolibacillus fluoroglycofenilyticus. The sequence goes on from NZ_PYWK01000001.1 coordinate 822,785, forward strand.
TGTAAGTAAGAATCATTATTTTCGCAAGAATCCTCATATGTGTAAGGATACTTACTTTGTACTTGGTCTAAATAGGATTGATATGGCATATGTAGCACCTCCGAATAGAATATTTTCTCATTATACAATATTCAGAATATTTTTGAAATAGAAAAGTGAAAAAAGTTTGCTAAAATACTTCGCCATAAGGACTGTCCAAAAAAGTTAAGTTTTTTTCCAAAGCAGTGAAAAATTTATTTTATTTTAAATTCAATAGAAAATCATAAAACTCTTGTGTTTTTAATGAGCGACGATTTTATTGAAACATCAGCACCCAACAAGCTAGCAACTGCACAGCTTGTTGGATGCCACCTAACTATTATTTTTTCTTCAGGCGTAGTACCAATTCCTCATCTGGTGTTACGTACAATGTTTTTTGCTCAAAATAAATGACGAAGCCGGGCTTTGCGCCATTTGGCTTTTTGACTTGACGGATTTCTGTGTAGTCAACTGGTACGGATGAAGATTCTCGTGCTTTACTGAAATAGGCGCTGAGCACTGCGGCTTCATGTAATGTCGTTTCGTCAGGTGTTTCGCTATGAATAACAACGTGCGAGCCTGGGATATCTTTTGTGTGTAGCCAAATATCATTTTTCTTTGCGAGCTTAAATGTTAAAAAATCATTTTGTTTATTATTTTTACCGACGGAAATAGTTATACCTGTTGAAGATAAAAAGGCTTCAGGCATAGGCTTTGTCGGCTTTTTCTTTTTTTTCGAGGCACGCAGACGTAAAAAGCCTTGCTCAGCTAGTTCCTCGCGAATTTCCTCGATATCGCTCGGTGCAGCTTGTGCCACCTGCTGTGCGAGCATTTCGAAATAGTCGATATCCGTATGCGTTTTTTCTAGCTGCTCCTCAATCATAACAAGTGCATTTTTCGCTTTATTATAGCGCTGATAATAATGCTGGGCATTGTCAATTGGCGTTTTGCGCGGGTTAATGGCAATTGTCACTGATTCACCAGTATAGTAATTTTCAACAGTTACATTTTCTTGCCCTTTTTCAAATTGATAAATATTAGCCATTAACAGCTCGCCGTAAAGCTGTAATTGGTCTAGCTTAGAGGCTTGCTCGTAATCCTTTTCAAGCTTTTTCGTTTTCAGCTTGAGCTTATCTACCTCATTGCTAAGCCAGCGCTCTAAATCACCAGCTTGTTGTTTGACACGGTCACGCTCTGCACGTGCAAAAAAGACACGGTCCAAAAGTGAGCCTAGAGTTGGGTATGTAGCAGTTTGCCCAGTTAAATGCGTTAATGAGCATGGTGAGAAAACAGCTTTGCCATCCTTATCAATATAAGTAGGGCTCATGGCATTCGTCAATTCCTGTAAAAATAGCTGAAATGCTGCGACTCCATGTGCTAAACGTGCTAATAATTCCTCCGCATGTAGCGGTGAGAAGCCAGCAAAATGTGCGACTACTTCCTTAGCGCTTTTGGGCTCTGCAAAAAAGTCCTTTATCTCTTCCTCTGTAACTGTATATGGATTTACCTTATGCTGCGCAGGTGGTGCGATATAAGGCTGCCCCGGTAAAACAGTACGGTAGCTATTTAAGGAAGGCGGTAAATGCTTTAAGCTATCGAGAATTTTATCATTTACCGCATCAACTAATAGACAGTTGCTATGTCTGCCCATAATTTCGATAATAAGCTTGCGCATAATTTTGTCGCCAACCTCATTTTTGCTCTCCACGACCATATGCAATATGCGCTCTGTGCCATCCTGCGTAATGGCATGAATAAAGCCCCCTTCCAAATGCTTGCGCAGCAGCATGCAAAACATTGGCGGCTCGGGTGGGTTATCAATCGTCTGCTCTGTTAAATGTATGCGTGCGTAGGAAGGATGAATTGAAATAATTAGTTTATGATTTGTGCCGGTTGCCCGAATATGAAGCATTACTTCCATGGCATTTGGCTGGTGAATTTTTGTAATACGTCCTGATACTAATTGTTGAAGCTCCTGCGCAATTGCGCGTGTAAATAATCCATCAAAAGCCATATTCATTCCTCTTTCGTTCAATACTTGATTCACTTAATCATAGCATTTTTTACCGATAATACTCTAGTTGAATGTTTTTCTTTAAAATGTAGGAAAAAATATACCATCCTATGTTATAATGGTGTGCAGTATTTTAAAGGAAGGTGTGACGGACCTTGGTGCGTAGTATGACAGGCTTTGGCAGGGGTGTCACAACGACAAAATCGTATCAATTAACGGTTGAAGTTCGTGCTGTGAATCATCGATTTTTAGAAATAAGCACAAAATTTCCGAAAGAATGGATGGAAGCAGAGGTTTTAGCAAAAAAAATGCTTTCCACCGCTATTTCACGCGGAAAGTTAGATGTATTAATTGTTATGAAAGAACTTCAGGCAGAAGAGCAGCATGTACAAATAAATTGGCCTTTACTCGAAGCATACATAAATGCGAAAGAAGAATTATCACAAAAAATCGTTATGCAGGAAAAGTGGTCGATGCAGGAAATTGCGATGCTTGACCAAGTGCTTGTCGTAGAAAAACGGGAGGCAGTACAGGATGGTCTACTTGCTTCTGTAGAGCGAGCGATGCAGGAAGCGATTGAAAATTTAGTGCAGATGCGTGAGCGTGAAGGACAAGAGTTGAAGCTAGTTATGTTACAATATAAAGAACAATTGCAGCAGCAAATAGCAAAGATTCGTGCCACGTCTTCTGATGCGGTAATGAAATACCGTGAGCGCTTAAAAACACGAATTGAAGAAATTGCTAGTGGGCAGCTACTAGAAGAACGGTTGTTAATGGAAGTGGCATTATTCGCAGAGCGTGTAGATATTACAGAGGAGCTAGATCGTCTTGATAGTCATTTTGGTCAGCTTGAGGAAACGTTGGAGGAGCAAGGGGCTATTGGTCGTAAGCTTGATTTTTTAATGCAGGAAATGCATCGAGAAATCAATACAATTGGTTCGAAAAATCAGTCCTCCGAGAGCTCGATTGCAGTCGTGCAAGCGAAGGCCATTTTAGAGAAAATGCGTGAGCAAGTTCAAAATATTGAATAGCTAAAGGGAGATTTAATAATCAATGAAAAAACAACGCGGCTTATTAATCGTATTGTCCGGCCCTTCTGGTGTCGGAAAAGGAACGGTTCGTAAAGAGCTATTTTCACAAGCGAATACAAATTATGAATATTCGATTTCAATGACGACACGTCAGCCTCGCGAAGGAGAAGTAGACGGTGTAGACTATTTTTTTAAAACGCGCGAGGAGTTCGAAGCGTTGATTGAACAGGGGGGGTTACTAGAGCATGCTGAGTTTGTCAGCAATTACTACGGCACGCCACTTACTTACGTAAATGATACGCTCGCTGCGGGGCGAGATGTATTTTTAGAAATTGAGGTGCAAGGAGCAGCGCAAATTCGCACGAAAGCTCCCGATGCGTTATTCATTTTTTTAGCGCCGCCAAGTCTTTCAGAATTAAAGGAGCGACTAGTTGGACGAGGAACAGAAACGGAGGATATTATTGCCAAGCGTATTGCCACAGCGCGAGAAGAGCTGGAAATGATGAGCCTTTATGATTATGTTGTAGAAAATGATGAAGTTCAAAATGCATGTGATAAAATTAATGCTATTATTAAAGCAGAGCATTGTAGACGTGAGCGCGTCGAAAAAATATACTTGTCAATGTTGAGAGGAGAATAATCTATGTTATACCCATCAGTAGATGCGTTAAAAAAAGAAATCGATTCAAAATATTCGCTTGTGAGCTTAGCTTCAAAGCGAGCACGCCAAATGCAAGAGCAAGGTGGCGAGAAGCTTGGTAAATACGTATCGTATAAGCCAGTAGGACGTGCATTAGAAGAAGTAGCAGCAGGTGTTTTACGCAAAGAGGCACAGGATGCTTCAACTGTTTACGAGGATGAAATCTAAAACTACTTAAAAACTACTATTTAGCTCCCGAGGAAATGTTCTTTGGGAGCTTATCGTTTGAAAGGGTGGGAAATCAATGAGCAAAAAAAATATTTTACTATGTGTGACAGGTGGAATTGCTGTTTATAAGGCGGTTGCTCTCGTAAGTAAGCTAGCGCAGGCAGGAATGAATGTAAAAGTTATTATGACTGCGTCGGCAAGGCAATTTGTCAATCCGTTAAGCTTCCAAGTAATGTCTAAAAATGATGTTTTTTTTGATACATTTGATGAAAAGGATTCGAGTGTTATTGCCCATATTGATTTGGCTGATTGGGCTGACCTTGTGCTTGTCGCGCCTGCAACAGCCAATGTTATTGGAAAGCTAGCAAACGGTATCGCAGATGATATGGTTACAACAACTTTGCTAGCGACAACAGCCTCTGTGTGGATTGCGCCCGCAATGAATGTCCATATGTACGACCATCCAGCGGTTAAACGTAATATCCAGCAACTTCACGAAGATGGCTATCAGTTTATTGAACCTTCGGAAGGATTTTTAGCGTGCGGCTATATCGGTAAAGGACGTTTGGAGGAGCCAGAAAAAATTACAGCGCTTGTGCTTGCGCATTTTGCCGCGCAAAATGAAAGAGAAGAGCAGTAATGGCACGTATTGCGAAAGTAATTGTAGATGTGGCAGCATACCCTGTCGACCGTCCATTCGATTATATCGTGCCGGCTGATTGGTACGATTTAATCGAATGTGGCTGTCGTGTCAAAGTACCATTTGGACCGCGCAATGTGCTCGGCTTTGTTGTTGAGCTTGGAAGTGAGACAGATGTACCGTTAGATAAAATCAAGCCAGTGGCGCAAGTATTAGATATGGAGCCTGTGCTAACAGAAGAAATGCTAGCATTGGCAAAGTGGTTAAAAAAAGAAACAATTTGCTATGAAATTGACGCATTGCAAGTAATGCTGCCGTCGGCTTTAAGAGCGAAATATGAAAAAATGGTTCATCTACAAGCGCCGCTTGAAGAGCTACCTCCTTTCATAGCAGCACTTTTCCAAAAGTCATCAAAAGTGAATTTTAAGCAATTTGACAAGCAAGGGCTGCTAAAAGAGTTGAAGCAGGCGATAAAACAGCAACAGGTGCGCCTTGAAAATGAAGTGAGGCAACAAGGAAATATTAAAGAAATTCGCAAAGTGCAAATTCATGCTGATGTTGCCTATTTAACAAAAATTGAACAGCAATTATCAAAGCGAGCAAAGAAGCAAATCCAATTAGTACAGTGGATGCAGACACATTGTGGTGAAGTGTTTTCCCCTGATGCAATTTATGAGCAGGTCGGTGTAACAGCAAGTGTTTTACAGGCACTTATCGAAAGTGGTGCTGCACAATATATTCAAGAAGAGGTGTATCGCGACCCCTTTACAAAGGATGTAGAGCAGACGACCGCCTTACAGTTAACAGATGAACAACAGAAAGCATTAAATCAGATTACAGCAGCTATGGAAAGACGTCATAATGAAACCTTTCTATTACACGGTGTAACAGGTAGTGGGAAAACTGAGGTGTATTTGCAGGCGATTTGGCAGGCGTTACAGGATGGCAAAGAGGCGATTATGCTCGTGCCTGAAATTTCACTAACGCCACAGATGACAGAACGCTTTCGCTCGCGCTTCGGTGAGCTAGTTGCTGTACTACATAGCGGGCTATCTGTCGGGGAGAAATACGATGAATGGCGCAAAATTCAACAAGGTAAAGTGAAGGTTGTTGTAGGTGCACGCTCGGCAATTTTTGCCCCCTTTCAAAATGTTGGGCTTATTATTTTAGACGAGGAGCATGAATCAACGTACAAGCAGGAGGATGCCCCTCGCTATCATGCACGTGATGTGGCAATTTGGCGCAGCAAATTTCATCACTGCCCTGTTATTTTAGGCAGTGCTACACCAGCGCTTGAATCGTTCGCAAGGGCGAAAAAAGGCGTCTATACATTGCTAACGTTGCGACAGCGAGCAAAGCAGCAGGCCTTGCCGAGTGTGGAAGTTGTCGATATGCGTGAGGAATTGAAGCAAGGCAATCGCTCGATGTTTTCAACGAGCCTAATCGGAGCGATGCGTGATAGATTAATACGGCAAGAGCAAATTGTTTTATTTTTAAATCGTCGTGGTTATTCAAGCTTTGTGCTATGCAGAGATTGCGGCACAGTTGTGCAATGTCCAAATTGCGATATTTCATTAACGTATCATCGCTATAATGAAAAATTAAAATGTCATTATTGTGGCTATGATGAGTATGTACCGCAAAGCTGCCCACAATGTCAAAGTGAGCATATTCGTTTTTTCGGAACAGGGACGCAAAAAGTCGAGGAGGAAATTTATAAGCTCTTTCCAGAGGCAAAAATTGTGCGCATGGATGTCGATACAACATCGCATAAAGGAGCACATGAGCAGTTGTTGGACGTTTTTGCGAGCGGGCAGGCAAATATTCTACTTGGTACGCAAATGATTGCCAAAGGACTTGATTTTCCTAATATAACGCTTGTTGGGGTGTTAAGTGCCGATACGTCCTTGCATTTACCTGATTACCGCGCAAGTGAGCGCACATTCCAACTTTTAACACAGGTAAGTGGTCGAGCGGGGCGTCATGATTTACCAGGCGAAGTAATTATCCAAACGTATACACCTGAGCATTATGCAATTGAACTAGCGAAAGAGCAGCAGTACGAGCCGTTTTATACGCGAGAAATGCATGCGCGTCATCAAGCTGGCTATCCACCGTATTATTATTTAGCGCTCGTCCAAGTGTCGCATGAGGATGTCATGTTGGCGGCTGAATATGCTGGGCGAGTAGCGGATTATTTGCGTTCAAATTTATCTTTTGGTGTTGCTATTATCGGTCCAACAACCGCTAGCATTAGCCGTATCAACAATAGATATCGCTATCAATGTTTGATAAAATACAAAATAGAACCGAATTTAATTGATACATTATTGCAATTGATTAAAATATATCGAACAGACTGGAGCAAGAAGGGCATACAGCTTATCGTAGATCTTGATCCAGTCGTCATTTAAGAAAGAAGGAACGAAATATGGCTATTAAAGAGGTAGTAAAAAGCCCCTCAGCAATTTTAACGACGCCTACGAAGGAAGTCGATGTGATTAATGAAGAAATCATCCAGCTATTAGATGATTTATATGACACAATGGTGGAATATGACGGTGTTGGTATTGCAGCACCGCAAATTAATGTTGGTTTACGTGTGGCAATCGTGGAATTAGGTGAAGACATTTTAGAAATGATTAACCCGATTGTTTTAGAAACGAAAGGGCAGGAGGAAGATGTGGAAGGTTGTCTAAGTTTTCCCGATTTATTCGCAATGGTCAACAGACCTACATATGCGAAAATCGAAGCCGCTGACCGTGAAGGGCGTATTTATGAACTGGAGGCAGAGGATTTTGAGGCGCGTGCTATTTTACATGAAATAGACCATTTAGATGGTATTTTATTTGATTCAAAAATAACGCGTGTGCTAACGGCGGAAGAAATAGAAGAAATGTATGCGGAAGAGGATGAGGAGGAATAATATGACATCGATTGTTTTTATGGGAACACCTGCCTTCTCCGTGCCGATTTTACGCATGCTCCATGAGGAGGGCTATCATGTGCTAGCCGTTGTTACACAGCCAGATCGTCCAGTTGGTCGTAAAAAGGTATTAACACCACCACCAGTGAAAGAAGAGGCGCAGCGCTTAGGCTTGCCAGTTATTCAGCCTGAAAAGCTACGTGCCTCACAGGAGCTAGAGCAAATTTTAGCACTAGCACCAGACTTAGTTATCACTGCAGCATTTGGGCAAATTTTACCAAAAGCGCTGCTTGATGCACCGCGCCTTGGCTGTGTTAATGTGCATGCTTCATTGCTACCTGCATATAGGGGAGGAGCACCAATCCATCAAGCTATTATCGATGGACAAAAAGAAGCAGGTGTAACGATTATGTATATGGCTGAAAAGCTGGATGCAGGCGATATGATTAGCCAGCAGGCAATTGCTATTGAGGAAACTGACCATACAGGAAGCATGTTTGACAAGCTAAGCATCGTTGGACGTGATTTATTAAAGCAAACATTGCCTTCTCTTGTTGATGGTACAAATAATCGTATAGTACAAGATGAAACAAAGGTAACCTACGCGCATAATATTAACCGAGAGCAGGAGCGCATTGATTGGCAGCAAAATGCACGTACGATATACAATCAAGTACGTGGTCTACATCCATGGCCAGTTGCCTACACAACCCTTGAAGAGAGCAATGTGAAAATTTGGTGGGCGCAAATTGGTACTCGGAAGCACCAAGCTGCACCGGGTGAGGTTGTGCATATCGCTAAGGATTATTTTGAAATTGCGACTGGTGAAGGCGGGTCAATTGCTGTTTATGATTTGCAACCGGCGGGGAAAAAACGTTTAAGTGCAGAGGAGTATTTGCGCGGCACAGGGGCAAAATTGCAGATTGGAGACCGTTTTGAATGACGAAGAAAAAGCAGCAAATTTGGAATGGTAATGTACGTGATGCAGCTTTAAGTATTTTATTATCGGTCGATAAAAACCAAGCATACAGCAATCTATTATTACACCAAACAATTGAGAAATATAAAATAGAGGCGAAGGACCGTGCGTTATTAACTGAAATTACGTATGGTACACTACAGCATAAATTAACATTGGACTATTATTTAGCCCCATTTGTGCGTGGTAAAGTGGAAGTATGGGTACAATGGTTACTACGCCTATCGCTATTCCAAATGCATTATTTAACACGTATTCCGCCACATGCCGCAGTGAATGAGGCTGTGGAAATTGCTAAAAGACGTGGGCATAAAGGCATTGCTTCAATGGTCAATGGCGTGCTACGCTCGATTATACGTCAAGGCGTGCGTTCAACGGAGGAAATAGCGGACGAGGTAGAGCGTCTTGCGATTGCAACAAGCCATCCGCAGTGGCTAGTAGAGCGTTATATTGCAGGATATGGTATAGAACGAACAACAGCTATGCTTACGCATAATAATTTACCCGCAAAGCAGACGGTGCGTGTCAACACAATAAAGGCAACACCTGAAAAAGCGATTGCTGCTTTAGAGCAGGAAGGGCTGACTGTTTCGCAAAGCGCATTTTTACCTGAATGTTTAACAATTACAGGTGGGCAAGCGGCACGTACAGCTGCTTTTAAACAAGGGCTTATTACGATTCAAGATGAAAGCTCTATGTTACCAGCAAATGTGCTAAATCCACAGCCAGGTATGCGCGTTTTAGATATGTGTGCAGCACCTGGTGGCAAAACGACGCATTTAGCGGAAAAAATGCATAATGAAGGGGTGATTCTTGCCTTAGATTTGCATCCGCATAAGCTTGAATTAATTGATGAAAATACAGCACGCTTAAGTATTGATATTGTGCAAACGGCACCGTTAGATGGGCGCAAAGCGGCAAATACTTTACAAAAGGGCAGCTTCGATGCAATTTTAGTCGATGCACCATGCTCTGGGCTAGGGGTTATGCGTCGTAAACCAGATATTAAATATACGAAGAAAATAGAAGATTTTGCTAATTTACAAGCAATTCAACTTGCGATTTTAGCAAATGCTGTAGAGTTGTTGAAGCCAGAAGGTCGCTTAGTTTATAGTACATGTACAATTAATCAAGAAGAAAATGAAGGAACGGTACAAGCCTTTTTAAAAGAGCATCCGAATATGGAGGCTATTGTATTGGAAAATTTACCGCAGCAGCTTGTTCACGAGCAGCGGGAAGGAATGCTTCAGGTATTCCCACAACATATGGATAGTGACGGCTTTTTCGTCGCTGCCTTCGTAAAAAAGGAGACAAAATAAATTTTATGGACCAAAACAAATTCGATGAGCGCATTTTAGACTTAGTCGAGGAAGCAGAAGAAAAACCCACACGCCGTGAGAAAAAAGAAAAGCCACAATTAAAGGAATCGATTTATTCATTGCGTCCTGAACAGTTGCAAGAGTGGTTAGTTAATAATGGAGAAAAAGCATTTCGCGCAGGGCAAATTTATGATTGGTTATATCATAAACGTGTAAAAACATTTGAGGAAATGTCGAATTTGTCAAAGATATTGCGTGAGAAATTAGACGCACAGTTTGCCTTGACGACTTTGGAAACAATTATTCAACAGGAATCAAAGGATGGAACAATCAAATTTTTATTCCAGCTACAAGATGGCTATTCAATTGAAACGGTATTAATGCGCCATGATTATGGTAATTCCGTTTGTGTAACGACACAAGTGGGCTGTCGCATCGGCTGTACGTTTTGTGCTTCTACTTTAGGCGGTTTAAAGCGCCATTTACTTGCGGGCGAAATTGTGGAGCAAGTGGTGAAAGTACAGCAGGCTTTGGATGAAGTAGACGAGCGTGTTAGTCATATCGTAATTATGGGGATTGGGGAACCATTTGATAATTACGAGGCGATGATGAACTTCTTAAAAGTAATTAATGATGAAAAAGGATTGAATATCGGTGCGCGCCATATTACTGTATCGACATCAGGTATTGTGCCGAAAATTTATGATTTTGCAAACGAGCAGCTACAAATCAATTTTGCACTTTCACTACATGCACCGAACCAAGAATTACGTCAAAAGCTCATGCCAATTGCGCGTGCCTATAAGCTGGAACAATTAATGGAGTCAATTCGTTATTATACGAAGAAAACAGGGCGTCGTGTCAGCTTCGAGTATGGTTTATTCGGTGGAGAAAATGATTCTATTGAGCATGCAGAGGAGTTAGCGAAGTTAATCAAAGGGATAAAATGTCATGTCAACTTAATCCCTGTTAACTATGTTCCTGAGCGCAATTATGTAAGAACACCACGCAATCAAATTTTTGATTTTGAAAAAACATTAAAGAAGCACGGAATTAACGTGACAATTCGTCGCGAACATGGCTCGGATATTGATGCAGCCTGCGGACAGCTGCGTGCAAAGGAGCGAGCACAAGAAACAAAGTAGGTGGAAAATGTGAACTTTACAGTTGAAAGTGATGTTGGCTTAAAGCGTTCGGAAAATGAGGATCGAGTAGCTTTTTGTGAACGTCTAGATCAGTATAAGCTAGCGGTTTTAGCTGACGGTATGGGCGGACATAATGCAGGTGATGTAGCTAGTGAAATGGCAATTACCGCATTACAGCGTGTATTTTTACAGGTGGAAGCTGCCGAATTAGCGACAGAAGAGGCGAGGCAGCAATGGTTAAATAACGTAATATCACAAATAAACGAAGACATTTATCATTATTCATTATCACATGAAGGCTGTAAAGGGATGGGGACAACACTTATCGCCGTTGTGATTGATGGTGCTCACTGCACAATTGCTCATATCGGTGATAGTCGCGTCTACCATTTTACGACGGAGGATGGCGAGCTCATTACACGTGACCATTCCTATGTCAATGTATTAGTAGATAATGGTGAAATTAGCGAGGAAGAAGCACAGCACCATCCGCAAAAAAACTTTATTTTAAGAGCTTTAGGTACAGAGCTAACAATTCAAGCTGATTTTTATAGCATGGAGCTGCAGCAGGATTCCTATTTACTTATTTGCTCAGATGGTTTAAGTGATAAGCTTAGCCTACATGAAATGGCAGCATTAATTACGTTGCCGCTCGTCTTACAGGAAAAGGGGAAAAAGCTTGTACAGCTTGCAAATGAGCTAGGCGGCGAGGATAATATTTCACTTATTTTGTTGACGCTAGAGGATAGGGAGGTGTAAGGGATGATTATCGGCAAAAGAATTAGTGATCGTTATAAAATTATAGAACTAATTGGCGGTGGTGGGATGTCCAATGTTTATTTGGCCCACGATATGATTTTAAACCGCGATGTAGCGATTAAAATTTTGCGTTATGATTTTACAAATGAAGAAGAATTACATCGCCGATTTCAGCGTGAAGCACTTTCGGCAACAAGCCTTACACACTCCAATATTGTTAGCATTTATGATGTTGGCGAAGATGGCGATATGCATTATATTGTCATGGAATATATTAAGGGCAAAACGCTAAAGCAATACATACAGGAGTTTTCGCCTTTATCGCCTGCACGAAGCGTTCATATTATGAAGCAGCTTACATCAGCGATTGCACATGCACATGAAAATGGCATTATTCATCGCGATATTAAGCCGCAAAATATTTTGATGGATTTAGATGGAAATGTAAAAATTACAGATTTCGGAATTGCGACAACCTTAAGTGCAACGAGCTACACGCAGACGAATTCAGTGATTGGAACGGTACATTATTTATCCCCAGAACAGGCGCGTGGCGGTATAGCAACAGAAAAATCCGATATTTATGCACTCGGTATTGTATTTTACGAGCTATTAACAGGGGAATTACCGTTTTCAGGTGAATCAGCGGTAGCTATTGCCTTGAAGCATTTGCAGGCGGAAACACCTTCTGTTCGTGCATTTGATGGTTCGATTCCACAAAGCGTGGAAAATATTGTGTTAAAGGCTACGGCAAAAGATTCAAATCATCGCTATGCGAATGCTGAGGAAATGGAGCAGGATTTAGAAACATGTCTATCAGCAGAGCGCATTCATGAACCTAAATTTATTTTACCTTTTGATAATGATGCAACGAAAATTTTACCGATTATTAAAGATGAAAAAATGCCGGTGCATGATATTGCAGAAACGAAGCAGATGAAGACCGTGAAAAAATCACCTCCTTTAGAGCAGCAATCGCCGCCAAAAAAGAGGAAGAAGTGGCCGCTAATTGCAGCTAGCATTGCCCTGTTAGCTATAATAGCAGTTGCTGCAATTTATTTCATGAAGCCGAAAAAAGTTGAAATTCCGAAAGAGATAATTGGTATGACAGTTGAGGAAGCAACGCAAGAGCTTGAAAATTTAGGCTTCGTCGTTGGTGAAATCGAAGAGCGAAATCATGAGGAAATCGAAAAAGATACAATTATTGAAACAAATCCAAGAACGGGTACTTTGAAAGTAAAAGGTACGGAAATAAAGCTAATCGTTAGCCAAGGGGCAGAAACTTCCAAAATGGCCAACTACGTAGACCAAAAGCTTTCGCAAGTAACTACATTGCTTGAAAATTTTAAGGATTACAAATTGGAATATGAAAATAGTGAGGTCGAGGCAGGGACGATTATTCGTCAGGAGCCACAAGCTGGCGAGGAAATTATTGTAGGAGAAACAACGGTTACACTTGTTATTAGCGAAGGGAAAAAAATGATTAGCATAGACAATCTTGCTACCTTCTCACGTGCGGCACTTGAAGAATATACAAAGCGCCATAATATACAATGGCGTGTCGTTGGGGAGGAAACGTCTGAAACGATTCCGGCTGGTAGTGTAATCTCCCATACCCCGAAAGAGGGAGAGGAGATAGTGGAAGGTGGAACACTAGAGGTCGTTCTATCAAAAGGACCACCTGCTAAAAAGGAAAAATTCTTTACGGAATCCATAAATATCCCTTATGAGCCGACATTCAATGAAGAGGGCGAGGAGGAGCGAACGGAGCAAATCGTCCATATTTATATTCAAGACAAAAATAATTCGATGTCCGAGCTGTACGACACATTAACGATTACGGAGTCGACGAGCTATCGTATTGAGCTAACGATTGAGGAAGGAAGCTCTGCTGCTTACCGCATAGATCGTGATTCATTCAAAATTGCCGAAAGAACGATACCATTCGATAGTTTACCGAACTAATCTAGCTTTTAGATTAAATTGTATTGCCTTATCTTCAGCGAAAGGAGCCGACTTTTAAGATGGTAGCTACTTGAAGCTGAAAAAGGTATGCTTCTTCTACTCTCACAAGAGAATATTGACTGAAAATGAATTTTTATCCCGCATTGATGGGCAGTAAGACGCCCATTTCAAGGCTTAAGTGAAAATGGTCTTAAGGATAAGTTGAAGATGAACTGCCCGTAAAAGCCTGATTGGTTCAACTCACAATCAGTGGGGGTGAGGAAAACCCTTACTGATTGAAGTTTCACTTTATAGGCTATTACTACGGAATAAAGGAGGCATTTGATGGCGCAAGGCCAAATTCGTAAAGCATTAAGTGGCTATTACTATGTTTATCAAGATGAAGAGTTAATTCAATGTCGTGGGCGCGGCGTGTTTCGCAATCGCGGCGAATCTCCGCTCGTCGGAGATATTGTTGATTATACAAAGGAGGGTGAATCAGACGGCTATATTATGAAAATTCACCCTCGAAAAAATGAGCTTGTGCGACCGCCAATTGCTAATATCGACCAAGCAATCTTAGTTTTTTCTGTCAAGGAGCCTGATTTTAATACATTATTATTAGACCGTTTCTTAGTTGTGTTAGAATCATTTTCCGTTCAGCCTGTTATTTGCTTAACGAAAACGGATTTGCTAGCAGGAGATGAAGCGGAGCAGCTTCAACTATTAATTGCTGACTATGAAGCGATAGGCTATACTGTTTTAACGACGTATCAAAATGACGGTTCGCTCATGGACAGATTGTATCCGTTGTTAGAAGAAAAAGTAAGCGTTTTAGCAGGACAATCCGGTGTTGGCAAGTCGACGTTATTAAATACATTGCTGCCTGAATTACAACTAAAAACGAACGAAATTTCACAAAGCTTAGGGCGGGGGAAGCATACAACACGTCATGTCGAATTAATTGAAGTTGGGAATGGCTTGCTTGCGGATACCCCTGGATTTAGCTCCTTTGATTTTGACATGATTGACAAAGAGGAATTAACAGCATGCTTCCCTGAATTTTTACGATTAAGTGAGCAGTGTAAATTCCGTGGCTGCTTACATATGAAAGAGCCAAAATGTGCAATTAAGAAAGCACTTGAAACAGGAGAAATTCGCCCATATCGCTATGAGCACTATGAACAATTTTTACAAGAAATTATGGAACGAAAGCCGAGGTATTAAAGATGATTAAAATTGCACCATCTATTTTAGCTGCGAATTTCGCGAAATTAGGACAAGAGGTAAAGGAAGTGGAGGCTGCTGGCGCAGAGCTTATTCATATTGATGTAATGGATGGCCACTTTGTTCCGAATATTTCATTTGGCTCTATCGTACTTGATGCGATTCGCCCTTTAACATCATTACCGCTCGATGTTCATTTAATGATTGAAAACCCAGACCAATATATCGAACAGTTTGCGAAAGCGGGCGCAGATTATATTACGGTCCATGTAGAAGCGTGTCGCCATTTGCATCGCACAATTCAGCTAATCCGTTCATATGGTGTGAAGCCCGGGGTTGTATTAAACCCACATACGCCAATCGAATCAATTCAACACGTTTTAGAGGATATTGATATGGTATTGTTTATGACAGTTAATCCAGGCTTTGGCGGACAAAAGTTTATTTCATCTGTTGTACCTAAAATTGCAGCGCTATCAAAAATTATTAAGGAGCGCGGCTTAACAATCGATATCGAAATCGACGGTGGTATAACAGCAGAAACAATCGTTCCGTGTGCTGAGGCTGGTGCCAATATTTTTGTAGCAGGCTCTGCTATTTATAATCAAGAGGACCGCGTAGCTGCATTACAACAAATTAAAGCAGCTGGTGAAGCGGCATACGTGCGATGATTGCCGTAATTTGCTCAGGTGGACCAAGCGAGGAGCTTTGTTCATTTGAGCCTTTTATGGATGAAGAGGACACTATTTTTATTGGTGCTGACCGCGGAGCTTATCGTTTATTAGAACGAGGGATTCAGCCAGCCGTAATTGTCGGAGATTTAGACTCTATCACAGTAAGCGAGCGTCAAAAATTGACACAGGCAGGCGTGCCAATTGAAATATACGCTGCCGAAAAGGATGAAACAGATACGGATTTAGCCTTGCTAAAAGCTATTACCTATAAGCCAGAAAAAATCGTACTAACAGGTGTCACAGGTGGGCGTCTAGATCATTACGAGGCGGTACTAAGGACGGTGTGTAGGCTTCAGCAGACATACTCGCATATTGTTTTTGAGATTCATAATCTCCATAATCAGCTACGCTTTTTGGTGCCAGGCACACACACAATTCAAGACAATTTAGATTATCCTTATTTATCTTTTTTTGCCTATGGCGAAGCTGTGCAAAATGTAACATTGCGCGGTGTGAAATATGAAACAACGGATGAAGAAATTGGCTTATGGTCATCGCGCTTTACAAGCAATGAGATTATAGGCGAGGCGCATATTACCTTTACCTCTGGCATATGTTTAATGATAAGAAGTGCCGATTAAGGGGGAGCGAGTGTGAAGGTATATACATTTCAGTTACCGAAGTTTATTAGCTCAATGACACGTGCGTGTATAAAGTTATTTAAGAGAGAGAAGAAAAATTAAAGGGCTATAGGGAAAGCAGGTGCAAGTCTGTCTTTCCCTATAGCCCTTTTGCATTTTTGTATGTATAACAAAAAACATCGACCACTTTTGTAGTCGATGTTTTTTATCGCGATTACACGCGCTCAATTTTACCTGATTTTAATGCACGAGCAGAAACCCATACGCGCTTTGGCTTACCGTCAACTAAGATACGAACCTTTTGAAGGTTAGCACCCCAAGTACGTTTGTTAGCGTTCATTGCGTGTGAACGGTTGTTGCCTGTACGAGCTTTACGGCCAGTAATAACACATTGTTTTGGCATGTAAATTCCCTCCCTACAGTTGAATCTGAAAGCAATTTATTTCAGTTCGATATTTCACATACCATATTAATTTAACATAGACTCTATGCGAGTGCAACAATTTTTCAACAACCTTTCAAGAAAAAAACCTTTACACCTGAAAATTTGTTTGTAGATAAGTTTACATTTGTATTCATAGCTGATAAAATGTCGATTTTCTAACTATTAGATTTACTTTTTGAAGCACTTTATATAAAGCACACTAGACGAATCACTGCGTTTTCTTTTATAATTGTTGTTTATGTAGTACAATAAAGAGTAGTCTAAAAGTGCTTAGGGGGCGTATTTATGTCAATAGAAATCCACAATGAATTCGGACAAATCGATATTGCGAACGATGTGATTGCACAAATCGCAGGTGGAGCAGCGGTAGAATGCTATGGAATCGTTGGGATGGCAAGCAAGCATCAAATTCGAGATGGATTAACAGATATTTTACGTAAAGAGAACTTTACAAAAGGTGTGATAGTTCGTCAAGAAGGCGAAGATTTACATATTGATATGTATATTATCGTAAGCTACGGTACAAAAATTTCTGAAATTGCTTACCAAGTTCAGTCAACAGTAAAATATACAGTAAATAAAACATTGGGTATGAGCGTGAAGTCGGTTAATATTTTCGTGCAAGGCGTTCGCGTGATGAATGTGTAAGAGGAGGAAATCAATCTAATGAAGTCTTTAGGCGGAATAAAATTCGCAGAAATGGTACAAATGGGTGCGCATCATTTATACCAAAATGCGGCTTATGTAGATTCGTTAAATGTATTCCCAGTGCCAGATGGCGATACAGGAACGAACATGAATTTATCTATGTCATCAGGTGCGAAGGAAACAGAAGTACAAGCACAGGCGCATATCGGAAAAACAGCGCAAGGGTTAGCAAAAGGTTTATTAATGGGAGCACGCGGTAACTCAGGTGTTATTTTATCGCAATTATTCCGCGGCTTTAGCAAAGCAATTGAAAAGGAGCAGGAAATTGATGCAATCAATTTTGCTGATGCTTTCCAAGCGGGTGTAGATACAGCGTATAAGGCCGTAATGAAGCCTGTTGAGGGGACGATTTTAACGGTAGCTCGTGAAGCGGCAGCAAAAGCTGTTGAAGTAGCGCAGGATGAAGATGATATCATTATTGTAATGGAAGCGCTTGTAGCAGAAGCGAAGGCTTCTCTTGCACGTACGCCGGAGTTGCTTCCTGTATTGAAGGAAGTAGGTGTTGTGGATAGCGGTGGACAAGGCTTGCTATTCGTTTACGAAGGTTTCCTTGCATCTCTCAAAGGCGAGCCACTACCACAAAAAAATGAATCTTCTTTAGATGACTTAATTAATGCGGAGCATCATCGTGTGCAGGACTTTATGAATACAGAAGATATCGAATTCGGCTATTGTACGGAAATTATGGTGCGCTTTGAAGCGGATAAAGAGCCATTTAATGAGGAGCAATTCCGTCAAGAGCTAAATCCAATGGGAGACTCCTTGCTTGTTATTTCTGATGACGAAATTGCGAAGGTGCATATTCACTCAGAAACCCCGGGTGCAGTTCTCGCGGCAGGTCAAAAATATGGTAGCTTAATTAAAATTAAAGTTGATAATATGCGGGAGCAACATTCTGCAATTGTAGGTGAGGCGTCGGTTGCGACAGCGCCAAAAGCCCAGCAGCATCCTTACGCTGTTGTAACGATTGCAATGGGGGAAGGTGTAGCTAACTTACTGCGTTCAATCGGCGCTTCCTATGTTATTGAAGGCGGGCAAACAATGAATCCTTCGACAGAGGATATCGTTAAAGCAGTGAAGGAAATTGGTGCAGAGCGTGTTGTCATTTTACCGAACAATAAAAATATCATTATGGCAGCGGAGCAAGCGGTAGAGCTGTTAGATATTGAAGCGGCAGTCGTACCAACAAAAACAATTCCACAGGGGATGGCGGCTATTTTAGCGTTCAATCCAGAAAGCACTGTCGAGGAAAATCAAGCGAATATGACAGAAAGCTTTGCACATGTTAAAACAGGTCAAGTCACATTTGCGGTGCGCGACACATCAATTGACGGTGTAGAAATTCGCAAGGATGACTTTATGGCATTGGCAGAAGGCAAAATTGTTTTATCGACACCAACGCTAATGGAAGCGGCACAAACTGTTGTCACATCACTGGTTGACGAAGATGCAGAAATCATCACAATTATTTACGGTGAAGACGCAACAGCAGATAATGCTTCACAATTAGCAGCATTTATCGAGGAAAGTTACCCCGATGCAGAAGTGGAAATTGTTGAAGGTAAGCAAGCGCTATATCCATTTATTTTGTCAGTAGAATAGAACAGAACATCGAAAAGCCGATTTCTTCTTTAAATATTAAGAAGAAATCGGTTTTTTATTATAGTTGAAAAGTCCTGATTCGCTCATAAAACGTGTGAAATCGCTCATAAGAGATGCAAATTCGCTCATAAACCAGAAAAATTCGCTCATAAGCTTAAAATAACATATTGATTTCCGACGTTTTTAAAAATAGTGTCATGAAAATAAGTATATTTTGTGTCTATGTCGTAATTCTGTTACACTACATAGTAAACAACACATATTTTTAGGAGGAACGGTTATGAAATTTACTTCCGTTTTTGATATTATCGGTCCTGTCATG
This sequence comes from Metasolibacillus fluoroglycofenilyticus, assembly GCF_003049645.1. Classification (GTDB taxonomy): domain Bacteria; phylum Bacillota; class Bacilli; order Bacillales_A; family Planococcaceae; genus Metasolibacillus; species Metasolibacillus fluoroglycofenilyticus. Next base: position 842,047 of record NZ_PYWK01000001.1, read on the forward strand.
ATTGGCCCTTCATCCTCGCATACAGCAGGCGCGGCGAGAATTGGACGTGTAGCAAGGGATTTATTCGGCCGCCAGCCAAAATGGGCGAAAATTCATTTGTATGGCTCATTTGCAGAGACGTATCGTGGGCACGGAACAGATGTGGCGATTGTTGGTGGTCTATTAGACTATGATACGTATGATGAGCGTATTAAAACGGCATTTGAGGATGCGAAAAAAGCGGGTTTAACCTTTGAATTTATTCCAGAGGAGGCGCATAAAGAGCATCCGAACACAACGCGCATTGTTATGGGGGATGATGACAACGAAATGAGCGTGGAAGGCATTTCGATTGGCGGAGGGAAAATTGAAATTAGTGAAGTAAACGGTTTCAAACTTCGTCTAACAGGTGGTATGCCTGCAATTTTAGTTGTGCACGATGATCGTGCGGGCTGCATTGCCAATGTTGCTAATTGCTTAGCAATGCACGATGTTAACATCGGACATATGGAAGTATCACGTATTGAACGTGGTTTAACTGCGTTAATGGTAATTGAAGTTGACCAAAATATCGAAGACCGTGTGTTAGAGCAAATTTCATATATTCCGCATATTACAAAGGTATCAAGAATTAATAACTAAGGAGTGAGCAAAATGGACGTATTATTTCAAAATGTACGCGAATTAGTAGAACGTGCAGAGCAAGAAGGAAAGCTCATCTCTGAAATTATGATTGAGCAGGAAATGCTTATGACAGGGCGTTCGCGTGACGATATTATGGCACAAATGGACCGCAATTTGACGGTAATGGAGGAGGCTGTAGAGCGCGGCTTACAGGGGGTGCATTCTGTTACAGGCTTAACAGGAGGCGACGCGGTACTATTGCAAAAATATATTGCCTCCGGTAAATCGTTAGCTGGGGATTTATTACTAGATGCGGTAAGTAAAGCGGTTGCAACAAACGAGGTAAATGCTGCAATGGGTACAATTTGCGCAACTCCGACAGCGGGTTCAGCAGGTGTTGTGCCGGGTACATTATTTGCCATTCAACATAAATTAAATCCGACTCGTGAGCAAATGATTCGTTATTTATTCACATCAGGAGCATTTGGTTTTGTTGTAGCGAATAATGCTTCAATTTCAGGAGCGGCTGGTGGCTGTCAGGCAGAGGTTGGTTCAGCGGCTGGTATGGCAGCAGCAGCTATTGTAGAAATGGCAGGAGGTACAGCGCAGCAATGTGCAGAAGGCTTCGCAATTACCTTGAAAAATATGCTAGGGCTTGTTTGCGACCCAGTTGCGGGCTTAGTTGAAGTGCCATGTGTGAAACGTAATGCGATGGGGGCATCGAATGCAATTGTTGCGGCAGATATGGCATTAGCTGGTGTTACAAGCCGCATCCCTTGTGATGAGGTAATTGGTGCTATGTATCGTATCGGTGAATCGATGAATCCAGACTTAAAAGAAACGGCTCGTGGTGGACTAGCTGCGACGCCTACAGGCAAAGCACTAGCAGCCAAAATTTTTGGCGGTGCAGTTGTGCAAGGACAATAAAAATTTAAAAAGCTTTCGGAGAGACTAGTTTTCCCGAAAGCTTTTTTAGTGCAAAAAACAGCTAGTTGTTGCCCAAAATCTTGCACAGCCGCGAGCATGTTTTAGTGAGATGTATACGCATGCGATTAAAATGAACTTCTTTGAAAATGTGTTGTCAAAATAAAATGAACTTTTTCAGTAATTTCCGAAATCTTATAGAGTGCTAGAAATAGGATTGTGTAAAATATGTAATGTTTCATTTAAAATATGCAAATCGGTTAAACAATCAATAGCTGTTCCTGAAAGTGTATGCTCAAGCGTACAAATCATATTTTGTTCTGCAAAAGTATAGCCACCTGTACCTGTTTTTGAGTATGTTGTGACAGGTAAAATCGCAGACAGCTCATTTGCAAAGGAGCAAATCTTTTGCATATTATCATTATTGTATCGTTCACTTTTTAGCATATGGTGAGTGCCGTCAGTTGAAGTAATGGCAGCAAGTTTTTTATCGCTATTACGAATCGTTTGGCATGTAGCGACATCAATATGCCAAACGGTCGTTGCGATGTGTTGGAAAGTGTCGTTCATTGGAATCTCCTTTTGTTTGTATGTAGTATAATAATTATATAGAACGATGAAAATATTTAACAATAAACGTGTTGATTATATGAAAATTATCTATTAATAGACGTGTTTTATATGGAGGGATGCTTCTTATTGGGCAGATACTCGTTAATTGAAGTGGAGGGCAGCGTAAAGGAAGCTCGGTCTAAGAGCACCTCATCCTGTGGTCACTCAAGCTGAAATCCATTTATTTTGGCATTCGCCGATATAAATTAGTTGAAGCAGTACTGGAGGAAAGCGTCCACACGCCAAGGAAAACAGCGAATTGCTAGGTATTCTCTGTGGAATAAAGGTTAATCAACACGTCTTATTTAACAACCCACTAAGTGAAGGAGGGATGCGATATGACAAGCTTTAACGACCCTGTATCAACACTGAAAGGCATTGGCAAGGAAACAGCGGAACATTTGCAGTCACTGCATATTGAAACGGTCGGCGATTTAATTTGGACCTTCCCGTATCGACACGAGGATTTTCGGCTGAAGGATTTGGCAGAAACGCCGCATAATGAGCGCGTAACGATTGAGGCAACGGTCGAATCGATGCCCTCTGTCATGTTTCTAGGGAAAAATAAGCAGCGCTTAACTGTTGCAGTACGCGCAGGACGACATTTAGTAAAGGCGGTATTTTTTAATCAAGGTTATTTGCGTCAAAGATTGCTACCGGGAACTATTGTCACTGTAACAGGCAAATGGGATCGAGGGCGCCAAGTTATTGTCGGCTCCTCTGTAACATTTGGACCGAAAACGGAGCAGATTGATTTTGAGCCTGTGTATAGCTTACGTGGCTTAATCCAACAAAAGCGCTTTCGTAAATATATGCGACAGGCGCTTGATTTAGCGACAGATATTGAAGATAGTTTACCTCAAAGTTTGCGTTCACAATATCAGCTACTTGACGTTCATGAAGCTTTGGAGGGCGTGCATTTTCCAAAGGATGCAGCGCATGCGAAGCAAGCTCGGCGCCGCTTTGTTTATGAGGAGCTATTGGAGTTTCAGTTAGGTATTCAAGCATTACGTAAAAGTAGAAAAGAGGCGGAGCGAGGGCTTGAAATTAATTACGACATTGAAAAGCTTCGCGCTTTTATTCAAACATTGCCGTATGAGCTTACTTCTGCACAAAAGCGTGTAGTAAATGAGATATGCAAAGACTTAAAGTTAGCGCAGCGCATGAATCGCCTCTTGCAAGGAGATGTAGGCTCTGGAAAAACAGTGGTAGCAGCAATTGGTTTATATGCAGCGGTGACAGCAGGTTATCAAGGAGCATTAATGGCGCCAACAGAAATTTTAGCTGAACAGCATGCACAGTCACTACAAGAGTGGTTTAAACCAGTTGGTGTGCGCGTTGCGATTTTGTCAGGTTCAACAAAAACGAAGGAGCGTCGCATTTTACTAGAGCAATTAGCGGCAGGAGAAGTAGATATTTTAATTGGAACGCACGCTTTAATACAGCCTGATGTAACTTTTCATAAATTAGGTTTTGTCATTACGGATGAGCAACATCGCTTCGGTGTGGAGCAACGTCGTATATTGCGTGATAAAGGGGAACATCCTGATGTGCTATTTATGACGGCGACGCCAATTCCACGTACTTTAGCGATTACAGTGTTTGGTGAGATGGACGTATCGATTATTGATGAATTGCCAGCAGGGCGTAAGGAGATTGAAACGCATTGGCTTAAGGAGGAGCAGCTCGGCTCAGTGTTAAAAAAAATGCAAACGGAGCTTGAGAATGGACGGCAGGCTTATGTTATTTGCCCGTTAATTGAGGAGTCAGATAAGTTAGACGTTCAAAACGCAGTAGATGCCTATAATCAGCTGACTGCCTATTTTGCAGGGCGTTTTACTGTTGGTTTAATGCATGGACGACTTACCTCTACTGAAAAGGATGAAATCATGCGGGCATTTAGCAATGGTGAGATAGATGTACTTGTTTCGACAACGGTTGTTGAAGTCGGTGTCAATGTGCCAAATGCTAGCTTTATGACAATCTACGATGCAGAGCGCTTCGGGTTAGCTCAGTTACACCAGCTGCGTGGGCGTGTTGGACGTGGAGAGCATCAATCTTATTGTGTGTTAATCGCTGACCCGAAATCGGATGAGGGGCAGGAGCGCATGCGTTCTATGACAGAAACGAATGATGGCTTTAAATTGGCTGAAAAGGATTTAGAATTGAGAGGGCCTGGGGATTTCTTTGGCAAAAAGCAGAGTGGCTTACCTGAGTTTAAAATGGCAGATTTAGCGCATGATTATCGAGCGCTCGATGTAGCGAGACAGGATGCCGAGCGCCTAGTGCATAGCGAGGCATTTTGGACGGAAGGGGAATATAAGCCGCTGCGTAACAGATTGGAAGCGCGCGGTGTGTTATATGGTGAGCGGATTGATTAGCGAGAAAAGAAAAATGGTTGCGTTCTTATTTTTGAAAATGTATACTGGTATTAGTACCAAGTTCTAATACTAATGGGTAGGTGACAAGTGACGATGAAAAGAACGAAAAAGGAACGCCAACAATTATTAGTCGAAACAATTGCAGATAACCCATTCGTCACAGATGATCAGTTAGCTGCTAAGTTTAGTGTTAGTGTACAAACGATTCGTTTAGATCGCATGGAGTTGGCAATTCCAGAGCTGCGAGAGCGCATAAAAGATGTAGCAGCTAAAAACTATGAAAATGAAGTGAAATCTTTACCATTAGACGAAGTCATTGGGGAAATTATAGATATAGAATTAGATAAACGCGCACTTTCCATTTTCGATGTGAAGGAGGAGCACGTTTTTCAGCGCAACGGCATCGCACGAGGACATCATTTGTTTGCACAGGCAAATTCATTAGCAGTAGCTGTTATTAATGATGAATTGGCACTTACTGTTAAATCGAATGTTGCGTTTGTTAAACCTGTAAAAGCGGGTGACCGTGTTGTGACGAAGGCAACCGTACGTGCTGAGGATAAGGTGAAAAATCGTACATATGTCGATGTGCAGTCGACAGTAGAAAATGAAATTGTATTTCTAGGTGAGTTTGAAATGTACCGTACGAAAGGTGTAGGTGAAACAACATGAAATTAGCAATAGATGGTATGGGTGGCGACAATGCTCCACAGTCAATTATTGATGGGGTATTTCTTGCATTAGAGGACTTCCCAACAATTGAAATTCAATTATATGGTCAAAAAGAAAAGATGGCACCCTATTTAAAAGAGCACCCACGTCTTAAAGTAATTCATTGCTCAGAAGTAGTGGAGGGAGATGACGACCCAGCGCGTGCTGTTCGTCGTAAAAAAGATTCCTCTATGGCGAAAATTCTTGATGCTGTTGTAACGAACGAGGCAGATGCTTGTCTATCAGCAGGAAATACAGGTGCATTAATGGCTGGTGGCTTATATAAGGTGGGACGCATAGAGGGAGTTGCTCGTCCCGCTTTAGCGACAACATTGCCAACAGTTGATGGCAATGGTTTTTTAATGCTAGATTTAGGAGCCAATGCAGAGGCCAAGCCTGAGCACTTGCAGCAATACGCGATTATGGGCGATATTTATGTCAAAAAAGTACGCTCACAAAAAGCACCGCGTGTTGGCTTATTGAATATAGGAACAGAAGATAATAAAGGAAATGATTTAACAAAGGCGGCTTTCACTCTATTAAAAGAAACAGAGTTAAACTTTGAAGGCAATGTGGAGGCGCGTGAGTTATTGAATGGTGTAGCTGATGTTGTCGTAACGGACGGCTTTACTGGTAATATGGTTTTGAAATCATTGGAAGGAACAGCAGGCACAATCTTTTCAATGCTCAAGGAAGCGCTTATGGCGACAACGAAATCCAAATTTGCAGCAATGCTCGTGAAAAATGATTTAAAGTCACTAAAGGATAAAATGGATTATACAGAATATGGTGGTGCCGCGCTTTTTGGTTTACAGGCACCTGTCATAAAGGCACATGGCTCATCAAATGCGAAAGCGATTTATAGCGCAATTCGACAAGCCCATATGATGGTGGAACATGATGTTTGTGCAACAATTAAGGACGCAATTGCAAAACAGCAACAAGTAAAGGAGAACGACTAATGACAAAAATCGCTTTTATTTTTCCTGGGCAAGGCTCGCAGCAAGTAGGGATGGGGGCAGAATTTGTTGAAACGACAGCAGCGAGTAAGGCGCTTTATGAGCGTGCGGATGAGGTGCTTGGTTTTTCTTTGACAAATTTAATGTTAAATGGCCCGCAGGAGGAGCTAACATTAACATATCATGCACAGCCTGCATTATTGACAACAGGTGTGATGATTGCTAATAAAATTATGGAAGCTGGCATTCGCCCAGACTATACAGCCGGGCACTCATTAGGAGAATATAGCGCATTTGTTGCTGCGGGAGTAATGACATTTGATGAGGCAGTGGCGACAGTACATAAGCGCGGCCTTTATATGGATGAAGCAGTGCCAGCAGGACAAGGTGCAATGGCGGCGATTCTTGGTTTGGAGGCGTCGGCTTTAAAAACGGTATGTGAGGCTGTATCGGCAGCGGGCGATGCCGTACAATTAGCAAATTTAAACTGTCCTGGGCAAATTGTTATTTCGGGTACAAAAGCAGGTGTTGAAAAAGCCTGTGCTGCGGCAAAGGAGGCTGGGGCAAAGCGTGCAATCCCTCTTGTAGTGAGCGGACCATTCCATTCAAGCTTAATGCAGCCAGCAGCGGATAAGCTAGCACAAACAGTTGAGCAGCTTACGATTCAACAGCCAGCAATTCCTGTAGTTAGCAATGTAACATCGGCACTTTTAACGGAGGAGGCAGCAATTCGCCGCGAAATGGTTGAGCAAGTTGTGAGCCCAGTTCTATGGGAGCAAAATGTGCGTACACTATTAGAGCAAGGCGTTACTGTTTTTGTAGAATGCGGACCCGGCAAAGTGTTATCAGGCTTAGTCAAGAAAATTGACCGCGCAGCAGAGGTACATTGTGTATATGATGAACAATCATTACAAGCATTATTAGATGCGGCAAAGGGGTGGGCATAATGACATTACAAAATAAAACGGCTGTTGTGACAGGCGCGTCACGTGGTATCGGTCAAGCAATTGCGCTAGAGCTAGCAAAGCAAGGTGCAAAGGTAGTTGTCAATTATAGTGGTAGTGAAGCGCGTGCACTACAAGTAGTAGAGCAAATTCAAGCAGCTGGCGGCGAGGCGATTGCAGTACAGGCAAATGTAGCGGATGCAGAATCAGTCACTCAATTAATGAATAAAACATTGGAAACATTCGGCTCAATTGATATATTAGTAAATAACGCAGGAATTACGCGTGACAATTTGCTAATGCGTATGAAAGAAGACGAATGGGATGATGTGATGAACACGAATTTAAAAGGCGTCTTTTTATGTACGAAAGCTGTAACACGTCAAATGATGAAACAGCGTAGTGGACGCATTATTAATATTTCATCTATCGTAGGCGTAGCTGGCAACGCAGGACAAGCAAATTATGTTGCAGCAAAAGCAGGTGTTATAGGCTTAACGAAAACGACGGCGAAGGAGTTAGCAAGCCGTAATATTTTAGTGAATGCCATTGCACCGGGCTTTATCACGACGGAAATGACAGATGAGCTGCCAGAAGAATTAAAAGCAGCGATGCTTGCACAAATTCCTTTAGCGAAGCTTGGGCAGCCAGAGGACATTGCAAAGGCTGTTGTATTTTTCGCTTCAGATGCGGCGAGTTATATTACAGGACAAACATTGCATATTGATGGTGGCATGGTAATGTAGTGGAAAATAAGCAATTTTTTATCTAGATTCAGCAATATTTATTGCGCCGAGTAACCGCAGAAGCACATTCTTTTTTGTGCTGAGAGCGGAACGGTCGAGTAAGGGGTTGCTGCATATCTTTGAGGGGAGGTGACCGATGTGTCTACAGTTTTAGAGCGTGTAACAAAAGTAGTAGTTGATCGTCTAGGCGTTGAAGAGAGCGAAGTAAAATTAGAAGCTTCTTTCCGCGACGATTTAGGCGCAGATTCATTAGATGTAGTTGAGCTTGTAATGGAATTAGAAGATGAGTTCGACATGGAAATTTCTGATGAAGATGCTGAAAAAATCGCAACAGTTGGTGATGCGATCAGCTATATTGAGAGCAAAGTTAACTAATGAATATAGAGGTGTGTTTGTCGCATGAATAGGCGATAAACATAGCCTCTTTTTCTTTTTGAAGGTTGAATAAAATAATTACGGCTACACCTTTGAAAAAACCGCTATTCCATTGTACACTTAAAGTTAGAAACTACTAGGAAGGCAGAATGTGCATGACGATTAGAAAAAAAGGAAGCCAGCACAAGGCAGGCATATTTTCAGAAAAAGTAAAAAATCAATTTCAGGCTTTACAGCAGCAGTTAAGTATTTCATTTCACAACACAGCATTATTGTACCAAGCATTTACCCATTCATCCTATGTGAATGAACATCGACGCAAGCTATACACAGACAACGAACGCTTAGAATTTTTAGGAGATGCCGTATTAGAGCTTTCCGTATCTAAATATTTATTCGAAAAATACCCTCAAATGAGTGAGGGAGAACTAACAAAGCTTCGTGCCTCAATAGTATGTGAGCCGTCACTGGTTGTTTTCGCGAATGAACTGCAATTTGGTCAGTTTGTTTTATTAGGTAAAGGTGAGGAGCTAACAGGAGGGCGGGAGCGTCCAGCATTATTAGCAGACGTTTTTGAGTCATTCGTTGGCGCTCTTTATTTAGACCAAGGCTTAGACAATGTTGTCGCATTTTTAGAGCGTGTCGTATTTCCTAAAATAGAAGTCGGTGCTTTTTCGCATGTGATGGATTTTAAAAGTCAGCTTCAGGAAATGGTTCAGCAAACAAACAATGGACCACTCCACTATGAAATTGTTGATGAAAAGGGGCCAGCCCATAATCGTACTTTCATTTCTCGCGTGCTATTGAATGATCAGGAGCTTGGGATTGGACGCGGGAAATCGAAAAAAGAGGCGGAACAGCAAGCTGCGCAAAGTGCCATGAATGCATTTAAACAGCTAGAGCAGGAGGATGCATAAAGTGTTTCTGAAGCGACTTGAAGTAATTGGTTTTAAATCTTTTGCTGAGCGTATAGGCGTTGATTTTGTACCAGGTGTAACGGCTGTCGTTGGTCCAAATGGAAGCGGCAAAAGTAATGTGACAGATGCTATTCGCTGGGTGCTAGGTGAGCAATCTGCAAAGTCGCTGCGCGGCGCAAAAATGGAGGATGTCATTTTCTCGGGAAGTGATTCAAGAAAACCATTGAATTTTGCGGAAGTAACATTAGTTTTGGACAATCAAGACGAGCGAATTGCTGTACCGTATACAGAAATAAGTGTAACGAGACGTGTGTATCGTTCAGGTGAGAGTGAATATTTGCTTAATAACCAGCAATGTCGCCTGAAGGATATTACGGACTTGTTTATGGACTCTGGGCTAGGAAAAGAAGCATTTTCTATTATTTCGCAAGGACGAGTAGACGAAATTTTAAATAGTCGACCAGAGGACCGTCGCCTCATTTTCGAAGAAGCGGCAGGTGTATTAAAGTACAAGCTACGCAAAAAAAAGGCAGAATTTAAACTCGTTGAAACAGATGAAAACTTACACAGAGTATTAGATATTTTACATGAGCTAAATAGTCGCTTAGAGCCGTTGCAAATGCAAGCCTCGGCTGCTAAGGATTATTTGCGCATGACCGCAGAATTAAAGGATGCAGATATCGCGCTGATTGCTCATGATTTAACGGAATGCTACCGTTCATTGCAGGTAGCAGATATTGAATATACAAAATTAGCACAAACCGAGCAGCAGCATGCAGGTGAAATGGCAGAAAAAAATAAGCAATTGCGAGATATACGCACGCAATTAAAGCTAATTGATGAGGCGCTTGACCAGTCGCAGGAGCAATTGATTGAGGCAAGTACGGAAGTAGAACGCTGGGAAGGGCGTAAGGCACTTGTCAACGAAAAACGCCAAAATGCGGAGAAGCACTTACAGCAATTGCAATTATCTTTGGTACAGACTAATGAGGAAGAGCAACAGCTCATACAGCAGGAATCAGCTAATAAAGAGCAATTCAATTTAAAGCAAAAGCAGGTTCAACAGCTCAAACAAGCCATTAAACAGCTAGAGCAATCATTAACGAAATCTGTAGCAGAAATAGAGGCGGATATTGAGCAGGCGAAAAATCATTATATTGATTTGTTAAATGAAGAGGCAACGACTAAAAATGAATTAAAGCATCTTGAGCAGCAATTAACACAGCATCAAGAAACGGCCTTACGCATGACAGGGCGTTCAGAGGAAGCTGAAAAAGAGCTTCAGCAAGTGCAGGCATTGAAGCAGAACGAAATTGAGCAATTAACACAATTAGATGCTAAATATAATGGGCAAATGACACAGCTCGAAGCGCTAGAAATGGAAATCAGCTCAGCGACGAATCAGCTTGATGAGAAGCAAGCATTGCTTTACAAAGCGTACCAGCACCATCAGCAATTAAAGGCACGCAAGGAAACGTTAGCGGAGCTAGAAGCTGATTTCTCGGGCTTCTTCCAGGGAGTTAAAGAAATTTTATTGGCACGTGAGCGTGGGCAGCTAACTGGCATTGTCGGTGCAGTTGCTGAATTACTTCAAATTGAAGGGCAATACACTGCCGCAATTGAAACGGCATTAGGGGCAGCATCTCAGCATATCGTGACAGAAAACGAGCAGCACGCACAGCAAGCGATTAGCTGGCTCAAGCAGCGCAGAGCTGGGCGAGCAACGTTTTTACCAAAAACTGTTATGAGGTCACGTAAAATTTATGCCGAGCAATTGCCACAAGTGGCGGAGCACCCAGCATTTATTTCCTTTGCAGATGAATTAGTGCAATATAACATTTCGAACCAAATAATTATCCAAAACTTACTAGGTAACGTTATTGTAGCAAAGCATTTACAAGGTGCTAGTCAAATTGCGCGACTATGCAATTATAAATACCGAGTAGTTACTTTAGAGGGCGACATCGTCAATGCAGGTGGCTCGTTAACAGGTGGAGCAATGAAGCAGCAATCATCTGTATTTTCTCGTAAGTTAGAACTCGATACACTTGTCGAAAAGCTTTCAGAGCTTGAAAAAAATATTGCAACAGCAGAGCGAACGGTTGCTAAATTGAAAGCGCAAGTGACGACATTAGCTGAGCAGGCAGATGCTATTAAGCTAACTCAAAACAGCTTGCAAAGTGCTTTGCAGCAACATAAAACAAAAATTGTAGAGCTCGAAGTACAAGAGAAAAATTTACAACAAACAGTTGCCTTGTCTTCCTCGGAGCACAGTTCAGCAGCAACACGTAAAGAGCAGCTAGCTCAACAACAGCGTCAAGCACAGGAGCGCTTGCAGCAAATTACAATAGAACTTGCAAAGATTAATGAGCAGGTAGAGCAGTTGACAGAGGCGAAGGTTTATAGTGATACACAAAAGGACGCTTTGCGGGAGCAATCAGCAGAAAAACGTTCAGAGCTAGCAGTAGCTGTCGAACAGCTAACCCAATTGCAAGCAACAGCAGCTGACATTGCGTTAAAGCGTTCGAAAATACAGCAACAATTCGAAAATATTTCCCAAGAAATAAAATGGCTACAATCCGAAGAGGGAGCTGGCCCAACAATAGAGGAAATTGAACAGGCAGTCATTGATTGGACTGTGAAGAAACAAGACTTAACAAATGTTATTCAAACAGAGCGTGAGGCAAGGACTGCTTATCAACAGCAATCGACAAACCTTGAGCAAAGCTTACAAGAACTATCAAGAATTCATAAAGGCTTTGTTGATGCGTTGCGCACATTGGAATTAAAACGCAACCGTACACAATACGAGTTAGAAACACTAGAACAGCAATTAGAGGAGCAATACGAGTTAAGCTATGAAGAGGCACAAGAGGCTGCGATAGCAATTGATGATATTGAGCAGATGCGTCGAACAGTGCGTTTATTAAAGCTGTCAATCGAGGAGCTCGGACCGGTGAATATAGCGGCTATTGAGGAGTATGAGCGAGTGCAGGAGCGCCATTCATTTTTAACAGAGCAACGCAATGACTTAGTGGAAGCACAAGAAACATTGCAGGAAGCGATTAAGGAAATGGATGAAGAAATGAAGATGCGCTTCGCGAGCACATTTACAGCGATTCGTGCGCAATTTAAAATTGTTTTCCGCGAATTATTCGGTGGCGGGCAAGCAGACTTAATATTATTTGATGAAAATAATATACTTGAAACAGGTATTGATATTGTTGCACAGCCACCAGGGAAAAAATTGCAAACTTTAAGCCTTTTATCTGGGGGAGAACGTGCACTCACAGCAATTGCTCTACTATTCGCCATTTTAAAAACGCGCCCTGTGCCGTTTTGTATTTTAGATGAAGTGGAGGCAGCTCTTGATGAATCGAACGTGATGCGCTATAGTCAATATTTAAAAAAATTTAGCGAGCAAACGCAATTTATCGTGATTACCCACCGAAAAGGCACAATGGAAGGTGCAGACGTATTGTACGGTATTACGATGCAGGAATCGGGTGTTTCGAAACTTGTATCGGTGAAGCTAGAAGAGGTTGAATTAGTAGAACAAAGGAGCGGGACATAAAGATGAGTTTTTTTAAACGATTAAAGGAAAAATTAATAGGCGGCGCTGAGGAAGAACAGCTAAAGGAACGACAGCAGCTAGAAGAGCAAAGCGAAGAGCAGGCTGTTGCCGAGGTTATAGAAAATGAACAACCATCTGAAGTAATGGAAACGGTAGAACAAACAGCTGTGGAGCCTGAAATAATCGTGGAACAGCCACTGGCGATTGTGGAGGACGCAGAAGAACAGCCTGTCGAAGAGGAAAAACCATCAGCATGGTCAATTACACAAAAATTTAAAGCAGGCCTTGAAAAAACACGTAATTCCTTTACTTCAAAAGTAAATGATTTGGTAGCACGCTACCGTAAAGTAGACGAGGACTTCTTCGAGGAATTAGAGGATGTGCTGTTACAGGCAGATGTTGGCTTTGAAACAGTGATGGAATTGATGGATAAGCTACGCTTTGAAGTACAGCGTAAAAACATTAAAGATACAGCGGGCATTCAAGCGGTAATTTCTGAGAAGCTTGTAGAAATTTATGAAGCGGGTGAAGAGAATTTAACGACGATTCAGATGCAGCCAAAAGGTGAGCTAACAGTTATTTTATTTGTCGGTGTAAACGGTGTCGGAAAAACGACGACAATTGGTAAGCTTGCACACCGATTAAAGTCAGAAGGAAAAACGGTGATGCTTGCAGCGGGCGATACGTTCCGTGCCGGGGCGATTGACCAGTTACAAGTATGGGGCGACCGCGTAGGCTGTGAAGTGATTAAACAAGCGGAGGGCTCAGACCCAGCAGCCGTGATGTATGATGCGATTCGCGCAGCCAAAAACCGTCATGCGGACGTTTTAATTTGCGATACAGCGGGGCGTTTGCAAAATAAAGTAAACTTAATGAATGAGCTAGAAAAAGTACACCGTGTTATTTCACGTGAAATTCCAAATGCACCACATGAAGTATTGCTAGCATTAGATGCAACAACAGGTCAAAACGCGCTTGTACAGGCACAAATGTTTAAGGATGTTACAAATGTAACAGGTATCGTCTTAACAAAGCTAGATGGTACAGCAAAGGGCGGTATTGTCTTAGCGATTCGCAACAAGCTACATATCCCTGTGAAATATGTAGGCTTGGGTGAAAAAATGGATGACCTCCAACCTTTCGATGCAGAGCGCTATGTATATGGGCTATTTGCAGAAGGCTTGGAGAAAGAACTAGAGCAAATTGAAGAGTAAGCAGAGTCGGACGCTAGCGGATGGTGTTTTGGTAAAATATTTGCTCATTAATAGATAGAGAGAACACTCATTGAAAATGAGAGAAACATGGAATAAACTGCTGAAAACGTAGAATAAAACCGAAAAAACATGGAATAAATCTCCGAAAACATGGAATAAAATCGGAATGCACGAGTGCCAGCTAATAAACCCGCTTGAAGTATGCGATATAAAGGGATTTTCCTTGACGGACATTGAGAAACATCATATGATACAAGAGAGAAATTATGAATGGAGAGAGTAAAATGCTACTGGAAAAAACAACACGCATGAATTTTCTCTTCGACTTTTATCAAGCATTATTGACAGATAAACAGCGCAGTTATATGGAACTGTATTATTTAGACGATCACTCCTTAGGCGAAATTGCAGAGTCGTATGAAGTGTCTCGTCAAGCAGTTTATGATAATATACGTCGCACTGAAGCGATGCTTGAAGAATATGAGGATAAACTACAGTTGTTGGAGAAGTTTCAAGAGCGTCAAAAAGTACTTGAACAACTGACAAAGGCGCTACAGCAGGGGACGACGCTTGAAGAACAATTAACACTGATTGAACAACTGAAAGAAGTGGATTAGGGGGCAACGGCGAATGGCGTTTGAAGGATTAGCAGAACGGCTCCAAGGAACGATTCAAAAGATTACAGGTAAAGGGAAAGTAACGGAGCAAGACGTAAAAGAAATGATGCGCGAAGTCCGAATGGCATTAATTGAAGCGGACGTAAACTTGAAGGTTGTAAAAGAATTCGTAAAAAAAGTAAGTGAGCGTGCTGTCGGTTCGGAAGTAATGAAAAGCTTAACACCAGGCCAGCAAGTTATTAAAATCGTACAGGATGAATTAACAGAGCTGATGGGGGGCGAGCAAAGCCCAATCAAATTTAATTCAAGACCACCGACTGTCATTATGATGGTTGGCTTGCAAGGTGCTGGTAAAACGACGACAACTGGTAAGCTTGCAAATGTTTTGCGTAAAAAGTATAATCGTAAGCCGCTTTTAGTAGCAGCTGACGTTTATCGTCCGGCAGCCGTGCAACAGCTTCAAACATTAGGGAAACAGCTAGCATTACCTGTCTTTTCATTAGGGACGGATGTTTCACCTGTGGAAATTGCGCGACAAGCATTGGCTCATGCGAAAGAAGAACATTTAGATGTTGTTATTATCGATACAGCAGGACGTTTGCATATCGATGAGGAGCTAATGCAGGAGTTAAAGGATATTCGTGCATTAAAAGAGCCAGACGAAGTCTTTTTAGTTGTAGATGCGATGACAGGGCAGGATGCTGTGAATGTTGCAGAGAGCTTTAATGAAGCTGTAGGTATTACCGGCGTTGTGTTAACAAAGCTTGATGGTGACACACGAGGTGGTGCAGCGTTATCGATTCGTGCTGTAACAGAGAAACCGATTAAATTTGTCGGTATGGGTGAAAAGATGGACGCGCTTGAATCATTCCATCCAGAGCGTATGGCAAGCCGTATTTTAGGGATGGGTGATGTGCTATCATTAATTGAAAAAGCACAGGCAAATGTCGATATGGAAAAAGCGAAGGAGCTAGAAGAAAAGTTTTTAACGCAAAGCTTTACATTCGACGATTTCATCGAACAAATACAGGCACTGAAAAAAATGGGTCCACTTGATGAATTATTAAAAATGATTCCTGGCATGAATAAAGTAAAAGGAATGGACAATGTACAAGTCGATGAAAAGCAAATGGGGCGCATTGAAGCAATCATTTACTCGATGACACCGGCTGAAAAAACAAATCCTGAAATTATTAATTCAAGTCGCAAAAAGCGTATTGCACAAGGGTCAGGTACGTCAATTCAAGAAGTGAATCGCTTATTGAAACAATTTGAGGATATGAAAAAAATGATGAAGCAAATGACGGGGATGGCATCTGGAAAAGGAAAGAAAAAGATGAAATTACCTGGTTTAGACTCATTGTTCAAATAAAATTTTTAGGTGTTAAGAAAAAACACTTTACAAACAACACAAACATTGATAATATACTATCTTGTGTGAAACTTATTCGGAGGTGCTATTAAAATGGCAGTTAAAATTCGCTTAAAACGTATGGGAGCTAAAAAATCTCCTTTCTATCGTATCGTAGTTGCAGATGCTCGTTCACCACGTGACGGTCGTCAAATTGAAACAGTAGGTACTTACAACCCACTTACAGTTCCAGCTACTGTAGCTATCGATGAAGAGAAAGCTCTTAAATGGTTAGCTGATGGTGCAAAACCATCTGACACTGTTCGTAACTTGTTCTCAGAGCAAGGCATTATGGAAAAATTCCATAACCAAAAATTCAGTAAATAATCTGAGGTGACATGATATGCAGCAACTGATTGAAACAATCGTTAAACCGTTAGTCGATTACCCAGAAGAAGTCCGTATTGAGACGGATGAAAATACCAATCGAATTGTTTATAAGCTTTTTGTTCATCCAGAGGATCGAGGAAAAGTCATAGGCAAACAAGGACGTGTCGCAAAGGCGATTCGAACAATTGTTTATTCAGCGGCGGGCAGTCACCGTAAGAAAAAGACTTACGTCGATATATTGGATGATTAAGGCTGACCAAGCATTTGGCTAGCCTACATAAAAAAGGAGGAGGGAGCGCACTAGTTCCCTCCTCTTTTTTGTTATATAATGAGCGAAGATAGACTATATAAGAGGTGTACAAACATGGAATGGTTTAATGTAGGACGCATCGTTAATACACATGGTATCCGCGGGGAAGTTCGTGTTATTTCCACGACGGATTTTGAGGATACGCGCTTTGCTGTTGGCAGCAAACTAGCGGTGTTTAAAAAGGATGAGAAGCGTCCGATTTGGGTGACAGTGGAAAGTGTTCGCCGCCATAAAAACTTTATTTTATTAACATTTGAGGGCATGAACAATATTAATTTAGTTGAGCCATTTAAAGAAGGCTTATTAAAAGTGACGATGGATCAGCTTGAAGATGATGAGCTTGAAGAAAATGAATATTACTACTTTGAAATTAAAGATTGCGAAGTATTTTCTGAAGATGGCGAGCGTATCGGCGTTATTACAAATATTTTAGAAACAGGCGCAAACGACGTATGGGAAGTGAAGGGCCCTAAAAAAATGCATTACATTCCCTATATTGAGGATGTTGTAAAAGAAATTGATATTGATAATAAAAAAATTATTATCCATGTGATGGAAGGTTTATTATGATGAAGATTCATGTGCTGAGCCTGTTTCCAGGAATGTTTGAGGGCGTGTTTAATACATCTATTTTGAAAAAAGCGCAGGAAAAAGATGCTGTTACACTTGCTGTCTCCGATATCCGTGATTTTAGCGATAATCGTCATAAGCAGGTGGACGACTATCCATATGGTGGTGGCGCAGGTATGGTGCTGAAGCCTGAGCCAATGTTCCAAGCGGTTGAGGAAATTACAGCCGGGCGCAAGCCGCGTGTTATTTTAATGTGTCCACAAGGTGAACGCTTCACACAAAAGAAGGCAGAGGAGCTAGCACAGGAAGAGGAACTTGTCTTTTTATGTGGTCATTACGAAGGCTATGATGAGCGTATACGCGAATTTTTAGTAACGGATGAAATATCTATCGGCGACTTTGTTTTAACAGGTGGCGAACTTCCTGCCATGACTGTCATTGATGCAGTAGTCCGATTATTACCAGGTGTTTTAGGAAAGGCGGATTCTCATATATTAGATTCATTTTCAACAGGCTTGCTAGAGCACCCACATTATACGCGTCCAGCCGATTTTAGAGGCATGACAGTACCGGAAGTATTAACATCTGGAAATCACGGGAAAATTGAAGAGTGGCGTGAAGAACAGTCTTTAAAGCGAACATTGTTACGCCGTCCCGATTTACTAGAAACATTAGAATTAACAGACAAGCAGCGAAAAATACTAGAAAAATTAAAAAGTGAATTGTAAAACGAATCTTCACACATTGAATCTATTTATTCATATGCAGTAAAGTAAAAATGCTTGCAAGTAGAAATAATTTATGATAATATTCAATCTGTGCTTTTAAGTAAGCACTGAATTACGGTGTTCCGCTGTGGCCAAAAATGAGCGTGCATGAGCATCTGTCCAAGGAGAGAAAACAATGACAAACATTATTGCAGAAATCACAAAAGAACAACTTCGTTCAGATTTACCTTCATTCCGTCCTGGTGACACAGTTAAGGTACACGTAAAAGTTGTCGAGGGTACACGTGAGCGTATCCAATTATTTGAAGGCGTAGTAATTAAACGTCGTGGTGGCGGAATTAGCGAAACTTTCACTGTTCGTAAAATTTCTTACGGTGTAGGTGTTGAGCGTACTTTCCCAGTACACACACCAAAAATTGCTAAATTAGAAGTTGCTCGTCGTGGTAAAGTACGTCGTGCGAAACTTTACTACTTACGTGAATTACGTGGTAAAGCAGCTCGTATTAAAGAACGTCGCTAATATTTATTTAAAGAAGGGGGCTTGTTACGACAAGCTCTCTTTCTTTTCGTCAAGCGGTAGATTTTTTTGCTTGTCATTACAATTTCGTATACAATGAGTATGGAAGAACGAGGGGGATATTCGCTTGGAACAAACAAAAAAAGAAAAAAATGAGCTCTTTGAATGGGCAAAAGCGCTGCTCATCGCATTTGCTGTTGCAGCTATTATTCGCTATTTTTTATTCACACCAATCGTTGTAGATGGAGATTCGATGATGCCAACCCTTGAAAATGGCGATCGAATGATTGTGAATAAAATAGGCTATAAAATCGGTAGCCCTGATCGTTTTGATATCGTTGTATTTCATGCACCAGAGCAAAAGGACTATATAAAACGTGTGATTGGACTGCCGGGCGATCATGTTGAATACAAGGATGATCAGCTATATATAAATGGTGAACCGATCGACGAGCCATATTTAGATCAATATAAAGCCGAAATTGTGGAAGGTAATTTGACAGGGAATTTTAAGTTGCAAGATATTGACCCAAATTTAGATGTCATTCCAGATGGTCATGTATTCGTGATGGGTGATAACCGTCGTTTTAGTAAAGATAGTCGTCATATTGGGATTGTCAATCA
This sequence comes from Metasolibacillus fluoroglycofenilyticus, assembly GCF_003049645.1. Taxonomy (GTDB): domain Bacteria; phylum Bacillota; class Bacilli; order Bacillales_A; family Planococcaceae; genus Metasolibacillus; species Metasolibacillus fluoroglycofenilyticus. The sequence goes on from NZ_PYWK01000001.1 coordinate 861,114, forward strand.
AAAGGAAATTATCGGTAATACAAGCATTATTTTTTGGCCTGTAAGCGATATAAAGATAGTGAAATAATAGGGCATAGGGCGTCCAAAAAGCAGTGTCTCGCACGCTTTTTGGACGTTTCAGTTGTGTTTGATTAAAATAATCATCACATAGAAAAGTAGGTAATTTGTTTTAAAAGGTTGTAAACGCTGAATGTAACAATTTGTTGGATTTATCCTGCATTAAAGAGCAGTAAGACATCTACCTCAAGACTTAAGTGAAAACCGGCTTAAGGATAAGAGGGAGCTCAACTGCCCGTAAAAGCCCGATTGATTCAACTAACATTTAGTGGGGATGAGGAAAACACCCACTGATTGAAGTTTCATTTTATAAGCTGTATAAAAGATGAGTTACATTTGTTGGATAGCCCCTTTTAAGGTAGGAGGATTTATTGTGACAATTCAATGGTTTCCAGGGCATATGGCGAAGGCTCGCCGCGAGGTGTCTGAAAATTTAAAGCTTGTCGATATCGTGTTTGAGCTAGTCGATGCAAGGCTCCCGCTATCGTCGCGCAATCCGATGATTGACCAAGTCATTCATCAAAAGCCACGCCTATTAATTTTAAATAAGCAGGATATGGCAGATGAAACTGAAACGCGCAAATGGCTGCAATACTTTGAAGAGCATGGCTATAAGGCAGTGGCGATTAATTCGCTTGAAGGGAAAGGGCTACAATCTGTAACAAAGGCTGCCCAAGCTATTTTAGCGGATAAATGGGCGCGCATGAAGGCGAAGGGTATGAAGCCACGTGCTATTCGTGCGATGATTGTCGGCATTCCAAACGTAGGGAAATCAACACTCATCAATCGCTTAGCTAAGAAGAATATTGCCAAAACCGGTAATACACCGGGTGTTACAAAGGCACAGCAATGGATTAAAGTAGCGAAAGAGCTAGAGCTGCTTGATACCCCCGGCATTTTATGGCCGAAATTTGAGGATCAAGAAATTGGTTATAAGCTAGCATTAACAGGAGCCATTAAAGATACGATTACCAATATGGAAGACTTAGCAGTATACGGCCTGCGCTTTTTAGCATTACACTATCCTACACGTATGGAGGAACGCTATGGGCTAACCTTTGTACATGAGGACTTAGTCGAAACATTCGACCACATCGGAAAACTGCGCCGTGTATTCGGACAAGGTGGCGAAATTGATTACGACCAAGTAGCTGAGCTAATTGTGCGCGACATTCGCAGCCAGCATTTAGGGAAGTTAACATTTGATTTTGTGGATGAGCAATTAGAGAAAGATGCATTTATAGAACAATAAAATAGACGGCTATCGAAGTGACTTTTTTCGATAGCCGTCTATTTTTATTTTTTAACCTAATTTTAACCTTGGTTGTATATATTGGATTTATATAAAAATGAAATATAGAGAGGATAGTCAAGAATGCGAAAAAAATTCTTTTTTATAGTTGGCATTTTAGTAATAGGCACGCTGCTAGGAATAACCCCCCCAGCAAATGCAACTGGTTCAACTTACTTTACTGACACAGATAATTGGGGAGGGGGAAATGCTGATAGTGTGGCAGATGGTGATTTAGATATTGAATTAAAAAATGCTAATTCAAATGTTGATTCAAAATATCCAATTGAAGTTAAAATTGAAAATGTTACAAATTTACCGCAAAAAAACGCTCACCTACTTATTCGCGCCTATGATGTAGATGAATATAGGCCGCAAATAACTAGTACTGGTGAGTGGAATCGAGTTTATTTTTCAAGTAATCCATCTGATATAGTACTTGGTCCAAATTATACACCATTTCCATGGATTCCCCTCACAGACATTTACAAAAGGGAAATACCTAGTCAATCGTATCTTGGCACACTTGTTGGTGAAAATAATAAATGGAGTACCACAGTTCTGCCCTTTGAGGCGAATGAATGGAGCCGAATTGCGCAGGGGGATAATTATGCTGGGCTAACAATCCATCATTATTATAAAGCCACAGGCAATGTTAATACGGGTTGGGCGCTCACTGTAGACTGGATACAATTAATCATTGACGGTGGGGAGCAGGAATTTGCAGAAATTACAAATACCACTGTGAAGGTTGAGAATGGAAAAATATTATTGGATACTTCCTTTCTATCAAAAATTTCAGGGGATTTTAGTATGGAGGTATTTATTACAGAAGAAGTGCTAGAAGAAGATATATTTATTACAAGAACTGTCGGTCAAACTAAGAAGCTTTTTAATAATATAAATACAATGCAACAAATTTGGAAAAATATTGAGATAATTAATTCACAGATTAGACCAACTAATAATTACCAAATTAGCTTTATATTATCTGAAGATAGAGGCGGAGGGCTGCTTAGTGAAAGCTATACAAACCCTGGGAAAGTTCAACATCTTATCTCGTTTTCTACTAACAATTTAGCTACACCAGTTATTGATTTACATCCTGTAGGGGCAACAGTTACAGTAGATGATGCAAATCCGACAATAAATGTAGGAGCGACTGTTAGCGATGGTGGGCCATTGAACTATCAATGGTATAGTAACTCAATAAATAATAACACAACTGGTGCAATTATAGATGGCGCAACAAGTCCAACTTATATTGTACCAACAGGAGTGGAGGGTACTACCTATTATTACGCTGTTGTAGCAAATCGAAACGGCGGTAAAACAGCAGTGAGTAATCCGGCTAAGATGGAGGTTATAGCCAAAATAAACGTAGCCCCACCAATGATTACTAAGCAACCAAGTGGAGCAATAGTTCTAGAGGGAAGTGCCCCTCCATTGCTTCATGTAGATGCAACGACAAATGGTAGCGGAACATTGAGTTATCAATGGTATAGCGCTACAACAAATGACCCGAACGATGGTGTGCTAATAGATGGAGCAACAAATCCCCGCTATGAAGCACCGACAAGTATAGAGGGAACAACCTATTACTACTGCATTGTGACGAATACAGATAACAATGCGACTGGTCAAAAGACAGCAACGGAGATTAGTGATGTAGTAAAGGTGCAAGTAAATGCCTTAACTCATGCAGAAAAACTAAGCGTTATGCTGCAACCAGCAAATCAAACTGTAAATATAGGAGAGCCTGCTATATTAAGTGTAATAGCAAGTGGAGGTGCATCACTCAGCTACCAATGGTATAGTAGCGCAACAAATGTTGCAAATAAAGGGATGCCAATAAACGGAGCAATAAATGCAAGTTATTTAGCACCAACAAATACAGAGGGAATTACCTATTACTACAGCGTTGTAACGAACACGGACAGCAGTGCAACAGGCAATCAAATAACAACAACGACTAGTGATGTAGCAAAGGTGCAAGTAAATGCTTTAACAAATGCGACAACACCTAGCATTATTACGCAGCCAGCAAATCAAATAGTGAATAGAGGAGAGGCTGCTATATTGAGTGTAGTGGCAAGTGGAGGCGTCTCCTTGAGTTATCAATGGTATAGCAGTACAACAAATGACACGAACAATGGCACATTAATAAACGGTGCTACAAATGCAACATATTTAGCACCAACAAATGTGGAAGAAGAAGTCTATTATTACTGTATTGTGACAAATACAGATAATAATGCAACAGGTACTAAAACAGCAGCAATAATTAGCAATATAGCAAAAATACAGGTTAAATCGATGGATGTACCGCCAATCCGAGGCAGCTATTCACCTCCATCAACGGTAAAAATCATTTTGCACACGAATGATGGAATAATACTTGAACCAATTGAAATTACTTATAATACAAAGATAAGCGATTTACCTGTACCAACAAGGGAGGGCTATCGTTTTGATGGCTGGTATCAAGATAAAGCATTAACAAAACGATGGGAAGAGGAGACGCTTGCTCGAGAAAATATCGAGCTTTATGCGAAGTGGATAAAATTGCCGCAAGAGGAATCTGAAACAGCGCAAGAGTCGCCACTACCTAGCATGGTATTTAGCGATATGGAAAGCCATTGGGCAAATGAAATTGTGCATGAGTTAGTAGCACTTGGCATTATTCAAGGCTATGAAGACGGTACTTTCCGTCCGAATGAGGCAATTAGTCGTATGCATGTAACGGCATTACTAACAAGGGCATTTGCATTTGAAAAAGTGCGAACAGCCATTCATTTTTCAGATGTGTCACCAACCCATCCCTACTATAAAGAAATTACTGTCTTACAACAGGCAGGCATTATAGATGGGAAAAATGGTGAATTTTTGCCAGCAGAAAAAATGACACGTGCACAGCTAGCGAAGGTGCTCGCTGGTGTGCTAGGTTTAACTCCAGAGGGCACAAGCTCATTTGCGGATGTGGACAGCCAGCATTGGAGTGCAGGCTATATTGCAGTGTTAGAACGTGAAGGCATCGCATTTGGCGATAATGGGAATTTCCGACCGGGCGAGCCTGTAACACGTGCCCAATTTGCCGCACTTTTATATCGGATTACCCAGTTTCAAGAAGAGTAGTTTTGAAAAAGAAAAGGGCTTGTGAGGTGTAGCATTTCCTCACAAGCCCTTTATTTTAATTGTGCAAGTTTGCCGCAGTGTAATTGATTTTGTTTTATAATAAGAAAAATAAGCCGATATACGTAGTAGAGACGAGGTTATGAAATATGCAGACGATTACGGAAATTACAGTTGCTTTGAAAGCAGCCACAAAGCAAGAGCCGTGGATGAAGGCAATCCAATATGATGAGCGGGCAGGTGTGCAAAAAGCATGGCAGCAATTTTTAAAGCGCATGGATAAGCAGCAGCTACTACAGCAAACACATGATGCAAAGATTGCCTTTGATGCGCAGTTTGGACACCTCGTTGCAGGTGTAGACGAGGCAGGACGTGGGCCACTTGCTGGTCCAGTTGTTACGGCAGCCGTTATTTTACCTGAAAATTGTCAGGCTTTACTCGGTTTAAATGACTCAAAACAATTAACGAAAGAAGCGAGAGCACGTATGAGTGTATTAGTGAAGGAACATGCGCTTAGCTACAGCACCCATTTTCAAAGTGCCCAAATGATTGATACACTAAATATTTATGAGGCAACGAAGCAATCGATGGCGAGCAGTGTATTAGCGTTAAAAATGAAGCCAAATTTTGTAATAGCGGATGCGATGACATTGCCAATTACTGTACCACAACAGTCTATTATTAAAGGGGATGCAAAAAGCTTAGCGATTGCAGCTGCTTCTATATTAGCTAAAACAGCGCGTGATGATTATATGGAGGAGCTGGCAAAGGAATTCCCACAATATGGATTCGAGCAGCATGCAGGCTATGGAACGAAGCAGCATCTAGAGGCGCTTGCCAAATATGGACCTACCATTCACCATCGTGTAAGCTTTGAGCCGATAAAATCTATGATGAAAGGGTGATTGTATGACATCTACATCATTTAATCCAATTGCGCAACAAGCGCAAATAACAGCAACGAATCAGCCGCTCACATTAAAGCAAGGACAAATATTTCACGGTACAATTAAACAACTTTATCCTGACCAAATGGCAGAAATACAGGTGGGTAATAATAAATTAATAGCGAAATTAGAAGTGCCATTGAAAGTTGGTGACGCGCACTTCTTTCAGGTGACAAATACGAGTGGGACACAAACGGAGCTAAAAGTCGTATCGAATCCGATGTCCTCCACTTTAACACCAACACAACAAATGGCACAGTTGTTAGAAACAATGAATTTACCAAAAACAGCGGATATGCAGCAAGTGCTAAGCTATTTTATGAAGCAGCAAATTCCGATTTCAAAGGAACAGCTTATACAGGCCGAGCAATGGATGAAAAGCTTGCCGGAAGGTGTGTCGAAGCAGGATGCTCTTTTGGCGATGCAACGCATGGTTGAATTGAAAATGCCCTTTACAAATCAAGTTTTTCAGGCATTAGTGCAAGGAGCAAAAACAGACGGTATGTCGACAGCATTACAAAATTTATTACAGCAATTGTCGATTTCAACAGCAGGCAATGAACAATTAAAAACATCTGTTATACAGCAGTTGCAGGCAATTGCTAAGCCCTTTGATGTCGAACTAGGCGGTACAATGCTAGCGCGTGCAGTGCAATTACTAAGCGATACAACAGCAAATATTAGTGAGCGATTGCAGTTTTTACAGCTACTCAAGCAAGCGAGCATTGTACCGCAAAATGCGACTCTTGCTAATTGGCAAGGACAACAGGCACAAGGGCAAGCCCCCTTAAATAGCGCAGGGCAGTTATTAACGCAAATTGTACAAGTAAAACCTGAGCAAAGTGCTGCAATTGCGGAGCAGGTACGTGCTTTTATCGCAGGGGACAGCCTACTAACGACAGCGCAAAAAGAGCATTTACAGCAGCTTGTTACGCGCTTTTCACAGCTACCACAAAGCCAGCAAGCACTAACAACCTTTGCTCAGCAACTGCAAACAGAGCTACTCAAAGCTTATGCGAATAATACGACAGCGCAGCTTTTTACGAATAATGAGCAAGGCTTATCAACGAAGGAGCAAATACTTTCGATGATAAAGCCCGAGCTCACAGCGCATAGTCAAGAGTTGTTGCTGCGCAATATTGTACAGGAGGCAAAAAATATGTCGCAGCCTGTGATTCAGTCACAGCTTACACAAGCTGATGCCCAGCTTCAATCAGCTATTGATAGCAAGGCGATGGAACAGGCGATGAAAACAGTTTTAAAGGGGCTAGGTATAAGTTATGAGGCAGCACTGCAAAATAAGGCAACGGATATGCAGGCTATTGCAGGACAGTTAAAGCCGCAGCTATTAGCGCTTATTCAGGATATGACAACGCCACCCGCATTGCGCGATGCAGCAGAAATGGTGATGACACGCATGAACGGTATGCAGTTATTATCGGGTGAAAATGGACATCAGCATCAGCTTGTTATGCAAGTACCCCTAGAGTTTTTTGGAAAGCGAATGGATGCAACATTGCAGTGGAACGGTCGTATGAAAGAGGATGGTAAAATTGATGCTAATTACGCACGTGTTCTCTTTTATTTGCATATGGAATCATTGCAAGAAACGGTAATCGATATGCAGGTACAAAATCGCATCGTCACGGTGACGCTTTTTAATGATAACTTGGGGTTAACGCCATTAGCAGAACCACTAAAAAAATCCTTGAAAGAAGGCTTGGCTAGCAAGGACTATCAATTGTCTGGTGTATTTATAAAGCAGTTTGAAAGCGCGCTACAAGAGCAAGCTAGACAAGCTATAAAAGAGCAAGTTGAGGAGCGTAGTGGGGTGGATATTCGCGTATGAGTGAAAGGAAATATGTTAGAAAAGAAGCAATTGCTCTAACTTATAACCCATCAGAAAGTGCTGGCCCTAAGGTTGTCGCAAAAGGGAAAGGGAAAATTGCAGAAAATATTTTAGAGCAAGCCTCGTTGCATAATGTGCCAATTCATGAGGACCCGAATCTTGTCGAATTATTAGGGCAGCTTGATTTAAACGAAACGATACCAGAGCAATTATATCAGGCTGTGGCAGAAGTATTCGCCTTTATTTATCATCTGGACCGTGAGCATAATGAGTTAAAACGACGCAGTTAGTAGCATTTTTGCTGTCTTATAACAAATACAAATAATATTTCGAGAATAATACAGTATAATTGATTGAAAATTCCGCATTAAAGACAATTATAGACATTGTCAGAATGTTTGTATAGAATAGATGATGGTAATTAAAATAATATCCAAATTGTCTGATAGGAGGATGGATTATGAATATCCATGAGTATCAAGGGAAGGAAATCTTGAGAAAGTATGGCGTTGCTGTGCCGAAAGGGAAAGTAGCGTTTTCTCCAGATGAAGCTGTGAAAGTAGCAAAAGAGCTAGGCGCTAACGTAACAGTTGTTAAAGCACAAATTCACGCAGGTGGTCGCGGTAAGGCTGGCGGTGTAAAAATCGCAAAAAATCTTGAAGAAGTGCGTACTTACTCGAAAGAACTACTTGGTAAAATATTAGTAACACACCAAACAGGTCCAGAAGGTAAAGAAGTAAAACGACTTTACATTGAAGAAGGATCAGATATTCGCAAGGAATATTACTTAGGCTTAGTGCTTGACCGTGCTACTTCTCGCGTAACTTTAATGGGTTCTGAAGAAGGCGGTATGGATATTGAAGAGGTGGCAGAAAATACACCTGAAAAAATCTTCAAAGAAATTATTGATCCAGTTGTAGGCTTACAAGGATTCCAAGCACGTCGTATGGCATTCAACATGAATATTCCAACGAAATTAGTGAATAAAGCGGTTAAATTAATGCTAGGTTTATATCAAGCATTTGTAGAAAAAGATGCATCAATCGTTGAAATCAACCCGTTAGTTGTAACAGGTGATGATGAAGTTGTAGCACTTGATGCGAAATTCAACTTCGATGCAAACGCATTATATCGACATAAAGATATCGTTGAATTACGCGATTTTGATGAGGAAGATCCAAAAGAAATCGAAGCCTCTAAATATGACTTAAGCTATATTTCATTAGATGGTAACATCGGCTGTATGGTGAACGGTGCTGGTTTAGCGATGGCGACAATGGATACGATTAGCTATTACGGCGGTCAACCAGCAAACTTCCTAGATGTAGGGGGCGGCGCTACAGCAGAAAAAGTAACAGAAGCGTTTAAAATTATCCTATCTGACGAGAATGTAAAAGGAATTTTCGTTAACATTTTCGGTGGTATTATGAAGTGTGACGTTATCGCAGAGGGTGTTATTGAAGCGACGAAACAAGTAGGGTTAACAATTCCATTAGTAGTGCGTTTAGAAGGTACAAACGTAGAGCTTGGTAAAAAATTATTAAATGAATCTGGTTTAAATATTGTCGCTGCAGACTCTATGGCTGATGGCGCACAAAAAATCGTAGGACTTGTAGGCTAAGGAAGGTAGGGAGAATTAATGAGTGTTTATATTAATAAAGACACGAAAGTAATCGTACAAGGGATTACGGGTGAAACTGCACTTTTCCATACGAAGCAAATGCTTGAATACGGTACAAAAATCGTAGCTGGTGTAACACCGGGTAAAGGCGGCTTAGAAGTAGAAGGAGTTCCAGTTTTCAACACTGTTGAAGAAGCGGTTAAAGCTACTGGAGCGAACGTATCTGTTATATACGTACCAGCACCATTTGCGGCAGATGCTATTATGGAAGCAGTTGACGCTGACTTAGATATGGCAATTTGTATTACAGAGCACATCCCTGTTCTTGATATGGTAAATGTAAAGCGCTATATGGAAGGCAAAAAGACACGCCTAATAGGGCCAAACTGCCCAGGTGTTATTACATCTGATGAATGTAAAATCGGAATTATGCCTGGCTACATTCATACAAAAGGACATGTTGGCGTTGTATCACGCTCAGGTACATTAACATATGAAGCTGTACACCAATTGTCACAAGCAGGTATCGGTCAAACAACAGCTGTTGGTATCGGTGGCGACCCTGTAAATGGGACAAACTTTATCGACGTATTATCAGCGTTCAATGATGACCCAGAGACATATGCAGTTGTAATGATTGGGGAAATCGGTGGTACGGCTGAGGAAGAAGCGGCTGAGTGGGTAAAAGCAAACATGACAAAGCCAGTTGTAGGCTTTATCGGTGGTCAAACAGCACCTCCAGGTAAACGTATGGGACATGCTGGTGCGATTATCTCAGGTGGTAAAGGTACAGCTGCAGAAAAAATTAAAGCAATGAATGCAGCGGGTATTGAAGTAGCAGATACACCATCTGTTATCGGTGAAACATTAATTCGTGTAATTAAAGAAAAAGGTCTATACGAGAAGTGTAAAACACACTAATTGAATAGGGGCGTCCGAAAAAACAGTGCTTAGCACGCTTTTCGGACGCTTTGTTTGTGTTTTATTAAAAATCCAACCATTCAGCAATGTTTTTTTATACCGAAAGCGTAGCGACAGGTACAGATGTGCAAGTACAATTTAAAATCCCGACGCAATTACGCCAAGGTGTAATTGCTAAAAGGAATGTAGTTTGTAAAGGAGATAAGTACTCAATTTTATGGCTTTTCTTGTAGATTTAAGCTACACTTTTCTTAATATAGCTGTATCCCCATACGCTATATTTTAGGGGCTGTTTGCAAAATCTAACTCATTCTTTAATGCAGTGAAAAATTGGTTATAAATTCAAAAATCTGTTAGATTCAGTGTTTATCTTTTATAACAGGTTGCCTACTGTGATTAATTTTGATAAAACTCAGACGAAACGTCCCTAAACATTGCTATGCGGTCATAGTACTTCACTGCTTGAAGGAGCGATGACATGCTAAATCAAAAAGAAATACAGCAATTATTAGCGTTGCATTATGTTTATCCCCTGCCATTAAATAAACTTCAGCGCCTATTATGTGCAATACAGACATTGCACGAATTGCAATTCATTTCGGCAAAAGAGCTTGCACAAATACTTCAAATCCAACTACAAACAGCTCAAACATTAAAAGTAAATTATAATAAAGCTGCAAATACACCCTTTAAAGTGTATTATGAGCAGCATAATATGCATGCAATACCTTTTACGAGTGAGGATTATCCGAAAAGTCTGTTACAGCTTAGCGATGCTCCTACAGTCATCTATGTACAAGGGCATATTGATTTATTGCAGCGTCAAAAAATTGCTTGTATTGGATCACGCAATTCGACAAATTATTCGTCAATTGCTCTACAATCGATATTGCCACCTTTAATTGCTGAGCAATATGTAATAGTGAGTGGACTTGCAAAAGGGGCAGATACATTAGCACATCAGATGACAATTGAATTAGGTGGTAGTACAATCGCTGTCGTAGGACATGGTTTTGCCCATCTATATCCAAAGGAAAATAAAAATCTTGCGGCTAAAATAGTGAGCGAGCATCTATTATTGACAGAATACCCACCGTATATGGGACCAAAGAAATGGCATTTCCCGATGCGTAATCGAATAATTAGTGGCTTGAGCTGTGCTTTAGTAGTAACTGAGGCAGCGATGAAAAGTGGCACTCTTATTACAACAGACCATGCGTTGGAGCATGGCAAAGATGTTTTCGTTGTACCAGGACCCATTCATTCAGAGCAATCAAAAGGAACGAATAATTTATTAAAAGAAGGTGCAATTCCAGTATGGAATGGACAGCAAATTGTTGAAGAGTTACAAATGTTTCAAATGAAATATTGAAAAAAAGTTGCAATCTCTCTCAATCTGTTATACATTTTGCAACAGGTATGCTTTGTAGTTCACAAAATTTTGTGCAATCAATTAAGCTTCGGTTACATGGAGTTTCAGGCTGCTCGATTGGGCTAGAAAAGTCTGCTCCTTCAAATAGATGCAGTAAACGAGAGCTTTATTTCAGCAAAGCTATAATAAATTTGACGCCAATAAAAAGGTAATGGAGACGCCATGGCGTATTAAATATAAAATGAGTAACCTCTCTAAGGGGGAAAGAAATGAATGGCAGATTATTTAGTAATAGTGGAATCGCCTGCAAAGGCAAAAACAATTGAACGATACTTAGGAAAAAAATATAAAGTAAAAGCTTCTATAGGACATGTACGCGATTTACCGCGTAGTCAAACAGGAATTGATACGGATAATAACTACACACCTAAGTACATTACCATTCGTGGTAAAGGACCTGTTTTACAAGAATTAAAAACGGCAGCAAAAAAAGTGAAGAAAATTTATCTCGCATCTGACCCCGACCGCGAAGGAGAAGCGATTGCTTGGCATTTAGCAACAGCTTTAAATATCGATATCGAATCGGATTGCCGCGTCGTTTTCAATGAAATTACAAAGGATGCTATTTTGGAATCCTTTAAAAACCCGCGCCCTATTGATATGGACTTAGTGGATGCACAACAGGCACGACGTATTTTAGACCGTCTTGTTGGCTATAATATTAGCCCTATTTTGTGGAAGAAAGTGAAAAAAGGCTTATCTGCTGGGCGTGTACAGTCTGTTGCATTACGTTTAATTATCGACAGAGAACATGAAATCACTCATTTTGTTCCAGAGGAATATTGGACAATCGAGGGTATGTTTGAAAAAAGTAAAAAGCAATTTGATGCGCTTTATTATGGGACTGGAGCGGAGAAAATTAAGCTTACAAACGAAGAGCAAGTGAAGGAAATATTGAAAAATATAAAGGGTGAGCACTTCACAGTCACAGATGTGATTAAAAAGGAGCGCAGACGCAATGCCGCACCTGCTTTTACAACCTCTTCATTACAACAAGAAGCAGCGCGTAAGCTGAATTTCCGTGCAAAGAAAACGATGATGCTAGCACAGCAACTATATGAGGGTATTGACATTGGTAAAAAAGAGGGTACAGTCGGTCTAATTACGTATATGCGTACAGATTCGACGCGTATTTCAGAAACTGCAAAGACGGAGGCAGTGCAATATATCGACACGAAATACGGTAAAGAATATATTGCAACGGGATCGAAACAGGCGAAAAAGCAATCGAATGCACAGGATGCGCATGAGGCGATACGTCCGACGAGTACGATGCGCACGCCAGATGATTTAAAAGCTGTCTTAAGCCGTGACCAGCTACGTTTATATCGCTTGATTTGGGAGCGTTTTATCGCTAGTCAAATGGCCCCTGCTATTTTAGATACCGTTTCCGTTGATTTATTAAACGGTGATGTGAAATTCCGAGCGAATGGCTCGCACGTGAAATTCCCAGGCTTTATGAAGCTTTATATAGAAGGTACAGATGACCAAACAGAAGAAACAACAAAGCTTCTGCCAGAGATGGAAGTGGGCGATGAAGTAAAGGCTTTAGAAATTGAACCGAAACAGCATTTTACACAGCCACCACCTCGCTACTCTGAGGCTCGCTTAGTTAAAACTTTAGAGGAATTAGGCATAGGACGACCTTCCACATATGCGCCTACGTTAGATACAATCCAAAAGCGTGGCTATGTACAGCTTGACGCGAAGCGTTTTGTACCTACTGAGCTTGGAGAAATCGTTCACCAGCTTGTACTTGAATTTTTCCCGGAAATTATCAATATTGAATTTACGGCAAAAATGGAGCAGGATCTTGACGGTGTAGAGGAAGGGAATACGAACTGGGTACAGGTAATTGATGCGTTCTATAAAGATTTCGAAAAAAGTGTAAAGCATGCTGATGAAGCAATGGAAAAAATCGAAATTAAGGATGAGCCAGCAGGAGAAGATTGCGATAAATGTGGAGCCCCGATGGTATACAAGCTTGGACGCTATGGCAAATTTATGGCTTGCTCAAACTTTCCAGATTGCCGTAATACAAAGGCAATTATGAAGCCAATTGGTGTGAAATGCCCTACATGCCAGGAAGGCGAGATTGTCGAGCGTAAAAGCAAAACGAAGCGATTATTTTACGGTTGCAATCGTTATCCTGAATGTGAATTCGTTTCGTGGGATAAGCCAATTAATCGACCATGTCCAAAATGCAGCTCCTTATTAGTTGAAAAGAAACTGAAAAAAGGTGTACAAATTCAGTGTACGAATACAGATTGTGATTATGAGGAAACACCATCACAATAGAAAGTTGGTAAGTAATATGTCAGAAAAAATTGTAAACGTTATTGGTGCGGGCTTAGCTGGTAGTGAAGCAGCATGGCAAATAGCAAAGCGCGGTGTGAAAGTACGCCTTTACGAAATGCGTCCAGTGAAGCAAACACCTGCTCACCATACCGATAAATTTGCAGAGCTTGTATGCTCCAACTCTTTACGTGCGAATACTTTAACAAATGCGGTAGGCGTTATTAAAGAGGAAATGCGTATACTTGATTCAGTTATTATGAAAGCGGCGGATGGCTGCTCTGTACCAGCTGGCGGTGCACTTGCAGTAGACCGTCATGAGTTTGCTGGCTATGTAACAGATGCTGTTAAAAATCATCCTCTAGTAGAAGTGATTCAAGAGGAAGTAACAGAAATTCCTGAAGGTATTACAATTATTGCGACAGGGCCATTGACATCACCAGCATTAGCGGAAAAGATTCAAGCTTTAACAGGCGAGGATTATTTATATTTTTATGATGCGGCAGCACCAATTATCGAAAAAGATTCAATTGATATGGATAAAGTATATTTGAAATCGCGTTATGATAAAGGCGAGGCGGCATACTTAAATTGCCCGATGACAAAGGAAGAATTTGAGCGTTTCCGTCAAGCGTTGATTGAAGCGGAAGTTGTACCGTTAAAGGAATTTGAAAAAGAAATCTATTTCGAAGGCTGTATGCCTATCGAGGTAATGGCAGCGCGCGGTGAGAAGACGATGCTCTTTGGTCCGATGAAACCAGTCGGTCTAGAAGATCCGAAAACAGGTAAGCGCCCATATGCTGTTGTTCAATTACGCCAAGATGATGCAGCAGGTACTTTATACAATATTGTTGGCTTCCAAACACATTTGAAATGGGGTCCGCAAAAGGAAGTGCTACAGCTCATTCCTGGCTTGGAAAATGTTGAAATTGTACGTTATGGTGTGATGCACCGCAACACATTTATCAACTCTCCAAAAGTGTTGACGAAAACATATCAATTAAAGGCGCAGCCAAATATTTTCTTTGCAGGTCAAATGACTGGAGTAGAAGGCTATGTTGAATCAGCAGGTAGCGGTTTAATTGCAGGTATTAATGCGGCACGTTTAGCAAAGGGGGAGGAGCTATTATACTTCCCTGAGGAAACAGCGCTTGGTTCAATGGCACGCTATATTACGGAAGCTGATTCAAAAAACTTCCAGCCGATGAATGTTAATTTTGGCTTGTTCCCAGATTTAGGTGAACGCATTAAAGCAAAGGCGGAGCGTGCAGAGCGTCATGCCAATCGCGCATTGGAAACAATTCGTAATTTTGCGAACTCGAAAACAATCTAATTGTGAAAAAGCCCTTTGAATTGTATAATTTGAAGGGCTTTATCTATGCAATTGACAAAATGTATTGATTTTTTAAAATTCATGCACATTTTACTTGCTAATTTTTTAGTTAAGGTATAGTGTCAGTATGTAATTAATTTGCTCCGCTCGAAGGAGGCTACGTTATGTCAAGTTCTCAGCAAAATGAATTACTACACCAATTCATTCGCTATGTGCAAATTGAAAAAAACTTCTCTGTCCACACAGTGCGGGAGTATGAAGCGGATATTCAGCATTTTTTAACATTTTTACAGACAGAAGGCATCGACAATTTACAAGATGTAGAATATATTCATGCAAGATTATACGTGACAAAGCTCTACGAAGAAAAAAAAGCGAGGGCTTCTATTTCAAGAAAAATATCTTCGATTCGTTCCTTTTTTCGCTATTTACATCGAGAATTTAATTTGGATGATTCATCTTTTCGCTCATTGTACCACCCGAAAAAAGAGGAACGACTTCCAAACTTTTTTTATGAGGAAGAGCTAACACAATTATTTGAAGCAAATCAAGGCCAAGATTTTCAATCGCTCCGCAATATCGCCTTATTGGAACTGCTTTATGCAACAGGTATTCGGGTAAGTGAATGCACAGCATTGGAGATAGGACATATCGATTTTCATTATTCAATTATTCGCGTCATGGGAAAAGGACGTAAGGAGCGTATCGTACCATTTGGTGAATATGCTCATAGAGCACTACAAACTTACATTGAAGAAGCACGACCGCATATAATGAAAAATATGAATCATTCTTCTGTTTTTGTGAATATGAGAGGTGGCGAACTTACTCCTCGAGGTGTACGTCACATATTAAATGAAATGGTGAATAAAGCAAGCCTGCATACGAAGCTCTATCCACATATGCTTAGGCATTCATTTGCCACACATTTACTAAACAATGGTGCAGATATGCGTACTGTGCAGGAATTATTAGGGCATGCGCACCTTTCTTCGACACAAGTGTATACGCATGTAACGAAGGAGCATTTACGCAGCACCTATATGAATACACATCCTAGAGCTTAAGGAGGAATCAATATGGGGCAAATACATGCCACAACGATTTTTGCCATTCACCATAATGGTGGCTGTGCAATGGCTGGAGATGGTCAAGTAACACTAGGAAATGCTGTTGTGATGAAACATACAGCAAGAAAGGTCAGACGTCTGTTTAATGGCAAGGTGCTAGCAGGCTTCGCTGGTTCAGTGGCTGATGCTTTTACTTTGTTTGAGATGTTTGAAGGTAAGCTTAATGAGTATAACGGCAATTTACAGCGTGCAGCTGTCGAAGTAGCGAAGCAGTGGCGTGGTGATAAAATGTTGCGTCAATTAGAGGCGATGCTTCTCGTCATGGACCAGTCAACCTTACTTCTAGTATCTGGCACAGGTGAGGTCATCGAGCCTGACGATGGCATTTTAGCAATTGGTTCAGGCGGCAACTATGCATTATCCGCAGGGCGTGCCTTGAAAAAGCATGCAGGTGAGCATTTAACGGCACAGCAAATAGCGGAAGCAGCTTTAACGACAGCAGCTGATATTTGTGTATTTACAAACCATAATATTATCGTGGAGGCGCTATAATGACGACTAATTTAACGCCAAGACAAATTACTGAGCACTTGAATCGATACATCGTTGGACAAAATGAGGCAAAGCGTGCAGTAGCTATTGCGCTTCGTAATCGCTATCGTCGCTCTTTGTTGAATGATGAAATGAAAAATGAAATTATCCCAAAGAACATTTTAATGATTGGTCCAACAGGTGTTGGGAAAACTGAAATCGCAAGGCGCATTGCCAAATTAACGAAAGCGCCGTTTATTAAAGTAGAGGCGACGAAGTTTACAGAAGTAGGCTATGTAGGTCGCGATGTAGAATCAATGGTTCGCGATTTAGTTGAAGCTTCTTTGCGTCTTGTCAAAGAAGAAATGCTTGCTACAGTTCAAGATGAGGCAGAAAAGCTAGCAAATCAAGCAATTGTTAAATTGCTTGCACCTTCAAAAAAGAAAGCGAAAGCGCAGCAAAACCCATGGGAAATGCTTTTTGGACAAAAGCCAGAGCAGGCGGAAGATGAAAATTCGACGGAAGAAGCGGAGGTTCGCTCACGCCGTAGTCAAATTGCAGCAGATTTAGCAGAGGGGAAGCTTGAAAATCAATGGGTAACAATCGAAGTAACTGAGCAGGCAGCACCGTTACTTGATATGCCTGGTATGGAAATGCAGATGAGTGGCATGCAAGATATGTTGACCAATTTAATGCCTAAGAAAACGAAGAAGCGAAAGGTGCAGGTAAAAGACGCACGTCGCATTTTAGCGTTAGAGGAGGCAAACAAATTAATTGATACGGATGAGTTAACTGCCGAAGCAATTCATCGAGCTGAGCAGACAGGTATTATCTTTATTGATGAAATTGATAAAATTGCGAGTAAGGATAGCGGTTCCTCAGCGAATGTTTCACGTGAGGGAGTGCAACGTGATATTTTACCAATCGTTGAAGGCTCTACAGTAACAACAAAATATGGTCCTGTAAAAACGGATTATATTTTATTTGTAGCGGCTGGTGCATTCCATATGTCCAAACCGAGCGATTTAATACCTGAGCTACAAGGGCGCTTCCCAATTCGTGTAGAACTTGAGAAGCTGACAAAGGCTGACTTTGTACGTATTTTACAGGAGCCGGACCAATCGCTTATTTTACAATATAAAGCCCTTTTAGAAACGGAAGCTGTCACGATTGACTTTTCGGAGGATGCAATCGATCGCATAGCCGAAATTGCAACGGAAGTAAATCAAGAAACGGATAATATTGGTGCTAGACGTTTGCATACAATTTTAGAGCGCCTATTAGAAGAGCTCTCCTTCGAAGCATCAGAAATTGCACCAGCGCATATTGAGATAACACCAGCCTATGTCGATCAGAAATTAGGCAATATCGTAAAAAATAAAGACTTGTCACAATTTATTTTATAGATAACAATTGCTGTAAAGAACTTTACAATATAGATAATTGCTATAAATTATAAAAACCTTTAGAATATTACGTAAATAGAGAAATAGCCTTAGGAGGACTATAAAAAATGAATTTATTATCAAAAACAAGAAAAATTAATGCACTGCTACAAGCTTCTGCTGGTAAGCCAGTAAATTTCAAAGAAATGGCAGATACATTAGGCGATATTATCGATTCTAACGTCTTTATTGTTAGTCGTAAAGGCAAGCTTTTAGGTCTATCAATCCATCAACAAATCGAAAATGAGCGCATGAAGAAAATGTTTGCAGAGCGTCAATTCCCAGAAGAATATACGCAAAACCTTTTTAACATCACAGAAACGTCGCCAAACTTAGATATTAACAATCAACATACGGCATTCCCAGTTGAAAATAAAGATTTATTTGCTTCTGGCTTAACGACAATTGTGCCGATTATTGGCGGTGGTGAGCGCCTAGGCACACTAATTCTTGCTCGTATTAACGATGAATTTAACGATGATGACTTAATTTTAGCGGAGTACGGTGCAACTGTAGTTGGCATGGAAATTTTACGTGAAAAAGCTGAGGTTATTGAGGAAGAGGCTCGCTCGAAAGCTGTTGTACAAATGGCGATTAATTCATTATCATACTCTGAGCTTGAAGCAATTGAGCATATTTTTGAGGAGTTAGATGGTCATGAAGGGTTACTTGTAGCTTCAAAAATTGCAGACCGTGTGGGGATTACGCGTTCGGTTATTGTTAACGCATTACGTAAGTTAGAGTCTGCTGGAGTAATCGAATCTCGTTCACTTGGGATGAAAGGCACTTATATTAAAGTGTTAAATGATAAATTTTTAGTAGCATTAGCTGAAATCAAAATGAAGTAATTGTAAAAAGGTCTTGTGGCAAACCCATAAGACCTTTTTTTCACTTAGTCCAAACAGTCTGGTACAAAAAATGGGTTTTTTGGTTTAGATTTCGTTGAGAGGTTAGCGATACATAATGTGTTTTTTGATAAAATTTGTAGAACCTTGACAATAAAATATCATTTTCAAATAAATGCCATTGCTAATCTTCGACAAGGGAGAGAAGAAAATGGAACAAAATAGTTCTTATAGACTATCTAAAAAAGCTAAAAGACAATAGACACTATGGATTAACTTAATTACAATTAAACTAATAACACCTATATCGAAATGTGACGAATACCCTATATATATAAAAGAGGTGAATGGCTTGGATTTATTCGGAGGAACAATTCGCAATTTAGAAAACGGTCTTTCATATGCAACTTTAAAACATAAAACAATCGCTAATAATATAGCGAATGTCGATACGCCAAATTATAAGGCGAAAGATGTAAGCTTTAAAAGCATGCTAGAGGATGCAAGGCATGCAACAATTGCCGCAAATAAAAATGATATTCGTCATTATGATTTTCAGTTTAAGCAATTTGAATCAGGTGTATTTGATTACGCAAATTTACGTGCTCGTCATAATGGCAATGGTGTAAATATGGATGCAGAGCAAGCGAAATTAGCTGAAAATACAATTTACTACAACGCGCTTATAGACCGCGTGAACGGAAAGCTAAATACATTAAATACAGTCATTAAAGGAGGGAAATAAGTATGACAATTTTTCATAGCATGAATACAACGGCCTCCGCTTTAACCGCACAACGCCTCCGTATGGATGTTATTTCTTCCAATATGGCTAATATGGATACGACACGCGCTAAACAAGTAAATGGTGAATGGGAGCCGTACCGCCGTAAAACAGTTACTTTAACAGCACAAGAAGGGCAATTTTCCAACTTCCTAAATGTAGCGATGGGGAAAACGACGAAGCAAGGTGTCGGAAATGGTGTGAAAGTATCACAAATTAAAGAGGATAACGAAACGCCATTTAAGCTTGTCTATGATCCGACACATATCGACGCAGACGAAAATGGCTATGTAAGAATGGCGAATGTAGATCCGTTAAAAGAAATGGTCGATTTAATCTCGGCAACACGCTCCTATGAAGCAAACATAACAGTATTCAATGCCAATAAATCGATGTTGACAAAAGCTTTAGAAATAGGTAAATAACGTATTGGAAGGAAAGGTGATAAAATATGGCGATTAATTCTATATCGATGCTTACTCCAACGCAAGGCTTACAAGAAACAAATAAGCTTACTGCAACACCTTATGAAGCACAGCAAAACTTTGCTGCAACATTGAAAGAAGCCATTGCACAAGTGAATGAACAACAAATCCAATCTGACACGATGACAAATAAGTTGATTAATGGTGGCAATGTGGATTTACACGAGGTAATGATTACTGCACAAAAGGCGAGCATTACACTAAATGCGACAATTGAAATTCGTAATAAAGCGGTTGAGGCATACCAAGAAATTATGCGAATGAGTGTATAATGAACGGTTACAGCGAAGCGAATTTATTTTGATTCAGCAGAATTTTTTGTGCCAAAAAAGCGAGGCATCAGGTACATAAGGTTTCAACTTCTATGGCTACGAGAATAGCACATTCTTTATTTAGCTGGTACTTAAAGTCTCGCTGAATCAAGCTAAAGCCTCTGGCGAATGTCGTAGATTATAAAGAGTTGGTTTTAACCCGCGCTCGAAAAATCTGCCTAAAGATTAGCCAGCCAAGGTGTAATTAATTATAGCATTCACTATTACCGGAGGATTCATAATGAATGAACGACTGACAAAAATAAAAAGCGATTCGACCAATTTTTGGTCGAGTCGTACAAAAAAACAAAAAGGTGCAATGTTCGGCGCACTTGTTGCAATCATTGTATTTGCAAGTGTGCTTACATATTTTTCAACACGTACAGAAATGGTTCCGATGTATACGAACCTATCACAGTCCGAAGTTGGAAAAATTAAAGATGTTTTAGATGCGCAAGGAGTTACATACGAAATCGCAGCGGGTGGCACTAATATTTTAGTGCCAGCAAAGCAAGCTGATTCATTGAAAGTATCATTAGCAAATCAAGGCTTTCCGCAATCAGGTGGCATTAGCACCTCGTTTTTTGCAGAAAACGCAGGATTCGGGATGACGGAAAATGAGTTCGATGTTTTAAAGCTTGCTGCAACGCAAACCGAAATTGCGAATTTATTAAAACAGTTTGATGGTGTCAATAATGCTGTCGTACAAATTTCCATGCCAAAGCAAGGTGTCTTTTTGCAGGATGGGCTAGGAGAAGCAAAGGCTGCGGTCATGCTAGAAACAGCACCGGGGCAGCAGTTTACAGATGCTCAAATTAAAACATTATATAGTTTAGTAGAAAAGAGCATTCCGAATTTAACGACAGATAATATTCAAATTACGAATCAGTATGCAGAGCATTACGATTTGGATGCTGCGGTATCTGGCGGTGGCTCTGTAGCTACTGTTGATGGACAGATGCAAATAAAGAAAACAATTGAGCGTGACTTGCAGCGTCAAGTTCAAAATATGCTCGGCACATTAATGGGGCAGGATAAAGTGCTTGTATCTGTCACGACAGATATTGACTTTAAACAGGAAAATCGACAAGAAAACTTAGTGCTACCTGTTGATGAAGAAAATATGTCGGGAATTGCGATTAGTGCCCAACGTATTACAGAAACCTATACAGGTTCGGGGGCTACGGCTACAGGAACACCTGAAGCAGGTCAAGTGACAGATAATTTCACTGATTATGTAGAGGGTGCTGTTGGCGATGGTGAGTATGAACGAATGGAAGAAACAATTAACAATGACGTCAATCGCATTCGTAAAGAAATTCATGAGAGTCCCTATAAAATTCGTGATATTGGTATTCAGGTGATGGTGGAGCCACCGAACCCAGAGGACTTATCCTCATTATCAGAAGAAGCACGTGCAGATATTGAGCAATTTTTAACGTCGATTGTTCGTACAACGCTTGATAAAGAGGCTGCTGGTGACTTAACGAACGAAGCAATCGCTAATAAAATTGTTGTATCTGTACAACCGTTCTTCGGTAAGGATGTTGCGGCAGATACAGAAGCAACTGCCATTCCTTGGTGGATTTGGGTAATTGGTGGGGTGTTATTAGTTGCAATTTTACTGCTCGTATTCTTTATTCTACGTTCACGTAAGCGTAGAGAGGAAGAGGAGCTATCAGCAATTGGTGAACAGCAGGAAAAAATCATTGTTGAAGATATTGCAGAAGAAAAAGAAACAGAAGCTACAGTACGTCGTAAGCAATTAGAAAAAATGGCGAAAGACAAGCCAGATGATTTTGCTAAGTTGTTGCGTAGCTGGATTGCTGAGGATTAATTAGGGGGTTGGCTATGTCTAAGAGAGATAAGGAATTAACAGGAAAGCAAAAAGCTGCCCTACTTTTAATTTCACTAGGACCAGAGGTGTCAGCTTCAGTATATAAGCATTTAAGCGAGGAAGAGATTGAACGCTTAACATTAGAAATTTCAAGTGTGAAAAAAGTAGAAGCAAATGTCAAAGAAGAGATTATTGAGGAATTCCATAATATCGCATTAGCGCAAGATTATATTACACAGGGTGGTATTGGCTACGCAAAAACAGTTTTAGAAAAAGCGTTGGGCAGCGACCAAGCACAGGCCATTTTAAACCGCCTAACGTCATCATTACAAGTAAGACCATTTGATTTTGCGCGCAAAGCAGACCCAGCTCAAATTTTTAACTTTATTCAAAATGAGCATCCACAAACGATTGCGCTAATTTTATCTTATTTAGAGCCTGGGCAGGCAGGTGTCATCTTATCGTCATTACCGCAGGAAGTTCAGGCAGATATCGCTAAGCGTATTGCTGTAATGGATTCGACATCACCGGAAGTAATTAGTGAAATTGAATCTGTTTTAGAGCGTAAGCTATCCTCTACTGTGACGCAGGATTACACTGAAACAGGTGGCGTTGACGCAGTTGTTGAAGTGCTTAGCGGGGTTGATCGCCAAACAGAAAAAACAATCTTGGATGCACTCGAAATTCAAGATCCAGAGCTGGCAGAGGAAATCAAGAAGCGCATGTTCGTATTCGAAGACATTGTTACGCTTGATAATCGCTCAATTCAACGTGTTATTCGCGACTGTGAAAATGAAGATTTACTATTATCGATGAAAGTATCATCTGATGAAGTAAAAGATATTATTTTCCGCAATATGTCACAGCGTATGGCAGATACATTTAAAGAAGAAATGGAAATTATGGGACCGGTGCGTTTAAGAGATGTAGAGGATGCACAGTCTCGCATCGTTGCTGTTATTAGACGTTTAGAAGACGCAGGAGAAATCATTATAGCTCGTGGTGGAGGGGATGACGTCATTGTCTAGAATTATTCGCTCTATACAAGCACAGTCAACTGAAGCGGAGCAAGGTGTTAAAATTGAAATAAAGGATTTTTTTCAACCGACCGTTTTTCAAGCAAACAATGAAATCGAAGAGCTCGAGAATCTAACATTAGAAGATATTCATGCAGAGCGAGAAATGTATTTAGAAGAGGCAAGACAACAAATCGAATTGGAACGTCAACAGCTAGAGCAATATCGTGACGAACAATTGCAAGCCATTGAGCAATTGAAGCAAATTTGGCAGGAAGAGAAGCTTATGCTAGAGCAGCAGGCCCATGAGGAGGGTTTTGCTGCTGGCTATGAGGAAGGTATTCAAAAAGCAAATGCAGCAATGGAGCATTCGCTGCAAATTGCCAACAAGACGATTGAACAAGCGCAGCAAAATGTGGAAAAGTATATCGATGACCAAGAGTTTGTTGTGCTTGAACTAGCTTTAACTGCGGCTGAACGCATTATTGGTGTGGCATTAGAACGAGATAATGAATTATTTACTGAAATCATAAAACGCGGCTTAAAAGAGGCGCGGGAAATGAAGGAAATAAAAATTTATGTAGCACCAGCATATTATCAGCTAATTACGAAAAATCGTGACGAATTAGCTGAAATGTTCCCGCCAGATGTTCCTTTATTATTTTTTGTGAATGAAGACTTGGAAAATACCGAAAGCTATATCGAAACGAATCACGGACGTATCGTTGTGTCAATTGATGAACAGTTGAATGAACTACGTTTGAAACTAAATGAAATTTTAACAAGCAAGGACTGATATGGATGAAGACGGCTCAATTAATTGAACATATACCCAATCTCAATACATTCAAAAAATTTGGACGAGTAACGAGAGTAGTAGGCTTAATGATTGAGTCACGAGGCCCAGAGAGCTCCATAGGGGATGTCTGTAAAATACATGTCCAAACGATGCAGCATGGGCAGCAAACAATATTAGCTGAAGTAGTAGGCTTCAGGGATGAAATTGTTGTCCTAATGCCATTCTCCTCATTGCGTGAAATTTCAATCGGCTGTTTAGTGGAAGGGACAAGCAAGCCGTTAGAAATAAAAGTGGGTCCAGAGCTAATTGGTAAAGTACTAGATTCGATGGGCAATCCATACGATGGCTATACATTGCCAAAAGGGCTTGTATCAGTACAAACAGAACGACAGCCTCCTAACCCAATGACACGTCCGCCAATTAGCGAACGAATGGAAGTTGGTGTAAAGGCCATTGATGGTATGTTGACAATTGGCACTGGGCAGCGTGTAGGGATTTTTGCAGGTTCCGGTGTCGGAAAAAGTACATTGCTCGGTATGATTGCCCGAAATACAAAGGCTGACTTAAACGTTATTGCTTTAGTCGGCGAGCGTGGGCGTGAAGTTCGAGAATTTATAGAGCGAGACTTAGGTCCAGAAGGATTAAGTCGTTCAATTGTTGTTGCGGCAACAAGTGACCAACCCGCATTGATGCGTATAAAAGCAGCATTTACAGCTACAGCAATTGCGGAATATTTCCGAGATCGAGGGATGAATGTCATGCTGATGATGGATTCGGTAACGCGTGTCGCGATGGCGCAGCGTGAAGTAGGTTTAGCAGTTGGAGAGCCACCCGCAACACGTGGCTATACCCCTTCTGTATTCGCTATTTTACCTTCTTTATTAGAGCGGACAGGGACAAATTTAAAAGGGTCTATTACAGCCTTTTATACGGTGCTAGTAGATGGTGATGACATGAATGAACCAATTGCCGATACAGTACGTGGTATTTTAGACGGTCATATTGTTTTAGACCGTACATTAGCAAATAAAGGGCAATATCCTGCCATTAATGTGTTAAAAAGTGTTAGTCGACTAATGAACCATATTTCAGAGCCTGAGCATGTAAAAGCAGCGGAGCGCTTACGAGAATTGTATTATACGTATGCGAAATCAGAGGATTTAATTAATATTGGCGCATATAAGCGAGGCACGTCGCGTGAAATCGACGAAGCAATCCAATATGAACCGCTCATTACAACCTATTTAAAGCAAGGCTATAAGGATTATGTGTCAATAGAGCAAGCTGTAAATGAATTAATTACTTTAGCAAATGGTGGTGTATCGTCATAATGCAATACACATATCGATTCGAAAAAATATTAGTAGTGCGTGAGCAGGAAAAAAACGAATCAGAAATTGCTTACAAGGAGTCCGTGCGTGTCTTTGAAGAAGTAGCGACAAGGCTGTATGACTTATTAAAGAAAAAAGAGGATTTAATTTCTTTTCAGCAGGAGCGTTTAACAATCGGCGCTTCGATAGATGAAATTAGCCATTATGCAAACTTTATTGATAGCATGGAAAAAACGATAGCGGATGTCCAAGAAAAAGTTGTACAAGCACGTTCAAAAATGAATTGGCATGAGCAAAAATTACTGGAAAAAAATTTAGAAGTACGCAAGTTTGAAAAAATGCGTGAAAAAGATTTTGATGCCTTTAGAGAAGAGCAAAATCGCATCGAGGCAAAGCAATTAGATGAACTATCATCGCTTGCGTATAACAAGAGGGAAATCAGGTGATGTCATGGCGAAAAAACAGATTGAAAACATAAATGAAGAAGAGCGTGATGACAAGAAACCGGGATTTTTTCAAAAATTCTTTATGCTGTTTATTATCCCATTGTTGTTTACGATTACGATTGTATTAATCGTAGCATATTTCACGAACACGAATGTTTTCCAATTCGCAGATAGTATGAAAGAAAAAATTCCATTCCTTGACACAGACAAAGAGGAAGTAATAGAAAACACATCAATGACAGAACAAAAAATAGTAGCATTGCAGGCAGAGCTGCAAGAAAAAGAAGCAATTACGGCACGACTGCAATCCGAAATTGATGCTTCGAATGAAAAAAATGAAGAATTATTAATTGAGCAGGAGCGTTTATTATTTGAAATCGATAAACTAAAACGCGAGCAAGAAGAAGTGAAAAAGGACTTCCAAGAAATTTTATCTACTTTTGAAAAAATGTCTGCAAAAGCAGCGGCGCCAATTTTAATAGAAATGAACGATGAAGAGGCACTGCGAATTATGTCAAATTTGAAGCCGGATATTTTGTCAGCTATTTTTACAAAAATGCCAGCAGCAGACGCAGCACGCTATACGGAATTACTAGCACAGCAATGATTTGAAAGGGGGTGAAAAAAATGAATATCGCAATGGTTCAGCAATTGTCTCCAAAAGTGACAATGCCAAAGCAGGCAGCGTCAGCAGCTACAAATGGCCAACTTAGCAATGAAAAATTTGGTTCGGTCTTTAATGAAATTTTGGCAGCGTCGAATCAACCAACAATGACATCATCAACTACAGCTCAAACGGACCTGGGCGCAGTTGAGCAGCTTATAAAAGCTGATTCACTTGAATCTGTACTAGAAATATTGGGCATTCCCCACGACGAGGCACTTTTATTTGTTGAGGTGGAAGGTGAGGCTATAGCGGTTGAAAGCATGATGAATTTAGACGATTTGGCAGCAGCTTTAGGTATTGAAAAAGACGAGCTAATGATGATTGTCCAACAGTTACTTGGAGAGGAAGCACAAATTGAGGATGTTTGGACTTTTATTGAGCAAGCACCAAATTTAGTAGCACAAATCATGTCAGCATTGCAAGGTGAGCATCAAGTAGCGCCACAGCAGGCTGAAAAAGTGTTAGCTGTATTGAAATTAGCGGAAGTAATTGGCGCTAAAGTGGATACAGTATATAACCAAGAATGGCTGCTGGCACAAGTAAAGGAAGCATTCCAGCAAATCGCTCCACAGTTACAGCAAGCAGCGCAAACGCAACAACAAACTGTGCAGGAAGCACCTAAAACAGTTGTATTTCAGCAAGTGATTAAGCAAGAAGTAGAAAATTCACAGCCGACATCTATTGCATCACAGCCAGCATCTACAGCAGTTAAAACAGTAACATTAACGTTACCAGCGGAGCGTCCAGCACAATCTGAAGCCTTACTAAAAGAAATACAAAATTTAATTAATCGCAGTCAACTGTCAAATACGCAAGGTACGATGCGATTGATGCTAAAGCTTTATCCAGAAAATTTAGGCTCTATTCGTATTGAAATTATGCAAAAAGACGGTATGCTAACAGCGCGATTACTTGCATCTACAGCGGTAGGAAAAGAATTACTTGATTCGAATCTACAACAATTAAAGACGGCATTTGCGGCACAAAACATTCAAATGGAGCGTATTGATGTTTCGCAAGCCCTACAAGATGCAGAACGCAACATGCGTGACCAAAGCTTCTTTAATAACTTCTTTAAACAACAGCAAAACGAAGAACAAGAAACACAAAACGATGAAGATGATGATGATAAAAAATCATTTAGTGAATTTTTAAGCGAGGAGGTGTAAGGAATGACAAATACAAGCACAACTGGAATTCCAGAAAGTTATTATCATTCGAGCTACAACCCGCCAACAAAGGAAACAGGCAATAGCACATTAGGTAAAGATGCTTTTTTGCAGCTATTAATTACACAGCTACAAAACCAAGACCCAACAAATCCAATGAGTGACCGTGAGTTCATAGCTCAAATGGCTCAGTTCTCATCTCTAGAGCAGATGCAGAATATGACAAAAGCAATAGAGGTATTAGTGGAATCACAACAACAAACACAATTAATGTCCTATACTACTTTTATTGGTAAAGAGGTAAAATGGCATGAGTTGACTGAAGAATTAGATGAAAAAGGTATGCCAATTGCCAATGAGGGCGTAGGAACAATTGTTGAGTTGAAATTCGTCGATGGCCAACCACAATTCGTACTAGAAGATGGCAAAACGATTTCAGCCGGTAATATTTCTTCGATTGTCGGGAAGGATTCGACTTCCGGAGCTGGTAATCCATTTGCAGAAGCAAGCAAATTGATTGGTCAAATCGTTCGTTATGAAGTAGATGGACAAAATCTTGAGGCAATTATTGAAGCAATCACAATGAAAAATGGCTCAATTCTTTATTTGTTAAGTGATGGCACTCGCTTAACGCAAGACCAGTTTGAAGTAGTAAATGATGAGACAGAATCAACAGAGCCAACTGAAAATTCTGAATCGCCTGCTGATAACGAGTAAGGTGGTGGGGCACATGAAGCAGATAAATTCAATTCAGCGCATTCCGTATCATCCACCGATACAGCCAGCACAGCGAGCAAAACAAACTGCACCGACATCCTTTATGGAGCACTTACAGTCGGCAGTCAATGGACAGCAATTAAAAATTAGCAAGCATGCAACAGAACGCATGCAAGAGCGTGGAATTATTATCTCGGATTCAGAGTGGCAGCAAGTAACGGATAAAGTATTTGAGGCACATGAAAAAGGGGTAAAGCAGCCTTTAGTATTGATAGAGCAGGCAGCGCTTATTGTCAGCTCCCAAAATGCGACGGTTATTACAGCGATGGACCGCTTAGAGGCGAAAGCACAAATTTTCACAAATATTGATGGTACAATTATTTTATAGGCTGGACCTTTTAGGAGGCCTATTGGATGCTACTGACTGACTGATGTAGTATCACACTAAAAAATACAAACGAATTTGATAAGACGAAGGGAGAACAAAACAATATGTTACGTTCGATGTATTCGGGTATTTCAGGCTTAAGAAACTTCCAAACAAAGTTAGACGTAATTGGTAACAATATTGCCAACGTAAATACACATGGCTTTAAAAAAGGTCGCGTAATTTTTAAAGATTTAATGTCACAAAGTATAGGTAGTGCTTCAGGTCCAACGAACACTATCGGGGGTGTCAATCCAAAACAAGTAGGCTTAGGCTCAGAGCTTGCTGCAATTGATACGATTCATACAGAAGGCTCGCGTCAAAATACAGGACGTACGTTAGACTTCTCAATTGGAGGAGATGGTTTCTTCTTAGTGGCAGATGCAACTGCACCAAACGATGAAGGAATCATTGAGGAAACAGGGGAAGACGCATTTAGCAATATTTTATTTACACGTGCAGGGAATTTCTATATGGACCGTAACGGCTATTTAGTAAATGCTGACGGGAAATATTTAGTTGGTGTTAGAGCGGAAGAATATTCTGTTGATGCTGATGGAGATGAAGGGATACTATTAGACGACAGACCAGCTGTATCTGGCGATGAAGGAGCAAACTTATATGATCCAGAGGATGCGACTTTAAACCCTGAAGAGGGGGATATTGGAACAATTCGTATTCCTACAACTGCTCAAAATATTAGTATCGGGAAAGATGGAACAATCTCTTATGTTGACTATAAAGGAGATTTAATGTATGCAGGTACATTAATCCTTGGTAAATTCCCAAATGCTGGTGGTTTAGAGAAAGTTGGCGCAAACTACTATCAAAAAACAGCTAACTCTGGTGAATTATACGCGCAAGTAGGAACAGTAGCGGGTATTGGAGCTGTTGTGTCAGGTTCTTTAGAAATGTCGAATGTTGATTTATCAGAAGAGTTTACAGAAATGATTGTAGCGCAGCGTGGTTTCCAAGCGAATACACGTATTATTACGACATCAGATGAAATTTTACAAGAGCTTGTAAATTTAAAACGATAATTTGACAGATGTGTTGATTATGTAAACATTGTTTATTAATTAGCGTGTATTATTTAGAAGAAATGCCTTCTCTTAGGCATACACTCGTTGATTGGAACGAAGGGGGCGACTCCATCGGGATACAAAGGTAGGGAGGCTAAGGTCGCTACGACAAGCGAGCAACGTCTTCATGACCAACATCGTATTGGCCTCGGGCTGAAAATCCATTTATTTCGGCATTGACCGAAATAAATTAGTTGAAGCCGCACCCCGAGGAAAGTGTCCCCCGTAGCGGAAATCAACGAGTTACTAGGCTTGCCTTGTAAAAAAAGCTAATCCACACGCCTGATAATTTGATTGATTATAATTCATTGTAAGGGAGGGTCGGGCCGGCACTTCGTTCGACCGGCCCTAATTCAATGATTGAACTGACGCGTCTAAATGGCAAAACATTTACGTTAAATGCATTATACATAGAAACCGTCGAATCCTTTCCGGATACGACGATTACATTAACAACTGGCAGCAAATTAATCGTTTTAGAAAAAGAGGAGCAGGTGCGCCAAAAGGTAAAGACCTTTTATCAACATATACAAATATTATCTAATCCGCATCTACGAGGTGAAGAGAATGAAGAATAATAAGCTGTTAACGATTATGATTATTATTTTAGTGGCAATAATTTTAGTAGGAGCAATCCTGTTTGTCGTTTATGTACAGGCAAATAAAGGAACGCAAAATACAGAGCCGACAATTGACGAAATTTTAGAAGCGTCAGTAGATGTTCCTGAAATTAGGACGAATTTGGCTGATAAACGCATTGTTATTATGCAGCTAAAAATTCAAACAGATAGCAAAGAGGCTGCAACGGAATTAGAAAAACGCCTATTCCAAGTGAATAACATCGCTATCCAAGAGCTATCGGCTATGGAGCTAAAAGAATTAGAAGGAAAGCAAGGTAAAATAGCATTTGAAAATACGCTAGAGACGAAAATTAATGAATTTATGCAAGAGGGTACAGTTCAACAAGTATATATAACCTCTTTCATAAGTCAGTAGGCCTAGCTAACTTGCAATCTAGCATACTTATAAGTAAAGTACTAGCTGCAACTAATTTCTAAAACATAGCAACGCCCTCGTTACCTATGGTAGGGCAGTTGCTAAAAACGAAAGATAACTGCCGAATAAACATACTAGAAACATCTTTTGAAATGGAGGTGGGCAAATGGCAGGAGATGTATTATCCCAATCTGAAATTGATGCGCTGTTATCTGCGATTTCAACAGGAGAAATGTCAGCGGATGATATGAAAAAAGAAGATGAAACGAAAAAAGTGAAAATTTATGACTTTAAACGCGCACTTCGTTTTTCAAAAGATCAAATCCGAAGTTTGACCCGAATACATGAAAACTTTGCTAGATTATTAACGACATCGTTTTCAGCACAATTAAGAACCTATGTTCAAATAACAGTTGTATCTGTTGACCAAATACCTTTTGAAGAATTTGTTCGCTCAATACCGAATATGACATTAATAAATGTATTTGAAGTACCGCCGTTAGATGGTAATATTTTAATGGAGATTAATCCAAACATCGCTTATTCGATGTTAGACCGTTTAATGGGGGGAGCAGGTTCAAGTCATAGCAATGTCGATAATTTAACAGAAATTGAACAAAAAATTATGACGAATTTATTTGAACGTTCGTTTGATAACATGCGTGAGGCGTGGGAAAGTATTGTAGAAATCGACCCGATGCTTGTTGAGTTAGAAGTAAATCCGCAATTTTTGCAAATGATTTCACCGAACGAAACGGTTGTTGTCATATCACTAAATACAGTTATTGGTGAAACGACAGGGATGATTAACATTTGTCTGCCTCACGTTGTGCTTGAACCAATTGTGCCTAATTTATCAGTGCGCTATTGGATGCAGACAAATACGAAGCAAAACTCACCAGAGCAAATGGATTTTTTACAATCACGCGTGAAGCAATCTGCGTTACCAGTTGTAGCGGAGCTTGGAAATACAACGATTTCAGTAGAAGATTTCTTAACGATGCAACTAGGTGATGTTATACCATTAGAACAGAAAATTGATGAACATCTCGTACTGAAAGTTGG
Source organism: Metasolibacillus fluoroglycofenilyticus (assembly GCF_003049645.1). Taxonomy (GTDB): domain Bacteria; phylum Bacillota; class Bacilli; order Bacillales_A; family Planococcaceae; genus Metasolibacillus; species Metasolibacillus fluoroglycofenilyticus. The sequence continues at coordinate 893,015 of NZ_PYWK01000001.1, forward strand.
CAATACGCCGAAATTCACGATACAACCTGGTAAACTAGGTAAAAAGATGGCTGTTCAAATTATTGATCCTATGGAAGGAGGAGACGAAGATGAGTGATGAAATGCTCTCCCAAGAAGAGATTGAAGCCTTGTTAAGAGGTGAAACTTTAGAAAATCAAAAAGATACATCGGAGGATGCTGCAACAGTATTAGCTGATGAGGTTAGAATAGAAGACCATCTGAGTCCAATGGAACAGGATGCATTAGGTGAAATAGGTAATATTTCTTTTGGTAGTTCAGCAACTGCGTTATCTGCATTGCTTGGTCAAAAAGTAGACATTACAACACCTAGCATTTCAATGATTAATCGCAATAGATTAGATGAGGAATTCCCGCATCCATATGTTGCAATTCAAGTAGAATATACGATTGGATTAAAAGGTGTTAATCTACTCGTTATTAAACAGTCAGATGCTGCAATTATTGCCGACTTAATGCTTGGTGGAGACGGCTTAAATCCGAAGCCTGAGCTAGGAGAAATCCAATTAAGTGCCGTACAGGAAGCAATGAATCAAATGATGGGCTCTGCAGCAACATCGATGTCAACAATCTTTAATCAGAAAGTAGACATTTCGCCGCCTTCCATTGATTTAATGAACATTGCTCAAGATGAAGGAAAAGACAATATACCGGACGATGATTTCCTTGTACGCGTTTCCTTTAGATTGCGTATTGGTGAATTAATCGATTCGAATATTATGCAACTATTACCTTTAAATTTTAGTAAGAAAATAGTAAAGTCATTAATGGGGGAAACTGATGAGGAGGAAGCATCAGCTGTAGTGGAAGCTGTAGCGCAGCCGACACAGCCTGCTTCCGAACCGGTGCAGCAGCAAGTACAGCAACAAATGCAACAGCCACCTGTACAACAGCAGCAGCCGATGTATCAGCAACCTATGTACGAACAGCCGGCATATCAACAGCCACCAATGTATCAGCAGCCTGTATATCAAATGCCTCCACAGCAGCAGGTGAATGTACAAACGGCACAATTTGCAAGCTTTGAGCAAGCAAATTTATCACAGCAAGAATCACGTAATTTAAATATGCTGTTAGATATTCCATTGCAAGTGACTGTAGAGCTTGGAAGAACAAAGCGTTCAGTAAAAGAAATTTTAGACCTTTCAAGTGGCTCGATTATCGAGCTAGACAAGTTAGCAGGAGAGCCTGTTGATATTTTAGTAAATAGTCGCTTAATTGCGAAAGGCGAAGTTGTTGTTATTGATGAGAATTTCGGTGTTCGTATTACAGATATTTTAAGTCAAGCTGACCGCTTGAATAATTTACGATAGTTTAAACTGGAGGAATTGATTATGTCTAAAAAGATTTTAATTGTTGATGATGCTGCTTTCATGCGTATGATGATTAAAGATATTTTAACGAAAAATGGCTATGAGGTAGTAGGCGAGGCAGCGGATGGTGCACAAGCAGTCGAAAAATACAGCGAATTACGTCCTGATTTAGTAACGATGGATATTACAATGCCAGAAATGGACGGTATCGCGGCACTAAAAGCAATTAAAGGGACAGACCCAAATGCTATTGTAATAATGTGCTCTGCGATGGGACAGCAAGCGATGGTAATTGATGCGATTCAAGCTGGTGCTAAAGATTTCATCGTAAAGCCATTCCAAGCTGACCGAGTAATTGAAGCAATCCAAAAAGCTTTAGGTTAATAGAATGCTAAAAAATAAATCATTACATGCGTATTTTTTTGTTATGCTGCTTGTATTGATTGCCGTTTTTTCACCAACTGAAGCATACGCTGCGCAAGATGGCTATGTTATTGATCATTTGAAGAACAGTCCATCTTCCGATGATATTGATGCTGAAACAGATGCCGCTACAGATGAAAATGCCCCGGCATCTGGCTCTTTCAGTTTATGGAGCTATATGAAAGTATTGTTTGCACTTATTTTGGTTCTTGCTTTATTGATAGGTGTGCTTAGATTTTTAAATAAACGCAATGTAAAATACCAACAAAATAGTGTTGTTCGCAATGTTGGTGGACTTTCGGTTGGCGCACAAAAATCCGTTCAAATTATTCAAGTAGGCAACCATCTTTATATGATTGGTGTCGGTGACAATGTTCAACTATTAAAAGAGCTTTCAGATGAAGAAGAAATTGAGCAAATTTTGGCGCAGTATGAAGATAAGCAACTGACGATGCCAACAGTACCACATATTGTTGAGCTGTTTACGAAAAAATCAGAGCAGAAGCAAAAAACGGAACAACAAGTAGAAAGCTTTGGCAATATATTCGATAAAAGATTATCAGAAATAAAAAAAGAACGTAGTAATGGACTAGAGCAATGGAAAGAAAAGGAGCATGATAAGCAATGATGGCATTAATTACTGCATTCTCTGATTTTGATCCAGCAAATGTCTCAACGTCAGTCAAACTACTTCTTTTATTAACAGTGCTGTCCTTAGCACCTAGTATTTTAATTTTAATGACTTCCTTTACTCGTATCGTCATTGTGCTCTCTTTTACTAGAACGGCATTAGCCACACAGCAAATGCCTCCAAACCAAGTGATTATAGGGTTAGCATTATTTTTAACATTTTTTGTTATGGCACCTACCTTTCAGGAGGTAAATGATCAAGCATTGCAACCATTATTTAACGAGGAAATTGATTTGGAAGAGGCCTATGATCGCGCCGCTATACCTTTTAAGGAATTTATGGCTAAGCATACGAGGCAAAAGGATTTAGAATTATTTATTGCATACAATCAAGCAGAGCGACCAACAACAATTGAGGAAATACCGCTGACGATGCTCGTGCCTGCCTATGCATTAAGTGAAATAAAAACAGCATTTCAAATGGGTTTTATGATTTTCATTCCGTTTTTAGTTATTGATATGGTTGTCGCAAGTACACTTATGTCGATGGGGATGATGATGTTACCGCCCGTTATGATTTCATTGCCATTTAAAATTTTGCTATTCGTATTAGTAGATGGCTGGTATCTAGTAATGAAATCATTACTTCAAAGTTTTTAGGGGATGATACATAATGACACAGGAAATGGTCATTTCAATTGCAGAGCGAGCAATTTTTGTTGTCCTTGTTACGTCGGGACCGCTACTTCTTATTGCATTAGCGACAGGGCTAATGGTGAGTATTTTTCAAGCGACGACATCCATTCAGGAGCAAACATTAGCGTTCGTACCAAAAATTGTTGCCGTGTTAGTAGCAATTGTCTTTTTTGGTCCGTTTATGATTTCACAGATGACAAACTTTTTTCATGAGATTTTAAATAATTTGGTTCGTTACATAGGATAGAAGATGGCAGAATTAGTTCCTCAAATAACCGTTTTGCTATTGATGTTCGTTCGTGTATCTGCCTTTTTTGTATCAGTCCCGTTATTTTCATATCGTACAATACCGCCTCAAATGAGAATTGCTCTAGCGTTTGCGTTATCGTTAATTATGTATTACGCATTTCCAAACGAGGCAATTGCATTTGATGGTTATTACATATTACTCGTATTAAAAGAAGCTATTATTGGATTAATGCTAGGGTTAACCGCCTATATCATTATGTCAGCAGTCCAAATTGCCGGTGGCTTCATTGATTTCCAAATGGGCTTTGCAATGGCCAATATTATTGATCCACAAACAGGTACTCAAAGTCCATTAATGGGTCAATTTTTTAACTTCCTAGCGCTTTTAACAATGCTAGCTATAAATGGACATCATTTGCTGTTAGATGGTATTTATTACAGCTATCAATTTATGCCGATGAATCAATTTTTCCCTAGTTTCGGCAGTGAGGCGACTGTGGATTTTATTATTAAAATGTTTGTGGCTGTATTTGCAATCGCCTTTCAAATGTCAGCTCCAATAATTGCAACACTATTTTTAGTTACAGTGGCACTTGGAATTACAGGGAAAACTGTACCGCAAATGAATATTTTCGTCGTTGGTTTCCCAATTAAAATTGCAGTGGGTTTTATCATTTTAGTCATTACGATGGGTGTAATGGTAGGCGTTATGCAAAAGTTGATTGAAATGATGATTGTGCACTTACGAGATTTAATGGTTCTTTTAGGTGGTGGCTAACATGAAACTTTATATTACACTGGACCTCCAATTTTTTGCAGGTGAAAAAACGGAGAAAGCGACGCCTAAAAAACGTCAAGATGCGAGAAAAAAGGGGCAAGTATTAAAAAGCCAAGATGTAACTGCCGCTTTTTTATTACTTATAACATTTGCTTTTTTATTCATTGCGGCTCCGTTCATGTTTAGCGGTTTAATAGACTTCTTGAATCAAGCTTTTGGACGTAATCTACTAATCGATACGATGACAGTTGATACAGTGATGGAGATGTATTTTGAATCATTAAAAGAAATGGCGATGCTTGTTTTGCCAATTATGGTAGTTGCGATGGTTGCGGGTATTGGAGCTAACTATTTTCAATTTGGACTTCTATTTACAACAGAAACATTAAAATTAGATTTAAAAAAAATGGACCCTATAAAGGGAATAAAGAAAATTATTTCGACACGAGCGATTATTAATTTAATTAAATCGTTGTTGAAAGTTGCATTTATTGGCACTGTAACGACAACTGTTATTTGGATGAATTTAGAAAATGTTTTATCGCTCGCTTTTAAAAGCCCGTGGGAAATTTTGGGTACAGTTGCCTATTTGACAGGCATTATGGGACTTGCGGCAGCTTTAATGTTAATATTTATCGCGCTTTTGGATTATTTTTATGAAAAATATGAATATGAAAAGCAATTAAAAATGTCAAAGCAAGACATTAAAGATGAATATAAAAATAGCGAGGGTGACCCCTTGATTAAGTCAAAAATTAAGCAGCGCCAACGTGAAATGGCGATGCGCCGCATGATGCAAGAAATACCGTCGGCTGATGTTGTTATTACAAACCCGACGCACTACGCTATTGCTTTAAAGTATGATGAGAATAGCATGGATGCACCGCGTGTAATTGCAAAAGGGACAGATTTTGTTGCTCAAAAAATTAAAATGATTGCCAAGGAACATGATGTCATAATGGTGGAAAATCGACCACTAGCGCGTGCGATGTATGACCAAGTTGAAATTGGTGATGCCGTACCAGAAGAGTTTTTTAAAGCAGTAGCAGAAATTTTAGCGTATGTGTATCGTATTAAACGCAAAATTTAGCAGGAGGGAAAGTAATGAAAATTCGCGATATAGGGGTTTTAGCTGCGGTTATTTTAGTAGTAGCGATGCTCATTATCCCTCTACCTACGTGGTTATTAAGCTTTCTAATTATTATTAATATTACGCTAGCTTTACTCGTATTATTAACAGCAATGAATATGAAGGAAGCTTTAGACTTCTCCATTTTTCCGTCCGTTATTTTATTACTGACATTATTCCGTTTAGGATTAAGTGTATCTACTACGCGAGCAATTTTAGCAAACGGAGATGCAGGGGATGTTGTTGATACATTTGGTAATTTCGTAACAGGTGGAAATATTTTAGTTGGTTTAGTTATTTTCATGCTGTTAGTAATTATCCAATTTATTGTTATTACAAAAGGGGCGGAGCGTGTAGCTGAAGTAGCAGCACGTTTTACATTAGATGCGATGCCTGGTAAGCAAATGAGCATTGATGCCGATTTAAACGCTGGTATTATTTCTGAAAAAGAAGCGCGTGAACGCCGCGATAAAGTAGCAGGAGAATCGGATTTTTACGGAGCGATGGATGGTGCCACTAAGTTCGTAAAAGGAGATGCAATCGCCTCTATTATTATGGTATTTATTAACCTATTATTCGGTATGATTATAGGGATTGTCAGCTTAGATTTAAGCTTTTCGGAGGCAGCCAATAAATTCTCGATTTTAACTGTCGGAGATGGTCTTGTATCGCAAATCCCAGCACTATTAATTTCAACTGCAACAGGTATTGTTGTAACGCGTGCAGCATCAGATGGTAATCTTGGAGAAGATATTACAAAGCAACTATTTGCACAATCGAAGCTGCTTTATGTAGCGGGTGCAACTATTTTCTTACTTGGTCTATTCACACCTATTCCATTTTGGATTACGATTCCAATTGCAGCAGCTTTAGCAATCGGTGCTTGGTTAATGGATCATAAAAAAGAAGAAAGCCCTGAAGAATTGCTCGAGTTGGAGGAAGAAGTAGCAACGGATACGATGAAAAGTCCTGAAAATGTCGTTAGTTTATTAAGTGTTGACCCGATTGAATTTGAGTTTGGCTATGGCTTAATTCCACTTGTTGATGCGGCACAGGGCGGAGATTTATTAGACCGCGTTGTTATGATACGTCGTCAGCTTGCCTTAGAGCTAGGTATTGTTATCCCTGTTGTACGAATTCGTGATAATATACAGTTACAGCCGAATGAATATCGCATTAAAATAAAGGGCAATGAAATGGCGCGCGGAGAGCTTCTATTAGACCACTTTTTAGCAATGAGTCCTGGCGATGATGATAGCATCGATGGCATTGATACAATCGAGCCTTCCTTTGGTCTACCTGCAAAATGGATTACAGAGCAGGTGAAGGAAGAGGCCGAAATGCTTGGCTATACAGTTGTTGATCCACCAAGCGTTGTTTCAACGCATTTGACGGAAATGATTCGAGCAAATGCTTACGAATTACTTGGACGTCAAGAAACGAAGCAATTAATTGATCATTTACGTGAAACACATGCTATTTTAGTAGAAGAACTAACACCTGCCCCATTGTCTATTGGAGAAATTCAAAAGGTGCTTAGCAAATTATTGCGTGAAAATGTATCCATTCGTAATTTACCAATTATTTTTGAAACATTAGCAGACTATTCAAAGCTAACGAGTGATACAGATATTTTAACTGAATATGTAAGACAAGCACTTGCAAGACAAATTACGACGCAATACGTCAACGGTCAACCAGCACTTAAAGTAATTACTGTTTCGGCGAAAGTAGAGAAGCTAATCGCAGACAGTATTCAACAAACAGACCACGGCAATTATTTAGCGATGGACCCGCATGACTCTCAGCTAGTGCTTGAAACGATTGCTAAAGAAGTAGAGCGGGTTTCCTATATGGAGCAATCCCCGTTAATTTTATGCTCACCGGGAGTGCGTATGTATTTGCGTCAATTAACGGAACGTTATTTCCCGCAAATCCCTATTTTAAGCTACAATGAGCTTGATGCCGCTGTGGAAATTCAAAGTGTTGGAGTGGTGAATGTTGAATGAAGATGAAGAAATATAATGCCCCATCAATTGCGGAAGCCATGAAATTGATTCGGGCTGAGCTCGGTGATGATGCTGTAATTTTAAATTCAAAGGTCGTCGTCAATAAAAAGTTTTTTGGTCTAGTGAAAAAGAAAAGCTTTGAAGTTGTGGCAGGAGTTGATAAGGTGGAAGCGAAGCCCGTTTTTCCACCTTTACAAGACTTGCAATCTTTGAAGCCGATAATAGAGGCTGCTGCACCATCTATAATGAAAGAACAAGAGCAGGCTATTTCTAAAAAAACATCTGCAGAAGAAGACTCTACAATGACAAACGAATTAAAAAAGGAAATTGCAGATTTAAAATTAATTATGCAATCTTTACATCGACAATCCATTCAGTCAAAATATCCCGATGAACTCTTGCACTTTATCGACTATTTGAAACAGCAAGAGCTGAATGAAGAGCTCATCACACAAGTTAGTGATGAGCTTTTTGTTCATACAGAAAATCTTGCTACTATTGACTTTGATGATTTCCAAGAAGCGACAAGGCGCATTTTAGAGCGGCAATTAAGAGGTATTGAAATAGGTGCTGTTTCTTATGACCGTAAATATATTAATGTGCTTGGACCTACAGGTGTAGGAAAGACGACAACGATTGCAAAAATGGCTGCCCGAGCTGTGCTCGAAAAGAAAAAAAAGGTCGGTTTTATTACGACGGATACGTACCGAATTGCAGCAATTGAACAATTGAAAACATATGCAGGCTTGTTACAAGTGCCGATTGAAATTGTTTACAGCGCTGAAGATTATAAAGCAGCGATTGAGAAGTTTGCCCATTTAGATTTAGTGTTTATCGATACAGCAGGTCGAAATTATAAAGAAGCAAGGTATATTACTGATTTGCAGCGCCTTATTAATTTCGGTGACGAGGTACAAACTTTTTTAGTACTATCACTAACATCGAAAGAACAAGACTTAGAAACAATCATTCAGCAGTTTAATCAAATTCATGTCGAAAAATTCATTTTTACGAAGCTGGATGAAACAAATTCTATTGGCACAATGTTCAATTTAATGATTAAATATAAGAAAGGACTTGCTTACTATACAAATGGGCAAGAAGTACCAGAGGATATAGAGGAGCCAAGTTTAGAAAAATTATTTGAGTTGTTCTTTCAAGGAGAAATTAAATGAGAGATCAGGCTGAAATTTTGCGAATGAAAATGTTAGAAAGTCAGGGTGCTTTAGGAAAGTCAATAGCGATTGTAAGCGGTAAAGGCGGTGTAGGAAAAAGTAATTTTACAACGAATTTTGCGGCATTATTAGCGAAAGAAGGAAAAAACGTCGTCATTTTAGATATGGATATCGGTATGGGAAACATTCATATTCTTTTTGGGAAAACGACAGAATATAGTTTAAAAGATTATTTGCAAGGTAGTGTAACGCTTGACCAAGTGATGTTTGCAGGGCCAAATGAGGTACGTTACATTTCTGGAGGCTCGGGTATGTCGGCGCTTGTTGAATGGTCTGACGCGATGTTTGAGGCGCTTATTTCAGCCTTTAGACAGCTTCAGCAATCCTTTGATTATATTTTATTCGATATGGGTGCTGGTGCAACAAACTGGTCGCTTGACTTGCTAACATCTATTGATGAAATAATCGTTATTTCTACAGCAGAACCAACCGCTATTATGGATGCCTACTCGATGATGAAATTTATTCATCTAAAGGACAGCGAAAAAACATTTTATATATTATGTAATCGCGTAATGTCTAAGGAAGAAGGGCAAGAAACGCTAGGGCGGCTAAATGGAGCTATGCAAAAGTTCATGTCAAAAGAAACAATACCGCTTGGCTCACTGCCAGAGGACCCTGTTGTAAGAAAAGCTGTTAGGGAGCAGGTACCGTTTACTATTTTATATCCGAACGCTCCAATTTCGAAAACGATGCAGCAAATTGTCCAGCGTTTTCTGCAGGAAACAACAGAAGAAATACATGCACCGAAACATTCGAATAATTTGTTAACAAAACTGAGAAGTATTTTTTCGAAAGGGCGTGATTAGTTGGGATTCTCAAGTAAAAAAAAGTTGCTGATCGTGGATGACTCGGCTTTTATGAGAAAGCTAGTTGGCGACTTTTTTGATGGTAACTTAAATATTGAAGTGGTGGGAACAGCGCGCAATGGAAAAGATGCGATTGAAAAAATACAGAAACTACAGCCAAATGTTGTCACGATGGATGTAGAAATGCCTGAAATGAATGGGTTAGATGCATTAAGAGAAATTATGAGTATTTGTCCAGTTCCTGTAGTCATGCTCTCAAGTACAACAAAGCAAGGAACAGAAAATACATTGATAGCAATGGAGTATGGTGCTGTAGATTTTGTCGCAAAAACTAGTGGTACGATTTCTCTCGATTTACATAAAATTAAAGAGGAATTAGTTCAGAAAGTAGAATCGGCAGCCAATATTTCTGTAACGAAGCTAAAAAGACCGCTAGAAGTAGCTCGAAAAACAGAGCCTTTTAAAGCGGAAAGGCCATTTAATATTCCGCACATAAAAAAGCAGCAACCAGTCACGTCACCCATTCCAAATAAAAGAGAATGGAGCAAAACGTCTAAAAAAATTATTTTAATTGGTACATCCACAGGAGGACCCCGTGCATTACAAGAAGTGATTACGAAAATTCCTGAAAATGTTAATGCACCAATTTTAATTGTACAACATATGCCAGCAGGCTTCACGAAATCTTTGGCCAATCGTTTAGATCAACTAAGTAGTATTCATGTAAAAGAAGCAGAGCAAGGCGATATTTTAAAAGATGGCGTTGCCTATATCGCGCCTGGAGGCTACCATTTAAAGCTTCGAAAAATAGGAACAACTTACGCTATCGTTCTCGATCAAACAGAGCCACCGAGGTCGGGACATCGCCCATCAGTGGATGTCATGTTTGAAGATGTTAGTAGCTGTCATGATATGGATAAAATCGCAGTTATTATGACTGGTATGGGACAGGATGGTGCGAATGGTTTAAAAGCATTAAAGAAATCAGGTAATGTAAGGGCAATTGCTGAGTCTGCTGATACGTGTATCGTTTATGGTATGCCAAAAGCAGCGGTAGAAACGCAGCTTGTTGATGAAGTGGTAGACGTAGATCATATCGCGCAAACGATTATGAAATATATGTATTAAAGGGGTGCCTTCATAAATGGAAGTGAATCAATATTTAGAAATGTTCATCGAAGAGAGCAAAGAGCATTTACAGGCGTGCAGTGAGCATTTATTAGAATTAGAAAAAAATCCAGAAGATTTATCAATTGTGAATGAAATTTTCCGTTCTGCCCATACATTGAAGGGTATGTCTGCAACAATGGGCTTCGAGGACTTAGCAGACTTGACACATAAAATGGAAAATGTTTTAGATGCAATTCGCAATGAGAAAATTAAAGTAACGCCAGAAATTTTAGACATCGTTTTTGAATCTGTTGATCATTTAGAAGAGATGGTAATGGATATCGCGGAAGGCGGAGACGGCAAGCGCGATGTACAAGCTACAGTAGCGCAGTTAAAACGCATTGAAGCAGGTGAAGAGCTAGCAAAGGCAGCGGAAGAAACAGCTGCGACAATTGTTCAGCATGAGTCAAAATTAACATATGATGATTTTGAAAAAACAGTGTTGGCACAATCAATTGAACAAGACCATTTTGCATACGAAATTTCTGTCACATTGCGTGAAGACTGTCTATTAAAAGCTGCACGTGTCTTTATGGTTTTTGAGATTTTAGAGAAAAATGGTGATGTCATTAAATCTGTTCCAACTGTCGATAATTTGGAAGAAGAACAGTTTGATCAAACATTCCAAATTGCCTATATTTCAAAGGAACAAGCTGATGATTTACAAAAGAAACTAATGAAAGTTTCAGAAGTAGAAGAAGTAATCGTCATTCCTCTCAATGAAAATGTTTTAAAGTCAGAGAAAAAGCTAGAAGTAGCGGAGGAAGCGCCACAGGAGCAGCAGGAAATAGTAAAAGTTGCAGCAGAGCCGGTGGCAACAAATAACAAGGCGCCATCATCGAATAGCAAATCAGGTAGTCATGTTTCCAACAAAATGATTCGCGTAAATATTGAGCGTCTCGATATTTTAATGAATTTATTTGAGGAGCTTGTGATTGATCGAGGTCGACTGCAATCTATTTCGGCAGAAGTCAATCACCCTGAATTAAATGAAACAGTAGAGCGTATGAGTCGGGTAATGGGCGATTTACAAAATATTGTATTAACAATGCGCATGGTGCAAGTGGAAACAGTATTTAACCGCTTCCCGAAAATGGTGCGCCAACTGTCACGTGACCTAAATAAAAAAATCAATTTGGAAATTATTGGGGCAGAAACAGAATTAGACCGTACAGTTATCGATGAAATTGGTGATCCACTCGTACATTTAATTCGTAATTCCCTTGACCATGGAATCGAAAGTCCAGAAATGCGTATGGCGAAAGGAAAGCCAGAGGAAGGTACTGTGCAACTTCGTGCTTTCCATAGTGGAAACTATGTATTCATTGAAATCGAGGACGATGGCGCGGGCATTAATCAAGAAAAGGTTTTAGCAAAGGCTCTTGCTAAAGGAGTTGTAACAGCAGAGACGGCTAAAACATTATCGGATAAACAAATTAATGAGCTTATACTAGCTTCTGGATTCTCGACAGCAGATGTGATTTCTGACATTTCTGGTCGTGGCGTAGGGCTGGATGTGGTGAAAACAACAATTGAGTCATTAGGAGGAAATATTTCAATTGACTCTACTGAAGGTGTTGGCTCAACATTCTCAATCCAGCTACCTTTAACATTATCGATTATTTCTGTCATGCTTGTAGAAATCGAAAAAGAAATTTATGCGATTCCTTTATCATCAATTATTGAAACATCGATTATTCGCCATTCGGAAATTTTAAATGCGCATAATCAAAAAGTAATTGATTTCCGCGGTAAAGTCGTACCGCTTGTGTTCTTAGATGAAATCTTTGAAGTGCCTCGTACAGAAGCGCAGGACGATGAATTTTATTCAGTGGTAATTGTCCGTAAAGGGGAAAAGCTTGCTGGTTTAGTTGTAGATTCCTTTATTGGTCAGCAAGAAATTGTATTAAAATCTTTAGGAAATTACTTAACAAATATTTTTGCGATTTCAGGTGCAACAATTTTAGGAAACGGAAAAGTAGCATTAATTGTTGATTGTAATGCGCTAATGAAGTGATAAGGATAAGAAGAGGTGTAAACTATGACAAATGCTGTTGAACAAGAATATATTAAAGTAATTGTTTTTCAATTAGCAGATAAAGAGTATGCGATTCCGGTATCACATGTGCAAGGAATTGAAAAGTTAATGCATATTACGCGAGTGCCTAAAACGCCATCCTACGTAAAGGGAGTTATTAATTTACGTGGTGTTGTAACACCGATTATCGATTTACGCGAGCGCTTTAATTTGCCGATTGTTGGAGAGGAAGACGCAGCACGTATTATTATAATTACGCTAGAAGATATGGAAGTAGGCTTTGTTGTTGATTCGGCAAATGACGTTTTAGATATTGCAGCAGGCTCTATCGAACAGCAGCCAGAGGTAGTTGGTTCTTTGGAAGAAGAGTTTATTTCAGGCGTTGCAAAGCTGGACAATCGCTTGTTAATTTTATTGCATTTAGACAGAGTATTAAATCCATTAAGCTAAAATGATGCCTCTAAATAGCCTCAGCTGTTTAGAGGCTACTAAAGTAGGGATATGAGATGAATTTTAATCAAAAAATTACTTCACTACATTTAGATGTATTAAAGGAAATCGGGAATATCGGTGCTGCACACGGAGCGACTGCTCTATCAGATTTATTAAATAAAAAAATTGATATGCAAGTACCTAAAGTCGAAATGGTAACCTTTGAACATATGATGGAGCTAGCAGGAGGCTCTGAAACAGTTGTAGTTGGTGTTTTTTTAAGAATCGAAGGGGATATTGAGGGCAGTATGTTTTTCATCTTACCGATTGAGCAGGCGAACCGTTTTATTCGTCGCTTAATTCATGATGAGACATTTGATTTTTACAAGACCCCTGTGTCAGAGCTTGCATTGTCAGCTATGCAGGAAATGGGCAATATTTTATCGGGCTCTTATTTATCGGCTTTATCAGATTTCACGAAGTTAAAAATCTATCCGACTGTACCGGGATTAAGTGTTGATATGTTCGGCGCTATTATTAGTACAGGTTTAATCGAGTTATCTCAAGTAAGCGACCATGTTATCGTTATTAACACATCCATTTTTGAAGAAGATATTGCACTCGACGAAGCTGTACATGGCCATTTTTTCTTGTTACCAGACCCAGATTCGTTTGCAACAATTTTCAAGGTGTTAGGTGTATCGTAGATGCTAGTGTCTAACACAATTGTTAAAGTAGGTATTGCACAAATGGATGTAGTAAAGGCTCCCCACACAATTCGCACATCTGGCTTAGGGTCGTGTGTCGGTGTCGTGATTTATGACGAAACAAAACAAATCGCTGGTTTAATTCATGTTATGCTTCCTGATTCGAGTTTAGGTAAAGTAGATGCAACAAATGTAGCAAAATTTGCTGACACAGGTATTAAGGCGTTATTAGATTTGCTAAAAGCTGAGGGCGTTCAAACATTTAAACTAAAGGCTAAAATCGCCGGTGGTGCACAAATGTTCCAATTCACGTCTGATAAAAGCTCGATGCGTATTGGACCGCGTAATGTAGAAGCTGTGAAAAATGAACTGAGCAAATATAAAATTCCTCTTATTGCAGAGGACACAGGTGGAAACAGTGGTCGAACAATTGAATTTAACCCTGTTACGAGCATGTTAAATATTCGTACAGTGAACCGAGGGGTGAGTGAAATATAATGCTTGGTTCGATTTTAATTAACTGTTGGGTTGCGCTATTTAGTTTTACGGCGTATTTCGTCTATGCAATTCAAAATCCATTAGCGACACCAATCCCAACAATCGGAATGTCATTGGGTGTAGCGGCGATTGGCTTTATCATCGTATTCCCGCTGCGATATGTCTTAGGCTATATTTTTTATACACCAGAAGAAATTGTCTTTAGCGAAGAACATGATGAAGTTGCTGAAATCACCACTTCTGAGGAGCAACCATTTGTACAGCAAAATGCTACATCAACAGTCGAATTTGCTGATGAAAGTACAGAGGATATCGCACAAGTTGTGCGCACGATGATGCATAGGGAAGATGAAATGGTAAAGAGCCCTTCTTCTTAATGCTAAATCAAGAAATATAGAACTGTTTAGAAGCATTGAAGATTTTCTGAACAGTTCTTTTTTTGTTAAAATGTGTCTAACGTACATATGAAAAATATGAATAAATTTGTTATAATCATTATAATAATACTTTATGTCGACACAGTGACACAGCTCTCACTGTAGCGACATAAAATCTATGGCAATTCGCTTGAATAAGTTGACAGAGGCACGATTGATTTCAAAGAGAGGTGGATACGTGTGACACAACCGATGGTAAATGATGAGCAAAATCTTTGGCATAGCTGGACGATGGAGCGAGATGTAGAAGCTGGCAATCAATTAATAAAAAAATATAAACCGCTTGTATCTTATCATGTGCAGCGTATCGGGGCTGGGTTACCTAAAAATGTTTCGAGAGATGACTTATATAGTCTAGGCATGATGGGGTTATTCGATGCTTTAAATAAGTTTGATATAAAGAGAGATTTAAAGTTTGACACATATGCGTCCTTTCGTGTAAGAGGCGCGATTATAGACGGTTTACGCAAGGAAGACTGGCTACCGCGCTCAGCCCGAGAAAAAGCCAAGAGGCTTGAGGCGCAAATTGAGGCACTTGAGCAAAAGCTAATGCGTCATGCCACACCAGAGGAATTAGCAGAGCATATGCAATTACCAATTGAAGAAATCTATCAAACGGTGCAAGAGCACTTTTTCTCAAATGTGTTGTCGATTAATGAGCAGCAAGATCAAGAAGAGGTGGAAGGAAAAACATTTGTTATACGCGATGATGATACGCGTACACCAGAGCAGGAAGTTGTGCATAACGAGCTTCTAGCCGATTTAGGGCGCAATATTGAAAAGCTTAATGAAAAAGAGCAGCTTGTGCTGAGCTTATTTTATACCGAAGAGATGACGCTCACAGAAATTGGCGAAATGCTCGAATTATCAACTTCTCGAATATCACAAATTCACTCAAAGGCGTTATTTAAGCTAAGGAAGTTTTTATCGTCAGAAGTCATTAATTCATAGGAGTGATTAGCATGAGTTTAAAGGGTGTGGAATTACAAATCGCAATTCCTAAAACTTTTGATGCTGGGAAAATGGCTGACCAGCAGCATCAAAATAATATACTTCAACAAATGCATGCCAATGAAGCACTAAAAAAAGAATTAGAGCGAAAGCAAAAAACAGTGAATGATACTGAAAATTTAGATGCCATTTCAGACGAAGAAAGCCACAATGAGGCAAATGCTGAGCAGCAAAAAAAGAAAAAGCAAACAAAAGAGGAAAAAGAAAAAGCACATCACCCGTTTAAAGGAAACTTTATTGACTATAGCGGATAGGAGAAAGCATGAATTCAGTTATTAGTGTTTTATTGATAGGGCTTATTATTTCACAGCTTATTATTTTTTATTTAATTATCATCTTGAATAATAAAGTGGCTAAATTTAAAGATTTAGAAATTAGACAAGATCAGTTAATGCAGGAAATGGACGATGCTATCGGTGTTTATTTAATTGAAATGCGCGAGGAAAATGATCGCTTGCTGCGCGAATTAAACGAGGCAAAAAACGTGATGCCAAGCGCCCAGCAAGCTACACAAGAAGTTGCATCAACGTTGGAGATAAGGAATGAGCCGCTGTCTGAAAATATTTTGAAGGAGCAAGTGCAAATCGAAAAGAAAGCCTTTGTCCCTAAAAATATTGCAGCAAGTGTCTATAGGCAGCACAAGGCAAAGGAGCCTGAAAAACATGAAGCACCGGCAGCAAAACGAGAGCCATTGACACCAGAGCAACAAATTATTGCTATGTATAAAAACGGGCAATCTGTTGAAGAAATCGCCAAACAAGCTCAAAAAGGCAAAACAGAAATCGAACTCCTTATTAAATTTCATCAGGGGGAGAGCGTCTGACAAGCATGCAAAGCACTGCTTGTCAGACTTTTTTTGTTAAGAAATTTATCCCGTATTAACAGGCTGTAAGACCCCCACTTCAAAACAACAGATAAAATCAAGATGTTTAAGTGGGGGATCCAACAGCCTGTAAAAACCCGATTGGTGAAACTACCAATCAGTGGGGGATGAAGAAAACCCCCACTGATTGAAGGTTCACTTTATAGAATTTTGCATTGTGGATAGTTTTCTGGCAAAACAATAATAGGAACCACTCTTTTATTAATTAGTTGCAAGCTGTCCAAAAGTATGCTATATTTTATAGCGGTGTTAACAATACACACGTATTTTGATGTAGTAAGTGGTGCTCTATATTATAGAGTTACTTGTTGCAGATGACAAATACGGAGGGAAAAAACCAAACAATTAGGAGGAACTAAACATGTCAGTAATTTCAATGAAACAATTACTTGAAGCTGGTGTACATTTCGGTCACCAAACACGCCGTTGGAACCCAAAAATGAAAAAATACATTTTTGTTGAGCGTAACGGTATTTATATTATCGATTTACAAAAAACAGTTAAAAAATTAGAAGAGGCTTATGACTTCATGCGTCAAGTTGGCGAAGAAGGCGGAAAAGTACTTTTCGTTGGTACTAAAAAACAAGCACAAGAAGCGATTAAAGAAGAAGCTGAGCGTTCAGGTAACTACTACATCAACCAACGTTGGTTAGGTGGTACTTTAACAAACTTCGGTACAATTCAAAAACGTGTTGCACGTATGAAAGAAATCGAAAAAATGGAAGAAGATGGTATATTCGAAGTTCTTCCTAAAAAAGAAGTTATTCAAATTAAAAAAGAGCATGAGCGTCTAGTGAAATTCTTAGGCGGTATCCGTGATATGTCAGCTATTCCAGATGTAATGTTTGTAGTAGACCCACGTAAAGAGCGTATTGCTGTTGCGGAAGCTCGTAAATTAAACATCCCTCTAGTAGGTATTGTTGATACAAACTGTGATCCAGATGAAATCGACTATGTAATCCCTGCGAACGATGACGCTATTCGCGCTGTTAAATTATTAACTGCAAAAATGGCTGACGCGCTAATCGAGTCTAAACAAGGTGAATCAGAAGCTCCAGCTGTTGAAGAAGAAACAGTAGCTGCTGAGTAATTATTCCTTTTTACACAATGGTGATAAGTGGCTGATCCCTCTTATCACCTTTTTTTGAGAATACAATATTAATTTTATCTATTTCGAGGAGGCACACTTAAAATGGCAATCACTGCACAATTAGTTAAAGAATTACGTGAAAAAACTGGCGCTGGTATGATGGACTGTAAAAAAGCGTTAGTAGAAACAGATGGTAACTTAGAAGCGGCAATCGATTTCTTACGTGAAAAAGGTTTAGCGGCTGCAGGTAAAAAAGCTGACCGCATCGCTGCGGAAGGTACTACTTACATTTTAGAAAATGGCAACGAAGCAATTCTTCTTGAAGTTAATGCTGAAACAGATTTCGTTGCGAAAAACGACAAGTTCCAAGACCTAGTTGCTAGCTTAGCGGAGCAATTATTAGCTGCGAAACCAGCATCAGTAGAAGCTGCTTTCGACCTTGAAAAAGACGGTGTTAAAATCGTTGATCAAATTTCTCAAGCTACAGCTACAATTGGAGAAAAAATCTCTTTACGTCGTTTTGAAATCAAAACTAAAACAGATGCTGATGCATTTGGCGCATACTTACACATGGGTGGTCGCATCGGTGTATTAGTTACTTTAGAAGGCTCTACAGACGCTGTAGCTGCAAAGGATATCGCAATGCATATCGCTGCAATTAACCCAACTTACGTATCTCGTGACGAAGTTTCTGCTGAAGAAGTTGAGCGTGAGCGCAAAGTATTAACTGAACAAGCTCTAAACGAAGGTAAACCAGAAAACATCGTAGCAAAAATGGTAGAAGGTCGCCTTGGTAAATACTTCGAAGACGTTTGCTTACTTGACCAAACTTTCGTTAAAAACTCAGACCAAAAAGTTCGTGACTTCGTAAAATCAACTGGTGGTAATGTAACTGCATTCACTCGTTATGCTGTAGGTGAAGGTATTGAAAAACGCGAAGATAACTTTGCTGAAGAAGTAATGAACCAAGTTAAAGGTAACTAATCTTATATCTCAAATTGAGAACTACATTTAGGGAGCACAGCACTAGCGTGTTCCCTCTTTTTCAAGCAAAATTCAAGTGAATTAACAAATTTAACTATATTTTAAACATACAAGTGACGGAGGTTTACTATGAGTGTGCCAAAATACAAACGTGTAGTAATTAAACTAAGCGGTGAAGCGTTAGCTGGAGAAGCGGGCTTTGGATTAGCGCCAAAAATAATTAAAGATGTTGCAGCTGAAGTGAAGCAAGTAGTGGATCTTGGTGTAGAAGTGGCAGTAGTAGTAGGCGGAGGAAACATTTGGCGTGGCAAAGTAGGTAGCGAAATGGGAATGGACCGCGCTGCTGCTGACTATATGGGCATGTTGGCAACTGTTATGAACTCTTTAGCATTACAAGATGCATTAGAGAAATTAGGCATCGAAACACGTGTACAATCATCAATTGTGATGACACAGGTTGCTGAACCATACATTCGTCGTAAAGCTGTACGTCATCTTGAGAAAAAGCGCGTTGTTATTTTTGCAGCAGGAACAGGTAACCCATTCTTCTCTACAGATACAACAGCTGCATTGCGTGCGGCTGAAATCGATGCAGAAGCGATATTAATGGGGAAAAATAATGTGGATGGCATTTACTCAGCGGACCCAAAAACGGATCCAAACGCAGTAAAATACGATGAGTTATCATACTTAGATGTAATTCAACAAGGGTTACAAGTAATGGATTCAACAGCGTCTACTTTATGTATGGACAACGACATTCCATTAATAGTATTCTCATTAATGGAAGAAGGAAATATTAAACGTGCTGTCACGGGCGAAAAAATTGGAACTGTTGTTAGGAGGAATTCATAATGGCAAAGCAAGTTTTAGAACAAGCAAAAGATAAAATGGAAAAATCATTGAGCGCATATTCACGTGAACTAGCATCTATTCGTGCTGGACGTGCCAACGCATCATTATTAGACCGCATTTCTATCGATTACTATGGTGCCCCAACACCAATTAACCAATTAGCGGGGATTTCAGTACCAGAAGCTCGTCTTTTAGTGATTTCACCTTATGATAAAACAGCATTAGGTGAAATAGAAAAGGCAATTATGAAGTCAGATATTGGTATTACACCAACAAATGACGGAACGGTTATTCGTTTAGCAATTCCTGCATTAACAGAAGAACGTCGTAAAGAGCTTGTGAAGCAAGTGAAAAAGGAAGCTGAGGATGCAAAAATCGCAGTTCGTAACGTTCGTCGTGATGCGAATGATGAATTGAAAAAGCTTGAAAAAGGCGGCGAAATTACAGAGGATGATCTGCGCGGCTATAATGATGATATTCAAAAGCTAACAGACGAATTTATCACAAAAATCGACGATGTAACAAAAGAAAAAGAACAAGAAATTTTATCTGTATAATGACGATAGAACTTTAAGTGAATTAAGGCGTCCTTTCAAACAGGACGTCTTTTTTATCTTGATGGATAGACCTTTGCTTAATTCAATGAGTGGTAAAAGAAAAGGCTGAATCATAAATTATTTACATACTATCAAAAGATAATGAATACATGTTGTGGTGGAAGGCGTAATTAGGAAATTTCCATGCTATGACCGGTGGAATATGGCAATTACTAACGAGGGCGAATAGGTTGACATATGTCAAAGAAATTAATAATAAAACACCTTATATTATGAGACGCGTATGTTAAAATATATTAGAGATATAATTGATTGTTCTATTACTTTAATCAATTATGCCTATACTAACTCTAGTCTAGATTTTTTCGAGCTTGCGTAAGTAGTTGTTTTTCAAAATATATGACATCCGCCACAACTATATCTTAATTCAATGAATATTTAATTACGATTGAATCAAAGTAGGCATTTAATTTGCCATCTGTAGTGGGAAAAGCTGAATCAAGATAGAGTGCCGTAGGTGTATGCAATACTATCATGATGTCTGAATACGATAAAATAGGTCCGATATGCAAGTAGTTGGAGGAATAGGCTATGTTTAAAAAGCTGTTAGGAAAAAAAATAAATAAAAATGAAATCGAATATAATAGCAAGAGCTTAATTGATGCAGAGGTTCCTTCGCATATTGCGATTATTATGGACGGCAATGGTAGATGGGCGAAAAAGCGTGCGATGCCAAGAATTGCCGGACATCATGAAGGAATGAAAACTGTGCGGAAAATTACGCGCTATGCTTGTGATTTAGGTGTGGATATTTTAACATTATACGCTTTTTCAACGGAAAATTGGAAGCGCCCTAAATCGGAAGTTGAGTTTTTAATGGGACTACCCGAACAATTTCTTAATTCCTTTTTACCAGAGCTGATGGAGCGCAATATTCGAGTGCAAATGATTGGAGATGTGGAAAGCTTGCCTATGCATACGCAGAAGGCTTTACACCATGCAATCAATACAACAAAGCATAATACGGGCTTAATTTTAAATTTTGCGATGAATTATGGTAGTCGTGCAGAGCTTGTGCTAGCAATGAAGCATATTATGCAGGAAGTGGCAGCAGGCAAGCTAACAATTGATGAGGTAACAGAAGAGCATATTAGTGCTAATTTAATGACTTCCCATTTACCTGAGCCAGATTTATTGATTCGCACAAGTGGAGAAGTACGTTTAAGCAATTTTATGTTGTGGCAGCTAGCCTATACTGAATTTTTATTTACAGATACGCTATGGCCAGATTTTGATGAGCAATGCTTATTAAAGGCAGTCCAGCAGTATCAGCAACGAAATAGACGGTATGGCGGGCTGAAAGGAGAAGAGCAGTAGTGAAGCAACGAATCATAACAGCAGTTATTGCAGCGGCGTTATTTATACCTTTCGTCGTTTATGGGCAATGGCCATTCGCTTTATTAGTTTATGCAATGGCAGCAGTAGGATTATATGAGATTTTAAAGTTGAAAGGGATTGCGGTTTTTTCTGTGCCGGGAATATTAGGAGCACTCACATTGTTTACCATTTTGCTACCGAAAAATGTAGCGGAAAAAGTGCTTGAAATAACAAGCTATACAAAATTTGAACTTCTTATTATTGGTGTTATTTTATTGCTTGTTTATTCGGTTATTGTGAAAAATCATTTTACATTTGATGATGTAGCCTTTGTTATTTTAAGCACATTATATGTTGGCATTGGCTTTTATTATTTTATCGAAACGCGTGAAGCAGGATTAGTATTTGTTATTTTTGCCTTGCTTATTGTTTGGACAACCGATTCTGGCGCATATTTTATTGGTCGTCGCTTCGGGAAAAATAAGCTATGGCCAGAAATATCCCCGAATAAAACGGTGGAAGGCTTTTTAGGTGGTATAGCAGTTGCTGTTATTGCGGCAATCATTATGCAGCTAATTGTGCCGTTTACTATTTCATGGCTTTTATTAATCATCATTGTCATTATTAGCTCGATATTCGGACAAATGGGTGACTTAGTAGAGTCTGCTATTAAACGACATTATGATGTTAAGGATTCAGGTACAATTTTACCTGGTCATGGTGGCATTTTAGACCGCTTTGATAGCTTATTATTCGTTTTACCATTATTAAACTTGCTGCATTTCGTTAACTAATGAAGGGAAGTAAAGAAGTTGAAAAAAATTAGCTTATTAGGAGCAACAGGCTCTATTGGTTTACAAACGATTGATATTTTAAAAGCACAAAAAGAGACTTTTCAGCTTGTTGCAGTATCTTCAGGACGAAACATAGAGGCAACAAAGCAAATTATAAATGAATTGCAGCCACAGCTTGTATCTGTTCAAGATGCCGAGGATGCACGTCGCTTACAACAGGAATATCCACATATTGAGATTACCTATGGTGCAAAAGGGCTTGTGGAAGTAGCCACACATCCAGAAACAGCGGTATTACTTAATGCCGTATTAGGTAGCGTCGGCTTAGAAGCTACTTTAGCAGCGATTCGCATGGGGAAAACGATTGCCATTGCGAATAAGGAAACACTTGTTACTGCAGGGCATCTAGTAATGGCAGAGGCGCGTAAATATAATGCGCCGATTTTACCTGTTGATAGTGAGCATTCCGCTTTATTCCAATCTATGAATGGTGAAAATCCTAACAATATTGAGCGTTTAATTTTGACCGCTTCAGGCGGCTCATTCCGCGACCGTAGTCGTGAAGAGTTGCAGCATGTGACAGTAAAGGATGCTTTAAATCATCCCAATTGGTCAATGGGTGCTAAAATTACGATTGATTCTGCCACGATGATGAATAAAGGACTTGAAGTGATTGAAGCACATGTTTTATTCGACATGTCATACGATAAAATTGATGTATTATTGCATCGCGAGAGCATTATTCATTCATTAGTGGAATACCATGATACGAGCGTTATTGCACAGCTTGGTACGCCGGATATGCGCGTGCCAATCCAATATGCGCTTAGCTATCCAGAGCGTGTACCAGTGCAAGGTGGACAGCGTTTAAATTTAGCACAAATTGGGCAATTATCATTTAAAGAGATTGATTTTGAGCGCTTTAAAGCATTGCAGCTTGCATATGATGCAGGACGTGCAGGTGGAACGATGTTAACAGCGATGAACGCTGCAAATGAAGCAGCTGTTTCGTTGTTTTTACAAGAAAAAATAACATTTTTACAAATCGAGGAGCTTATTGAACGTGTAATGCTTGCACATAATAATATATTGCTACCAGATTTGGAGACAATTTTACATGTAGATAGTGAAACGAGAAAAACGGTTATAGACATGGTAAAATAGAATGAATCTATAATGAGTATGTTTTTCACCAAGTTTTAACATAGCATATAAATATGCTTATGCTACTAGCATTGAGAAGCAACAAAGGAAAAGTTACATTTGTGGAGTAATTAATAAAAAGCTTATGAAGGTGGGTAATTATGCAAACAGCTATTGCATTTATCGTAATTTTTGGCTCGCTCGTATTTTTCCATGAGCTAGGACATTTCCTATTCGCTAAGCGCGCAGGAATTATGGTACGAGAATTTGCCATTGGGATGGGGCCAAAAATCTTTGGTATGACGAAAGGCGAAACTGTTTATACGTTACGCTTACTTCCAATAGGTGGATATGTTCGTATGGCTGGCGATGATTTAGATTCGGTTGAATTACAGCCGGGCTATCGTGTTGGCTTATTAATGAATGAAGATAATGTCGTTGAGAAGATTGTTTTAAATCAAAATAGCCAGCATCCGAATATTTTATTTATGGAAGTTGAGCGTGCAGATTTAGAGCATGAGCTATGGATTGAAGGCTACGATGAGGATGAAAATCTAGTGCGCTACAATGTTTCACGTACGGCGACGATTGTGGAAAATGGCAAAGAAACAATGATTGCTCCTTATGACCGTACATTTAATGCGAAAACGGTCGGACAGCGCTCAATGGCTATTTTTGCAGGACCGTTATTTAATTTTATTTTAGCCTTTTTCCTGTTTTTAATGATGGGGCTTTTACAAGGTGTGCCTACAAACGAATCGCTGCCGAAAATTGCACAAGTTGCAGACGACGGTGTAGCGAGTGCTGTTGGCTTAGAGCGTAACGATGTTGTAACAGCAATTGATGGCAAAAGTATTTCAACATGGGAAGAGCTGTCACAAGCAATCCAAGCGAAAATGGGACAACCTATGCAAATGGAAGTGAATCGTGACGGTCAACTATTAACTTTTGAATTAACACCGAGAATTGTACAAAATGACCAAGGTGAAAAAGTTGGACAAATTGGTATTTATGCGGCACGAGCTTATGAAAAATCTCCGATAAAGGCTGTAGCCTACGCGGGAGAGCTGACATATGAAACAGCGACAATGATTTTTAAAGCTGTTATTAAGCTTGTGACAGCACAATTGTCGATTGATGAGCTGTCAGGTCCTGTTGGTATTTATAAATATACGGAGGAAGCGACATCCTACGGCATATTTAATTTAATGTTTTGGGCGGGAGCACTGAGCATGAACTTAGGAATTATGAATTTATTGCCGCTACCAGCACTTGACGGCGGACGGTTATTATTCTTCGGTTTTGAGGCTTTGCGCGGGAAACCGATTGATCGTCAAAAGGAAGGGCTTGTGCATTTTGTTGGCATCGTGTTACTGATGATTTTAATGATTGTCGTAACATGGAACGATATTCAGAAGTTTTTCTTTTAATATCTTTCACCAATGTTTACTGCGACGAATAACCGCGCAAGTAAATTACTTTTTACTGAGAACGTAGCGACAAATCTTATTTGTCCCGATAGCAAGGCAACAGGTATAGCTTCAGAAATCTCAAGCACCTATAGGCGGCGAGATGAATGAATTCATTAGGCTCATATCAATGGGCGTGTAAATACCCGCTGAAAGAAGTTCAGCCTCCGGCGGATGTTGCAGATTTTGAAGAGGAATTTTTGAGCTAGCTCGAAAAAATCTAGACGCAATTACGCAGAGGTGTAATTGAAATAGTAGCATCTAAAGCAAAATTTGTTTAAGCTATCTATATAATTAATTTAAAGGTGGAACTATATATGAAACAAAGTTTAACATTCATTCCAACATTGCGGGAAACGCCAGCAGATGCGGATGTCCAATCACATAAGGCATTATTACGTGCAGGCTTTATTCGTCAAAATGCGAGTGGTGTTTATTCCTATTTACCATTAGCGAAGCGTGTATTGACAAAAATTGAACAAATTATTCGTGAAGAGATGGAAGCAATCAATTCAATTGAACTACTAATGCCATCATTACAACCAGCAGAGCTTTGGCAAGAATCCGGTCGCTGGGAAGCGTATGGTCCAGAATTAATGCGTTTGAAAGACCGCCATGAACGTGATTTCGCACTAGGTCCAACGCATGAAGAGGTAATTACAACATTAGTGCGTGATGAAATTAAATCGTATAAAAAACTTCCAATTACGCTATACCAAATTCAAACAAAATTCCGCGATGAAAAGCGTCCACGCTTTGGTTTATTACGCGGTCGCGAATTTATTATGAAGGATGCCTATTCATTCCATGCATCAAGAGAGAGCTTAGATGAAACGTATGAGGATATGTATCGTGCTTATTCAAATATTTTTACACGTCTTGGTTTGAATTTCCGTGCAGTTATTGCAGATGCAGGCTCAATTGGTGGTAAAGGCACACATGAATTTATGGTATTATCGAAAATTGGTGAAGATACAATTGCTTATTCAGATTCATCAGATTATGCTGCCAATATCGAAATGGCAGAAGTAATCGTAGATTATAAAGCGAGTAGTGTCGCACAAAAAGAGCTTGAAAAAGTGGCGACACCAAATGCGAAGACGATTGAAGAGGTAAGTAACTTCCTTTCTGTTGATGCAGCAAACTGCATTAAATCATTAGTGTTTAATGTGGATGGGGAACTTGTTGTTGTGTTAGCGCGTGGTGACCACGAAATTAATGATATTAAATTGAAAAATGCTTTAGGTGCTACCTCTGTAGAATTAGCAGAAGAAGCGGATATTAAAAACTTATTGAATTGTACGCCAGGCTCAATCGGACCGATTAAACTACCTGTTGAAGTAAAGGTTATTGCAGACCATGCGATAAAAACGATTCGCAATGGTGTAGCGGGTGCAAACGATGATGGCTTCCACTATACAAATGTCAATCCAGAGCGTGATTTCGCTATTAATAGCTATGAAGATATTCGTTTTATTCAAGAGGGAGACCCATCACCAGACGGTCATGGTACAATTAAATTTGCTGAAGGTATTGAAGTAGGACATATTTTCAAGCTAGGCACAACTTATTCGGCTAAAATGGACGGCACGTTTTTAGATGAACAAGGGAAGGCACAGCCATTTATTATGGGCTGCTACGGCATTGGTGTATCACGTATACTAGCTGCTGTGGCAGAGCAATTCCAAGATGACAATGGCTTTATCTGGCCAAATCAGCTTGCGCCATATGATGTACATTTAGTCCCTGTTAACTTGAAGGACGAGACGCAAAGCCAGTTGGCAGATGAGCTTTACAGTATTTTAAAATCATACCGTTATGACATACTATTCGATGATCGCCAAGAGCGACCAGGTGTAAAGTTTGCTGATGCAGATTTAATAGGCTTACCGATTCGAATTACAATTGGCAAAAAAGCTTCAGAGGGCATCGTGGAAGTAAAGGTACGTGCGACAGGTGAAACATTTGAATGGGCGAAGGAAGAGGTTGTTGATCGCTTAAGCGAATTTTTCCGCACACACGAATGATATGATATAAAGAAGAACGAGCTGTCTAGAAAGTTTTTGACCTTTCTAGACTGCTCTTTTTTGCTAGAGGAAGGTGACGATGATGACCAACGAACAAGAGGCAAGAACGAGGTTTTTAATGCTCTTACAGCAACTAGAACTAACGGATGATATTTATATGTCGTTATTTGAAGAGGGCGAGCTAACGAGATTATCTGTTCATAAAAAAAATCGCATATGGTGCTTCGTCATTAAGTTGCAAAACATACTGCCATATAAAGTATACCAGCTACTTATTGCACGTTTAACAGAGAAGTTTTCACATATTGCAACGATTACATTAACGATTGAGGCGACTGCACCTGTTGTGACAGAGGAGCTAGTACTAGATTATTGGCTGCCGACAATCAGGCAGCTAGAAGATATGTCGCCGCCATTGAAAAATCAATTGATGGGGCAAAAACCGCAATGGACAGGGCATAAATTGATTGCTACAACAATGCATGAAATAGAGCAAATGTCATTAAAATCGAAATATACGGATAAGTTATCGGAAAGCTATCAGCAATTTGGCTTCCCGTCTATACCGCTTGAATTTCAATTAGTAGAGCAATCAGACGAAATGAAGCAGGCACACGAGGCGTTTTTGGAGCAGCGTAGACAAGAAGAAGCCATATTAGCACAGCAGGCATTGGAGGATTTTGCTAAGCGCGAGAAGGACAAGGCAGATTCGCCAAATGCAGTGCTAGGTGACAGACCGTTCCAGCTAGGGGCACAAATTAAAGATAGTGAAACGGTGGAAATTCGAACGGTGCTTGAAGAGGAACGCTCAATCGTATTAGAGGGCTTTGTCTTCATTTCGGAAGTCAAGGTGCTAAAAAGTGGTCGCTCCTTATTAGAGTTCAAAATGACCGACTATACGGACTCAATTTTAGTCAAAATGTTTTCGCGAGATGATAGTGATGCGGAATTAATGGCACAACTTTCAAAAGGTATGTGGGTAAAAGTTCGTGGTTCTGTACAAATGGATACATTCGCACGCGATTTAGTAGTGATGGCACGTGATATTGTAGAAATAAAGAAGGAAACGAGAAAAGACCTTGCACCAGAAGGACGCAAGCGCGTTGAATTGCATATGCATACACCGATGAGTCAAATGGATGCAGTAACACCTGTAGATAAATTAGTTGGACAGGCTGCTAAATGGGGGCATCCTGCTGTAGCAATTACAGACCATGCTGTCGTGCAAGCATTTCCGGAGGCTTATGCTGCTGGTAAAAAACATGGCATTAAAATTATTTATGGTGTAGAGGCGAATTTAGTCGACTCAGCGGCGCTCATTGCCTATGAAGAACAGCATATTAATCTAGAAAATGCCACATTCGTTGTGTTTGACGTCGAAACGACAGGTTTATCTACTGTGTATGACACGATTATTGAGCTCGCAGCAGTCAAAATTCAAAATGGGCAAGTGATTGGCCGCTTTGAACGCTTTGCGAACCCGCATAAGCCGCTAACAGCAAATATTATTGACTTAACTCATATTACCGATGATATGTTAAGAGACGCACCAGAGGTAGAAGATGTTGTACGTGAGTTTCATGAATTTATTGGCGATAGCATTGTTGTGGCACATAACGCTTCATTCGATATTGGCTTTTTATACGTTGCCTACCAAAAATACGGCATTAGTAATGATAAGCATCCTGTTATTGATACGTTAGAGCTATCACGTATGTTAAATCCAACATTGAAAAACCATCGTCTAAACACGCTGTGTAAACGCTATGGTGTGGAGCTAACACAGCACCACCGCGCTATTTATGATACGGAGGCAACAGGTGAGCTAATGCTCCATCTTTTAAAAGAAGCGCATGATAAAGGCATTAAGTATCATGATGACTTTAACCGTTATGTTGGTGGAGATGACAGCTATAAACAGGCTAGACCTTCACATTGCACTATTTTAGCGGTTAATGAAATTGGCTTGAAAAATTTATTTAAGCTTATTTCGATTGCCCATACAGAGACGTTTTATCGTGTACCGAGATTGAAAAAGAGCGATTTACAAAAATACCGTGAAGGTTTGATTATTGGCTCAGGATGCTCGAATGGTGAGCTTTTTGAAACGATTATGAATAAAACGCCTGAAGAAGCTGAGCGAGTGGCAAAGTTTTATGATTATATTGAAGTACATCCAAAACCTGTTTATTCGCAACTGATTGATCGCGGAACAATTCATGACGAATGGAATTTAGAGGATATTATTCGCAGGCTCGTGAAGCTCGGGAAGAAATTAAATATCCCCGTTGCAGCGACAGGCAATGTCCATTATTTAGATGAAACAGATGGGAAGTTTAGACAAATTTTAATTGGCTCGATGGGCGGTGCTAATCCGCTTAATCGTTATCCTTTGCCAAAGGTGCATTTTAGAACAACTGATGAGATGCTTGCACAATTTGATTTTTTAGGTCCTGATTTGGCAGAGGAAGTTGTCGTTACGAATACGCAATTAATAGCAGACATGATTGGCGATGTAAAGCCGATTAAAGATGATTTATATACACCTAAAATTGAAGGCTCTGATGATGAAGTAACAAACTTAACATACGAAATGGCGCATCACATTTACGGAGAAGAATTACCCGAAATCGTGCAGGCACGCATTGACAAAGAGTTAAAATCGATTTTAGGTCACGGCTTTGGGGTTATTTATTTAATTTCTGCAAAGCTTGTAAAAAAATCGTTAGCAGATGGTTATTTAGTAGGGTCACGTGGCTCAGTAGGCTCCTCTTTAGTTGCCACCTTTATGGAAATTACAGAGGTTAATCCATTACCACCACATTATATTTGCCCGAGCTGTAAGCATTCGGAGTTTATCGCTGACGGGTCTGTTGCCTCAGGCTTTGACTTACCGAACAAAGATTGTGTTCAATGTGGCACACCTTATAAAAAAGACGGTCAAGATATTCCTTTTGAAACCTTTTTAGGATTTAAAGGGGATAAAGTTCCAGATATTGACTTGAACTTCTCGGGTGAATATCAGCCACAGGCTCATAACTATACAAAGGTTTTATTCGGTGAGGACTATGTTTTCCGTGCAGGAACGATTGGTACGGTAGCAGAAAAAACAGCATACGGCTATGTTAAAGGCTATGCAAGTGATAATAATTTAACATTCCGCGGGGCAGAAGTAGACCGGCTTGTGCAAGGGTGTACAGGGGTAAAGAGAACGACAGGGCAGCATCCAGGAGGCATTATTGTAGTGCCTGATTATATGGATATTTATGATTTCTCGCCAGTGCAATTTCCGGCTGACGCACAGGATGCTGAATGGAAAACGACACACTTCGATTTCCACTCAATCCATGACAATATTTTAAAGCTTGATATATTAGGGCACGATGACCCAACAGTCATTCGTATGCTGCAAGATTTATCGGGCATTGACCCGAAAACAATTCCGACAGACGACCCAGAAGTAATGAAAATTTTCAGTACGACGGAATCGCTTGGTGTTACGACTGAGCAAATCGGAACAAAAACAGGAACACTCGGTATTCCAGAATTCGGTACACGCTTTGTGCGCCAAATGTTAGAGGAAACGAAGCCATCCACGTTTAGTGAATTAGTACAAATTTCAGGTTTATCTCATGGAACGGATGTATGGCTTGGCAATGCACAGGAATTAATTAAAAATGGCACATGTGTATTAGCGGAAGTAATCGGCTGTCGTGATGATATTATGGTGTATTTAATTTATCAAGGATTGGAGCCCGCATTTGCCTTTAAAATCATGGAGTCTGTTCGTAAAGGGAAAGGTTTGACGGATGAAATGGAAGAGGAAATGCGTAAAAACAAAGTGCCAGAGTGGTATATCGACTCCTGTAAAAAGATTAAATATATGTTCCCGAAAGCCCATGCGGCTGCCTACGTATTAATGGCAGTGCGCATCGCATGGTTTAAAGTGCATCATCCAATATTGTACTACGCGGCATATTTCACAGTTCGTGCAGATGATTTCGATTTAATTGCCATGAAGCAGGGGCCTGCTGTCATTCGGACAAAAATTGATGAAATCAATGCGAAGGGCTTAGATGCGAGCCCGAAAGAAAAAAACTTAATGACAGTGCTTGAAATTGCACTAGAAATGTGTGAGCGAGGAATGTACTTTAAATCGGTTGACTTGTATCGTTCAACAGCAAGTGAGTTTATTATTGATGGCAATGCTTTAATCCCGCCATTCGATGCTATACCAGGTCTTGGAACAAACGTAGCGAAGCAAATTGTTATTGCACGTGAGGAAGGCGAATTTTTATCGAAGGAAGATTTACAACGACGTGGTCGCGTATCGAAAACGCTAATTGAGTATATGGACCAGTTAGGCTGTTTAGAAGGATTGCCCGACGCCAACCAGCTTTCGTTGTTCTAGCTAGTAAGTGGGGATATTTGCAATTGTTTTCGAGGTATGCTATTGTAAGTGTAACAATTTGTTGATAGTTCGCAGCAAAAGAGTGGGTTTCTCCCGCTCTTTTCTGTTGTTTACAACAACAAAAAAGCTAAAATTAGTGGTATTGCTACAGAAGCATAAGTTTTTGAGATGGTACAGACAGCGAGTTACACCAATTTCTCATAACGCAATGTGAATAACAAACAATAAAGCAAATAAATTTAAAGTACAACAACATATGAGGAGGATATGATGAGCAAAGTTACTTCAACTATTGAAGCGCTCGTAACGCCTATTATTGCTGAATTAAATCTTGAATTAGTGGATGTCGAGTTTGTGAAGGAAGGTCGCAACTATTTTCTGCGTATTTATATCGATACGCCAGAGGGTGGGATTGACATTGATCAATGTGCACAAGTAAGTGAACGTTTAAGTGTCATTTTGGATGAAAAGGACCCGATTGAGCAAAATTATTATTTAGAAGTATCTTCACCAGGTGCAGAACGCCCGTTAAAGAAAGAACAAGACTTTGTTCAAGCAGTTGGTAAATATATTTATGTGAAAACATACGAGCCAGTGAAGGATATGAAAGAATTTCATGGTTATTTAACTGCATATACTGAACAAGGTTTGGAAATGGAAATTCGCATTAAGACACGCAAAATCAATGTACAAATCGATAAAGAAAAAGTAGCGCAGGCTAGGCTTGCGATTGACTTTTCAGATAAGCAAATTTAGGAGTGAACAAAAATGAGTAGTGATTTACTAGATGCTTTAACGGCCCTTGAGGTGCAAAAAGGGATTTCAAGAGAAGTATTAATTGAAGCAATTGAGGCGGCATTAGTAACAGCGTATAAACGCAATTTTAACCAAGCGCAAAATGTGCGAGTAGATTTAAACCTAGATAAAGGAACGATGCTCGTCTATTCTCGTAAAGACGTTGTAGAAGAAGTGGAAGATGATCGTTTAGAAATCTCAGTAGAAGATGCAAAAATGATTAATCCTGCATATGAAATTGGCGATGTATTGGAACAAGAAGTAACACCACGTAATTTTGGTCGTATTGCAGCTCAAACAGCGAAACAAGTTGTTACACAGCGTGTTCGTGAAGCAGAGCGCGGCTTAATTTATGAAGAGTATGTAGACCGCGAAGATGATATCGTAGTCGGTACAATTGAGCGCCAAGATGCACGTAATATCTACGTATCACTAGGTAAAGTAGAGGCGGCATTACCAGTAAACGAGCAAATTCAAGGTGAGGTCTATAAACCGCAATCACGCATTCGTGTTTATATTACAAAAGTAGAGCGTACAACACGTGGTCCACAAGTAATTGTTTCACGTACACATCCAGGTTTGTTACGTCGCTTATTTGAAATGGAAGTGCCTGAAATATTTGACGGTACAGTAGAAATCAAATCGATTGCGCGTGAAGCTGGAGACCGTTCAAAAATCTCTGTATTCGCACACAATCCAGAGGTAGACCCAGTGGGCTCATGTGTCGGTGCTAAAGGTGCGCGTGTACAGACAATTGTGAATGAATTAAGCGGTGAAAAAATTGATATTGTTGAATGGTCTGAAGACCCGATTGTGTTCGTAGCAAATGCTTTAAGTCCATCAAAAGTATTAGATGTGCAAGTAAATGAAGAAGAAAAGTCTACAACAGTTGTTGTACCAGACTATCAACTTTCACTAGCAATAGGAAAACGTGGTCAAAATGCGCGACTTGCAGCGAAGCTAACAGGCTGGAAAATCGATATCAAAAGTGAAACAGATGCACGTGAATTAGGAATTTATCCTTCTGAAACGAGCACATTCGTTCCACAAAATAACAATACGGCAGCATATGATGATATCGAATATGATTTATATCAGGATGATGAAGAATAATCATATGAAGAAAATAGTTTAGCTTCTCACAAGCAACTCTTCTAGCATGACGGGAAAAGTGCTTGTGAGTAAGCAAGCAGAAAGTGCTGAAGTTTTGGAGGGAAGGTGAGCGAGGATGGCTATGCAAAGAAAAGTGCCTTTACGCAAATGCGTAGCAACGGGCGAAATGCATCCGAAAAAAGAAATGATTCGTGTTGTACGTTCGAAAGAAGGCGAAGTATCTGTTGATACAACAGGTAAAAAGTCAGGACGCGGAGCTTATGTTTCTAAAACGGAGCAGGCTGTTGAAGAGGCACGTAAAAAAAATAGCTTAGGAAAACAACTTGAAGTAGCAATTCCAGAAGATGTATACGAGGAGCTATTAAAGCTTATTCGCAGGGAGTCTATTTTATGATGAACAGTGCAATACTGCAATTATTAGGGCTAGCTGCCAGAGCGAGAAAAGTTGTTTCTGGAGAAGAATTAGTCGTAAAGGAAGTGCGTACAGGAGGAGCGAAATTAGTTTTCCTCGCAAACGATGCTTCTGCCAATACGGCAAAAAAGATTAAAGATAAATGTACGTATTACAACGTTGAGTTTTATGTTTTTGGAGATCGCTATGATCTAGGACATGCTACAGGAAAGGAAGCGCGTGTAGCATTAGCTATAACCGATAGTGGGTTTGCGAAAAAAATGTCTAGTCTACTCAACGAAAATTAATCGGGGGTGAGCAGATGAGCAAAATTAGAGTTCATGAATATGCGAAAAAGGTAAATAAAACGAGTAAAGAAGTAATGGGACAGCTCACAAAGCTTAATATAGAAGTGAAAAACCATATGTCGATGCTTGATGCTGTAACTATTACAAAGCTTGATTCTGTCTTTCAGCAAGTAGCAGAACCGAAAAAAGCAACACCTGCAAAGTCAGCTGCTAAAAAAGAAGGCTTATCGCAGCACGTGCAAACAGAAGCACGTTCACAATCCAAGCAGCAACAAATGAAAAAAGCGGATAAAGCTCCGAATGTAGAACAAAACAAAGCGTCACAGAGTGACAAATCTAATAATACAAAGGGTAACCAAAATCGAAATATGACACAAAATAACAATCAAAATAGTCGTGGTAAAAGCGGCGGTAATAAGAATAATAATCAAGGCGGCTATCAACAGCGCAAAAAGCCAGGTATCCACGGTGGTAAACGTCGTCCAAATAGAGGACCTCAACAGCCTGTACAAACTGTACAGAAGGAATTACCAGAAAAAATCACATTTTATGAATCATTATCAGTTGCAGAGCTAGCAAAAAAATTACATCGTGAGCCATCTGAAATTATTAAAAAGTTATTTATGCTAGGCGTTATGGCAACAATTAACCAAGAGCTTGATAAAGATGCGATTGAGCTAATTTGTGCTGATTATGGTGTGGAAGTAGAGGAAGAAATACGTGTAGATATTACAGACCTTGAAACACATTTCGAGCAAGAAGTGAGTGAAGAAGAACAACGCGAGCGCCCACCAGTTGTAACGATTATGGGGCACGTTGACCACGGGAAAACATCGCTTTTAGACTCAATTCGTAATACGAAGGTTACTGCTGGCGAAGCAGGTGGTATTACACAGCATATCGGTGCATACCAAGTTGATGCGGATGGTAAGAAAATTACATTCCTTGATACACCAGGTCACGCTGCGTTTACAACGATGCGTGCACGCGGTGCGAAAGTAACAGACTTAGCTATTATCGTTGTTGCAGCAGATGACGGTGTAATGCCTCAAACGGTAGAAGCAATTAACCACGCGAAGGCAGCAGAGGTTCCAATTATTGTCGCAATTAACAAAATGGATAAACCAACTGCTAATCCAGACCGTGTAATGCAAGAATTAACTGAGCATGGCTTAGTTCCAGAAGATTGGGGCGGCGATACGATTTTCGTACCAATTTCTGCACTGAAAGGTGAAGGAATCGACCAATTATTAGAAATGATTTTACTTGTTTCTGAAGTTGGCGAACTAAAAGCAAGCCCAGCTCGCTCTGCAATCGGTACAGTAATTGAGGCTCAATTAGATAAAGGTCGCGGTTCTGTTGCGACATTATTAGTACAAGATGGAACATTACGTGTCGGTGACCCAATCGTAGTAGGTCATGCATACGGTCGTGTACGTGCGATGGTAAATGATATAGGTCGCCGTGTGAAGGAAGCAGGCCCATCTACACCAGTTGAAATTACAGGTTTAAATGATGTACCACAAGCTGGTGACCGATTTGTTGTATTCGAAGACGAGAAAACAGCTCGTTCAGTTGGTGAATCACGTGCAATGACTGCGATTCAAGCACAACGCTCTGAAAAACAACGCGTAACATTAGACAACTTGTTTGAGCAAATGAGCCAAGGTGAAATGAAGGAGTTAAACTTAATCGTTAAAGCCGATGTACAAGGTACAGTAGAGGCGATGGCTGCATCATTAATGAAAATTGATGTGGAAGGCGTTAATGTGAAAATTATCCACACAGGTGCTGGTGCAATTACTGAGTCAGATATTTCATTAGCAGCAGCTTCAAATGCGATTGTGATTGGTTTCAACGTTCGCCCTGATGCGAATGCTAAACGCGCGGCTGAGGAAGAGGGAGTAGATATCCGTCTACACCGCATTATTTATAAAGTAATTGAAGAAATCGAACAAGCGATGAAAGGGATGCTTGATCCAGAATACGAAGAAAAAATCGTTGGTCAGGCGGAAGTTCGTCAAACGATTCGCGTATCGAAGGTTGGTACAATTGCAGGTTCTTACGTAACTGAAGGTAAAATGGTGCGCGATGCAGGTGTACGTGTTATCCGTGAAGGAATCGTTATTTTTGAAGGAGAGTTAGACTCATTAAAACGCTTCAAAGATGATGCGAAAGAAGTAGCAAGAGGCTATGAATGCGGTATGACGATTAAAAACTACAACGACCTTAAAGAAGGCGACGTAATTGAAGCATTTATAATGGAAGAAATTAAACGTGCATAATGATTGTCTACGCAGAAGTTGAATTCATTATTCATACTGCCCATTCGCTAAAGGAAAAGCGCTCCGTCTTACAAAGGATGGTAACGCGGACAAAACAAAAGTTCAATGTATCGGTTGCAGAAATTGACCATCAAAATGTTTGGCAACGTACGCGACTCGCACTTGTAACAGTTGCCTCCTCTAAGGAGGCGGCTGAGCGTGAAATGATGCATGCACTCCGTTATTTAGAATCCAACCCTGAGTGGGAACAACTAGAATTACTTCGCCAATATTTATAAGGAAATTTGTTAAGGTGGTGACTTTCTATGTCTCTACGATCAAACCGAATTGCCGAGCAAATGAAAAAAGAGCTTGGTGACATTCTTGGACGTAAAATAAAGGATCCTCGTGTAGGCTTTGTCACAGTAACGGATGTTGCAGTAACAGGTGATTTACAGCAGGCAACTGTTTATATTACATCATTAGGCAACGAACGTGAAAGAGAAGAAACGTTAAAAGCATTAGAAAAAGCAGCTGGCTTTATTCGTTCTGAAATCGGCTCACGTATCCGCCTACGTCGTACACCAGAAATTTTATTTGAATTCGATTCTTCTGTAGAATATGGTAATAAAATTGATGCTTTATTGCGTTCATTGCATGAAGATAAATAGAGTAGCGGGCGTCCAAAAAGTGTGCGAAAGCACTGCTTTTTGGACGTTTCGTTTGTGTTTCAGGGGTTGTCCGAAAAGTCTATTTTGTTTTGACACCGCATTAAAATAAATGTTTTCATCGCTTCCTTTTACTGAAGGATAACACTGCTAAAGCGAATGTTCATCCCATTTTTAAAAGAGGCGTTCTCTGTTTATCCCGTATTAACAAATTTGTTTGCGACGAGTAACCGCAGGAGCAGGCTGTAAGACCCCCACTTCAAAACAGCAGATAAAAACAAGATGTTTAAGTGGGGGATCAAACAGCCTGTAAAAACTAAGAATGAGGCCAACACGATGTTGGTCACACAAGCGTTTTCGCAGGATGCGAAGATTCTAGCTTGTGTTCCTCTATCACCAATCAGTGGGGGTGTGCGAAGCCCCCCACTGATTGAAGGTTCACTTTATAGGAATCAACATTTTGCGAAACATCATCGCTACTGTCCAAAATGCAGGCTATGCACGGCTTTTTGGACAGCCCCTTTTTATTAAAACAATTAATTTAGCGACTTTTCCTTTTGAGGAGGGATTTTACAATGAACGGTATTTTACCATTATGGAAAGAACGTGGTATGACGAGCCATGATTGTGTATTTAAGCTACGAAAAATTTTAAAAACTAAAAAAGTAGGTCATACAGGTACGTTAGATCCGAATGTAGAAGGGGTATTGCCTATTTGTATTGGTCAGGCGACAAGAATTGCCGAATACATTACAGATGCAGGAAAAACGTACGAGGCCATTATTAGTATTGGACGAACAACGACAACTGAAGATGCTGAAGGGGAAACAGTTGAACAAAATACTACATATAAATCATTTAGCCGTACGGAAATTTTGGGGGCATTAGAGCGATTAACGGGATTAATTGTGCAGACACCTCCCATGTATTCAGCGGTGAAAGTGAATGGTAAAAAACTTTATGAATATGCGAGAGCAGGACAAGTGGTTGAGCGTCCGACACGACAAGTGACGATTTATGATTTAACATTGTTAGATGAGGCTGACGTATTTGAAGGAGAGCAAGTGCAGTTTTCAATACGTATTAGATGTAGCAAAGGTACATATATTCGTACACTTGCTGTGCAAATAGGTGAGATGCTAGGCTATCCTGCACATATGCAGGCGCTTGTGCGCACAGCCTCTGGTACATTTACAAAGGAAAATTGTTTAACGTTAGCTGAAGTACAGGAATTGATGGAGCAGGAGCGAATTTCTGAGAAAATTTTGCCTGTTGAATATGCATTAACAAGCTATCCTTTTATTGAAATAGATGAAACGAATGCCAAGCAAATTTTTAATGGACAAGTGCTAGAAATGCATGCATTATTAAAGCAGCATCAGAAAATTGTCTATGCAAAAAATGGATTTGCGAGGGCGATTTATATCGCACATCCAACAAAGGAAAACATGATGAAACCAGAAAAAATGTTCCCTGAAATAGAGCAGGAGGTATAAATACTAATGGAAGTCATTTATTTAAAATACCCTCATCAGTTAGAGCGACCAGAAGCGGCTTACTCATTAGCAGTTGGCTTTTTCGATGGTGTCCATAAAGGGCATCAAGCTGTTATCGAGCATGCAGTGCGCAAGGCACAAGAATTAGGCATTAAAAGTGCTGTAATGACATTTGACCCGCATCCTACTATTGTATTAGGTGCTCGCAATGAGCAAGTATTTTATATTACACCACTTCAGCAAAAGCTAGATACATTAAAAGGATTAGGTGTAGATACGGTATTTGTTGTCAATTTTACATCTGATTTTGCGAAATTATCACCGGAAGAATTTGTGCAGTATTTCATTCGTGATTTATATGTACAGCATGTAACGGCAGGCTTTGATTATTCATTCGGAGCTTTCGGTAAAGGAGATATGCGCTTAATGGAAGAGCTGTCAAACGGCGATTTTGGGGTGACAACGATTGACAAACTGAGCGACTGTGATGAAAAAATTAGCTCCACTCGCATTCGTAAATTGTTAAAAGAAGGCGATATGGAGGAAGTGTGCATGCTGCTTGGTCGCGCATTTGAAGTGCCGGGCATCGTTGTACATGGGGATAAACGTGGACGTACACTCGGTTTTCCAACTGCTAATGTACAATCGATGGCGGGCTGCTTTATTCCAGCAACAGGTGTTTATGCCGTACAAATTTTAGTGCAAAACAAGTGGTATAATGGTGTTTGTAATGTCGGTTATAAACCCACATTTAAAAATCCAGAAGAAAAACAGCTATCGATTGAAGTGCATATTTTTGATTTCGATAAAAATATTTACGGTGAAGAAGTTGTTGTCGGATGGTATAAACGTATTCGTAGCGAACGAAAATTTGCTGGCATTGATGAGCTAATTACACAAATTGAGCTAGATAAGCAAGAAGCAATCAATTACTTTGCGAGTAAAGTATAACACTTTCAGCAAATTAATTTTGTACCGATAACAGGGCGACAGGTAAAGGTACAGAGTCTATAGATGCCGAGAGGTGTGATTGAAATAGTTGCTTGCTGTTATCTAGTATGATATAATTCCTAAAGTGTTCAATATGCACTAAACCTTAGCTCGGCTTTCCGTTACTCCTGACGATTGCTGTGCTACAGGGGATAATTCAATTATAGGAGGTCATTTCAAATGGCAATTACAAAAGAACGTAAAAACGAAATTATCGCTGAGTACCGTACTCACGAAGGCGACACTGGTTCTCCAGAAGTACAAATCGCTGTGTTAACTGCAGAAATTAATGCATTAAACACGCACTTACGTACACACAAAAAAGATTTCCACTCAGAGCGTGGTCTTTTCAAAATGGTAGGTCGTCGTCGTCACTTATTAAAATATCTTCGTGAAACAGACGTACAACGCTACCGTGAATTAATTACACGTTTAGGCTTACGTCGCTAATCTCATATAAAAAGCGGGAAACTTCCCGCTTTTTATTTATGTATAAAAACTTTCAATGAAAATAAAAAAATTTAGCATAGAAACTACATTTTTGATACACTAACTATAGTACATACAAAAAAAGCTGAAGTAGGGTGTAAAAGTAGAAAGGGGTTCATCAGATGAACGACAAAAAAGTCTATTCTTATGAATGGGCTGGCCGTCCACTCGTAATAGAAGTAGGACAGTTAGCAAAACAAGCAAATGGCGCTGCATTAATTCGCTACGGCGAAACGGCAGTTTTAGCAACAGCCACAATGTCAAAATCACCAAAGCCATTAGATTTCTTCCCATTAACAGTGAACTATGAAGAACGTCTATACGCGGCAGGTAAAATTCCAGGTGGTTTCATTAAACGTGAAGGGCGTCCATCAGAAAACGCGATTTTAGCATCTCGTTTAATTGACCGTCCAATTCGTCCGATGTTCCCAGATGGTTTCCGAAACGAAGTACAAGTAATTTCAATGGTTATGTCAAATGATTCAAATTGTCCGTCAGATGTAGCAGCAATGTTTGGCTCTTCGTTAGCATTAGCGATTTCAGATATCCCATTCGATGGACCAATCGCAGGTGTACATGTTGGTTATATTAATAATGAATTCGTATTGAACCCAACAACAGAGCAAATGGAAGAAAGCACAATTCATTTATCTGTTGCTGGTAATAAAGATGCAATTAACATGGTAGAAGCAGGTGCTTTAGAAGTACCAGAGGAAATTATGTTAGAAGCAATTATGTTTGGTCATGAGGAAATTAAAAAATTAATCGCTTTCCAAGAGCAAATTGTAGCTGAAGTAGGGAAAGCAAAAATAGAGGTCGAACTTTACGAGTTAGACCCTGAATTAACAGCAGCGGTAAAAGCAGTTTGTGAGGCAGATATGAATGCTGCAATTCAAACAGTTGAAAAGCATGCGCGTGAAGATGCCATTACAGCTGTCAAAGAGCGTGTATTAGCTTCTTACGTAGAGCAGGAAGCTGATGAGGAAACAATTAAGCAAGTGAAAGGCATTTTAGATCAAATGGT
Source organism: Metasolibacillus fluoroglycofenilyticus (assembly GCF_003049645.1). Classification (GTDB taxonomy): domain Bacteria; phylum Bacillota; class Bacilli; order Bacillales_A; family Planococcaceae; genus Metasolibacillus; species Metasolibacillus fluoroglycofenilyticus. The sequence goes on from NZ_PYWK01000001.1 coordinate 933,725, forward strand.
GAAGGATGAAGTGCGCCGTTTAATTACTGAGGATAAAGTGCGTCCAGATGGCCGTAAGCTTGATGAAATTCGCGCACTATCCTCTGAAGCGGGCTTGCTTGACCGTACACACGGTTCAGCTTTATTCACACGTGGTCAAACACAAGCATTATCAATTTGTACGTTAGGCGCATTAGGCGATGTACAAATTATTGATGGCTTAGGTATTGAGGAATCAAAACGTTTTATGCATCACTATAATTTCCCACAATTCTCTGTTGGAGAAACAGGACCTATACGTGGTCCGGGGCGTCGAGAAATTGGTCATGGTGCACTAGGTGAACGTGCATTATTAGCAGTTATTCCTAATGAAGTAGAGTTCCCATATACAATTCGTTGCGTATCTGAAGTATTAGAATCAAATGGTTCGACTTCACAAGCTTCAATCTGTGCATCGACATTAGCAATGATGGATGCAGGTGTACCATTAAAAGCACCGGTAGCGGGTATTGCGATGGGTCTTATTAAAAAGGACGAGCACTATTCCATTTTAACGGATATTCAAGGGATGGAAGACCATCTTGGTGATATGGACTTTAAAGTAGCCGGTACAGCTAAAGGTGTAACAGCATTGCAAATGGATATTAAAATTGATGGTTTATCACGTAATATTTTAGAGGAAGCATTAGCACAGGCAAAAATTGGTCGTATGCATATTTTAGAGCATATGATGACAACGTTAAACGAGCCACGCAAATCATTATCAAAATATGCACCAAAAATTATTACGATTAAAATTAATCCTGATAAAATCCGTGATGTAATCGGACCAGGTGGTAAGCAAATTAATAAAATTATTGATGAAACAGGCGTGAAAATTGATACTGAGCAAGACGGTACAATTTATATTTCTTCAGCAAACGAAGAAATGAACAATCGCGCGAAAGAAATTATTGAATCCATCGTACGTGAAGCAAAAGTAGGCGAATACTACTTAGCGACTGTGAAACGTATCGAAAAATTCGGTGCATTCTGTGAAATTTTCCCAGGCAAAGACGGTTTACTACACATTTCAGAAATTCAAGAAGAACGTACGAAAGCTGTGGAGGATGTATTAAAGCTTGGCGATCAATTACTAGTGAAATGTATCGAAATCGATAACCAAGGTCGCGTGAATTTATCACGTAAAGTAGTGATTAAAGAAGAAAAAGAACGAGCTGAACAACAGCAATAAAGTAAAACTCCAATGTGGAACCGTCTAAAATATCATTTGGGGACGGTTTCCCCATGACAGATAATAAAAAAACATTAATGGCTGTCTGGAAAGTGGTGCGTTAGCCTACTTTCTTGACGGCTTTTTTGCAAGGGGGAAATGGAGAGCAATGACAGTGCAAGTATCGACATGTCAAAATGGTGTACGTATTGTATCGGAGCAACTGCCACATGTGCGTTCACTTTCTGTTGGCATATGGGTCAATGCAGGTTCTCGCTATGAGCTACCGGAGGAAAATGGCATTACACACTTTATAGAGCATATGCTTTTTAAAGGAACGAAGACGAAGTCGGCAAAGCAAATTGCTGAAATATTCGACCGTATTGGTGGCGAAATTAATGCCTTCACCTCGAAGGAAAATACATGTTATTATGCGAAGGTGTTAGATCATCATGCCGAACTAGCTGTAACCGTTTTGGCAGATATGTTTTTCAATTCAACATTTACAGCGGAAGATATTGAGCGAGAGCGTCAAGTCGTGTTAGAGGAAATTTATATGAGTGAGGACGCGCCAGATGATGATGTGCATGAAAAGCTATGGGCTGTTATGTATCCAACAGATGCCCTTGGCCGCCCAATTTTAGGAACAGCCGAAACGCTGGCAACCTTTGATGAGGCAATGATTCGTCAATATATGGCGAAGCATTACTGTCCACAAAATATTGTTATATCGGTAGCGGGAAATATTTCAGATGGACTTTTAGCAACGATTGAGCAATTGTTTGGGCAATTTCAGGCAAGTGCTAGTGTAGTGAAGCGAACATTGTCATATCCCGTATTTTCAGCAGGTGAAATCATTAAGGAGCGCGATATTGAGCAAGCACATGTGGCGATTTCATTCCCTGCAATTGGTGTGAAAAATCCTGATATTTATAGTTTAATTGCACTAAATAATATTATTGGCGGCAATATGAGCTCTAGACTATTTCAAGAAGTGCGTGAAGAGCGTGGTTTAGCCTATACAATCTACTCTTATCAGACATCCTACGAAGATGTTGGCTCATTAACGGTTTATGGTAGCACAAGCAAACAGCAGCTAAGTCAGATGCAGCATACGATAGATGCGACATTACTTGATGTTGTAGCAGGTGGTATTACTGAACTAGAGCTAGAAAATGCGAAGGAGCAACTCAAAGGCAGCTTTGTTTTAGGGCTTGAAGGCACAGAAGACCATATGAGCCGAAATGGCTTAAATGAATTAATCCATCAACGTCACCGTTCAGTTGATGAAGTGCTTACTTCAATTGATGCTATTTCAATGGAAACAATCAATGAGTTAATTACAGATATTTTATTGCAGGAACCAGCGATTGCAATAATTGGACCAGAAAACTAAAAAAAGCACTTGAAAGCAAGGTTTTTCACTTGATTTCAAGTGCTTTTTACTTATCAATTACGCCTTGGCTAACTCTAGTCCAGATTTTTTTGGAGCTGTTTAAGATAGAAGTTAATCTGAAACTGTCACGAGGCGTGTCAACGATTACTCGTTGCAAAAAATATGTGCTCCTACGGTTACTCGTCGCAAAAAACATTGCTGAAAGAAGTTAAAATTGTCCAGTGAGGTATGTTGAAAATTCTATTTTAGGCGAACGTTCAAATTGCGCGATGCATATAGTATGGTGAAGCGCTGAAGAGGAGGGAGAATATGCTTTTATCAGAGCTTGCTGACAAAGAGTTAATTGAAATGCAAAATGGTGTTCGCTATGGTTATTTGGCGGATACAGAATGCTTATTTGAGCCGACAACAGGAAAGATTATCGGCTTTGAGCTTATGCCGCAATCGAGGCTGATGTTTCAAAAGCGAAAAACAGGAGCGGCATTTATTCCTTGGGAGGAAATCGTTTTAATCGGAGAGGACCGCATTTTATTTAATCAAACTACAACCGCATTTAGAAGCTATGACCAATGACGGAGCGCTGGTTAGTTATTGGTGCAGACGAAAGAATGAAGGTATTAGCTAAAAATTTAGCAAGTGAGGAACGAACTATTTTTTACAAAAATAAAACAAGTTGGGATGCGGAGCTCAACGCAACCGCTTTGGAGTTTCATCCAGATGTTGTAGTGTTACCTATTCAACCGCTACAAATTGATGTGCAGATTGTACTTGGAATTCAAAAAGCAGTTATGCATGTTGGAAAGCTAGCGCCAGAATGGGAAGTGATTTTAAAGGAACATACGGTGCATCGTTATTTGCAGCAGGAGGCATTTATTTGGCAAAATGCAGCACTAACAGCAGAGGCATTTCTAGCTTATTTTTATGAGCATAAACAGGCTGTGCGTCATAAATGCTTTATAATTACTGGCTTTGGGCGCGTTGCTAAAATGACGGCACATATGCTAAAAAATATGCAGGCAAACGTCATTATTTTAGTGCGCTCTGTTGCCCAGCATTGTGAGGCGTTAGCACTTGGCTACGAATCATACTTATTAGACGATTTTCCGCATATTGAAGGCGTAGCACTAATTAATACGATTCCAGCAAAATGGCTGACGCCAACAATGCGTAAGCAATTTGAGATGCCAATTTATGATTTAGCTTCTGCACCTGGCTGTGTAACGGATAATGTAGAGCATTATACATTACTTGCAGGATTACCTGGGAAATATTTCAGTACAGATGCAGCGCATTTATTAAAGACAGCAATATTAGATTGGAGGGCGCAGCAATGCTTGAAGGTAAACGTATTGGATTAGGTATTACAGCATCGCATTGCACATACGCCGATGTAGTACCTAAGATTGAAGATTTAAAGCAAGCAGGTGCAGAAGTTGTACCAATTATTACCCCATCTGTTTTACATGCCGCGACACGCTTTGGCACTGGGGAGGAATGGATAGCAAAAATAGAAGCAGCAACAGGGCAAAAAGTTATTTCATCCATTGTGGAAGCGGAGCCCTTTGGACCGAAAAATCCATTGGACTGTATGGTTATAGCGCCAATGACAGGGAATTCAATAAGTAAGTTCGCTAATGCCGCGACCGATAGTGCCGTTTTAATGGCAGCAAAGGCAACTTTACGCAACGGCTCTCCTGTTGTGATCGGTGTTTCAACGAATGACGCCCTCGGTTTAAATGGTCAAAATATTATGAAGTTGCTAAATGCAAAAAATATTTATTTTATTCCGTTCGGGCAAGATGATCCAATCCAAAAACCAACATCTCTCATCGCGGATTTTTCAAAAATGGTCGAAACTGTGCATGCGGCCATTTTTTATAAAAAACAATTACAACCAATATTTATACAATTTTTTTAATAATCAAATTAATCCTACACAACTGCAAGGTTTTATGTTACAATAGCCAACATTATGTAACTAGTTTTGAGGAGAGATGAGATTATGACGAAGCAATTGACAGTAGCTGTCGTAGGCGCGACAGGAGCAGTAGGTTCAACAATGATGGAACTTTTAACGAAGCGTAATTTTCCAATTAAGCAAATAAAATTTCTAGCATCTGCACGTTCAGCAGGGAAGAAAATTGAATTTAATAAACAGTCATATACAATCGAAGAAGCAACACCTGAAAGCTTTGAAGGGGTAGATATTGCATTATTTTCAGCAGGTGGCTCCGTATCAGCAGCACTAGCACCTGAAGCAGCGAAGCGCGGAGCAATCGTTGTAGACAATACAAGTCATTTCCGCATGGATCCAGAAGTACCGTTAGTTGTACCTGAGGTCAATCGACAAGCATTAAAGGATATTCCGAAGGGCATTATTGCCAACCCGAACTGTTCAACGATTCAAATGGTCGCAGCATTACAACCAATTCGTGAAAAATTTGGCTTAACAAAAGTAGTTGTTTCTACATACCAAGCTGTATCAGGCTCTGGTATTGCAGCAATTGAAGAGCTACAGACACAAAGCGCACAGTGGGATGCTGGAAAAAATGTTGAAGCGCATATTTTGCCTGCGAAAGCAGATAAAAAGCATTATCCAATTGCGCGCAATGTCATTCCGCAAATTGATAAATTCACAGACAACGGCTATACGTATGAAGAAATGAAAATGATTAATGAAACAAAAAAAATTCTAGAAATGCCTGAATTACAGGTGGCAGCAACTTGTGTGCGTGTGCCGGTAGTATCAGGACATTCAGAATCTGTATATATTGAACTTGAGCAAGAAGCGACAGTGCAAGATATTTTCGAAGTACTGAAAAATGCACCGGGTATCGTATTACAAGATGATATTGCTAATCAACAATATCCGATGCCGATTTTTGCTGAAGGAGAAGACCCTGTATTTGTAGGGCGAGTTCGCCAAGATTTAGACAATAAAAAAGGTTTCCATTTATGGATTGTATCGGACAATTTATTAAAAGGAGCGGCACTAAATTCGATTCAAATTGTTGAAGCAATGATAGAGGAAAACTTATTTTGATTCAGCTATTTGAGGGAAACAATTTATTCAGCAAATATAATAGCGTATTAATTTCAGAAAAATACTTAGTTCAGTTTGGAAGCAGCATATCTGCTGAATCAAAATAAAGCCCTCGGGCATATGATAGATTTTCAAAGGAAGCAGAAGTCTTTCTAAGAAAATCTATAGCTGAGGTGTAATTGATGATAAGAGGTGTAGAAGGATGAATTTAGGTCGAATTGGAACGGCGATGATTACACCGTTCAAAGAGGATGGTACGATTAACTATCCGGAGCTTGAACGAATTATTAATCATTTAATCGATAATGGGACAGATAGCATTATCGCATGTGGAACGACATCTGAAAACCCAACGATGTCGACAGAGGAAAAGATAGAGGTTGTACGCTTCACTGTGGAAAAAGTAGCTGGACGTGTGCCGGTTATTGCTGGAACAGGGGATAATGAAACAGCATACTCCATCATGATGACACATAAAGCGGAGGAAAATGGAGCGGATGGTATTATGCTCGTTGCTCCATATTATAATAAGCCAAATCAACGTGGTATTTATGCGCACTTTGAAACAATTGCGCGTGAAACAAAGCTACCAGTTATGTTATACAATGTACCTGGGCGTACGGCTGTCAATGTTACCTATGAAACGTCAGTTGCTTTAAGCAGAATTCCGAATATTTTATGGATTAAAGAAGCGAGCGGTAACTTAGATCAAATGGGTGATATTATTGAAAATGTGGATAGCAAGGATAATTTCTTAGTTTATAGTGGAGATGATGGTTTAACATTACCGCTTTTAGCAATTGGTGGAGCAGGCATTATTTCAGTTGCTGCGCATGTTGTTGGCAATGATATGCAATTAATGATGCGTGCATTTGAAGAAGGAAAGCATGAGCTAGCTGCAAAAATTCACCGTGCATTATTGCCATTAGTACGCGCGTTATTTGCACAACCAAACCCATCCCCAGTTAAATATGCAATGACAAAATTAGGTTTTGATACATTGGCAGTGCGACTGCCGATGATGGAAATGACAGATGAAGAAAAAGCTGATTTTGATAAAATTTGGGATACGTACCAAGCAAAAATTGAAGCAATTCGTCAAACTTTACCAGTGTGATGCATCACACTGGTTTTTTCGTTCGCTTTATTCAAATTCATTTTTTATGAATTTTTAATTTGTGCTAAAAGAAAACTACACGTATAATGATTGATAAGTGGTTGCTGTTCGGGATAATTTTTAGGAGGAAATCAAGTGACGAAAGTAAAAAATGAAGTAATCCGTATCATCCCTCTAGGTGGGGTTAGTGAAATCGGAAAATCAATGTATGTAATAGAAATTGACGAGGAGCTATTTGTTGTCGACAGTGGGCTTATGTTCCCAGAGGATGAGATGCTCGGGATTGATATCGTCATACCGGATATTACGTATTTAGAAGAAAATAAAGAGCGTGTAAAAGGGATATTCTTAACGCACGGACATGAGGATGCAATCGGTTCAATTGCCTACGTATTGAATAAAATAAAAGCACCCGTATATGGCTCGAAACTAACAGTTGCGCTTGCAAAAGAGCATTTAAAAGAGATGCCTGCACCGCATCCAGTGAAATTTTTTGAAGTGACAAATAAAAGTCGTATGAATTTCAATTCGACGTATGTAACATTTTTCCATACAACACATAGTATCCCCGATTCGCTAGGGATTGTGTTCCATACGTCAGAAGGCGCGATTGTGCATACAGGAGAATTCAAATTTGACCAAGCAGCACAGGGCAAATTTAGACCTGATATAGCAACGATGGCCAAGCTTGGTGAAGAAGGGGTATTTATTTTATTATCTGAATCAACTGAGGCGGAGCGTCCAGGCTATACGACAAGTGAGGCAGTTGTTAGTGAGCAGCTAGCCAAAACATTCCATTCAGCACAGGGACGAATTTTAGTAGCGGTATATGCTTCAAACTTTATTCGTGTGCAACAAGTATTTACACAGGCACAAAGCTCTTTCCGTAAAGTTGCGATTGTCGGTAAATCACTAGAAAAAGTAGTAGAGTTAGGAACATCGCTTGGCTATTTAGATATTGATGAAGATACGCTAATTCCAGTAAGTGATATTCATAAATATGAAGATGATGAAATTATTATTATCGCAACAGGTAACCAAGGCGAACCACTTGAAGCTCTTGATAAAATTGTGCGTAAGCATCATCGTGATATTAAAATTAAACAAACAGATACTGTGTTAATTACATTTACGCCATCTCCAGGAATGGAAGTGCAAATGTATAAAACGATGAACCAGCTTGCAAAAGCTGGGGCTAAGGTGCTATCAGCAGATAAAAAGGTTCATGTTTCTGGACATGGTAGCCAAGAAGATTTGAAATTAATGTTAAATCTGATGCAACCAAAGTATTTTGTGCCAATTCAAGGGGAATACCGCATGTTAATTGCCCATTCCAAATTAGCACAGTCTTTAGGGATGCAAAAATCACAAATTTTTATTGCGGATAAAGGCGATATTGTAGAATATAAAAACGGTAAAATGCGCATGAGTGGTCGTGTTCAGGCAGGCAATGTATTAATCGACGGTATTGGTGTAGGCGATGTTGGTAATATCGTCTTGCGCGATCGCAAACTGCTATCACAGGATGGGATTTTTATTGTTGTTGTTACGCTAAACCGAGCACAAAAGAAAATTGCATCGGGCCCTGAAATATTGTCGCGCGGATTTGTTTATGTACGGGAATCAGAGGAGTTAATGGTCGAAGCATCTGATATTGCACGTGAGGTTATTGAAAAATACGTGAATAAGGATACGTTTGAATGGACAAATATTAAACAAGAAATACGTGATACACTTAATCAATATTTATTCCAAAAAACGAAGCGCCGCCCAATGATTATCCCAATTATTATGGAATATTAAGCGATAAAGGGGGAGCGTCTGAAAAGCGTGCGAGGCACTGCTGTTCAGACGCTTCGTTTGCGTTTTATTAAACTCGTAAGAAAGGAACAGGTGTAATGGCGAACAAAGGAAAGAAAAAACAATTGAAGGCAAATAAAAAAGAATGGCATCCACTTACCTATGAAATTGTTGGTATTTTATGTATTGCTTATGCAATTATTATTTATTTTGAATATGGTATAGTTGGACGCTTTACACAATCAATTGCTTTATTTTTATTTGGCAATTTGCATTTCGTCATCCCGTTTTTACTCGTTTTAGTAGCATCAATGATGATGGTAAGACGACGTGGTGTGACGATGAAAAACCGTGTTGTCATTGGTGTTTTTCTTATGATATGTAGTCTTACTGTGTTTAGCCATAGCCTGCTTTTTGAGGAATTGCATAAGGCGAACGCACTACTATCCAATTCAGTGTTACGTGAAACTTGGCGCCTTTTAATTGAAATGGATGGCGTTGCTAATAGAGGCCAAGCGCTTGGTGGTGGTATAGTGGGCGCATTGCTTTTTAGTGTACTACATGTTTTATTTGACTCGACTGGGGCAAAGGTAGCAGCATGGGTTCTACTATTTATAGGCATCATATTAGTAACAGGCAAAGCGCTTGTTCCGATTATGATGGAAAAAACGCCTGCGCTGAAAAGAAAGCTTGCACGCCCAAAAAAAGAGAAAAAACGCCGTTCGCCCAAATCCGTAACTTCCGAAACGGAGATGCTTGCAACAGAGGAAACGATTGTACATGAAGAGCCAATTATTTCAGCCTTTACGCAACCGCAAATTCGCGAAGAAGAGTCGGAAGTGATTGAAATCGAAATTGAAGAAATACTGGAAGAGCCTGTGCAAATGAATGAATCGGAAAGTCCGTACACATTACCATCAACTCTATTGCTACAATTACCGCCCGCACATGATCAAAGTGGAGAGTATAGCATTATTCAAGCAAACGCTAAAAAACTAGAGCAAACATTGCTAAGTTTTGGGGTAAAGGCAAAGGTGGTTCAAGTGCATTTAGGACCTGCTGTGACAAAATATGAGGTGCTTCCTGATGTAGGAGTAAAGGTAAGTAAAATAGTTAGCTTGCAAGATGACTTGGCATTAGCGCTAGCTGCGAAGGATATTCGTTTAGAGGCGCCAATTCCAGGGAAATCTGCTATCGGAATTGAAGTACCTAATAATGAAGTTGCAATTGTAACATTAAGAGAAGTAATTGAAGTGCCTGAAAACAAGGCATCGAGTAAATTATTGATTAGCTTTGGTCGCGATGTCACAGGACAAGCAATGCTGGCGGAGCTTAATAAAATGCCACATTTACTCGTTGCTGGCTCAACAGGCAGTGGTAAAAGTGTATGTATTAATGGGATAATTATTTCTATTTTACTACGAGCGGCGCCACATGAAGTACGAATGATGATGATTGATCCAAAAATGGTTGAGCTAACAGTATACAATGGTATTCCGCATTTACTTGCACCTGTTGTAACAGATCCACGTAAAGCCGCGCAAGCATTGCAAAAAATTGTTTCTGAAATGGAACGGCGCTATGACCTCTTTTCACATACAGGAACGCGCAACATTGAAGGATATAATGAGCATATTGAGCAGCACAATGCACAAAATATGGAGCAACAAGCTAAATTACCATATATCGTTGTCATTGTAGATGAGCTTGCAGATTTAATGATGGTTGCCTCAAATGAGGTTGAGGATGCGATAACGCGTTTAGCGCAAATGGCACGTGCAGCAGGTATTCATTTAATCATCGCAACACAGCGTCCATCCGTAGATGTTATTACAGGAATTATTAAAGCCAATATTCCATCGCGCATTGCCTTTGCTGTATCCTCTGCTGTTGATTCACGCACAATTTTAGATATGGGTGGCGCAGAAAGATTGCTTGGACGCGGTGATATGCTATTTTTACCAGCGGGAGCCTCCAAACCTGTACGTGTACAAGGAGCCTTTGTATCGGATAAGGAAGTAGAAGCAGTTGTTGATTTTGTTATACAGCAGCAAAAAGCACAATATGAGGAGTCAATGATTCCAACTGAAGTGCCGCAAACAGATATTGCTGAGGAAACGGATGATTTATACGATGAAGCTGTAATGCTTGTGGTTGAGCAGCAAAGTGCCTCGGTATCAATGTTACAACGTCGTTTTCGTATAGGCTATGCAAGAGCTGCACGCATTGTTGATCAAATGGAAATGCGTGGGGTTGTTGGGCCGCCTGATGGTAGTCGACCACGCCAAGTATTGCTAGCAAAATCTAGCATTTCAAGCGAATAGTGATAACAGACTTTTCAGAATGTTATTTCTTCGTTCAAAAATTAATATAAATTTTATGATTCAGTAACACTTTTTAAATAAATGTATTTGCAACAGCAAGTAAAAATGTTATATTGAAAACTAATTAGTAGGAATGTTGTACATCAGATGTCTGATCTCTTTGTTGGTGGTGGTGAAAAAGTGACAATTAAAACAGATCACCGTCATCTATACTTACAAGTGATTGATCGCTTAAAATCAGATATAGAGAAGGGGATTTATCAAGAAAATGAAAAATTACCCTCTGAATTTGAGTTATCCAAATCACTTGGAGTAAGTCGTGCCACTTTACGCGAGGCGCTACGATTGTTGGAGGAAGAAAACGTTATCATCCGTCGACACGGTGTGGGGACATTCATCAACCCTAAGCCAGTATTTACTTCGGGAATTGAACAATTGTCGAGTATTTCATCAATGATTGAGCAAGCAGGAATGACACCGGGCACGATTTTTATAAAAGCGACAGAAGAAAAATCGACTGAGGATGATATAAAGCGTTTTCAAACCGACATTGATGACAATGTGATCACGATTGAACGTGTAAGAACAGCGGATGGGGAGCCGGTTGTTTATTGTATTGATAAAGTACCAGCTAACTATTTACCGCAGCAATTTGTTAATAATCAGGATGTATCTCTTTTTTCAGCACTTGAAAAATCAGGTGCTATCCATGTCAACTATGCGATCACATACATCGATCCTATAGGTTTTCATGAGGAGGTTTCGCCTATTTTAGACTGCGGTCCTGAAACGGCGTTACTCGTCTTGAAGCAACTTCATTACGATGATAATGATCGGGTAGTTTTATATTCTAAAAATTATTTTAGAGCTGATAAATTCAGCTTCCATGTAGTACGAAAAAGGGTGTAGAACAAATTTTATTTCCTGCTAATGACTAAAAAACCTTTCTAGGAGGATTCACTAATGAAAAAACGTAAATTTGGTTTATTAATCTCATCAGTTGTAGCTACAGGTGCGATTTTAGGTGCATGTGGTACAGATGAGGACAAAAATGACAACGCATCAACAAACGAAGGCTCAAACGATAATGGTACTGAAACTTCAACAGGCGGCATTTCAGTAGCGATGGTAACAGACGTAGGTGGCGTTGATGATAAATCATTCAACCAATCTGCTTGGGAAGGTATCCAACAATTTGGTAGCGAAAATGGTTTAACAAAAGGCGATGGTGGTTTTGATTACTTACAATCGGCTTCAGATGCTGACTACAACACGAACTTAAACAGCTTATTACGTCGTGATTTCGACTTAGTATTTGGTGTAGGTTTCTTAATGCAAGATGCAGTTCTTGAAATTGCTAACCAACAAAAAGATGCACAATTAGCAATTATCGATGCAGTAGTAGATGCACCAAACGTAGTATCGGTATTATTTAAAGAGCAAGAAGGTGCTTTCCTTGCTGGTGTAGCTGCAGCTGAAATGTCTCAAACAGGCAAAATCGGCTTTATCGGTGGACAATCAATTCCTGTAATCGAGCGCTTCCACGCAGGCTTCTTAGCAGGTGCAAAAGCTGCAAACCCTGATATCGTAATCGAAGAATATTATGCAGAAGCATTCGATAAAGCTGAATTAGGTAAAACGGCTGCTAACCGCATGTACTCTTCAGGTGTAGACATTATCTTCCACGCTGCTGGTGGTACAGGAAATGGCGTATTTACAGAAGCAAAAGAGCGTAAAGAAAAAGATGCTAATGCAAACGTATGGGTAATCGGTGTAGACGCTGACCAATATGCAGAAGGTCAAGTGGGCGACCATAATATTACATTAACATCTATGTTAAAAGGTGTAGCGCATGCAGTAGTAGATATTTCTAACCGTACACAAGACGGTAACTTCCCAGGTGGAGAAACAATTGTTTATGGCTTAGCTGAAGATGGTGTAGGTCTTGCTGATTCACGTGGTGCGATTACAGATGATGTTTTAGCATCAATTGAAGAATTCAAAGGGAAAATTGCTTCAGGTGAAATCGTAGTACCTGAACATCCAAATGATGTAAAATAATTCAGTTATAATTAATCATCATAGGAGTCTACAGATTCCTATGATGATTTTCTCACTGTAATGGAAGTTTTAACTTCTTTTAGTAGTCTTTATCCCGTATTAGCGGGCAGTAAGACGCCCACTTCGAGACTTGAGTAAAAATCGGCTTAAGGATAATTGGGGGAGGAGGAAACACGCCACTGATTGAAGTTTCACTTTATAGGTGGCAAGCTGAATGCATTTATTGTAATACATAAGGCTAATTCGTTTTGTGTTTTACTAAAGCTAGCAGGAGTTTAAGAGAAATAAATTGAATTACATTGTTTATTAGATGAAAGTTAATAGATGGGGCTGTCGAATCAATCCAAGTGTTAAAAAGACGGATACTTCGACAAAAGTGCGAACTGCTGTCGGGAAACGCAGGATACCCATCTGCTTTCCCGACAGCCCCATGTGTTAATTTTTCTAAATTTAAAATGTGCCTAAAGGAGTGAAACGCTTGGAATACGTGATCGAAATGCTTGGCATCCGAAAAGAATTCGGTGGCTTCGTAGCGAACAATAATATCACCCTCCAATTACAAAAAGGCGAGATTCATGCATTACTTGGTGAGAATGGTGCAGGTAAATCGACTTTAATGAACGTACTTTTTGGACTTTATCAGCCGGAAGCTGGCGAGATTAAAGTACGTGGAAAATCAGTTAAAATTACAGATCCAAATGTGGCGAACGATTTAGGAATTGGAATGGTTCACCAGCATTTTATGTTAGTTGAAAACTTTACTGTAACTGAAAATATTATATTAGGAAGTGAGCCTACAAAAGGCGGTATTGTCAATATTAAAGATGCAGCAAAGAACATTCAGGCGCTTTCTGAAAAATATGGATTAGATGTTGATCCGTATGCGAAAATTGAAGATATTTCTGTTGGGATGCAGCAACGTGTTGAAATCTTAAAAACATTGTATCGTGGTGCGGAAATTTTAATTTTCGATGAACCGACAGCTTCATTAACACCACAGGAAATTCATGAGCTAATCCAAATTATGAGACGCTTAATTTCAGAAGGAAAATCGATTATTTTAATTACGCATAAATTAAAAGAAATCATGGAAGTATCAGACCGCGTTACGGTTATACGTAAAGGTGAAGGAATTGGTACAGTTGTCACATCTGAAACAAATCCAGACCAATTGGCTGAATTAATGGTTGGTCGTCAAGTTGAGTTTAAAACGGAAAAAATTGCTGCCAACCCGACAGATGAGGTATTAAGTATACAAGATTTAGTTGTACTAGATTATCGCGGTATTGAAAAAGTTAAGCAGTTAAATTTATCTGTTCGTAAAGGTGAGATTGTTGGTATTGCAGGGATTGATGGAAATGGTCAGTCTGAGTTGATTGAAGCAATCACAGGTTTACGTAAAATTAAAAGCGGTAAAGTGGTTATGAATGGTCAAGATGTAACGAATAAAAAGCCACGAGAAATTACAGAAACTGGTTTGGGGCATATTCCGCAAGATCGTCATAAGCATGGATTAGTGCTTGATTTCACAGTAGGTCATAACATCGCTTTACAAACGTATTACACGGAGCCAATTTCAAAATTCGGCATTATTGATTATAAAAAAATTACGCAAAAAGCAAATCAAGTAATTGAAGAATTCGACGTTCGTACAGGTCATGGTGAGGCGACATTAGCACGTGCTTTATCAGGTGGTAACCAGCAAAAAGCTATTATCGGTCGTGAAGTTGACCGCGACCCAGAATTGCTTATTGCAGCATTGCCAACACGTGGCTTAGACGTAGGAGCCATCGAGTTTATTCATCGTCGTTTAATTGAGCAGCGCGATAAAGGCAAAGCTGTATTGCTCATTTCCTTTGAATTAGACGAGGTAATGAATGTATCAGACCGCATTGCTGTTATTTATGATGGACAAATTGTTGATACATTAAATGCTAATGAAACGACTGAGCAAGAGCTTGGCTTATTAATGGCTGGTCAGTCGAAAAAAAAAGCAACGATGAAAGGGGACGAATAATATGAGCAATCGCGCAATGAATATTCTCGTTCCTATAATTTCAGTTATTTTAGGATTAATCGTCGGTGCAATTGTAATGGTTGTCTCCGGCTATGATCCAGTTAAGGGATATACTGCGTTATGGAATGGTATTTTTGGAGATGCCTATACGATAGGTGAAACAATTCGGCAAATTACACCGTATTTATTAGCTGGATTAGCGGTTGCCTTCGCATTCCGTACAGGTTTATTTAATATCGGTGTTGAAGGTCAGTTAATTATGGGATGGACTGCAGCAGCTTATGTCGGCTATGCAGTGCAAGGTTTACCTAAAATTATTCATTTGCCGTTAGCACTACTTGCAGCAGCAGCAGCAGGAGCTTTTTGGGCATTTATTGCAGGTTACCTAAAAGCACGCTTTAGTGTGCATGAGGTTATCGTAACGATTATGCTGAACTATACAGCACTTCATATTACGAATGCATTAATTAAATATTGGTCAGGTAGTGACCGTACAGAGCGTATTGCTGATTCAGCATCATTGCGTTCGCCTTGGTTAGAGGGTTTAACAGATTACTCGCGTTTACACTGGGGTATTATTGTTGCGTTAATCATGGTATTTGTCATGTGGTTCTTATTAGAGCGTACGACACGCGGCTTTGAGTTAAAGGCAGTTGGCTTTAACCAAAATGCGGCTGAATATGCAGGGATGAGTGTAAAGAAAAATGTTATTTTAGCAATGACAATTTCAGGCGTATTTGCAGGTTTAGGTGGAGCGATGGAGGCACTCGGTACATTTGGTTATGTATCGGTGAAAGGTGGCTTTACAGGTATCGGTTTTGATGGCATCGCGGTTGCATTACTTGGTGCAAATACACCACTTGGAGTAGTTTTCGGTGCTTCTTTATTCGGTTCGTTAAAATTCGGTGCATTAAATATGCCGAGTGCTGCAGGGATTCCTTTAGAAATCGTATCGATTATTATTGCATTAATTATTTTCTTCGTAGCTTCAGGCTATGTAATTCGCATTGCGTTAGAAAAATTCGGAAAGAAAAAGGAGGGCAAATAATATGAGCTTTTTAGACGTCTTATATTTTATCGTCCCTTCTGCTATATTTTACGCAGCACCTTTAATTTTAGCGGCTATTGGCGGCGTTTTCTCTGAGCGATCTGGTGTTGTTAATATCGGTATTGAAGGTATTATGGTTATCGGTGCTTTTGTAGGGATTGTTTTTAACTTATTTACTTACGAAACATTAGGTAATTTTACACCATGGGCAGCCCTTTTAATGGCGATGGTAGTCGGTGCGATTTTCTCGTTATTATTAGCGGTAGCAGCGATTTCATTCCGCGCTGACCAAACGGTAACTGGGGTAGCATTAAACTTACTTGGAATTGCGGTTGCATTATTCTCTGTAAAAATGATTTTTGAAGGAAGAGGACAAACAGATTTCATTTCAAAGCGTTTTGCTCGTTTTGATATACCAGTGTTATCAGACATTCCTTTTATAGGACGACTTTTATTCCATGATGTATATGGCACATCTATTTTAGCAATTGCAGTAGCCATATTTGCCTGGTTTGTTATTTTTAAAACACCATTTGGATTACGTTTACGCGCAGTTGGTGAGCATCCAATGGCAGCCGACACAATGGGGATTAATGTAACAAAAATGCGCTACATTGCCGTAATGATTTCAGGTGGACTTGCTGGTATTGGTGGTGCGATTTATGCACAGACGATTACTAATGACTTTGGACATGCAACGATTAATGGACAAGGCTTCATGGCAATTGCCGCAATGATTTTCGGAAAATGGCATCCAATTGGTGCAATGGGCGCAGCGCTATTCTTCGGTTTAGCTCAGGCGTTATCTATTGCGGGTGGCTCGATTCCATATGTAAAAGAAATTCCACCAGTATTTTTAACGATTTTACCTTACGTGTTAACAATTTTAGCGCTGGCAGGATTTATCGGTAAAGCGAGTGCACCGAAAGCAAGCGGTCAACCATATATTAAAGGTAAGCGATGAGAGAGGCGTCAAAAAGCAGTGCTGAGGCACTGCTTTTTGGACGTTTCGAGTATGTTTCATGTAAAGTGCTAACTGTTTAAAAGAGGTGCCCAAAAGCAGTGCATTGCCTGCTTTGAAGACGCATTCGATGATGTTACATCAAATATTAGTCGAGGCGTAATTGATTTAGCATATTTTTCCCGCAATAATACCATACTAAATAATAAGTTTGTATCGCAGCAGTATAAGCGTGTTATAGTAGGAATAAAGCATTACTTTAGGGAGGGTTTTTTTTGTTTTCAACTACACAACTAGCGAAGGGCGTTTCGCTACATATTCGACAAACAACGCAGTTCAAAACAGTGAATTTTTCAATAAAATGGCGTGCCGCATTAACGGAAAAAGATGCCGCCCACCGCACTGTATTAACGAATGTTTTGCAACATAGCAATGAGAAATTTACAACATCGGCAGCTTATCGTAGCTATTTGGATGATTTATTCGGTACGGTGCTCTATTTCGACACGTCAAAACGTGGTAATGAGCATACGGTGTTAATGAATGTTGAAACGGTAAACGACCAATATTTAGCAAAGAGCAATGTGTTAAATGAAGTGCTTGAGCTATTGCACACAGCTATTTTTAAGCCAAATCTCGAAAATGGTGCATTTGTAGCATCCATTGTAGAGCGTGAAAAAGATATGGTCATGCAACGTATTCATTCTGTTTTTGATGATAAAACACGCTATGCACAGCAAAGAATAACGCAAATTATGCGACCTAATCATGCCGCATCTATTTCTGCAAATGGAACGATTGAAACTGTCGCCGCGATAACGCCACAATCTTTGATGGAAGCGTATACACATATGATTAATCACGATATGATTGATATTTATGTTGTAGGAGATGTAGATGAAAATGCGATAATTAAAAAACTACGTCAAATGCTACCATTTGCGAGTCGTGAGCATTACGAGAAAGAAATGCTTGTTCCAATCAACCAGCCGGGGGATAGCTATACGAAAGAGCAGCAGGAAATGAAGCAAGGTAAGCTGCATATTGGTTATAGCACACCTGTCCTATTCGGTGATGCAGATTTTCCAAAAATGCAGATTTTT
The DNA here is from genome assembly GCF_003049645.1 of Metasolibacillus fluoroglycofenilyticus. Classification (GTDB taxonomy): domain Bacteria; phylum Bacillota; class Bacilli; order Bacillales_A; family Planococcaceae; genus Metasolibacillus; species Metasolibacillus fluoroglycofenilyticus. The sequence continues at coordinate 951,787 of NZ_PYWK01000001.1, forward strand.
AATGGTATTTTCGGCGGTTATGCACATTCGAAGCTATTTATGAATGTACGTGAGCGTGAAAGCCTTGCATACTATGCTTCAAGCTCTTATGCTTCTCATTATGGCTTGATTTTTGTCGTTTCAGGCATTGAACCAAGCAATGAGCAAAAGGCTATTGAAGTAATTGATGAGCAGCTAGTAGCCCTACAAAAAGGCGAAATAACGGATTTGGAATTGGCACAGACAAAAGCAATGCTCATTAACCAATTAAAAGAAGCATTAGATTCTGCACGTGGTCAAATTGAAATTTACGATCAGTACAAAAATTTAGCTACGGCATTTTCAGTAGAAGAATGGACTAAAAACTGGCAGCAAGTAACGAAGGAAGATGTGCAGCAAATGTCCTTAAAAGTAAAACGCGAGTCCATTTATTTCCTGTGTGGTAAGGAGGAGCAGAGAGATGCAAGCAATTGAATTTAAACAGTTAGATGAGACACTTTATTATAAGCAGCTCGATAATGGCTTAGATGTTTATATTTTGCCGAAAAAGGGCTTTTCAAAGGCTTTTGTGACGTTTACAACAAAATACGGCTCTATTGATCGCTCGTTCGTACCGATTGGTGAAACGGAGCCGATTATTGTGCCAGATGGTATTGCTCATTTTTTAGAGCATAAAATGTTTGAAAAAGAAGATGGTGATGTTTTTCAGAAGTTTAGCGAAGTAGGCGCACAGGCGAATGCCTTTACTTCGTTTACACGTACATCCTATTTGTTTTCTGCAACTGAGCATATCCATAAAAGCACTGAAACATTGCTTGATTTTGTGCAGGAGCCCTATTTTACAGAGGAAACGGTTAATAAAGAAAAAGGCATTATCGGTCAAGAAATTACGATGTATGATGATTTACCAGATTGGCGCCTATATTTCGGAACGATTGAAAATATGTATCATCAACACCCTGTGAAAATAGATATTGCCGGTACAATTGAATCGATTAACGATATTACAGCAGAGCATTTATACACTTGCTATAATACGTTTTATCATCCATCAAATATGCTGTTATTTGTCATTGGTGCTGTGGACCCGCAAGAAATGATGGCGGTAATTGAAGAAAATCAAAGTCGCAAAACGTTCCCAGAGCCGACACCTTTAACACGCATTTTCGAGGAGGAACCGGCAACTGTGGCAGTGCAAGAGCGGGTACTTCAGATGGATGTGCAAAAGCCAAAAGTATATTTCGGCTTAAAAGCAAAGCAAACGGATTTGTCAGGTGAACAAATGCTAAAGCATGAGCTTGCTGTACAAATTGGTTTAGAATGCTTATTTGGCCGCGCCTCTGATTTTTATACAAAAATTTATGAGGAGGGCTTGATTGATGAAACTTATTCTTATGACTTCATGCTAGAAAAGGGCTATGGCTTTGCTTTAATTGGTTCAGATACGCCAAAGCATGAGGCGCTTGTTAATGTAATTAAAGAACGCCTCGCAGAAGCAGAGCAGCAAGTATTATTTACTACGACGGATGTTGAGCGCATTAAACGTAAAAAAATCGGCTTTTTCCTACGTGCGTTAAACTCTGTTGAATTTATTGCGAATCAATTTACACGCTATAAATTTAACGAGATGAATTTATTTGACGTTGTACCAATGCTTGAAACGATTACGGTAGAGGACATTGTCGAAGCCTTCAAAACAATTCAGGGTGAGGAGCAGCAAACCGTATTTAAAATTTTACCGATGAGCGAGCGTAAAGAATGAAAAAATACGCGTTAGTTTGCGGTGCCTCGGGTGAAATTGGTACAGCAATTTGCCAGCATCTAGCGCAGCAAGGCTGGTCGTTATACGTGCATTACGCCTCTAAACCAACGACGGAATTAGTGGGAAAATTATCAGCAGCCTTCCCGCAGCAGGAATTTTTTAGTGTACAGGCAGATTTTACTTGTCCAGAAGCTGCAAGCCGCTTAGCAAAACAAATTTTTACGCTACAGGCAATTGTTTTTGCGAATGGGCATGCGTCCTACGGCTTGCTTGAAGATATAGCAGCCACTGACATGCAGACATTATGGCAAGTTCATATGCAAACACCGATGCTAATTTTACAGCAACTTGCTGCAAAATTACGCACTCATTCTGTGAGCTATGTAATTTTTATCGGCTCAATTTGGGGTGCGGCAGGTGCGGCAGGCGAAGTTGTTTATTCGGCTGTCAAAGGTGCACAACATAGCTTTGTCAAGGCATATGCACAGGAGGTAGCTTATAATGGTATTCGAGTAAATGCGCTTGCTCCAGGCTTTATCGCGACAAAAATGAATAGTCATATCGATGAATTAGAGCGTAAGCAAATTATTAGTGAAATACCATTGCAGCAACTTGGCACAGTAGAAGATGTTGCGCGTCTCTGTGCTTTTTATGTCAGCGGGCAAGCCGATTATGTAACAGGTCAAATTATACATTTGAATGGCGGCTGGTATATCTGACTGTATAATAAAATGCTCCTTTGCAAATACTAATTGTGCAAAGGAGGCGAAAATGAATGAGTATTTTAGAAAACTGGCAGCAATGGACATCATTTTTAGGCGCTCAAGTGGACGATGCAAAGGACAGCGGTATGCCAAATAAAATAATTGAAAAAGCTGCTGTACAAATTGGCAATTACTTAGCGGAAAATGTAGATCCAAAAAACGAGCAAGAGCGTGTTCTTTCGGATTTATGGTCAGTAGCAGAATCCGATGAAAAAAAGGCGTTAGCTAGCTGTCTCATTAAGCTTGTACAAAATAACAGAGTGCAATAAGGCGAAATTTGGGGTTGTCTGAAAAGCATGCATATGCACCGCTTTTCAGATAACTTTTCTTGTTTTTTTAGATAGCCTTTATTTGTTGAATTTCCTATATTTAACTTAACGCGGTGAATTATTTTTGTACCGAAAGCAAGGCGCTAGGTACAGAACTTTCCCATCTCAATAGTTGGCGAAATTAACTATACATTAGAGCTATTTCAACGAATGTTTAATCACTTCGTTGATAATGAGGGACTCAGTCTAAAAACCTCGTATCCTGCGATAACGACTGGGTGACCAACGTCTATGTTAGCCATACTTGCGTTGGATGTCACAGGGCGTGAGGATTTTAACTTAATTTCCACTAAATAGTTGGAAAAAATCTGGACGTAATTACGCCTCTACGTAATTGATTTTACATAAAGATTTACTGCTACGGTAATGCCAAATAAATTGTCATTATCCTCGTCGCAGGAAACATTGCTACTGCGGTAGTCACAATGAATTGTCACTGTCCCCCGTCGTAAATATTCATCGCAAAAATAGTGCTCCTGCGATTAATTGTCGTAGAAAATAATGCTGAATTAAAATAAAAAAGTGAAATATAGAAAGAAAAGCATAGTTTCTAACTTTTCATACGTTGTAAAATCAGCTATGATGGAACTTATAGAGTAATTTTACGTTTCTATAATGAAAGGGACGGATTTTGATGAGCGAATGGTATTTTGAATATGAAATTCAAGTGAATCGCCCGGGTTTATTAGGCGATATTTCATCTTTGCTTGGCATGTTGCGCGTGAATATTGTAGCGATTAATGGCGTGGCGCAAGAACGACGAGGAATGCTACTGGAATCTGCCAATGACGAAGCGATTCAGCGCTTTAAATCCATTGTGACGACAATGGAAAATATTAATGTTACGAGATTCCGTTTACCAAAATTGCGTGACCGCTTAGCGATGCGCCATGGTCAATATATTACTCGAGGCGGAGATGAAAAAAATACTTTCCAATTTGTGCGTGATGAGCTTGGAATTTTAGTTGATTTTATGGCTGAGCTGTTTAAGCAGGATGGTCATAAATTAATCGGTATTCGGGGTATGCCACGTGTCGGTAAAACAGAATCTGTTGTTGCCGCAAGTGTTTGTGCAAATAAAAAATGGATTTTCATTTCATCGACAATGATTAAGCAAACAATTCGCAATTCCCTTATCGGCGATGAGTTTGGCGGTAATAATATATTTATTTTAGATGGCGTTGTGACACGAAAGTCGACCGATGAAAGACATCAGCAGCTTGTGCGTGAAATGATGAGTATGCCGACGATAAAAGTAATTGAGCACCCGGATATTTTCGTTCAGCATTCACAATATACGATTGAAGATTTCGATTATATCATTGAGCTCCGAACTCACCCAGATGAAGAAATCACATATGAAATTATTGAGAAAAACGATATGATGTCAAGCAATGATTTCGGAGGATTTAATTTTTAGTAAAGTAGGTGTTATTGTTGACAGAATTAGGAGCTCGCTTAAAAGAAGCGAGATTAGCTAAAGGACTTAGCTTAGATGATTTACAAGAAGTAACGAAAATTCAAAAGCGCTATTTAGTTGGTATAGAAGAAGGCAACTATTCAATTATGCCGGGCTCATTTTATGTGCGGGCATTTATTAAACAATATGCAGAGGCAGTAGGGCTTGATCCTGAAGAAGTACTTGCGGATTATAAACAGGATATTCCCGGTGTACAGCAGGAGGAAGTTGTACAAGCCTATACGCAAAATACGAGACGACGTAAAATAGCATCGAGCTCATCAAACAGGGTGCTTGAAATGATGCCAATGTTAATTGCGGCCCTATTCATTGTCGTTATTATCGTAGTGAGCTGGTTCTTATTCCAACAAAAGGCGAACAACTCTTTGCCGCCTGAAAATGAGAATCCAAATGCAGTACAATTGGATAATAATCAGGGCGTTACTGGCAATAAAGAGCAGGACGACATAGACAATGAAGAACAAGCTGAAGAGCAACAGCAGGAAGAACAGGAAGAAGAGCCTGCTAATGAAGCAAAGCAAGTTGTTACACAAACAGCCATTAATGGTGAAGATGTACTATTTGAAGTGACTGGTACAACAGAATTAAAAATTCGCACGGAAATTGTTGAACAACGTAGTTGGGTAGCATTTCGAAATACACAGGGTATAGACCATTTGGGAAAAGAGTATTCTCAAGGTGAATCTGTAGAGTATGATGCAACAGAGGATGGTTATGTAAGAATTCGCTTAGGACGTAATGCCTTTGTTGAAGTTTATGTCAATGATGAGCTTGTTACATCGACATCTGATTTAACAACACAAAACTACATTATTCAATTAGCTCAACAACAATAAACAAAGTAGCCATGTCGATGTATATGGCTTCTTTGTTTTAAAATGAAAGGTGCTTAATCATGAATATTCCAAATAAGATTACAATTTCACGTATTTGTTTAATCCCCTTCTTTATGATTATCGTAATGTTTGACTTCGGATGGGGAAATATGAAGCTTTTTGGTGCTGAAATGCCTATTCATCATTTTGTTGGGGCGCTGATTTTTATTTTTGCCTCAGCAACAGATTGGGTGGATGGCTATTATGCGAGAAAGTATAATCTAGTTACAAATTTCGGGAAATTTTTAGACCCTTTAGCAGATAAGTTGCTCGTGTCAGCAGCGCTTATTTTGCTTGTAGAGCTACAGCTAGCGCCTGCATGGATTGTCATTATTATTATTAGCCGTGAATTTGCAGTTACAGGCTTGCGTTTAATTTTAGCAGGAGAAGGGGAAGTCGTTGCAGCAAACCAACTAGGAAAAATTAAAACATGGGCACAGATTGTGGCGATTTCAGCATTGCTTCTGCACAACACGATTTTCACACTTATAGGCATCCCATTCGATACGCTTGCGCTTTATGTTGCATTATTTTTTACAATTTGGTCTGGTTGGGATTATTTCTACTTAAACCGCCGCGTACTACTAGATTCAAAATAAGGAGAGGTTATCCCTATGAATGCAGAAATTATTGCAGTTGGCTCAGAGCTCTTACTTGGGCAAATTGCCAATACGAATGCAAAATTTATTTCGAGCCAGCTATCTGAATTAGGTGTCAATGTTTATTATCATACAGTAGTTGGTGACAATGCTGCTAGACTTGAAGAAGTAATTGCAGTTGCTGAGAAACGTGCGAATATTATTGTTTTTTCGGGTGGCTTAGGTCCGACAAAGGATGATTTAACAAAGGAAACGATTGCGCGTCAATTAGGTGTGGAGTTAGCATTTGATGAAACTGCACTAACGTATATTGAAGCGTTTTTTGAGCGCTTAGGACGCCCGATGACAGACAACAATAAGAAGCAAGCGCTTGTATTAGCTGGAAGCGATGTCTTGGCAAATCATCACGGGATGGCACCCGGTATGATTTTGGAGCGCAATGATAAAATATATATTTTACTACCCGGCCCACCAAAGGAGCTAGAGCCGATGTTCCAGTTTGAAGCAAAGCCAAAGCTTGCGGCTCGCTTAACAGACGGAGCGATTATCCTTTCGCATGTCATGCGCTTTTACGGTATCGGTGAGGCGGAGTTAGAAGTAGCGGTGCAACATATTTTAGACAATCAAACAAATCCAACTGTCGCACCATTAGCCTCTGATGGAGAAGTAACATTACGCATTACGGCAAAGGCTGACAATGAGCAGGAGGCACGCAGGCTTATTGAAGCAAAAGCAGCAGAAATTCAAGCGATTGTTGGTCAGTTCCAATATGGTATAAATGATGATTCACTTGCTTCGAAAACAGTGGAGGCATTGCTTGCTAATAATTTAACAATTGCTGCGGCTGAAAGCTTAACCGCTGGGTTATTTCAAGCTGAATTAGCTGAAATTCCAGGTGTAAGTGGAACTTTAGCAGGTGGGGTTGTAACATATAATGAGCATACAAAAACGGAGCAGCTCGGTATTGCTCCTGAGCTATTCGCCGAATACGGTGTGGTAAGTAGCGAATGTGCGGCAGCAATGGCAGAAAGCGTGCGGGCAAAATTCGGAACAAATATTGGTGTAGGCTTAACAGGTGCTGCTGGTCCTGATAGTCATGGTAAACAGCCTGCGGGCACCGTTTGGATAGGCATTAGTATGGAAGGGCGAGATGTGCAAACATACAAGCTTCAGCTTTCAGGTATGCGCAACACAAATCGTCTAAGAGCAGTTAAATTCACATGTAGTTATTTATTACGCCTACTTAATGAAAAATAATAGCGAAAAATAAAATTTGGGCGTATTTTAATGCCCAAATTTTTATTTTCAAACAAAAACGAAAATACGTTCGCTTTTTTATTGCTATTTTCTCAAAGAACAAGTATAGTAGGATTATAAAGTGAAACTTCAATCAGTGCAGGTTTTCCCCATCCTCCACTGAATGTTAGTTGAACCAATCGGGCATTTACAGCAGTGGATTTCCCACTTAACCTTCGCTTATTTTTTACTTAAGTCTTGAAGTGGAAGGCTTACTGCACGTTAATGCGGGATAAATAAATCTAACCTTTTTTAGAGGAGGAACTATAGTGAGTGATCGTAAAGCGGCCTTAGAACAGGCGTTAAAACAAATTGAAAAGCAATTCGGTAAAGGTTCTATTATGAAGCTAGGTGAAACGACAGATCGTGAAATTGCGACATCATCAAGCGGCTCGTTAGCATTGGATGCAGCGCTAGGAGTAGGTGGCTATCCACGTGGTCGTATTATCGAAATTTATGGACCTGAATCATCAGGTAAAACAACGGTTGCATTACATGCTATTGCTGAAGTACAAGCAGCGGGGGGACAAGCAGCATTTATTGACGCAGAGCATGCGCTTGACCCGGTATACGCACAAAAGTTAGGCGTAAATATTGATGAACTACTATTATCACAGCCAGATACTGGTGAGCAGGCATTAGAAATTGCTGAAGCATTAGTGCGCAGTGGAGCAATTGATATATTAGTAATAGACTCTGTTGCAGCACTTGTACCAAAAGCAGAAATCGAAGGAGAGATGGGAGATTCACACGTAGGTTTACAAGCTCGTTTAATGTCACAAGCATTACGTAAGCTCTCTGGTGCGATTAATAAATCCAAAACATTGGCTATTTTTATCAACCAAATACGTGAGAAAATTGGTGTTATGTTTGGTAACCCTGAAACGACTCCGGGTGGACGCGCATTAAAATTCTACTCTTCCGTTCGATTGGAAGTGCGTCGTGCAGAAACAATTAAGCAAGGCAATGATATGGTTGGTAACAAAACGAAAATTAAAATTGTTAAAAACAAAGTAGCGCCACCATTCCGTACGGCTGAAGTGGATATTATGTACGGTGAAGGTATTTCAAAGGAAGGCGAAATTGTTGACTTAGGTGTTGAACTAGACATCGTCCAAAAGAGCGGCTCTTGGTACGCATATGGCGATGAGCGATTAGGGCAAGGGCGTGAAAATGCCAAACAATTCCTAAAAGAAAACGTTGCTGTTCGTGAAGAAATCGCTGATAAAATTCGTCAATCTTACGGCATAGCTGCTGCCAACTATACAATTGGCGGTCACGAAGAAGACGAGGAAATGGACGAAGAATTATCTTTATTATTAGGTGAAGAAAAATAAAACAACTGAAGCTGTCAAGAAATGTAAACGAACTTCGTATTTCTTGACAGCTCGTTTTAATTTTACGGTTATTTGCAAGTAGTGAGTTTGAAATGTCTGTAAATAATATACTCTACATATGGCGGCAATCCTTGACAGCACAATAACAGAACTATACAATTAAAAATGTATAATTTCTAAAATTTGAAATGAAAAATGATTAACTGTCTATACAATTAATCAATAAAAACAACATGAAATTGGCACTTGGAGGTGTTTAGTATGATGGAAGTAATTATAAGCATCTCCGCTTTGCTTGTTGGACTCATCGTTGGTGCCGCTGTTAGCTATTTCTACATGAAAAAAGTGAATGACTCAAAAATCACGGGTGCTACGCATACTGCCAAATCTATCGTTGAAGAAGCGAAACGTGAAGCAGATGCATTGAAAAAAGAAGCACTACTTGAAGCAAAAGATGAAACTCACAAATTTCGAAATGAAGCAGAGAATGACATTCGTGAACGTCGTTTAGAACTTCAAAAACAAGAGAACCGTTTATTGCAAAGAGAAGAAAATCTTGATCGCAAAGATGATGCTCTCAATAAAAGAGAAGCCGGTCTAGAGCGTAAAGAGGAAGCTCTATCGGACAGACAACAGCATATTGAACAGATGGAAGGCAAAGTGGAAGAGCTCGTTGCAGCGCAAAAAACAGAGCTAGAACGTATTTCTGCATTAACGCGAGAAGAAGCGAAAGCGATTATTTTAAGCGAGGTAGAAAAGGAATTAGCGACGGATATTGCTGTAATGACGAAAGAATCCGAAACACGTGCAAAAGAGGAATCTGATAAAAAGGCACGTGAAGTTTTATCATTAGCACTACAACGCTTTGCAGCTGATCATGTGGCAGAAACAACGGTATCTGTTGTTAACTTGCCGAATGATGAAATGAAGGGACGCATTATTGGACGAGAAGGGCGTAATATTCGTACGCTTGAGACGTTGACAGGTATCGATTTAATTATTGATGATACACCGGAAGCTGTAATCTTATCGGGATTTGATCCGATTCGACGCGAGACAGCTCGTCTTGCACTAGAAAAGCTTGTTCAAGATGGACGTATTCACCCTGCACGAATTGAAGAAATGGTTGAAAAATCGCGTCGTGAAGTGGACGAACAGATTCGTGAAACAGGAGAACAAACAACATTTGAGGTTGGTATTCACAACCTACATCCAGATTTAATGAAAATTTTAGGTCGTATGAAATATCGTACAAGTTATGGACAAAACGTTTTAAAACACTCTATAGAAGTTGCACATCTTGCAGGCTTATTAGCAGCAGAGCTTGGAGAGGATGTAACATTAGCGAAACGCGCAGGGCTTCTACATGATATTGGGAAGGCGATTGACCATGAGGTTGAAGGTAGCCACGTAGAAATTGGCGTAGAGCTTGCGACAAAATATAAAGAGCACCCAGTAGTAATCAATAGTATTGCTTCCCATCATGGAGATACAGAAGCCACTTCTGTCATTGCAGTGCTTGTTGCAGCAGCAGATGCTTTATCTGCAGCACGCCCGGGTGCACGTAGCGAAACACTTGAAAATTATATTCGCCGCTTAGAAAAGCTAGAAGAAATTTCAGAAAGCTACGATGGTGTTGAAAAATCATATGCTATTCAAGCTGGTCGCGAAGTACGTATTATTGTTCAGCCAGATAAAATCGACGATCTTACATCGCATCGCTTAGCGCGTGATATTCGCAAGCGCATCGAGGAAGAGCTTGATTATCCAGGACATATTAAAGTAACAGTAATTCGAGAAACACGCGCAGTAGAGTACGCGAAATAGCAGATTATATAAAGTGAAGCTTCAATCAGTGGGGGATTTTCCTTATCCCCCACCGAATGTTAGTTGAACCAATCGGGCTTTTGCGGGCAATTGAACTCCCACTTATCCTTTAGCGTATTTTCACTTAAGTCTTGAAGTGGTAGGTTTACAGCCCGTTAATGCGGGGTAAAATGAATCTTCATGAAGAGGACTTTAACTGCATGTTAAAGCGAGATAAAGGCTGTGTCATAAGTACAATACTTATCGCACAGCCCTTTTTCATGGGAAGGATGCAAAAAATATGTGTGACAAAATATTTTTCACTTTGTCTACACTTTAGAAACGGATTGATGTATCATGAAAATTTTATTTATTGGCGATATTGTTGGCTCAATTGGACGAGATGCAGTAGCCAAATACTTACCGCGTTTGAAAAATAAATATGCGGTGGATGTTGTCATTGCAAATGGAGAAAATGCAGCAGCAGGGCGTGGTATTACACGCAATATTTATAATGAGCTTCTGCAAATGGGTATCGACGTTATCACTATGGGGAATCATACATGGGATAATAAGGAGATTTTTGACTTCATTGATGATGCCGATTATTTAATTCGCCCAGCTAATTTTTCAAAGGAAGCACCTGGTAAAGGGATAATGCAAATTACGAAAAATGATGTGACATTGTCAGTTATTAATTTACACGGGCGTGTATTTTTACCGCCGCACGAAGATCCATTTGCAATGGCGGATGAGCTAGTAGCAGAGGCGCGAAATATATCGCCGCTTATATTTGTTGATTTCCATGCAGAAGCAACGAGCGAAAAAATTGCATTAGGATGGCATTTAGACGGAAAAGCATCAGTAGTTGTCGGTACGCACACGCATGTACAAACGGCAGACTCACGTATTTACCCAAATGGTACAGCATATATTACTGATGTCGGAATGACAGGACCTTATGATGAAATTTTGGGGATGACAAAGGAAAGCGTTATATACAAATTCCAAACAAATATGCCATCACGCTTTGAAGTACCAAAAAAAGGGCGTGAAGTACTAAGTGCGTTCTTTGTTGAAGTTGATAACACAACAGGTAAAGCACTGCGTCAAGAACGTATTTATATTAATGAGGATTATCCATTTAAACCATAATCAAAAAGGGTTAAGCTTTCCACTCGGTTAAGAGCGGAAGCTTAACCCTTTTTCTTCTAATGCTGTGCGCATTATTGGTAAAGATGCGCGTCCAATGCCATGTAGCTTCAAAACTTCTTTTTCTGTATATTGCGCCAGCTGCTCTAAAGTTGTGATACCCTCATGTACAAGTGCATTCCTAGCTGGAGAAGATAACCTCGCTAAAAATCCCTCAGTTGGTTTATTGTCCTGTTCACATTTTGGGCAAGTATTACAATCGCTACTTTTATAATAACGATGTCCTTTCTCACAAATTCTTAACGTTTTTTTTGTCAAAGCTTTTCACCGCCCTTATATAAAATATACAGTAAATTTATTCTATTTGTCATGTTCCATTTGGTTCAAGCATACAATGACCTACAGACAATAAATAAAAAGTTGTCTCGATCATGCAAAATGGGGAGGAATAGTTGTGGATTCATTAAAAGTATCATCTCGCTCAAATCCAAATTCTGTTGCAGGTGCACTTGTTGCCGTCATTCGTGAGCAAGGCTTTGTGGAAATGCAAGCAGTGGGAGCGGGAGCACTCAACCAGGCCGTGAAAGCTGTTGCAATAGCTAGAGGCTTTGTAGCACCGAGCGGAACTGATTTAATTTGCGCACCAGCATTTGCAGATATTACGATTGCAGGGGAAGATCGAACGGCACTCAAGTTAGTTGTAGAAAAAAGAAACCGATAATGCACAAAGCCGTCAATTTAGTGAAAGCTAAATTGACGGCTTTTTACGTATGGAAATTTACTTACTTAATAGCCTCGAAGTATAAAAGAAAGGAAGCTACTAATGAATACACCATTTTTTATTGTAATTAATCCTATAATAGCGATTATAATGGCTATCCTTTTTTATTTTGTAGTTGGAAATGTATACGAATTACCTATTCAAGAAGCGGTAGCAATACCTATGGGAGTCATATTATTTTTCATTTTAGTCATACCTTGTTACTTTCTAACAATTATATTTTTGCATTTCAAAAGGAAAAAGCTTGCTATTTATTTTTTTATTATTAATATTTTGTTTAGTTTAGGTATGACCTGCTTTTTAATTAGTGTCCACTTTATGAGAGTACACTTTCCAATTGAAATCGTAAAACATCTAATGGTAAGTTTTGTGCCTATCGGTCTTATTAGTTTATATGGTGTACTAGCAATATACTGTAAGATAACAGGGCGTTCAAAAACATTCAATTTTTACTAAAAGCAGTATTATATGAAGAAATATAAGAGCACCTGCTTCTGCAATCCGTTTTTTCCGCCAAAGGACTGAATTTTTGATGAATTACATATTTACAATAGTACATACACCATCTTCGTGTTAAACTAATGTAGGAAATTCATATATAAATTACGTAAGCTAAGGAGATGTTTATATGTTACATCAGCTTTCATGGAAAGTCGGTGGGCAACAAGGGGAAGGTATTGAAAGCACAGGTGAAATTTTCGCAACTGCGATGAACCGTTTAGGCTATCACTTATACGGTTACCGTCATTTCTCTTCTCGTATTAAAGGTGGCCATACGAATAATAAAATTACAGTGCGTCCAACAGAGGTACGTTCAATTGCGGACGATTTAGATATTTTAGTGGCATTTGACCAAGAAACAATTGATGTCAACTACAAGGAACTAACAGCATCAAGTATTATTTTAGCGGATGCTCGCTTTGAGCCAGTCGCTCCTGAAGATTGTGTAGCGCCATTATTTGCTGTACCATTTACAGAAATTGCAACAGAGCTTGGTACATCTCTCATGAAAAACATGGTAGCAATTGGTGCAACAACGGCATTATTGAATTTGGAGGAAACGGTATTCCAAGGCGTTGTAGAGGAAATTTTCGGACGCAAAGGTGAGGAAGTTGTAGCAAAAAACATTGAAGCGATTCAAAAGGGCCGTGAAGCAATCACGGAACAAATCGGCGATCGCGTTGGCGAATGGGCTTTAGCACCAGCAGACGGCAAGCGCCGTTTGTTTATGATTGGTAACGATGCTATCGCACTTGGCGCAATTGCTGCAGGCTCTCGTTTTATGGCGGCATATCCAATAACGCCAGCATCTGAAATTATGGAATATATGATTAAAAAGCTACCGACAGTTGGCGGTGCAGTCATTCAAACAGAAGATGAAATTGCAGCAGCAACGATGGCTATTGGTGCAAACTACGGTGGTGTGCGTTCATTTACAGCATCTGCAGGGCCAGGTCTTTCACTAATGGTAGAGGCAATCGGTTTATCTGGCATGACAGAGCAGCCGCTTGTTATTATTGACACACAACGTGGAGGCCCATCAACAGGCTTACCGACGAAGCAGGAACAATCCGATTTAATGGCAATGCTATACGGCACACATGGTGAGATTCCGAAAGTGGTCATTGCGCCATCAACAATGGAAGAGGCATTCTTTGACACAATTCAAGCGTTTAATATCGCGGAGCAATTGCAGTTACCTGTTATTTTAATGACGGATTTACAGCTATCATTAGGTAAGCAAACAGTAGCGCCATTTGATTACAGCAAAATTAAAATTAAGCGCGGTAAAATTGTTGAAGCAGTAGAAGACGTGGAGTCCAAAGACTATTTTAAGCGCTATGAAAATACAGAGGACGGTGTTTCACCGCGTATTTTACCGGGGACAAAGGGCGGCATTCACCATGTAACAGGTGTAGAGCATGATGAAACAGGGAAGCCATCTGAAGCTACGGGTAACCGTCGCACACAAATGGATAAGCGTATGCGCAAGCTCAATTATTTACAATTTGATACACCGATTTATGTCAATGCTCCACATGAGGAGGCAGATGTGCTACTTGTAGGCTTTAACTCGACACGTGGTGCAATAGAAGAAGTACAAGAAGTTTTAAATGCAGAAGGAATTAAAACGAACCATGCACATGTTCGTCTATTATTCCCATTCCCAGCGGAAGAAATGGCAGCATTAGCTGATAAGGCAAAAAAAATTATCGTTGTAGAAAATAATGCGACAGGCCAGCTTGCAAATATTATGAAAATGAATATTGGCGCACATGGAAAAACAACGACTGTTTTAAAATATGATGGTACACCATTTTTACCGCGTGAGCTAACAAACTTAGTAAAGGAGAAGATTTAATCATGGCAACATTTAAAGATTTTCGTAACTCAGTAAAGCCTAACTGGTGTCCAGGCTGTGGTGACTTCTCAGTACAAGCGGCAATTCAACGCGCGGCTGCAAATGTAGGCTATGAGCCACACGAATTAGCGGTTATATCTGGTATCGGTTGCTCTGGACGTATTTCAGGCTATATTAATTCATACGGCTTCCACGGTATTCATGGTCGTGCTTTACCAATTGCACAAGGCTTAAAAATGGCAAACAAAGATTTAAAAGTTATCGCATCAGGTGGTGACGGTGACGGCTTTGCAATTGGTATGGGACACACAATTCATGCAATTCGCCGCAATATTGATATAACGTATATCGTTATGGATAACCAAATTTATGGTTTAACGAAAGGTCAAACATCTCCACGTTCAGCGGCAGGATTTGTAACGAAATCAACGCCAGGTGGAGCGATTGAGCCATCATTAAAGCCGTTGGAAGTTGCTTTAACGAGCGGTGCGACATTTGTAGCACAAGGCTTCTCAACAGATATTAAAGAGCTAACAGCGTTAATTGAAGCGGGCTTAAATCATAAAGGTTTCTCATTTATTAACGTTTTCTCACCATGTGTGACTTATAATAAAGTAAACACATATGATTGGTTTAAAGAAAATTTAACAAAGCTTTCTGATATTGAAGACTATGACTACACAAACCGTTCATTAGCAATGCAAACAGTTATGGAAAAAGAGGGACTTGTGACAGGTATTATTTACCATGACCAAGAAACAACTTCTTATCAAGAAAAAGTAACAGGCTATTCAGAGCTACCGTTGACGGATATTGATATTAGCTTGTCAGAGGAGCAATTCAATAAGCTAGTGAAAGAATTTATGTAAGGGAGGTGTCCCACAAGCCGTGCAGTAGCCGACTTGTGGGACACTTTTTGATGTTACATTATAAGGAATAGCTAGATGAAATAGAGGGAAGTTTGTTTTAAAATGGGGTAAACATTGGATTTTGAGCTTGCTTTTGAGGTGGAGGGAGGATGCTCTGTGAAAAGTGCTATGAAAGAATTATTGTTTGTAATGGTGTTATCTTTTATTATATTTTTTAATCTTTATTTTGTTTTTGATAGAGATATAGAGAGTTCATTGATGTCTAGTGTAGCGTTTTCTGTAGTGTTTGGTTCATACCCTTTTGTAAAAAGAAAAATTGATGAGATGAGTAAGTGAAAATAAAGTCTTCCTTGCTTTTCTACTAAGCTAATCCTTTAGCAAAACACAATCGATAGGGTTTAGTAAGCGGGTAACTGCACCGCTACCCTCTATACAAAAACTTAACATTGCCTTTACATCGAATTTATACAATTCGTATATGCTTGTTTTAGATAGTAAAAAAGGAGCATATAAAATGAAATATGTTAAAGTAAAGGACAAGCTAATGTTATTAATGCTTGTTTGCGTTGTTTCAAATATTATTATTGCTATTTTTTGTATTGATTATTTGCGGAAAATGGAATGGCATGCTCAGCAAGTATATGAGCAAAAGGTGCAAGGAATGTATGTGTTAAAGTCGGCAGAAGCACTCACTATAGCAGGTCAAACAAAGGAAGCGCAGGCACTAATAAATGAGGCCCCTTATTTAGCATTTGATTCAAAAATGGATTTTTATTTAAAGCAGATGAAAACGGAAATAGATGAAGCCACTGTACAAGAGGTAATTGATTATGTACTTACTCGTACAGAGCAGCAAATCACGAATTATGAAAAGGACATACATAGAGGTTATTTCATTATTATATTTATTTCACTAACGATGGTGGTGCTCGTACTTATTTTAAGCTTTACTGCTTCAAGGTCTGTACGTAAGCCAACATCACAATTAAAAGATTTATTAAAGCGTGCGGAGCAAGGCGATTTTACACAAAAGGCAGTATATACATCGCGTGATGAGCTTGGGGAGCTGCTACTTTGCTATAATCAGATGGTCGAAGAAGTAAAGGGCTTATTAGAAGTAGTTAACAGCAGCGCAAGCTCTGTCGAAAAAGCAAACGAAAATATTCGTACAAGCTCGCAAACGATGACTGAATCTACTCAGCAAATGACCGAAAATACAGATGGCATAACGCACAGCATTATGGAATCAACAACACATTTAACATCAAACACGGCGATGATACAAGAGGTAGCAAGCAATATTACGACAATTACTAATCGCGTGCAAACAATGAAGGAAAATATTGTCGAGACGGTTAAGCAGGCGAGACAAGGTGAGCAAGAAATCGCAATGAATATGTCACAAATGCAAGTAATTGAACAGGCAATGGTTGAAACAGATGCGAAAATGCGCAAGCTTGAGCTGCAATCACAGGAAATTTCACAAGCTGTCGATATTATTCAAGCAATTGCTAATAATACGAGCTTGCTTGCTCTCAATGCCGCAATTGAAGCAGCACGAGCAGGCGAGGAAGGGAAAGGCTTTTCTGTTGTTGCAAATGAAGTTAAAAAACTGGCGCAGCAATCACTTGATTCAACAAAAATAATTACAGCAATTGTTAAAACGATACAGGAAGATACAAAAGATGCTGTAGGAATGATGGAAGTGGCAAATGAAGCCGTTCATTCAGGAATTCAAGTAACAACACAAACGGCTAATAATTTCCGAACAATCGCAGCGCGTATCGAGCATATTGAGCCACATATCGCAGATGTCTCTGCCACAATTGAAAAAATGTCACAATATGCTCAAAACGTAGCAGACCAATCAAGGGAGCTAACGCAAATATCTGAAGAAAATAGTGCGCAAGTGGAACAAATTGCCCAACAAACAGCACAACAGCTAGAAATTACAACAAATATGAATGAGCAAATTAAGCAAATTTCTAGAAATACACGCTCCTTATCGCATGCACTAAACAAATTCATTGTATAATAAAAGCTATAGCAATGAATTGAGGTGTGATGGAATTGACGAACGTTATAGATTTTATTACAAGGTACGAGCAAAAGGAATTGACCCAATTACAGCGTTCAGTGGAAGGCAGCTATTATAAGGCACAGCAATTAGAACGTTTAATCAATAAGCAGCAGCTCCAAGTCAAGGACCACACATTATTTTTAGGCTTTTTAGTTTACTTGCAGGAGCGGGGCATTGATGCACTAACCATTTTTAAAGATGTCTTTTCAATGTCACGCTACAAATTTGAGCATCATTATAATATGAAATGGTGGTCAGTTGCCCAACTCGGCTTTACATTTTTAGCGATTTTAAAGGACAACAAACCACAGGAATACAAGCGTTTTTGGGGGAACGAGGAATAAACCCAAGAAACGGAGTTGTGCGAAAGGTCCATTTTGTTTTGACACCGCATTGAAATAAATGTTTTCATCGCTTCCCCTTTACTGAATCTCTTGCCGTTTGTGTAGCTTCCTTGTCAGTAATATGAACAAAGTCTGCAATTAAATTTTTATCTAATAGTGGCAAGTCCATTAAATAGCCACCGCCTTGGATTTTGTGATTTTGATTCGTTAATGGCCTGCCAGAATAAAACGCTGCGGAATCGGATTCTACTAAATAGCAACGAATATTTTAAAGTGAAAATTCGATTATTTTTGACGGAGCTAGCCAACATATATAGGAATAATGGAAAAGACACTGTAAAATGCACTGTTTTAATACATTATGCGTAGTGTATAAACCAAAAAATTCACACAAAGTCCTTAACAATTGAAGCCTGAATAGTGTTCTTTCTTAGGAAATTCGCTATAATAGTGTAATGGATATTCGTATGCACGAAATCAATTGAAAGGAGTATATGGGCTCGATGAATGAGGAACAACGATTAGCAGGCAAACAAGTAAATCAACCAAAGCCTGCTGCTGAAAAGGATTATAGCAAATATTTTGAAAAAGTATTCACAGCTCCTTCTTTAAAAGATGCGAAAAAGCGTGGTAAAGAAGAGATAAAATATCATAAGGATTTTACGATTGACGAGCAGTTTTTAAATATGGGTCATGGGCGCAAATTTTATATTCGCACATATGGCTGTCAAATGAACGAGCACGATACAGAAGTAATGGCAGGTATTTTCATGCAACTTGGCTACGAGCCGACAGAGAACATTGAAGAAGCTGATGTCGTATTATTAAACACTTGTGCGATTCGTGAAAATGCAGAAAATAAAGTGTTTGGTGAGCTTGGCTTCTTAATGAAATACAAGCGCCGCAATCCAGAAATGCTAATCGGCGTGTGTGGCTGTATGTCACAGGAGGAATCGGTTGTTAATAAGATTTTAACGACGTATCAACATGTGGATATGGTATTCGGTACGCATAATATCCATCGACTACCAAATATTTTAACAGAAGCGTATATGTCGAAGGAAATGGTCATTGAAGTTTGGTCAAAGGAAGGCGATGTAATCGAAAACTTACCGAAGCAGCGCCTTGGTTCGATTAAAGCATGGGTTAATATTATGTATGGCTGTGATAAATTTTGTACGTACTGTATCGTACCATACACACGCGGGAAAGAGCGCTCTCGTCGACCAGAAGAAATTATTGCAGAAGTGCGTGAATTAGCAGCAAGTGGCTATAAAGAAATTATGCTACTCGGTCAAAATGTCAATGCCTACGGTAAAGATTTCACAGATATTGACTACCGTCTAGGTGATTTGATGGACGAGCTGCGGAAAATTGATATTCCACGCATTCGCTTTACGACAAGCCATCCACGTGATTTCGATGATTATTTAATCGAAGTTTTAGCGAAAGGTGGCAATTTAGTAGAACATATTCACTTACCTGTACAATCAGGTTCGAATGAAATTTTGAAAATTATGGCACGCAAATATACACGAGAGCATTTCCTTGATTTAGTACGTAAAATTAAAGAAGCGATGCCAGATGTTGCTTTATCCACAGATATTATTGTTGGCTATCCGAATGAAACGGAGGAGCAGTTCCAAGAGACGCTAGACTTATATCGCGAAGTAGGCTTTGAAATGGCCTACACGTATATTTATTCGCCACGTGAAGGAACACCTGCTGCGAAAATGGTTGACAATGTACCTATGGAAGTAAAAAAACAACGTTTGCAGCGTTTAAATGCAATTGTTGAAGAGTTTTCGAGTGCAGCATTGCAAAAGCTTGAAGGTGAATTTGTTGAGGTGCTTGTAGAAGGTAGCAGTAAAAAACGCGATGATGTGTTAGCTGGTTATACACGTAAAAATAAACTCGTAAACTTTGAAGGTCCTATGGATTTAGTAGGGCAGTTAGTAAAAGTGAAAATTATGGAAGCAAAAAGCTATTCATTACGCGGAGAGTTTGTAGAAATTGTAAAACGACATGAGGTGCATAGTTAATGACAACATATTATACAAAAGATGAAATCGTCGCAAAGGCAAAAGAGATTGCCAATATGATTGCCAATACAGAGGAAGTAGAGTTTTTCAAAAAAGCAGAGGCACAAATCAATGAAAACCAATTTGTGCGAGAAAAAATCGCTTCATTAAAAACATTACAAAAGCAAGCTGTAAATTTCCAACACTTAGGTAAAGAAAAGGCGCTAAATATGATTGAAGGTAAAATTGAGGCCATTGAGCAGGAAATCGACGAAATCCCTGTAGTGCAACAATTTAAGCAGTCACAAATGGATGTAAATGATTTGCTTCAATTAGTTTCCAATGCTATTGCCAATGAGGTAACAAACGAAATTATTGCCTCAACAGGCGGCGATTTACTGCGCGGTGAAACAGGCTCAAAGGTTGAAAATAGCGTGCCGGGTAGCTGCTCATAATAATATAGTATATGTGTAAAGGGATACGAGAAAGGCAGAGGAAAATCTGTTTTTATCGTATCCCTTTGTTTTTATTCATAAATTGTCATCAATAATGCAGGATAGTACATAATTAATTTCAAATGGTTTGTCGAACAGAGTGGAACATGTTATAAATAAGTAAAATGGACTAATGAAATTTGTGGAAGTCTGATACATTTATCTTGATTCAGCGAAAAATGGATGCTCGCTGGGAAGCTTTTCGAGCTCGGAAAAAATCTAATCATAATTATGTAGAGGCATAATTGATTAAACGAAAAGAAGGGTAGCCAATGTATATAAATAACAATAACACAGTTGATAGAGGACAATTGTATTTTGGGTTATGCCAAGTAGCAAAGCAATTTGAATCAGGATTAGTTATTTTAGATGCACAGCAGCAACATCGGATTATATTTGCCAATAATATTTTTGTGAGTATGACTGAATATAGTCATGATGAGCTCATTGGCTCTACATTAACAATACTGAAAGGTCCATTAACAGATGCAAACAGTGAGGCACTTATTTTAGAAAGTCTCCAACTAGGTTTATCGCTGAAATTATCAATATTCCATTATCGCAAGGATCAAACAGCCTTTTGGAATGAATTATCCATTCTCCCTATAAGAGATAATGAAAGTGTTGTACAATTTTACATAGTTGCTACTAGAGATATTACAGATTCTATTAATGTAGAGGCTTTAATTGCTGTTGAGCGTGAGGCTTATTCAGAGCTAGAGCAGGGGGCGAATATTGCAGAGGTTTTTGAGCATCTTTGCCGACATATTTCTACAACATTACAAAAGAAAAGTTATACATGTATATTTTTAATTGAGGATAATCGTTTGAACTTAGTGGCTACAAATACATTGCCGAAAAAAATAAGGAAAATTTTTAATTCGGTCGATCAAATGAATTTAGACTATAGTCATTTTCTGCAAAATATTATGACAGAGCGTTATGTTATTCAAGATTTAACGAAGCAATCAGGTGACTGGGTAAATATATTACGACAAAATGGGGTAGAAGCAATTTGGCATCAGGCAATCAAAACGCCTGAAGGAGAGCTTGCAGGCATATTCTCGTTATCTTTTATCGAGCCTATAAAGTTTCCGCGTCCAAATGAGCTTAAATTTTTAGATAGAGTGGCACCAATTGTTACACTTGCATTGAAATATTTCAATCAAAAAAAGGAAATTTTACAGCTAGCCTATTATGATGAAAAGACAGGATTACCAAATTTTACACTGTTTCAAAACGAGTTGAATCAATTTTATCATGAAGACTACAATGGGGTTATTTGTATCATTGAGCCGGGGGAGTATCAGAGAGTTGTAGATTTATACGGAAGACAAGGGGGCGATGCGCTATTATTGCAACTGGCGCAACGAGCAATGCTAATACCCGCATTTGAAAATGCACTCATTGCCCGATACACGAACTCTTCCGTTATTTTAGCAAGCAAATATGCAATTGATGATGAGCTAGACAAGCTTTTACAGGAAATCATTGTGGAACCTTTTACAATTGAAGGGAAAAGCGTTTATATTACATTGAAAATTGGCACATCCAACTATGGTAAAACTATTTTAAGCACCGAGGCGGTAAAGCACGCGGATACGGCTTTATCTGTTGCTTTAAAAAGTGCAGGTACAACGATGAAAGTGTATGATGAATCTCGCGTGCAAACGCTACAACTTGAAATGGACGTTCTTTCATCTTTTTCATATGCATTAAAAAATCAAGAATTTATGCCTGTACTTCAGCCAAAGATAAATATTCAAACAGGGC
Organism: Metasolibacillus fluoroglycofenilyticus; assembly: GCF_003049645.1. Taxonomy (GTDB): domain Bacteria; phylum Bacillota; class Bacilli; order Bacillales_A; family Planococcaceae; genus Metasolibacillus; species Metasolibacillus fluoroglycofenilyticus. Next base: position 973,890 of record NZ_PYWK01000001.1, read on the forward strand.
AAATTGAAGGCTTTGAAGCATTAGCTCGATGGTTTTCAGAAAGCCTTGGCTTTGTATCGCCTGCAATATTTATTCCTGTTGCAGAAAACACCGGTAATATTCATAAAGTCGACCGCCTAATTTTAAGAAGGATTTTAGCTTGGCAAAAAGCGAGACAAGATGCAGGTAAAAAAATGTATCAAATTGCAGTTAATATATCACCAAGCCATTTTTATGATCCGTATTTTGTAGAAAACATGAAGCAACTTATTACTGAATATGGCGTCGAGCCACGCTACATTAAATTTGAAATTACCGAAAGTGTAGAGCTTGAAAATATGATGCGGGCGAAGAAGATTATTAACGAGCTGAAATCTTTTGGTATTGCGATGTCAATTGATGATTTTGGTGTAGGCTATTCATCTTTAGGCTATTTAAAAGAACTGCCGTTTGATGAAATAAAAATCGATAAAAGCTTTATCGATCATTTATCAGATGAAAGAATGAATGCAGTTGTGCGTACAATCATTCAATTATCAGCAAATTTATATATGAAATCTGTTGCTGAAGGGATTGAAACAGAGGAGCAACATTTAGAGCTACAAAAAATAGGTTGCCAAGTAGGACAAGGCTATTATTACTACAAGCCGATGACTTTAGCAGAGGTAGAGCAACTGCTAGATTCACAGGAAAACTAAGAGAAGAGGTGTCTGAAGGGCGTGCGAATGCATTGCTTTTCAGGCAATTTTTTTGAAAAGACTCATCTTTGAAATTTTGCGAACACTGATTTAAAACGACAATTTCAGTTGTGGCTGCCTATAAGGTCACTGGTTTTGAAGGAGGACCAGTGTAATGCAGGTTAGTAGGGCGTGACGGTTCCACCGAACAGCTCAAAAAAATCTAGACGCAATTATACCTCGGTGTAATTGTTAATGCGTACAAAAAATTACGAATTAAAGCGAAATACTGTTTACAACGTAATAAAAATTGGCTACTATCATGTTAAATAGATATCAAAATTAGATGAAACAGATATCGAAATTAGATAAAGGGGATACTTTATGGAACAGCAAATGCGTGTAGAGAAAGATTTTCTAGGAGAACGTGAATTACCGAGAGATGCGTACTATGGCATCCAAACATTACGTGCAACCGAAAACTTTCCTATTACAGGTTTATCACTACATACTTCGTTAATTCGTGCAATGGGGATTGTCAAAAAAGCAGCAGCTTTAGGTAATATGGAAGTTGAATTATTACCAAAGGAATTAGGTGTAGCCATCGTTGTGGCTGCAGATGAGGTTATCGAAGGAAAATGGGATAAGCAATTTATTGTAGACCCAATTCAAGGTGGAGCCGGAACGTCGATTAATATGAATGCCAACGAAGTAATCGCGAACCGTGCATTGGAGATTTTAGGTAAGGAAAAAGGCGATTATGCAACGATTAGTCCGAACAGCCATGTCAATATGTCACAATCGACAAATGATGCCTTCCCAACAGCCATTCATATCGCAATTTTAAGCTTAATTGAAGAATTACTTGCAACAATGCAGCATATGCAAAATACATTTGAAATGAAGGCTGAGCAATTCGCACATGTCATTAAAATGGGGCGTACACATTTACAAGACGCTGTTCCAATTCGACTTGGACAAGAGTTTGAAGCATATAGCCGTGTGATTAGCCGCGATATTAAACGTATTGCTGCAACACGTGAGCATTTATATGAAGTGAATATGGGAGCAACAGCAGTAGGAACAGGCTTAAATGCTGTGCCTAATTACATTTTAGCCGTAGACCGCCATCTGGCAGAGCTTTCTAGCTTCCCATTAACAGGTGCAACACATTTAGTTGATGCAACACAAAATACAGATGCGTATACAGAAGTATCAAGCGCATTAAAAATTTGTATGGTTAATATGTCGAAAATCTCAAATGATTTACGTTTAATGGCTTCTGGACCACGTGCAGGGCTTGGCGAAATCTTTTTGCCAGCACGTCAGCCAGGCTCTTCGATTATGCCGGGTAAAGTGAATCCAGTTATGCCAGAAGTATTAAATCAAGTAGCTTTCCAAGTCATTGGTAACGACCATACAATTTCAATGGCTTCAGAAGCTGGACAATTAGAATTAAACGTAATGGAGCCAGTATTAGTATTCAATTTAATTCAATCATTAAGCATTATGAATAATGTATTCGAAGCATTCACGGAGCATTGCTTAAAAGATATTAAAGCCAATGAAGAGCGCATGAAAGAATATGTAGAAAAAAGCGTCGGTATTTTAACAGCGGTGAATCCACATATCGGTTATGAAACAGCAGCCCGCCTAGCGAATGAAGCAATTTTAACAGGACGTTCTATTCGCGAGCTATGTATTGAAGCAGGTGTATTAACGGCTGAGCAACTCGACCTTATTTTAGACCCGTATGAAATGACACATCCAGGTATAGCGGGCTCGAGTATTTTGAAACATCGTTAGAGAGAAACTTCAAAATGAACATTTCCCCCCTTCCTAGCACCATTTAGGCGAGTGCCGCATAAACTATGGCGAGCCACATAGGAAGGGGGATTTTTCGTTGAAACGATTACGTCAAATTGTGACAAAGGCTGTTGTAGCGAAGGGAAAGAAGCGTACTGAGAGTGTTGAAACGCTATGTCCGCCAAATGTTCCAACGAGTATTTTAGGATGCTGGGTAATCAATCACCATTACCAAGCGAAAAAGAATGGAAATTTTGTTGAGGTGTCAGGGAAATTTGATATTAATGTATGGTATGCTTACAATCAACATTCGAAAACGGCTGTTTACACAGAAACAATAACATATCGTGACCGCATTAAATTACATTATCGCGATGAAAAGGTGCAGGACACGAATGATGTTCATACACATGTGTTACAGCAACCAAACTGTGTTGAGGCAATTATTGTAAGTGGTGATAAGTTCCAAGTAACAATTGAACGGGAGTTTTTAGTCGAGCTAATTGGTGAAACGACTGTCTGCATCCATGTTCATCCATTAGAGTTTGAGGATGAATGGGAGATTGCAGAATCATCCTCCTCTAGCTCATCCTCCTCAAGTTCATCATCATTGCTAGGAAGCTCAAGCTCCTCACACATCCGTCACATAAAAGAATCATCATCTTTCCAATAAACGAAGTAGGGAGGCTGTTTGAAAAGTAGGCGAATATGCCACTTTTCAAACAGCCATTGTTTGTTTTTTGAAGCATTTAGTTGTGGAAAATCGCAGATAAGTCATGAAAATTTGCAAAAACCATATAAAAACCCCTTCCCTCTATACTCCAACCTCAATAGATAATCGTGCATTTTTCTTCTTAATAAAGGGGTGAGCATGCACAACAGATGTTTTTTTTATATAATAGAAGTAATGACTATAGAAATTGATTAAAAGAGGGTTTTTTACATGACTACATACACGCCGATGATGCAACAATATTTAATGATAAAAGAAGATTATAAGGACGCGTTTTTATTTTTTCGCTTAGGCGATTTTTATGAGCTGTTTTTTGAGGATGCAGAGAAGGCATCACAATTATTGGAAATTACGTTGACGAGCCGTGATGCGGGGAGTAAGGAGCGAATTCCAATGTGTGGTGTGCCCCACCATTCTGCTAAAAACTATATTGAAACACTTGTTTCAAAAGGTTATAAAGTAGCGATTTGCGAACAGACAGAAGACCCCAAAGTAGCTAAAGGTGTCGTGAAGCGAGAGGTTGTCCAGCTTATTACACCGGGGACAATTACAGAGGGAAAAACGATTGATGGTAAAACGAATCATTTTATTGCGGCAGCAGAATATATAACGGAGCAGCAAATTGCTTTTGCGACATTAGATATTTCAACAGGTGAGTCGACAGCGACAGTTATTGAAGGCGATATTAAAGCATTATTTCAGCAACTGCAATCCTACGCGATTCGTGAATTAATTGTCGGAGAGGCTTTGAATTTAGAGGCTGCTGAAATGGCGCAAACTTTGAATATTGTGCTATCCGTTGAGCATGAGGAAATGCAACAGGCAGAGCAATTTACCGCAGGTTTACCGCAAAATGTGAAGCCTATTGCCAGCAAGCTTTTACGCTATATTGAACGCACACAAATGCGTTCGCTTACACATATTCAATCATTCCAATTTACTGAAATGAATCATTATTTATCGATTGATGCGAATTCAAAGCGTAATTTAGAGCTTATGCAATCAATCCGTGGGGGCGACCAAAAGGGTACACTTTTATGGTTGCTTGATGAAACTGTCACTGCGATGGGGGGGCGGAAATTAAAGCAATGGCTGCATCAGCCCCTTGTTCAGCGGGCTAAAATTGAGAAGCGTTTAACAATTGTAGAGCATTTATTAGAAGATTTTTTCATCCGTGAGGAGCTGCGTGAGCGTTTAAAGCTAGTGTATGATTTAGAGCGTTTAGCGGGGCGCGTCGCATTTGGTAATGTTGGTGGACGAGATTTAGCACAGCTACGTGAATCATTGCGCCAAGTACCCGCCATTCGTGAGCAGCTATTGGTAAGTACAAAGGAGCCGTTACGTCAGCTAGGTGAAGCGCTTGATTTATGCGAGGAAGTGGAGCAGTTACTAGGAGAAGCGATTACTGACCATCCACCGATTGCCATTAAAGAGGGGGATGTTATTCGGGATGGCTACAATGAAAAGTTAGATGAGTTGCGCTATGCTTCACGCAATGGCAAGGATTGGATTGCTCAGCTTGAGCAAAAGGAACGTGAGCTAACAGGGATTAAAAACTTAAAAATCGGCTATAACCGCATTTTTGGCTATTATATTGAAATTACGAAATCGAATTACAGCAATGTTGATTTAACGCGCTATGAGCGCAAGCAAACATTAGCGAATGCAGAACGTTATATTACGCAGGAGCTGAAAGAAAAAGAGGCTTTGATTTTAAATGCTGAAGAGCAAAGCTTAGCGCTCGAATATGATTTATTCGTTGCATTGCGCGACGAATTAAAGGCATATATTCCACGTGTACAAGCACTGGCGGCTGAAATAAGTGAATTAGATGTATTTATCAGCTTCGCCCTTATTTCTGAAAAATACCATTTTACTCGTCCGACATTCCATGACGGGCGCGCATTGACAATTAAAGAGGGACGTCATCCGGTTGTTGAAAAAATGTTGAATAAGCAATTATACGTGCCGAATGATTGTGTATTGCCAGATGCACGAAATATGATGCTTATTACAGGGCCGAATATGTCTGGTAAAAGTACGTATATGAGGCAAGTTGCCATAACCGTTATTTTGGCGCAAATGGGCTGTTACGTACCAGCAAAAGAGGCATATTTACCGATTACTGACCAAATTTTCACGCGTATCGGTGCAGCGGATGATTTAGCAGCAGGACAATCGACCTTTATGGTAGAAATGCTAGAATCTCAATATGCCATTACCCATGCAACAAAAAATAGCTTGCTATTATTTGATGAGATAGGGCGTGGGACATCAACATATGATGGTATGAGCTTAGCACAGGCAATGATGGAATATATTCATCGGGAAATCGGCGCAAATACACTATTCTCGACACATTATCATGAATTAACAGAGCTCGAGCGTGACTTAGAGCGTCTACAAAATGTCCATGTAAGTGCGACGGAGCGCGATGGTAAAGTGGTCTTTTTGCATAAAGTTAAAGAAGGAGCGGCAGATAAAAGTTATGGTGTGCATGTCGCAGAATTAGCAGAAATGCCTAAGCCTATTATTGAACGCGCAAGAGTGCTACTAACACAATTTGAGGCACAGGAAATAAACGCGGTGAAGGAGGAAGCTGCTACGCCACCAGTAGTAGCAGAGCAGTTATCGCTTTTCATAGAGCAGCAGGAAGAACAGGAAGTGCTAGAAACGTTAGCTAAAGTAAATATAATGGGGACAACCCCGCTACAAGCAATGACATTACTGCATGAATTACAACAAAAATTATTGAATAAGTAGAGGTGAGCGCGAATGGGGAAAATCCATATTATGGATGAATGGCTGTCCAATAAAATTGCGGCGGGGGAAGTAGTGGAGCGTCCTGCATCTGTTGTCAAAGAGCTTGTAGAAAATGCGATTGATGCGGGTGCAACAACGATTGAAGTGTTTTTAGAGGAGGCTGGATTAACGTCAATCCAAGTCGTCGATAATGGCAGTGGGATGAATGAGGAGGACGCGTTGAAATCCTTCCAGCGACATGCTACCTCAAAAATCGAAAAGGAGCAGGATTTATTCCGCATTCGCACACTTGGTTTCCGTGGTGAGGCATTGGCCTCTATTTCATCTGTTTGCAAAATGACGATGAACACATCTGACGGTCAGAACGGGGCACAATTATATATTGAAGGTGGACATATTAAAAGTCAGCAGCCTGCGGCATTACGACAAGGAACTGATATTACAGTAGCGCAATTATTTTACAATACACCAGCACGATTAAAATATTTAAAAACTGTGCAAACGGAGCTTGGTCATTCGCTTGATTTGTTAAATCGCTTGGCCTTAGGTAATCCACATATCGCCTTTAAGCTTGTGCATAATGGACAAGTACAGCTACAAACAAATGGACGAGGGCATGTTCAACAGGTGTTAGCGGCAATTTACGGGGCGCATAATGCGAAGAAAATGTTTGCGTTCAAAGGAGAAACAAATGATTATAAAATTTATGGCTTTGCTACATTGCCAGAGCTGACACGAGCTTCGAAAAACTATATTTCAGTATTTGTTAACGGGCGCTGGGTTAAGCATTATTTAGTACAGAAGGCAGTCGTTGATGCATTTCACACGTATTTACCTATCGAACGCTACCCGATTGCAGTATTATTCATTGAAGGTGATCCGCAGCTAACAGATGTCAATGTTCACCCAGCAAAGCATCAAATTCGTTTAAGTAAGGAAGCTGAGCTTTTACAATTAGTGGAGCAAACAATCCGTGAAGCAGTGCGTGAGGTTGTTCGTGTCCCATTGGCAACAAAGCCGAAAAAACTTGAAAAATTACCTAGTGAGCAGTTGAATATGTGGAAGCCAGCTCCGTCATTTAATGAGGAAAAGATGGCGGCAATAGTAGGTCAATTAAATGACAATAGATTGGAGCAGGCTCCATTAAAAGGCGAACCTATTCAATTGAAGGAAAGTCAGGAGCCCTTAACAATAGAGCCAGTTATAGAGGAGCATATAACAGAGTTAACGATTGAAGAGCCTGTAGTGGAACTGCAGCTACCTAAAGAGGAAAAGACACCGTTTCCGCAGCTTGATGTTATCGGGCAAATCCATGGCACATATATTGTTGCACAAATGGAGGACGGCTTTTATTTAATTGACCAGCATGCTGCTCAAGAGCGAATAAAATATGAATATTATCGAGAGAAAGTAGGCGAGGTCAATGCTAATGAGCGTCAAGCACTACTTCTACCATTAACCTTTCATTATTCAGCGGATGAGGCGCTACGTTTAATGGAGCATCAGCAAGGCTTACAGGAAATCGGTATTTATTTAGAGCCGTTTGGGCAAAATTCCTTCGTAGTGCGTGAGCATCCGACTTGGTTCCCTCAAGGCTTTGAGCAAGAAATTATCGAGGAATTAATCGAGCAAGTGCTTACGACACGTAAGGCAGATATTAAAAAATTGCGTGAGGAAGCAGCCATTATGATGAGCTGCAAAAAGTCGATTAAAGCAAACTATTATTTAACAAATGAACAGATGGCCCAGCTGTTGCATGATTTAAGAGAGGCGGAAAATCCATTTACATGCCCACATGGACGTCCTGTCTTAATTCACTTTTCAACATATGAGCTAGAAAAAATGTTCAAGCGTGTAATGTAATAATCAACAAGGGGGAATTTTATGGAACAGCAACAGCGATTTTTAACGATGCGAGATGGGCAACAAATTTTCGTTCGTACATTTGAGCCAGAGCATGTCATTGGACATGTCCATATTTTACATGGGATGGGTGAACATTCAGGACGCTATGAGGAGTTTGCCAAGATGCTTTGTGCAGAAGGTTATTATGTGTCAATGCATGACCACAGGGGGCATGGACACACGGCACAAGGTACTTACGGGCATTTTGCGGATGAACGTGGCTTTCACCATGTTGTTGTAGATGTACTAGAGGTGCTACTAATCTTACGCAAAACAGTTACAGCGCCACTTACGCTGTTTGGACATAGCATGGGCTCGTTTATTGCACGCCGTTTTATTCAGCTATATAGCGACCAAATTACGGCTTGTATTATTTGTGGAACAGGTGTTACATCAGCAACACATTTAGCAGGCAATCAGCTTGCTAACACGCTAGCGAAGGCACAAGGAAAGCAAATAGCTAGTCCTTTAATGAATAGCCTTAGCTTTGGTAGCTTTAATAAAGCATTTTCGGATACGACAACGGAGTTCGACTGGCTTTCTCGTGACATAGACGAAGTGCAAAAATATATCGAGGATGAAATGTGTGGCTTTATCCCATCACATCAATTTTATGCTGATTTAACAGAAGGTCTATTACTTATTCATCGCAAAGATGAGATGGCACGCACACGTACAGATTTACCTGTGCTATTTATTAGCGGCAGCCATGACCCAGTTGGTAATTTCGGTAAAGGTGTATTCAAAGTTGCTAAAAGAATGGTAGAGGTTGGAATGGAAAATGTAACGGTGCACCTATTCGAAGAAATGCGTCATGAAATTTTAAATGAAAAAAATAAACAGCATGTACACGATGTTGTTTTACGGTGGTTAAAAAATGTTGAAAACAAACTATGATGTTGTCGCAATTATTGGTCCGACAGCATCGGGCAAGACAGCATTAAGTATTCGATTAGCTAAGTTAATAGATGGAGAAATTATTAATGGTGACTCCATGCAAGTTTATAAAGGGCTAGATATAGGAACAGCTAAAATTACAGCGGCTGAAATGGAGGGAATCCCCCATCATTTACTCGATATAAAGGAGCCGACAGATAGTTTTTCAGTTGCGGAATATCAGCAGCTCGTGCGCGCTAAAATTGCAGAAATTGCAACGCGCGGCAAAGTGCCAATTATTGTAGGTGGGACAGGCTTATATGTGCAATCTGTGCTCTATGATTTTCAATTTATAAAAGAGGAAGTAAATGAAGAGGCTCGCTCCTCCTACTACAAGGAACTAGAAAAAAACGGCCCTGATGCGATGCATGCCAAGCTAGCAGCCTTAGATGCAGAAACAGCCAGTATGATTCATCCGAACAATACAAGAAGGGTCATTAGGGCATTAGAAATGCTAGAGCTAAGTGGTACATCAAAGGCGGCTGAGGAGCATAACAGGGGGCATATCCCATTATACAATCATTTAATTATCGGTTTAGATATGGAGCGCGAAAAATTGTATGAGCGCATTAATTTGCGCGTCGATTTGATGATTCAACAAGGCTTAGAGCAAGAGGTCAGAGGTTTATATGACGCGGGTATTCGTGACGTGCAGGCGATGAAAGCAATCGGTTACAAGGAGCTATGTGCTTATTTTGACGGGCTCCTTTCATATGAGGACGCAGTGCAGCAAATTAAACAAAACTCGCGCCGTTATGCTAAACGTCAGCTCACGTATTTCCGCAATAAGATGGAAGTGCATTGGATTAGTACGGACTGGGAGCAAGTCAAAGCATATTTTACTGAAGGTTTTTGAAAAAATAGAAGGGAATTTAGAAGATATACCGAATACTTATTAATGGTTATAAAATAACTTGGTATTGGTCAATGCTATGTTAAGATAAAAGCAAATACCATATAAATGACAAGGGCGGGTGCTTACGTGAAACCAATTAATTTGCAAGATACGTTTTTAAACCAACTACGCAAAAATAATATATTTGTAACGGTCTTTTTATTAAACGGCTTTCAACTCAAAGGTTTAATAAAATCATATGATAATTTTACCGTATTGTTAGAAGTAGAAGGTAAGCAGCATTTGATTTATAAACATGCGATTTCCACATTTGCTCCAGCAAGTACTGTAGATATTACGAAAGAAGATGCATAATTCGATATTAATCATATATAATAGCGAATGAATGGATAAATCGGAGGTTTACTGCAATGAAAACAATGACAACAGAAGAACTAATTAATTTACTAGATGCAAACGAAGACTTACACATCCTTGATGTACGTGAAGACTTTGAAGTGGCAGAAGGAGTAATCCCCGGTGCGGTGCATATTCCACTTGGGGAAATCCCAAACAGCCTAGAGCAGCTTGACCAATCAGTACAATACATCGTTGTATGTAAAGGCGGTGTGCGCAGTGCAAATGCCTGTGAATACTTAGCAGAGCAGGGCTACGACGTAACAAATCTAGAGGGCGGCATGCTAGCCTATGATGGAGAATTAGAATTTAACTAAGTAGAGGCGTCCAAAAGGCCGTGCAGTTGCCGGCTTTTTGGACGCTTTTGGTGTTATTTTGGTAAAATGTTTGCCGATTAAAATAGAGAAGGCTTTCTTTGAAAAGGAGGAGGCTGTCTGAAAAGTATATTTTGCTTTGACGACGCATTGAAATAAAAGTTTTCATCTCTTCTCTTTTACTGAAGGGTAACACTGCTAAAGCCAGTGTTCGTCACACTTTCAAAAGAAACTTTCTCTATTTATATGAGTCAACACTTTTGTGAAATGTTGTCGCTACTGTCCAAAATGCCGGCTATGCACGGCTTTTTGGACAAACCCTTCCTAAGTAGAAGAGAAGATACGAAACTCTTACTCTGCGTTGCCAAAACAAAATGGTTTTATCCCGTATTAACAGGCTGTAAGACCCCCACTTCAAAACAACAGATAAAATCAAGATGTTTAAGTGGGGGATCCAACAGCCTGTAAAAACCCGATTGGTGAAACTACCAATCAGTGGGGGATGAAGAAAACCCCCACTGATTGAAGGTTCACTTTATCTGGCGAGAGCACTGAAAAACTATAAGAAAAGTATTTTTCGCAATATAAATCCTTTCTTTCCATCGAATTTAGCTACAAAAAAATCGATTTGTAACTCGTTTTGTAGGAAATTGATTTTTTCAGTGTCATTTTTTTATCATTCATTATAAATGAAATTGATAGCTCAAAAGTGGAAACCGCAAATACCTCAGCGAAAATCACAGATGACCTCGCAGAAACCGTAAATAAAAACTCTCGGATGTCTATTTATTTCACTGATAATTTTTTACGTGGTAAGCGCCAGCCGCGTAAATAAGATAAAATCCGCAAAGCAGTAACTGCTGCGAACATTACATATAAAAACAAATCGCCTGTAAAAATTTGAAGCCCAATAATTAAGCCAGCACTAGCTGCCCACATCGCGTAAATTTCATCGCGCAATACGGTTGGTTTACGACGTGCGAGCAAATCTCGCACGATGCCACCACCAGAACCAGTTAGCACCGCGGCAACAATAACTGCGCTAAGAGGGAGCTCTAATTTAACTGCAAACATCGCCCCTTGTACTGCAAAGGCAGCGAGACCAATCGCATCAGATAAATTGCCCCAGCGATTCCAATGTTTCATAAATCGATAGGGCACTAAGAAAAACAATGTAATTGCTGCAAGCGCAATTTGAAACATCATTTCTTGACTCCATAAAGTAGTTACCGGTAAGCCAATTAATAAATTGCGGATAGCTCCACCGCCGAATGCCGTTACAACGCCGAGTAAATAAACCCCGAACAAATCATACTCCTCTTCCATTGCAACAATGGCGCCAGACAATGCAAAGGCGATTGTCCCGATAATACTAAAAACTTCCCAAGCCATTTTCAAACTCCTTTAAACGTATGTAATAAATATTTTTAGTTAGCAAAATCGAGCATAACAATTAATGAAACAATAGTAAAGGGTAAATAGTTGACGTGATAAATATAGTTGATAAGATGGGAGAGGACTAAAAACTATCAATGAAAAATAAGGAGATACCTATGTTTACGTCAAATTTAACAGAACAAACATTAACGCTTGCTGCGCAAATTGAAAATAAAGTAGCAGCATTTCATAAACACGCAGACGAAAATGCTTTTTTTAATCAACAAAAGGTATTAGCGGCCTTTAAAGAAAATCAAGTATCTGATTATCATTTACAGCCCTCAAACGGTTACGGCTATGATGATGAAGGGCGTGATAATTTAGAGCGTGTATATGCTCAAGTATTCGGAGCAGAGGCGGCGATTGTACGACCGCAAATTATTTCAGGGACTCATGCCATTACACTTAGCTTATTCGGCGTTTTGCGTCCGGGTGACGAACTTCTGTATATTACAGGTAAGCCGTATGACACGCTTCAATCCATTGTTGATGGTGGCGATAAGGATACGGGCTCATTGAAGGATTTTGGCATTAAATATAGTCATATTGATTTAATTGATAATAAAGATATTGATTGGCATGGTGTGCGCCAAGCAGTAAATGAAAAAACAAAAATGATTGCGATTCAGCGTTCAAAGGGATATGCAAGCCGTCCATCGTTCACAGTTGCTGAAATTGGCGCAATGGTGGAGCAAATTCGTCTAGTTGCACCTCATGCAGTCATTTTTGTAGATAATTGCTATGGGGAATTTGTTGAACAGCTTGAACCGACAGAGGTTGGTGTTGATTTAATGGCGGGTTCCTTAATAAAAAATCCTGGTGCTGGGCTTGCGAAAATTGGTGGTTACATTGCAGGGCGTGCTGACTTAGTAGAAAAATGCGCGTATCGCATGACATCTCCGGGTATCGGTGCAGAGGCGGGTGCAACACTAAATACGTTAGCAGACTTTTACCAAGGCTTTTTCCTAGCGCCACATACTGTTGCCCAAGCATTAAAAGGAGCCATTTTCACTTCCGCTATGCTAGAGGAAATCGGCATGACAACATCGCCGCATTATAACGAACCACGTACAGATTTAATTCAATCCGTTTCATTCCAAACAGCCGAGCAAATGGTGGCATTTTGTCGTGAAATTCAAGCGGCATCTCCAATTAATGCCCACTTTGCTCCAGAGCCGGCTTATATGCCGGGCTATGAGGATGATGTAATTATGGCAGCAGGGACGTTTATTCAAGGTTCGAGTATTGAATTAACGGCGGATGGTCCGATTCGTCCACCATTTACAGCCTTTGTGCAAGGCGGTTTAACATATGAGCACGTGAAATATGCGATATGCAGTGCTGTTCAAAAATTAGTATAAGCAAGAAAGAGGCGTCTGAAAAAACATTTCGAGCCAAGGTTCGTTACAATACCCCATAAAACTGCCCGAAAAAGTATTGTTTTCGGGCAGTTTTTTTAGAAAAAAACCATGTGAGGTTTCCTTACATGAGCGTTGACATGAAAAAAAGAGAGGCGTATTATAAAAAACGGAGGTGAATTAAATGGGTAGTGAAATTCGACGAACTATGCCAGTGTTACCAATTAGCATTGTGATGCAGCTAACCGACTTAACAGCGCGCCAAATCCGCTATTATGAAGAGCACAATTTAATTCAACCACATCGCACAGAGGGAAATAGACGAATGTTTTCATTAAATGATGTTGATGTATTGTTAGAAATAAAAGAATTGCTTGAGCGAGGCACGAATATGGCAGGTATAAAAAAAGTATTCGAGAGAAAAAACCAGCTTACTTTAGAGCAAAAGGAAATTTCAGATCGTGAATTACGCCGTATTATGCGAGAGGAGATGCTCCAAGCACGTAGCATGCAAAAAACATCTATTCGTCAAGGGAATTTTTCGCGTTTTTATCAATAGGTGGGGATAAACTAATTTAGGAGAGTGGTACATTTGGGTAAGTACACAAAAGAAGACATTAAAAAACTGGTACATGAGCAAGAAGTAAAATTTATAAGATTACAGTTCACTGATATTTTAGGAACAATTAAAAATGTTGAAATTCCAGTTAGTCAATTAGATAAGGCGTTAGACAATAAGATGATGTTTGATGGCTCTTCAATAGAAGGCTTCGTGCGCATCGAGGAGTCAGATATGTATTTATTCCCTGACTATGATTCGTTTATGATTTTCCCATGGACTGCTGAAAAAGGGAAAGTAGCACGCTTTATTTGTGATATCGCAAACCCAGATGGTACACCTTTTGCTGGCGACCCACGCTCAAATTTAAAACGTGTATTAAAAGAAATGGAAGAAATGGGCTTCACTAATTTTAACTTAGGACCAGAGCCAGAGTTTTTCTTATTTAAGCTTGATCAAAGAGGCGAGCCTACTTTAGAGGTAAATGACCATGGAGGTTATTTTGATTTAGCACCAACCGATTTAGGTGAAAATTGTCGTCGTGACATTGTGCTTGAACTTGAGGGAATGGGCTTTGAAGTTGAAGCATCCCACCACGAAGTAGCACCGGGACAGCATGAAATCGATTTTAAATATGCTGATGCTATAAAAGCATGTGATAATATCCAAACGTTTAAATTAGTAGTTAAAACCATTGCCCGAAAGCATGGCTTACATGCAACGTTTATGCCAAAGCCACTATTTGGTGAAGCGGGTTCAGGCATGCACTTTAATGTTTCTTTATTTAAAGGAAATGAGAATGCCTTTTATGATGAAGAGACGACGCTTGGCTTATCCGAAACAGCGATGCAATTTATGGCAGGTGTGTTAGAGCATGTACAAGGCTTCACAGCGATAACAAACCCAACTGTTAACTCTTATAAACGTCTAGTACCAGGCTATGAAGCCCCTTGCTATGTTGCATGGTCAGCGCAAAACCGTTCACCATTAATTCGTATTCCATCATCACGTGGCATTTCAACACGTATAGAAGTACGTTCTGTCGACCCATCAGCGAATCCATACTTAGCAATGGCTGTTATTTTAGAAGCTGGTTTAGAAGGCATCCGTAAAAAAATGACACCACCAGCAGCGGTGAATCGCAATATTTATGTGATGACGGAGGAAGAGCGCCAAGCAAATGGCATTGTAAACCTACCGGCTGCATTAGACGATGCACTCACATTACTAGCAAAAGATACAGTTGTACAAAAAGCATTAGGCGAGCATATTTATGCAAACTTCAAAGAAGCGAAAGAAATCGAATTTGAAATGTATCGCTCCACTGTGCACCAGTGGGAGTTGGACCATTATTTGAAGTCTTATTAAATATAATTATGACTGTAGGGAAATAGATGCAATCCCTACAGTTTTTATATTTTAGCTAATTCAAACTGTTGATAAGAAGATAAATACCTGTAAAACTCAGAAGGATATATGTAAGTAGCTTGAAAGCCTTTTGATTAAGCCGTTTGAAAATAATTTGTCCAATAAACAGACCTAAAAATACAACAGGAATAGCGTAAATGCTCAATTGCCATATTAATTTACTAGTGCCGGTAAAGAGTATTTGCGTAATGAGACTAATAAAATATATAAATAGATAAAAAGCTAACGTAGTTGCTCTTAATTTTTCCTTTTTCGTATTAGTGCCTGTAAAGTACAATAATAACGGTGGACCAGGCATCCCGATACTTGTTGTTAAAAGACCTGATAATCCACCAACGAAGAAATCTCTAAGGGGGGTTGGCTTTACCGTAAAATTAAATATTAATAATAATGTTAACAGTAATAGCAGTATAGCAATTCCTATTTTAAAAGTATCAATGTCAATCGTAATAAAAAATAAAATACCAAAAGGTACACCAACTATACTTCCAATAACAAGTCTTTTTAAAATATCAAAATCAACGTTTTCTCTTATTTTCCATATTAAAGAAAGTGAAATAAATAGAGATATGATGATGTTTATTTGTATTGCTTCTTGAGGAAGAAATAACATCAATAAAAAAGGTGTTGCCATGATAGAAAATCCAAACCCAGTGCTTGTTTGTAAAATAGAAGCTACTAATATAATACATACAAAAAATATGATTGTTTCCAAATTGTCCTCCTTATGAAGCTATTGCATTCATTCGCTGTATCCTATATTGTCCTTTTGTAAAATCATCTATAACGGATTTAATTTATCCAAACACCCACTGAATCATAGGAACTCAGTCCAAAAATATCGCATGCTAAGATAACGACTGAGTGACCAACATTGTGTGGGCATAAGGCTTCACGGGTTTTGAAGAAATTACTCGCGCTTGCTCAAAAATTTAAAGCGGTGTTAGTCTTAGTGTAATTGAAGGCGACATTTCTTCATTGGTGGGAAATGAAAATGATAAACTATTTAATATATACGTTTATCCCGCATTAACGAGCAGTAAGACGCCCACTTCAAGACTTGAGTGAACATTCCCACTGATTGAAGTTTCACTTAATCTATAATTTATTGTACAATGAAAGGGTACTTAAGTAAAGAGAGTTAGTTCTCGTGTGTTGTCATTTTGTTAGGAAGGGGTGTAATAAAACTTGGACGTTAACTTTCAAGGCGTTGGTGAAAGAATTATAGCAAAAATCCGGGAGAGAAATTTAAAGCAAGTAGATGTTGCGAGGGCAACTGGTATTTCCAAAAATGCAATTAGCAATTATATTAGCGGCAATCGAATTCCTGATACAGAGGCAATCTATAAGCTAGCTAGCTTTTTCTCCGTGTCGATTGAATGGTTGTTAGTAGGAAAAGAATATTACCCGACCAAATCAGAAAATTTAATAGGTGCAGAAGATACCGCACAATCTGACGTAATCAATGTGGAAGATAAGGCAATGATTCAAAAGCTACTTTTGTTAAACGAAAGACAAAAAGGGAGGTTGGAAGAGCGAATTGATATGCTACTTTTGGAGGCAATGGGCGATGAAAATCCAACAATAGAGGACAATTAAGGAGGCAATTTGATGGATTATCAAGCAGTGATGCAGGAACTAGAGGCATTAGGAAAAGAGCGTACGAAAAAAATTTATTGCTCAAATGGTGCAACTGAGCCTGTTTTTGGCGTGGCGACTGGTGCAATGAAGCCAATGGCGAAAAAAATTAAAACGAATCAAGAACTTGCAGAGCAGTTATATGCGACAGGCAATTATGATGCGATGTATTTTGCAGGTGTGATTGCAGAGCCAAATACGATGACTGAGGCTGATTATGACCGTTGGATTGAGAAGGCCTATTTTTACATGCTGTCTGATTATGTTGTCGCTGTCACATTAGCGGAGGCCACTATTGCACAGCAAGTAGCAGATAAATGGATTGCAAGTGGTGAGGAGCTGAAAATGTCCGCGGGCTATAGCTGTTATTGCTGGCTACTTGGCAATCGTAAGGATGAGGAATTTTCGAAAAGTAAGCTTTTAACGATGTTAGAAGTCGTAAAGGAGACGATTCATCATGCACCAGAGCGAGCAAAATCTGCCATGAATAATTTTGTAACAACTGTCGGCGTGTCTTTTAAGCCGTTGCACGAGGAGGCACTTGCTATTGCAAAACAAATTGGTGTTGTTGAGATGAAGAGGGACAATAAAAAAAGCAGTATGTTAAACGCATTACAAAACATTGAAAAGGAGATAGAGAAAGACCGCATCGGTTTTAAACGTAAATATGTAAGGTGTTGACTTTGTAAAATTTGTTAAGTTCCTTGGATGTGCTTGTTTCTAGTTCACAAGTTGATTACACTAAAGTTAGGAACTAGAGGGAGGGCATATAATGAGAAAAAGTATCGCGATTGATATGGATCAAGTGTTAGCAAATTTTTATAAAAAACTGTGTAAAACAGTGAATGAAAATTTCAATACAAATTATACAGATGAAGAATTTATTGCAGGGACACGACGTGACTTACCTGAGGAACAGACTAGAAAGTTATATGAGTGCATGAATGAGCCACATTTCTTTGGCGACTTAGAAGTGCTGGATACAGATGCTATTGAAGTTGTACAAAAATTGCAGGAGGATTACGATATTTTTATTGCGACAGCAGCAATGGAAGTACCGGGCTCCTTTAATGCAAAATATGAATGGCTAGAGCGTCATTTCCCATTTATAAATAAGCAAAACATCGTATTTTGTGGGACAAAGGCAGTTATTCATACAGATTATTTAATTGACGATAGCCCTTATCAGTTAGAGGCATTTAAAGGAACAGGCATTTTATATTCAATGCCATACAATCTGTCAACAGAAGGCTTTATTCGCGTAAATAATTGGAAAGAGATTGAGGCATATTTCCAAAAACAATTAGTAAAATAGAGAAGAAAAAGTTGTCTGAAAGAGGGCTAGTGCGCCGCTTCCAGGCAATTTTTTTAATTAATTATACCTCGGTGTAATTGATAAAAGTGGCAAACAAGTAAAACTACCTCAGCTTTTCTTATCCTGAAAATCAATACTTTATACCTAATTAAAGCAATGCAAAATGATTGTAATACCAGATGTCACCATTCTGTACGACTATGCTAAAATAGAAAAAAGGCAAAAGGTAGGTGGGATGGATGGAGCGAGAGTGGCAAGAAAGGGTGGAAAAGCTAGAGCGGGAAGTACAGCAATTAACAAAGGAACTAGCTGAGCTAAAGCAGCAAAATAGACAGCAGCCTTCTACAATACGCCAGCTAGTGCCACAGTTTGAACGCAATGCTGTAGAGAAGCCAGCGCCTGAAGTGATTAGTGGGCTAGAAACAAAGGCTGTGCAGGAAAAACAGGGGGTAACACCGAAGCCGAAACGTTCCTTTGAGGAAAGAATAACGACTATTTTACCGAAAGTTTTTATGATTATTTTAGTGCTTGGTATATTATGGGGATTAAAATTAGCGAGTGATTTTGGACTTTTATCGGACACTTTGAAAGTATTTGCAGCATATATCGTGTCAATTGCAATTGGCATTTATGCATGGCGCTCTGAAAAGAACAAAGTAACACTTAGCCCAATGCTTGTCGCATTATATGGTGGCTCCTTTATAATCGGGATTTTAGCGACCGCAGCAGGTGCTATTTTATACGAAATATTCACTTTAACATTTGCACTTATTATTGCTGTACTATACGTTGCATACGGTATTGCGATTAGCTATTTGAAAGGAAGCGAGGCATTATCAAGCTTCGTTGTATTCACATCTTTATTATTACCATATTTATTGGAGTTTATGGATTTTAGTAAGCTATTTATTTTAATTTATGTTGTCCTTATTTTTATGGCAATGCAGCTTGTTATAATGAAGCATAATCAACATATTGCCCTCTATATCGGGATGTTTTTCTCATTGCTTGCAATACAAATTCTTTGGTTTACACAATTTAAGCAAACGCCGTATTTCGCAATGAGCTATATCGTTGTATTGGCGCTATTTTTAAAGAGCTGGTGGCAGTTATTTAAACAGAGTGAGAAGTGGAAGCTTCTGCAGCAAGGCGCGTTGTTTAGTATAAGTAGCTTTACCCTATTACTACTTAACCTCATTATTTTTGATGAGCCGTATCAAATTATTTATTTATTCATTGTGTTTACCCTCTATGCTTTAATGGCTTTTGTCGTATACAAAAATAATGAGCGTCAAGTTTTCGATATTAGCGCGACTATCGCAATGCTATTAACATTTAACATCGTACTTACATTTGATTTCGCAGCTGGCTATAGCAGGGTAGCTCTTGTTTTATCTGCCTTTGCAGGCATAATGCTAGCGATTCGCTTGCGTGCACCATTAATGAAAGTTACCTATACAGCATTGCTATTTCTGATGGCTTTTGCGTTATACTTCACAACCGATGTTCGACCTTTTTGGCATGTAGAAAATATCGCATTGCTTGTTTTAATTATCAGCATTGTTTCAGCTTATATTTATGCGAAAATGCCGAAGGAAGAGCCAACGCACTTTGAACAATTGATAGAAAAATATTATATAATTGATAGCATTGCAGCAGCTATTGTACTGTTTTTAATGCTTTATATGACGAAACTGGACTATGCTTATATTTCAACAGCACAGTACATTCCGTATATCGTCTTTAGTGTAACTGCTATTTCTATGCTTATAGCTTTCATTGTGAATCACCGCTGGATAGGCAATTTCGTACCAATTATTTTAATTGTTTGCTATTTAACGCAAGGCATTATATTGCTATCAACAGGGCTCGTAGATGATACGCAGATTTTCTTGCAGCTTGTAACGCGCGGCATCTTTATTTTAACACTGCTCGCACTACTTGCAGATTTATATGAAGAAGGACGCATTTATCAAAAATGGCAAAAGTTCATTGAAAAGTATATTGAAATATACATGATTTCTGGTATTTTCATCATCACACTTTATTTCATCAACCTTATTTCTTATTTAGAAATGATTGATGGATTCACGTGGGGTATTGCAATTATGCTAAAAACACTAACACTCTTCACTATCGCAAGCCTCACAATCATTATTGGCCGAAGGAAACAATGGAAAAAGGTTGCGGCAGCAGGCTTCATCCTATTGCTCATTGCGATATTAAAGCTTATTTTCTTCGACTTAGCAACATTAAATCTACTAATTCGTGCAATTCTCTTTATCGTCGTTGGTGCAGCAGGAATGCTGTTGTCGGGGAGATTGTTGAGGAAATAAGGGGGAGAGATTATACTATGTTTCCTACAGCCTCAGCTGTTTACAAATATGGGAGCCTTCTTGTAATGGATTATAGGCTTGTACTATCAAATTAAATTTAGCGATTAAATAAAAAAGCACAAGAAATCAATATTTCAATATTAATTTCTTGTGTTTTTACAATATAATGAATTTAGCTCTACCTTATAAACTTGTGTAGTATTAGTTTTCTGTCATAGAGCCTTCCTCAAGAGGTAATCTTTCTCCGTCGGGATTAGGTAAGTCCTCGAATTCATCAGATGGACCAACGCCTGGTGGAAGAGGAGGGAGATTTGAACCTTTATAAATTCTGCCATTACCAGTGAAATTAATGGAGTCAGCCACCACTGTTCCTTTAATTGAAGCACTTCCATCTATAATTAAATTAGCATTCGGTGCTATTACATGCTGTCCGGTTGTCGGGGTGCTACCTGAAAAAGTTATATTTCTACCTCCGGAAATAATATTACCAAAAACTTTAGAGCCACTGCCTAAAGACATATCGGCTGTGTAATTGATTAAAGAAGCATAAAACGGAGTTGCACCGTTTAAAATAAATTTATCTGTACCTATATAATTAAAATCCACTTTTGAAGGATTTTTAGTATTGGCATTAAAGCCAGTAGTAGAATTAAGAGCAGTAAATTTTTTTACATATAAATTTAATTTACCATTACCTATTACGTTTATCGTTCCGTAGTTCATATCAAAATCATCTACTAATAAATTGACATCATTATCACCAACATCAATAGTAATAGTCCGATTCGAATAAATTTTAATTGCTTTTAAGTAGGTATCCTCAGTTATTTTAAAGGTTACATTATCTCTTAACCATCCATATGGTTGAGAATCCTGTGTGGATAAGATACCGTTAGCTACTAGGTCAATATTGTTGTTATTTTTTACTACTGTATATTTCTGTAATGGCGTAATTTTAGATAGGTCTGTTGCTCTATCGCTTATACCATCTAAAAAAGCAGATGACAAAAAACTTTTCGGATCAATGGCAAGAGGTGGTGCTATATTTTTGGGATAGAACCATGCATTTGTTTGGGCTTGGCTTACAGGAATAATTGATTGTTTTGTACTATCCATATTAACATTTCCAGCTGCTGAACCATTTTCAGTAAGAATTTTTCCAGAATAATTGTTAAAGATAATATTTCCATTTTTTAATGCAGTATCTCCATGAATCTCTCCACTACTATTAAATACAATATCACCAGATGTTAAAACGGTATGATTTTCCCAACCACCAGGAATAGGAGAAGGGGGAAGTGGATTATTAGTTTCTTCCTTATCTTCGTCTCCATCCTCAAAACTTGCATATAATGAGGGTCTAAGTCGAATTTCCTGATCAACTATACGTTCTTTTGCACCATTAATTGAGCCAGTGGAAATGATTTTCACCTTAAATTCTGTACTAGAAGGTTGTAATTCAATAAATGCAACTTTTCCTGATGATATAGTAAATGATATATCGGAAAAATCTGCCTCATCAAATCTATTTTTTAAATATATTAAGTATTGATCCATAGCTAATTGCTTTGTTAATTTCGGTAATTTTTCAGTTTTACGTCTAGTATTTTCAGCTTCAATCCATAGAGTAATATCATTGATTGCTAAATCTTCAATTGTTCTTAATTTTAATTTAACTTCTTCTTTTGCTAAATTAATACCAGCCTCTGCAATATAAAACACAGCTTGGTCTGTGCGCTCGTAGTCCACTTGTTTTAGACTATTCGAAGATACACTTAATAATGAGACACCTAAAATTGAAATGATAACGATTAAAAATAGCGCAATTACTAGGGCGGAGCCGCGTTGATTATTTAGTTGCTTATTCATTTTGTCCCCCTCCTAATTGTGATTTCGGCGGTAGCAGTTTGCCCATCCTCACTTTTAATTATGATAGAGCCTGTGCTACTAATATCGAAACTATCTACGTTGAGTGCGACTATCTCTTGACCTATTGACGAGCTTCTTATAATTTGATTATTTTCTAGTTTATAAGTTGCAATTTCCGTATTGTTTAATAAGGTGAATTTATACAAAATCGTTTCGGGTGTTGTCGTATCATCTATTATAAAATCTTCACTTCTTCTAAAATCCTTCGTAATCATTTTTAAAGCATAAGAAAGCTCCTTAATATCACGATTATGTGTGCCCTGCTCTATTTGCTGCTTTGTAGCAGAGGTAACGAGGCTAATACTTAGCATCGACACGATAGCAAGGATAACAATGACAGCTAACACCTCAAACAATGTAAAGCCTTTACTATTTCGGAGTAGACGCATATTAGTTTCTCCCTCCTAGTCCTAGTATATAAACATTTTCCATTGTTGCTTTACTATTTGTGTTGTTTTCAACAACTTCAAGGTGAACATAGACAGCGTTTTTATAAGTGGAGTCTTCCTCAAATGTCTGTAATGTTAAATAATAAGTAAATTTCCCTTCTTCACGAGGTGAATAGGCATATATTTCATCAAGCTCGGGTAAAGAAGATATAGTTGCTCCAGGTTCTTCGCTTAACATGTAGCCTGTTGCAAGGCTTTCATAGGAGCTAGCACTACGACTGGCATTATAAATTTTCTCCATTTCTATTTGTGCTACATAGGTAGCATCCATAATATCGTTTGATTTATGAGTCGTTTTATTTGATTGAATAAGCAATGCAAAAAAGGAGATTAACACAATGCCTATTATTAAAAGAGCAGCAACAACTTCAATTAAAGACATGCCGTTGTTATTTTTTAGGTATTTTGTCAAAAGGCTCTCCTCCTTTTAAAATGATTTCATCATTTAGTTAGTGGTAGTAAAAAAGATATGCTTAAAAGATATAAATTTTGATTTTCATAGTTATTAATGTTTGGTGTTATGTTGGGAAATAATTATTATAATTTTTTAGTGAATCAAAATAACTAGTAAAATAAAGAGGTATTCAAAAGTAAATTGTAAATTATCTTTAATGCTATAAGTCTATATTATAGTTTAGCAAAAAAAAACGTTTGAAAATAAATAACTTTTAATTTCATTTATATATATGATGAAAAAAAGCTTAAAATTAGGTTAAACGTAATGTGAAAAAGTTAGAAGAATGATTCGAAAAGAACCCTCATTAGGTATATTTTCGTCTTTTTAATAGAAAAGTGAAGTGTTAATATTATTTTTTTGAAAAAAATAATGTAAAAGTCATGAAAAGTATTTTAATTTATTGAAAATAGGTCGAATAGTATATACAAAGGGGCTATTACTAGTGTATTCTAAAGGCAATAGATGGTAGGAGAAAATTGACTTTGAAAAATAAGTGAGGTGTTATGTGTGAGGATTAGTTTAAAAGTATGCCTTCTCGTGACTTCGGTAGTACTTCTTATCTATATGATTTATCCTACTAATTTATCCTACGCTGATTCAAATAGTGGACAATCCACAATCGGTGGAATAGTAGTAGATGATTTGAAAACGGATGATATTAGAGAAAAGGTGCAGGAAGCGGTCAATCAATGGACGAGTGAGCCGATTATCGTGTCGGGTGCTGGTACAACGCTTAGCTTCAATGCGGCAGCCATTCATTTTGATGTTGAAAGCACAATTGTCACATACGAGCAAATGACGAAAAAATCGTGGTTTTCATTTTGGAAGCCAAAGCGCATCGTACAGCTACCGCTACAAATTACGGTAAATGAAGCGTTGATGGCAGAAATTGAAAAAGTGAAAGTTTGGGAAGCTGATTCTACCTATCATAAGGTATTGGCACAGGCCACTAATTTGGCCTCTCATGAAATAGAAGCGGACGTTAAAAATTTAAACGCATATGACATTGAGCGTATCGCATTAGAAATTCAACCAATTCCAGAAGCGGCGGCGGGTCTATCTGATTTAGTACAAGCAATAAATGAGCAGCTGGTTATACCAGGACAACCCTTTTCTTTAGTGGAAGCATTAGGAGAAGAGAAAGACCGTGCTAATGGTGAAGCGTTAAATTTCATTGCATCGATGCTTTATAGCATTGCGTTAAAAACGAATAGTGAGATTTATGAAAGAGCATCCCAAAATAGCATACCCTCCTATTTGGAACCGGGCATAGAGGCGGCTATAACACGTAACGGTTCAAAGGATTTGAAATTTTTAAATACAACGGATTATGCAATAGAGTTAAAAATGACGCTTGAAGGCGACAATTTAAAAGCAGAGGCTTACGGTCCTAAAAATAGTCAAAATGTTGGTGTGCAAGTAACGAGAGATTACGAAATTTCTCCACGTGTTATTACACGCTATTCCAAAAATTTACCTGTAGGACAGGAGCAGCTTATCGAGGAAGGACGAGCAGGCTTGCGTGTTTCCGTAATGCGCTATAGCGCGGATGAGCCAGAGGGGGAGCTTATTAGTAAAGATTATTATGCACCAGCACATCGCGTTATTTTAAAGTCGACAAAGCAGCCGGAAGCTACATCAACTTCGGTGGACTATTCAGAGCAGAGCCCGGGGCAATCTTTGAGAGAAAAGCCGAAGCTTGATTTGAATGGCGATGGTTTAGCTGACTATGATAATGGGATAGGGCAACTCCCCACATTGCCACAGGATGAAAAGGATTTACCAGCAGGTAGCTATTACGATAAAGGAGGCAATTTAGTTACGCCTTAGAGGGAGGAAGAGTATAGCGTGAAGGGAACAGCTAGAAAACGTCTTGGAGATTTACTTGTCGAAGCAGGGGTTATTACAGATGAACAATTGAATCATGCACTCGAAACGAAAAATCGTGATGAGAAGCTTGGCGACTTCCTTATTAAAGAAAACTTTTTGACAGAGCAGCAATTAATTGAAGTGCTTGAATTTCAATTAGGTATTCCGCATATTCATCTAAATCAGTATGCTATAGAGCCGGAATTAATCAAGCTTGTGCCTGCTGAATTAGCAAAGCGCGCGAGCATTATGCCAATTCGACGTGATAAAAATAAATTGTTTATCGCGATGGCAGACCCGATGGATTATTTTGCAATCGAAGAAGTGCGCATGGCGACAGGCTGTCAAATTGAAGTGAGTATTGCCGCAAAAGACGATTTGTATCGCACAATTACAAAATATTATGATTTGCAGGAGTCGATGGAAGCAGCATTATCTGACTTAGGAGATGCAGCGACACGCGCGGAGGCGCAGCAGGAAATTACAGATGATGATTCGCCTATCGTACGTCTTGTTAACCAAATCATTGCTAACGGTGTTGCACAGCGCGCCTCAGATATTCATTTTGACCCACATGAAACGGAATTTCGCGTGCGCTATCGTGTAGACGGCGTATTACGGACAGAGCGCTCTTTACCAAAGCATATGCAAAATATTATTACTGCTCGTATTAAAATCATGGGCAACTTAAATATTACAGAAAACCGTATACCGCAGGATGGTCGCATTAAAATTCAAGTGAATTTTAAGCCCGTTGATATTCGTTTATCAACGCTTCCGGGAATTTACGGTGAAAAAATCGTGATGCGTTTGCTTGATTTAAGCAATGCACCAACTGATATTGACCAAATTGGTTTTACTGAGCAAAACGAAGCGCTTTTCCGCTCAATGATACAACGTCCAAATGGTATTGTTTTAATTACTGGTCCTACAGGTTCAGGAAAATCCAGCACATTATATGCGGCTCTTTCTAATTTGAATGATGAGGCAGTCAATATTATTACAGTGGAAGACCCAGTGGAATATCAGCTTGCAGGTATTAACCAAGTGCAAGTGAAAGAGGAAGTAGGACTCACTTTTGCAACAAGTCTTCGTTCGATTTTACGTCAAGACCCCGATATCGTGATGATTGGGGAAATACGAGATTTTGAAACAGCACAAATTGCGGTACGTGCTTCTTTAACAGGTCACTTGGTGCTTAGCACATTGCACACAAATAGCGCAGTTGAGTCTATTTCACGCTTGAAGGATATGGGGATTGAGCCGTTTTTAATTTCTTCCTCATTAGTTGGTGTGATGGCACAGCGTTTAGTGCGCAGAGTGTGTCGTGATTGCAAGCAGACGGTTGAAGCAACAGCGCGTGAAAAAGCCATTTTTGCAGAAAACGGTTTAACTGTAGCAACAGTTGCACGTGGACGCGGCTGCCCATCTTGTAGCAATACAGGCTACAGGGGGCGTATGGCGATTCATGAGCTACTTTTAGTAGACCGTCAACTAAAGGAACATATTTTAAACAGTCAAAATGTAAGTGTCATAGCAAATTATATGAAGGAAAAGGGCTATAACACATTGCTGAAGGACGGCTTACTAAAGGTGCTGGAAGGTGTAACAACAACTGAGGAAGTGCTACGAGTAGCAACTGTAGAGTAGGGGAGTGAGACGATGACACACTCAATTCGAGAATTATTAATGCATGCTTATGAGCAAAAGGCATCCGATTTACATTTAACTGTCGGTATTCCACCAATGTATCGTATTGACGGCAAGCTAGCTCCTTACGGTAATGACATGATTACACATGAGCAATTAAATACGATGGTTCAGGAACTAATTCCAAACCATAAGGCGCAGGAATATAAGGATAAGGGGGAAACGGATTTTAATTATTCGTTAGAAAGCCTCTGCCGATTTCGTGTGAATGCATATCATCAACGCAATACAAGTGCTGTTGCAGCTCGTTTAATTTCAAGTGAAATCCCAACAATCGACTCTTTAAATATGCCGAGTGTACTGTTCGATTTGGCGGACAAGCCTCAAGGTTTGATTTTAGTAACAGGTCCTACAGGCTCCGGGAAATCAACAACTTTAGCAGCAATGATTGACTATATTAATACGAACAAAGCGAAGCATATTATTACGCTTGAAGACCCGATTGAGTATTTGCATACACATAAAAAATCAGTCGTCAATCAACGCGAAGTCGGTGTGGATACGGAAAGCTTTGCAAACGGCTTGCGTGCATCATTACGTCAAGACCCTGATATTATTTTAGTCGGGGAGATGCGTGACTTAGAAACGATTTCGACTGCTATTACAGCGGCAGAAACTGGGCATCTCGTTTTTGGTACATTGCATACATCAAGTGCTCCAACGACGATTGACCGCATTATTGACGTATTTCCACCGCATCAGCAGGGACAAATACGCATTCAGCTAGCTAATGTTTTGCAAGGTATTATTTCCCAACGCCTATTTGTGCGCAAAGGTAAAAAGGGGCGTGTGGCAGCAACGGAAATACTTGTTGCAATTCCCGCTGTGACAAATTTAATTCGCAATGAGAAAATTCATCAAATTCCAAGTGTGATGCAAACGAATCGAGCACTTGGCATGCATACGCTGGAAACGTCAATCCAAGGGCTTGTGTCCGCTGGGCAAATTGCGTTGGAGGATGCGCGTCCATTTATGAATGTAGGTGAATACATTTGACGGTTTTTAAGTATACAGGTCGCACTTCAGCAGGTGTCACGAAAAAGGGCACAATTGAGGCGGCAAATCAAAATGCAGCCATTGCCAAACTTCGTGAGCGTGGCATTAATCCACGTGAAATTAGCGAATCTTCAAGTATCATGCATATGGAGATTAATATTGGTACTAAAGTAAAAAATCAAGATTTTGTTATTTACTGTAGGCAATTTGCGACATTAATACGCGCAGGTGTTTCAATTGTAGAGGCAACAAATATTTTGGCTCGTCAATCCACTTCAAAGCCGTTAAAAAGAGCGCTAGAGCAAGTGGAGGATGATGTGCGCTCAGGTATCGCCTTCTCAGGGGCTGTGAGCAAGCATCCGAAAGTATTTCCAGAGCTATTTATCAATATGATGCGCTCTGGGGAAGCAACAGGGAATATTGATAGCACGCTTGAACGCTTAGCTAATATGTTTGAAAAGCAATACAATTTGAAGAAAAAAGTGCAATCGACGTTAGCTTATCCAGCCGTTTTAACTGTTTTAATTATCGTCGTTGTCGCATTTCTACTTATTGTTATTGTCCCAAGCTTTGTTACATCCTTTGAAGATATGGGGGCAGAGCTACCGACAATTACAGTGATTACTGTCGCCTTTAGTGCATGGCTCCAAAAGTTTTGGTGGCTTGTTTTACTTGTCGTCATTGTAGCTATTGCTGTATTCGCTTATTTATTCAAAAATAATAAGCAATTTCATTTCAATGTTCATTACATGCTACTGAAAATGCCACTTTTCGGGCCATTGCTTCAAAAAACAGCTATCGCGCGTTTAATGCGTACACTGGCATCACTTTTCAGCGCAGCAGTGCCAATTTTACAAGCATTAACGATTTCTGAAAAGGTAAGTGGTAACCCCGTCGTCGGAAAAGTGATGCTTGATGCAAGAGCTAGCCTCGAGCGTGGAAGTACACTATCAGAGCCGCTTGAGCAAAGCTGGATTTTCCCACCGATGGTCACGAGTATGACGCAAATCGGTGAAACGACAGGCTCACTTGACTTTATGCTTGAGAAAATTGCCGACTTTTACGAGGAAGAGGTTGACCGTTCAGTCGACACATTAAAATCATTGATTGAACCATTAATGATTGTTTTTTTAGCCGCCGCGGTAGGCATTATAGTGGCAGCCATCTTTATGCCAATGTTTAGCCTTTACGAACAAATGTAAAGGCAATGGACGTTTTGCAAGGAGGTGAACTAAGGTGCAACAAACGTCCGAGCAAAAGCAAAACACTACCCAATACATTGAAAAACAAGGAGGAAATAATATGTTTCAAACACTAAAAAAACGTATTAAAAACGAGAAAGGTTTAACACTAATTGAGCTATTAGCAGTAATTGTGATTTTAGCGATTGTTGCTGCAATTGCTGTTCCGGCGATTGGGAATATTATTGATAATAGTAGATACAAAGCTGTAAAATCAGATGCTATTAATGTAATAAATGCTGCCAATATTTATTTTACAGATAATCCAAATGCAGATTCAGTAACTGTAAAAGAATTGAAGGATAATGGCTTTTTAGATAACGAAGGGAAAATTGCTGAAGAAATTAGTGGAACGACTTCTACAGTAGCTAAAGGGGGTTCTACTGGTGTAGGCTCTGCACATGAATTAACAACTGGAACAATAGATTATGATGGTAATAATGATATTACATTCTCTGGAGCAACTATAAAAGAAATTAATGAGCATGATGATAAAACAGTTACTACCGTTGGTAACCCATAATCTTTCATCGAGCATCCAATTTTTATATTGGATGTTCCATTGAAGGATTAATTGTTGCATTTATTGAAATTGAATCATTAGAGCAAGTCTGTTGATTATGTAAATAATATATTAATTATCGTGCCCTATAGGGGGAAATGCTTTTCTACTAGCCATACACTCGTTGATTGTAGTGAAGGGGTGATTCCATCGGGATCAGAGGTAGGGAGGCTAAAATCGCCGCGTCCTGCGGCAACGCCTCCATGACCAACTTCGTGTTGGCCTCGAGCTGAAAATCCATTTATTTCGGCGAATGCCGAAATAAATTAGTTGAAGCCACACCCCGAGGAAAGCGTTCCCCGTAACGGAAATCAACGAATTGCTAGGCATTCTCTATAAAATAAAGGCTAATCAACACGCTTGTCATCTTAGCATAGAACGCACAAAAAGGAGCTGCACCATATGTTCAAATTTAAAAAGAAGTCACATGTAGCAATGGAACTAAATGATTACATATTGCGTGTGCTCGTAAAAAAAGGTGAGCAGGTAACGCAATGGGAAACATATGATATTTTGCTTGCACAAGGAATTGTTCAGGAGGGCGTTATCGTAGATGAGGTAGCGCTCTACAAAATTATTAAAGAGAATCTAGCATTGTTTGGTGGGAAGAAGCAGCTTGTACGCACATTTGTGCCGGATACATCTGTTTTATTAAAGACATTCGAGCATCCGGACGATGTGGCTGGGAGCAAGCTGAAGCCTTATGTACAAATGGAGCTAGGGCGTACAGTGCATTTGCCGTTTCATGAGCCATTAATTGATGTTTATGACCCGATTGAAGGGGACGGGCAGGCGACATTGTTTGCAGCGCCTTCAGAGGAAGTGACGAAGCTTGTTAATTTATTGTTAGATGCACCACTCACGCCAGAGGCTATCGATATTCGGGCACTATGTCATTTGAGATTACTAGAAAAAATGGAGCAATTACAAAATAATAAAACATATATGATTACGAATTGGTTGATTAACGAATTAACGGTTTGTATTTATTCGAATGGACATGTTGATTTTTTACGCTTCCAAACAATCGACACAGATTTGACAAAATGGCATGGGGTAGTTGATAGTCAAAATGAAGTGACGTTCTCCTATACTGGGGAGGAAGAGGACTATCGAATGCTCCTTATCGACCGTGTAATGGAGCTTGACCGAATTATGAATTTCTTTAGGTTCTCTCTGCATAAAGGTGAAAAAATGATTGATGAAATTATAGTTATGGGCGATAATCCATGGCTTCCTGTTATCAGTGAGCTAATTGCTGAAAGCTTGCCGATAGCGCTTAAAATAGTTGATGATAAAGCGATTCAGCAACATTATCCGAATATGAAAGGCAAATATACGGCGCTTATGGGACTTGCTTTGAAGGAGGTACAGACATGATACCAGATATAAATCTGTTACCTCACGTTAGTAGAACCGAATCAAATTTTAAAATTTTTTATAGCATTTTAGCAATCGCTACGTTGCTTCTATTGAGTTTAATTGTATGGCAGTCTTTTGCGACACAGGCAGAAGTTACAAAGCTTACGAACGAGCAGCAAGCACTGCAAGCGCAAAGAGACCAGCTTCAAAATGACTATAATGCACTGTTAAATGCGAATACTGGCTCTATAGAACAGGCGGTTATATTTGTTGAAAAAGTATCTTACCCTGTATCGCCTTTAGTTGATGAGGTGCGTGCATTACTGATACCGAACAGCTATTTACGTAACTACATGTTTGGTGAGGAAAAAGTAACTGTTAGAGCTGATTTTGAAACATTTACAGACATTTCAAAATATGTGGCACTACTAGAACAAAGCGAATATTTTAATGATGTTCAGCTAGGTACGGTTACAGATTTCGAAGTGAATCCAAGTGGTGCTAATGATACGATTAATGAAAATGAAGTGGATTTTGGCAGCGTATCTCGCTACTCTGTTCAAATCGAGCTATATATTGATAAAATATATTTAGCTAACGGGGGTGTTCAGTAATGTTTAGCAATAAAAATTCAGCCCCAATTTTGTTGACAGCGCTTATCGCACTGATTTTGTTCGCAAGCTATTATTATTTTGTTTTACCAAAAAAGCAGGAGGCAGAGCGTTTGAACAGCTCTGTATCTAGTCTTCAGCAGGAAATTATAAGCTTACAATCGCAAATTGCGCTGAAGCAAAATGAAGAGAGAAAAGCTCCAGAAAATCTTTTTGCACTGCAAAAGAAAGTACCAGCGCATAAAGATATTGTGAATTTATTATTAAATATGGAAGAAATTGAATTGCTATCCACATCTAAAATTACAGGAATGCAATTTAATAATTATGATGCTTTAGTAAGTGAGTCTGAGCTACAGGACCCAATTGATACAGAAGCTGACTCAGCAACAGAAGAACAAGCGACTGAGGAGTTACCAACCTCTTCAATTGCTAAGGAAACATTGCCACCAGAGCTGCAAATGGTCACATTTAATATTGAATTAGAATCGAAGAATGAAGCGGATTTGACTATATTTTTGAAAGAATTAGAGTCCTTGCAGCGTGTTATTCGGGTTGATCAAATTGATTTACAGGTTCCCGGAGAAGCGGATTTAGTAGAAGATGGTACACCTAAAACAGTTTCTGCTACAATACAAGCAACAACATTCTATTATGATTCAGCAGAAAACTCCTACCACTATAAATAATTTGATGAATGCTTCATTGTTTTTGATACAGCGAGCGGTTGTACTCTTGCTGTATCAAAATAAAGCCTCCGGCGGATGTCACAGATTTTGAGGAGGAGTTTTCGAGCAAGCTCGAAAAAATCTGGACCAATTATACCAAGGCGTAATTGGTTATGTAGGTGAGTAAATAATGACAATCACATATACCATATTTTCTTTTTTACTAGGGCTTATACTCGGCTCTTTTTATAATGTTGTAGGCTTACGTATTCCCAAAAATGAATCCATTGTTTATCCAGGCTCTCATTGTACAAATTGTCGCCGCTCATTAACTGCTCTAGATTTAGTACCAGTACTTTCCTATATTTTATTGCGCGGGAAATGTCGTACATGTAAAGTGCGCATTTCCCCAATATATATGATTATGGAGCTTCTAACAGGGCTCTTTTTTGCCTTGTCCTATTGGCAGCTTGGGCTTTCGTTAGAGCTTATTGTTGCTTGGCTTTTTATTTCGTTACTCATTATTATTACAGTGTCAGATACCGCTTATATGCTAATACCAAACAAAATATTATTGTTCTTTTTACCTTTATTAGTATTAGGACGAGTTCTATCACCTTTAGAGCCTTGGTGGGATAGCTTGCTCGGTGCAGCAATTGGCTTTGGAGTTTTGCTACTCATTGCAGTTGTTTCCAAAGGAGGCATGGGCGGGGGCGATATAAAGCTATTTTTCGTTATAGGGCTTGTTCTTGGTACAGTTAATACATTATTAACATTATTTTTAGCAGCAGTTATCGGCATGATTGTCGGTCTTGTCATTCTTAAAAGACAAAATAAAGGTCGCAAAACCCCCATTCCATTTGGGCCATCTATTGCATTGGCAGCTATTATCGTCTACTTTTTTGGTGATAGCATGATGGATTGGTATATAAATTTATTCCTCTAGCGTTGCTAACAATAAATAATTAGCATAATATAATACTAATTACTTAGAAGTGGAGGGAATATTTATGAAGCCAATTATTGCACTGACAATGCATACAGGAGATAAGAAGCTCGAAATTAATGAAACATACATACAATCGGTAGAGCTAGCTGGGGGAATACCTTTATGCATCCCACATCTTGCCGCACAGGATGTAGAGGCAGTATTAAATAAAGTAGATGGCTTGCTATTAATTGGAGGACATGATGTGAATCCTTACTTATACGCACAGGAGCCACATGAAAAGCTAGGTATGTTCCATACGAAGCGAGATAATAGTGATTTAGCGATTTTACAAAGTGCCTTAACTAGAAAAATGCCAATACTTGCGATTTGTCGTGGACATCAAGTATTGAATGTGGCATTTGGTGGTACGTTGATTCAAGATATTCCATCACAATGGGAGCAGCCCATTGCCCATGTGCAAACTTCTATAAGAGATGAGGCAACACACACCGTCAAAATTCAGGGTGAGCAATTGCGTGGAATTTTTGGGGCAGAACAAATTCGAACAAACTCCTTCCATCATCAAGCAATCGACCAACTAGGTGAGGGGTTAGTAGCTGCTGGTACGGCACTGGATGGTGTCAATGAGGCAGTCGAACATAGTGAGCACCCATTTTGCATCGGTGTACAATGGCATCCAGAGGCAATGGCTCCATCTGGAGATGCGCACTCCATTAAACTTTTTAAAGCCTTCATTGAAGCATGTAAATAATAGAATTTATAAATCATCAAATGGGTCGTCTGAAAAATCATTTTGAGACGGCTCGTTTTGTGATGAGGATAGTGACAATTTATTGTGGCTACCGCAGAAGTAAATGTTTTTTGCCGAAAGCGGAGTGTCAGGTATAAGCATATTTAGAGAAGATTTAATATAGAAGTAAGGGGCTGTCGAAAAAATATATACTTTTCGAACAGCCCCTATTTATCGTTTAATTCAATTATTCGTCAGTATTACCAGCCTCAGTTAATGATAAAGTTTTTGTTTCAGGAGCCCACGCTACAGAAACAACTAGACCGATAACTAAAATAACCGTTAAGCAAAGCATTGTATTTTGTACACCTATATTTGCCATGCTCATTGGAAGTAAGAAAGTACTTGCTGCTGAGCCAAGTCGACTAATAGAAGTAGCAAAGCCTACCCCAGAAGAGCGAATATCCGTAGGGAAGCTTTCCGCAGGGAATACCCCTACTAAATTACTTACCGCTGATAAAATTAAAGTAAATATAGAGAAGGCGATAATCATTAAAACAGTTAAATTACTCGGTAAAATACTTAATAAGCCAAGTGCAATAATTAGTACAACGAACGAAGAAATTAAGAATCCACGTCTAGTAAATTTAATTGTGAACCAAATACCTAATAATGCACCAATAATTAGTAAACCATTTAATAATAAGTCAACGCCAAAGCCTTGCTGCAAGCCAATTTCATCTAAAATAATTGGTAAGAATGTATAAATAGCAAAGTAAGGCATTACTAAACATACCCAAAAAATACTATTAAATAATGTACGTTTTATCATATCTTTATGAAATAATGCCATAAAACCTTTTTTCTCTCCGACATGCTCTGTTTGGTCATCTAAAATAACGTTTGGACCAAAATGCTTTTGAACAATTTGTAAAGCCTCTTCATGTCGCCCCTTACTTGCTAGCCATCTCGGAGATTCTGGTGTACCCATACGGGCAAATAAAATAATTAATGCTGGAATAGCAGAAGAAGCAAGCATCCATTTCCAAGCATCTGGAGAAGCGCTTGTCGCATAAATACCGACAATATTTGCTGCTACGTAACCGAATGTCCAAATAACACTAAACGAACCTAATAAAGGACCGCGATATTTACGTGGTGAAATTTCAGCTAATAATGTATGTCCTACACTGTAATCACCGCCTAGGCCAATACCGATTAAAATGCGGTAAATTACTAATTCTGTTGGAGTTTCAGCGAAAAATTGTAAGACCGATGCAACTGTAATTAAAATAAAGCTAAGCACAAATATTTTTTGTCTTCCGATATGGTCAGAAATCCAGCCTAAAATAAGACTCCCTAAAAAAAGGCCGAATAAAGCTGAACTACCAATTAAGCCAATCCAAAAAGAAGATAACTCCATTTGAGGTGCTAAAAGTGTAAGTGCAAATCCAACAATCCCTAAAATGTATCCATCTGTAAAGTGAGCACCAAAAGTTAATCCTGCAATTTTAATATGAAATTTATTTAATGGTACATCATCGAGCTTAATCTGCTTTGTGTTGTTTATAGTTGTCGTACCCATAGAACGGTAATCCCCCATCTCTTTTGTCATTTTGTCTGTAATGTTTAACCTTTTTCAGCAAAGGTCTTTCATCTCTATAGGTGATGAGATGAATACTAGTATTAAACTGACACCTACAGAAAGAAGTTAGCCTCCGACGAATGTCACAGATTTTGAAAAGAGGCCTGCATAATGTAGGTCAGTTAACCGTTGTCACAGGACGTGACGGCTTAAGTTAACTTGCACTAAGCAAGCTTGAAAAAATCTGAATGCCATTACACCGGGGTGAAATTGATTTAAACGTAGAGGAAAGATATTAATTTCGTTCTTATTGTGAACAAATAATTCATAATGCGAATATTTAAAATATATTTGATGTTCACGTCATTGTCAATTGTTTTTTGAAAACGTTCTCTAAATGAGGAATATTCAGAAAAATAAAAAAACACCCAGAAAGTTAATCTTTCTGGGCAGTCAAAGCTTTTAGATTAACATAATGTTAATCACTCAGTTTAATAAACGCATCCATTTTGCCACCAATAAAGGTGGGGGACTACTGTCCATATACCTTTTGCCTTGCTATCGGCACAAAAATCATTTGCCGAAAGAAGTTAAATTTTGCTCTATTTCCTTTGCCGCTTGAAGTAAAGTCCCCTTTAAATTCAATAAATCCTCCTTCGTTAATCTAAAGCCAGGGCCTCCAATCGTAATAAATGCTACTAAGTTTTGATGCGTGTCGAATATTGGAGCAGACATGGCATTTTCATTTTCACCATATTCACCAATTGAAAGACCTAC
This sequence comes from Metasolibacillus fluoroglycofenilyticus, assembly GCF_003049645.1. Classification (GTDB taxonomy): domain Bacteria; phylum Bacillota; class Bacilli; order Bacillales_A; family Planococcaceae; genus Metasolibacillus; species Metasolibacillus fluoroglycofenilyticus. Next base: position 1,010,224 of record NZ_PYWK01000001.1, read on the forward strand.
TTTGTTATGGCGTGTCCAATTAATTTGTTCTATCAGCTGCGCTTTGTCTGTAATGGTATGCGTGGTTTTTGCAATTAACTCCTTACTTAAATATTGTTCTAACTCATTTTCTGAAAATGTACTCAGCAGTACTTTGCCGTTTGACGTGCAATGATGGAGCGGGGTGATTGTATTTGTGTAGTCCACTAGTCGAACGCTTTGTGATGGGTCGAGCTGATTGATTGTGTATATCCCATCCATTTTAGGGACGCTTAAAATCACTGTTTCATCAATGGCATCTCGCAATGCTTCTAAAGTGTTTTTTGCTCGATGAATTAATGAATTATACGGATTATTTTGCATCGCTAGTCGGTAAAATAAAAAGCCAAGACGATAGCCATTTGTCATAGGGTCTTTTTCAACTAAGCCCTCATTTTCTAAGCTTCCAATCAAGCGCCATACAGTTGTTCGATTTAATCCGCAGCTCGCTACTAAGTCCTTTAAAGATATTGGACTCTTACTTTCTCCTATAAGCTTTAATAGCATCAATGCTCGGTCAACTGCTTGAACAGTTGAACCATCCCTACTATTTTTGTTTGTCGATAAAGTATTTGTATTCATAACTTTATTATACCTATTTCAATTTAAAACATCTAGCAATTGAAAAGAGTAGAGTCAATATCAATTACGCCTCGGCGTAATTGGTCCAGATTTTTTCAAGCTTGCTTGAAAACCCCCCCTTCAAAATCTGTGACATCCGCCAGAGGCTTTAACTTCTTCCAGAGGGTGTTTGGACACCCTCTGAAACTGGTTTAACGTCTGCATTCATCTCACCACCTATAGAAGTGGGAGACTTCTGCTGAAAGAAGTTAAAAAATCAGAAAATTTAATATTGACTTTCAAAAAACAGAAATATATACTTGCTTTAAAGTTCTTTATGTGAATAAAGTGTTCGCTATATGAACTTTTGGTGGTGTAGAGGTCATCAATTGTTATGAAAAGGAGGCGAACGCTTATGCGAGTAGAGAAGGACAGTTTTGGAACAGTTGAGATTCCTGATGCCGCTTTGTACGGAATACAAACTGTTCGAACAAAGGAGAATTTATCCTTTTCTAAAAATGTACTAAAAGAGTACAAAGAGTATATTACAAGCTTAGCGCATGTGAAAAAAGCAGCGGCGCTAGCCAATTTTGATGCTAAGACAATTTCTGAAATAGTGAAGGAAAAAATCTTGGGAGCCTGTAACGAATTATTGCAGGGAAAATATTTAGAGCATTTCGTCGTCGATGTGTATCACGGTGGGGGCGGAATAGGGATTAATATGAACGTCAATGAGGTCATTGCAAATTTATGCAATAAGGAAAAAGGCGTTTATTCAGCGGTTCACCCAATTGACCATGTTAATGCATCACAATCGACAGCCGATGTGTGTCATACCGCAATTCGTTTAGCGATTTACGAGGCATATCAGCAATTGCATGGTGAAATTGTCGAGCTGATAGCTGTAATGAACCAAAAGACGAATGAATTCATGCCTGTTGCAACGATTTCACGTACTTGCTTACAAGATGCATCACGTATGCAATTAGGCGAAAAGTTTAGCGGCTTTGAAGCGGTAATAAAAAGAAGGCATATAAAGCTATGTCATGCAGTCGACGAGCTATTAACAGTCAATCTAGGTGGCACTGTTATCGGAAAAGGTGAGGGGGCAAATGAGCTCTACAGGCGGATTATTATGCAGAAATTACAGGAAGTGACCAATCTACCTGTTAAAAGAAGAGAGAATTTATTTGATGCAGCTCAAAATATTGATGATTTAGTAGAGGTTTCGAAGCAATTTAGTTTATTTGCGAGTGCTTTATTAAAAATCGCAAAGGATTTACGATTGCTATCTTCTGGTCCCGAGGCTGGCTTTTCAGAAATATCATTACCAGCTATTCAAGCAGGCTCATCGTTTTTCCCGGGGAAGGTTAATCCTGTTATCCCTGAAACCGTCATCCAATGCTGCGCGGAAATAATAGGTATAGAGCGAATTATTCAAGTTACATTTGAGCATGGTGATTTAGATTTAAACGTATTCGAAAACTTTGCAGGGATTCATCTATTAGATGGGATATATATGATGGTCAACTGTGTTCGTAGTTTTACTGAGCTTTGCTTCCAAGGAATAATGGCAAATGAAGATAGATGTAAGGAGCTTGCGAATTCACGTATACCTCAAATTTGCGACTTGAAAGAAAAATTTGGCTATAGTGAAACGATGCGATTGCTGAAAGGGCAAGCAGCTATTAAGGAGGATGAAAATAGATGACACAAAAAATTTTCGAGGGTATTCAACAACCGCAATTACAGTGGGCTGAAAAATGGCTTGAGGAAACGAAAAAAAGCTACATCAATGGAAAATGGGTAAGCAGTGAAAAAACAATTGAATCAATTAACCCAGCCAATGGAAGAGTATTAGGGCAATTTTTCTGCGCTAGTAAAGAAGATGTTGATGAGGCCGTAGTAGCAGCAAAAGCAGGCTTGAAAAATGTGACTTGGAAAAATATGAGCAATAAAGAGCGTGGTCGCGTACTGCGTAAAATTGCTGACTTAATTGCAAAGCATCATGCTGAACTTGCTACTTTAGAGGCACTCGATAACGGCAAGCTTTATACAGAGGCATACAACGATGATGTACAAGAAGCGCATGATTTATTTGAATATTATTCCGGTTGGACAGACAAGTATTACGGGGAAAACAACCCTGTTGATGGCAATTTTTTAAGTGTAACGACGCGTGATCCAATTGGCGTTTGCGGGCAAATAGTGCCATTTAATTTCCCATTACAAATGGCTGTACTAAAAATGGCTCCAGCATTGGCAACTGGTAACACAGTTATTTTAAAGCCTGCTGATAAAACATCTTTTTCAGCTATTCGTCTATTTGAAATTATTGATGAATCAGGCTTATTACCAAAGGGTGTTATTAATTTAGTTCTAGGTAATGGAGAAGTAGGGGCTTATATTAGCAAGCATATGGGGATTGATAAGCTGTCGTTTACTGGAAGCACAAAAATTGGAAAGCAATTAGTGCGTGATTCTGCAGATAGCAATTTAAAGCCAGTAACGCTAGAGCTTGGTGGTAAATCGCCAAATATTATTTTTGATGATGTAAAGGATTTAGATGCTGCAATCGACCGTTCGTTTATTGGTTTATTCACACATAAGGCAGAAAAATGCTCATCTCCAACCCGTTTATTCGTTCAAAAATCAATTTACGATATAGTGGTGAAGAAAATCGCTGAGATGGCAGAAAACTACAAATGTGGAGACCCATTTGACCCGGAAAGCGACCAAGGAGCACAAGTATCAAAAGAGCATATGGAATCAATTTTAGCTTACATTAAAAGCGGTAAGGAGCAAGGAGCACGTATCGTTGCAGGCGGTGAGCGCGATGTAACAGGTACAAATGCTAACGGCTATTTTGTAAAACCAACTATTTTTGCTGATGTGACAAATGATATGAAAATTGCGCAGGAAGAAATTTTTGGTCCAGTGCTTTGTGTCATTCCATTCGAAACAGAGGAAGAGGTTATCGAAATGGCTAACGATACAATTTACGGCTTAGCTGCTGGTTTATGGACGGGAGATACGTCACGTGCTCATCGCGTAGCAAATCAATTAGATGCAGGTATGGTCTTTGTGAATCGTTATGGCTGCTACGATTTTGCAAGCCCATTCGGTGGGGTGAAGCAAAGTGGCTGGGGTAGAGAATACGCCATCCATTCTTTAGCTGCGTTTACAAAACAACGAGCAATTTGGTTTGCTTATTAATCTGATAAAATAAGGGGAATTATTTATGAAAATGAAAGCTGCTGTAATGACAGAAATCAACAAACCACTATCAATTTTAAATGTGGAATTAGCAGAGCCAAGACATAACGAGGTGCTTGTCAAAATTGCTGCTACAGGCGTATGCCACAGTGACTTAAATGCATTAGGCGATAAAACGACGCCAACACCAACAATTTTAGGGCATGAAGGTGCAGGCATTGTTGTAAAAGTAGGCTCAAACGTAACGAATGTTAAAGTGGGCGATAAAGTAGCATTGAGCTGGGTTCCATATTGTGGTACTTGTGAATTTTGCGTGACAGGTAAAGTTCATTTATGTGAATCAGCTTTCGGTCCAATGTTTGATGGTACTTTATTAGACGGTACATCTCGCCTCAGCATTGATGGCGATAGAGTATACCATAATTCATTGCTATCAACATTTGCTGAATATGCGGTTGTTCCTGAAATGTCATGTGTAAAAATTCCAGATGAAATGCCATTAGCACAAGCGTCGTTAATTGGCTGTGGGGTGGCAACAGGTTACGGTGCTGCAGTAAATGCGGCAGGTGTAAAGCCTGGTTCAACAGTAGCTATTTTCGGTATCGGCGGTGTAGGTGTAAACGCAATTCAAGGTGCAGCAATTGCCGGTGCAGCGAAAATCATTGCAATTGATGTTAAGGATGCAAACCTAGAAATCGCGAAGAAATTCGGTGCAACACATACAGTAAACTCTAGAACGGAAGATTTAAAGGAAATTATTAAAGAGATTACAAACGGCGTAGGTGTACATTATGCAATTGATTGCTCAGGTCATACAATTTGTACGGAAAGCGCTTGGGAAATTACACGTAAAGGTGGCACAATCGTTGTTGTTGGTGCATTTAACCCAGAGCAAAAATTAAGCTTACCAGCTGGCGGATTCCACCGTGTTGGGAAGGTTTTAAAAGGGAGCTTCTATGGCGATACACAGCCGTTCCGTGATTTCCCAATGATTGCACAGCTTTATTTAGACGGCAAATTCAAGTTGGATCAGCTCATATTAGAACGTATTAAATTGGAGGATATTAATAAGGCATTCGATTCATTCCATGATGCTTGCTGTATCAACGTAGGTCGTGCAGTAATTGAATTTGAATAACAGTGACTAATGAAACGAAGGAACGGGATACGAGATGAGAATAGAAAAAGATTTCCTAGGTGGAATGAAGCTTAGCTCTGATGTATATTACGGTATTCAAACGATGCGGTCAATAATTAATTTTCCTATTTCAGGAAAAACAATCGAAGGTTATCCTTATTTAATGAAATCATTAGCATACATTAAAAAAGCAGCGGCGCTTTCCAATTTCGAAGTTGGAGAGCTCGCTGCTTCTCTTAAAGATGCGATTATTACTGCGGCGGATGAAATGATTGATGGAAAGTTTAAAAATCAATTTCCAGTAGATATTTATCAAGGTGGCGGGGGTCTTTCAATTAATATGAATGTCAACGAAGTGCTCGCCAATCGCGCTAATGAAATTATAACAGGAAATAAGGGCTATACGCATGTGCATCCAAATGAACATGTCAATATGTCTCAATCTACAAATGATGTGCTACCAAGTGCGATGAAGCTAGCATGCTTTTTTTATATGCAGGATTTAATTAACTGTTTAACGCAGTTTGAGAAAACCCTTCAGCACAAGGAAGATGAATTTCAACTGCTCGTTAAAGTTTCCAGAACATGTTTACAAGACGCATTGCCGATTACATTTGGTCAGCAATTTAGCGCATACCGTTCATTTATTGCCAGACAAATAAATGAGTTGAAGAGGTTACAGGAAGGTTGCTTACAGCTTGTTATTGGGGCAACAGCAGTAGGTACGGGCTTAGGTGCTTCGACAGACTATGTCGAGGGGATGTATCGAAATTTATATGATGTAACAGGGCTGACAGTGCGAAAAGTAGAAAATTATTTTGATGGTCTACAGCACGCGGACGAGTATGTTAGAATTTCTAGCTGCTTAAAGGGGTTATGTACAGGACTTTCCAAAATGGCAAGTGATTTTAGAATACTCTCTTCGGGACCAATAGCGGGATTAGGTGAAATTGAGCTTCCAGCAGTTCAATCGGGTTCATCTATTATGCCTGGAAAAATCAATCCATGTATTCCTGAAATGATGATGCAAGTTTGCTTTGATATTTATGGCAAAGATCAGGCAATTACATTTGCGGCAGATAGAGGCGAGCTTGAATTGAATATTTGGGAAGCCATTATTATGAAAAATCTGTTTGAGCAATTTTCATTGTTACTAGCAAGCATTCCAGTGTTTCGAGAGAAGTGTGTAGCAGGAGTTCAAGTGAAAAAAGAAATTAATCAGCTTCGCGCGGAAAGCACCTACGCTCTATCGGTCGCAATTTCAAAACAATTTAGTTACGAAATTGCTAATGAAATAGTAGCGGAAGCGCAAAGCAAAAAAACAACGGTAAAACAGATTGTTGTTGAAAAAGGTTTATTAAGTGTGGACGAAGCTGAAAAATTACTCGATCCAATCCATTTAACCTCTTTAAGCAGAAGTCTTCCATCTCTATAGGTGGCAAAATAAATGCAAGCATTAGACCGATTTCAGCGGGTTTTCAAACACTTGCTGATAAAGAGGAACTCAGTCTAAGAACATCGCATCTTGCGATAATGACTGAGTGACCAACATCCGGATGTCACAGATTTTGAAGGGAGGCTTGCATGATGCAAATCAGTTAACCGTTGTCACAGGACGTGACGGTTTCAGGTTAATTTCCACCAAATAGCTTGAAAGAATCTGGACACAATTACGTCAAGGCGTAATTGATTAAACGTGAAATAATAACTTGATAATCGAGTACTATTATATAGTTATACGATAGCAGAAAAATACCATTATAAAAGATTATGAAAGGTCCTGCGTATGAATAATATTTTATTAATTATTATTTTACAACTTATTTATGTGCCTTTATTAACGCTTCGTACAATCTTTTTAGTAAAAAATATTACGGTTTTAGCATCAATTATAGGTATGGTTGAAGTACTGATTTATGTGTTTGGTTTGTCCCTCGTATTCAGTGGAAATCAGAGCGTATTAGCGATGGTTGTTTATGCAGTTGGCTTTGGGCTAGGTATTTTTTTAGGTACGATGATTGAGCGTAAATTAGCAGTAGGCTATGTTTTTGCTGCGATTAATACGCAAAATAAAAACAATGAACTAGTGGAGTTTTTAAGGAATGAAGGTTTTGCAGTTACAATTTACAAGGGCGAAGGACGCGATAGTGAGCGCTATAAATATGAAATTTTAACGAAGCGTAATCGTGAACACGAACTGTTTCAAATTGTCGAGCGATTTGAGCCAAATGCCTTTATTATGTCATATGAGCCGAAGTCGTTTAAAGGCGGTTTTTTAGTTACACGTATGAAACAAAAGAAAAATAGATGAAGTGTCAAATAACAGGTATTTATAGACAGGCAATTTTCTGAGATTTCTTATATAAAAAGCATAATTTTGTTGCAAACAGCGCTGGAAATCATCAAAATACGGCTTTTTACGAAAATTATACGTCATTTATAAACATTCACAATTTTTCAAAGCAGATGTAAAATAGCACTAATACCTCGCTAGCATGCTTTTACATATGAATGAACCTCATAGGACATCACGAAAATTTCCAATAATATTCCTCGTTTTTCTCCACAATTAATGATGTGAAAATCATGCTAGCTTTAAAAAAATGAATAGTATATTCAAAGTAAAAAACTGAGCTGTCCCAAAAATCCGGTGCTCAGTTTTTGTATTATTGTATTTTACGATATAGACCGACAACCTGCCCTAAAATCGTTACTTGATTTACTAAAATAGGGTCCATTGAAGAGTTTTCAGGCTGTAAACGAAAATGTGTTTTTTCTTTATAAAAACGCTTTACTGTTGCCTCATCATCTTCTGTCATCGCAACGACAATTTCACCATTGTTTGCAGTTGATTTTTGCTTAACAATTACATAGTCTCCATCTAAAATTCCAGCTTCAATCATTGATTCTCCCATAATTTCTAACATAAATAGCTGATCCTCAGAAGTACCATATGAGTTTGGAAGAGGAAAGTATTCCTCGATATTCTCGATGGCTGAAATAGGAAGTCCTGCCGTTACTTTGCCAATCAAAGGAACATGGATAACACCTTGTTGTTCTATCTCACTATCATTATTGTTGTCTAAAATTTCAATAGCGCGTGGCTTTGTTGGGTCTCGACGAATAAGTCCCTTGCTTTCTAAACGAGCTAAATGGCCATGTACAGTAGAACTAGATGCTAAACCAACCGCTTCACCGATTTCACGAACTGACGGTGGATAACCTTTTGTTTTAACTTCTTCTTTAATAAAAGCTAAAATTGCTTCTTGGCGTTTTGATACTTTTGTCAACTCATTCACCTCTTTTATCTTGTTTTAGTAAACTACTCTCACCATTCATAGATGATGGGAGGGACGCTATATTGGACCTTGTTCAGCATATGTAAAGTTGCTCGCTAAACAAAGATAAGCCTCCGACGATAATCACAGATTTTTAAAACGAGTTTGAAGGCGCTTCAAAAAACTGAATGTAATTACGCCGAGGCGTAATTGATAGAACAAATTTTCTTATTTTCAGTATAACAAAAGAGAAAAATAAATGCAAACATTAGTTCGAAAATAATTGTTGACAAAAACGTTTGTTCGTTTTAATATGAGAACATACATTCCGAACGAACATTCTATTTCAGGAGGCGTTACTATGAATTGGTTGAAAAAAAATAGTTATATTGCAGTTTTTGTAGCATTTACGGTATTTGTCATTTCAGTGTTAGTTATTACTGATGAGGATATTGAACAATATGAAGAAATAATCATTGAACATGGGGATACGCTTTGGTCTTTAGCCGAACAGTACCGAGGTAAAATGTCAACGGAGCAATGGATTGGCTTTGTGAAAAAATCAAATTACCTTTCTGATGAAAAAATAGTGATTGGACAACAGTTGCTAGTGCCAATTGAAAAACGCTCTATTATTGCCAAGCAAATGACAGAGGATAGCCATTCGCGTGAAGTGGCGAATAACAATTAATGGTTACACAAACTGCGGTCATATATGTGAGGGTAAGCACCGAGAAATCAACCCAATATACATCTCTTGCAAGGCAAAAAGAAGAGCTAAAAGCATATGCAAGCAGCTTGCATTTTCATATAGTTGAAATATTTGAGGACCAACAGAGCGGCTTCGATGTGGAAAGAGATGGCTTGTTAGATATGTTAGATTATATGAAGGAAAATAATATGACAACTTTGTTCGTCCAAGATGAAACACGATTAGGACGAGGCAATGCACGCGTAGCAGTGTTACATCTTTTACAAAAGCAGGGTATCTCGGTCATATCTTTAAATGATGCTGGTCCACTAGCATTAAATGAGATGGATACAATGCTTTTAGAAATTTTAGCAATAGTAGAGGAGTATCAGCGCAAGCTGCACAATGCTAAAATACGACGCGGAATGCGACGCGCAGTAAATAACGGATATCGTCCAGAATACAATTTGAAAAACCGTGGCAATCCAGAGGGGCGCGAGCGAATTGACGTGCCTATCGAAGAAATTTTAAAGTTGCGGGCGAAGGGCTTTACCTTTGAAGAAATTGCCACTACATTAAGAGGCTTAGGATTCAATATTAGCAAAGCAACAGTTCACCGCCGCTTTGTAGAATATCAAAAAGAGAGTAGTATGTAAGCAGTCTATTCAAAACGTAAAGTACAAGATAAATCACTTGCGCTTTACGTTTTTTTCTCATACCTTTGTATTATGGAGTTTTAGAAAGGTGAGAAAAATATGTTATCCAAACAAAAATTAGCTCGAATTAATGCACTAGCAAAAAAAGCGAAGGAAGGTACGCTGACAGAGGCGGAAGCGAAAGAACGTACAGCACTTCGTAAAGAATACTTAGACACATTCCGCGCAACGATGCGCGATACGATTGAGCATGTGAAAATAGTAGATCCGGAAGGCAATGATGTAACGCCAGAAAAACTAAAAGATATAAAAAGACAGAAGGGCTTTCTAAACTAAATTTACACAATTTTATACAATGTGACACATTTAGCATTTAGTATGTGGAATTTCAAAGAAAACACCTGCTAACCATTGTTTTCTTTAACATTCTTGACTACACTATAAAGGTAGACTATATAGCACGAGAAAGGATGTCAAAAATGACTCAAACTCCGGATCAACTTGCAATTAATGCAATCCGTACATTGTCAATTGATGCAATTGAAAAAGCAAATTCTGGCCACCCTGGTTTACCAATGGGGGCAGCTCCAATGGCTTATACGCTATGGACAAAGCATTTACGCCATAACCCACAAAATCCAAATTGGTATAACCGTGATCGTTTTGTGTTATCTGCTGGTCATGGCTCTATGCTACTTTATAGCTTATTACATTTAGGAGGCTATGATTTACCAATGGAAGAAATTAAAAACTTCCGTCAATGGGATTCATTAACGCCTGGTCACCCAGAGTACGGTCATACTGCTGGTGTTGAAGCAACAACAGGACCTCTTGGACAAGGTATCGCCATGACTGTCGGTATGGCGATGGCTGAGGCGCATCTTGCGGCTAAATATAATAAAGATGGGCATAAAATTGTAGATCATTACACATATGCTCTATGTGGTGATGGCGATTTAATGGAAGGTGTAGCTGCAGAAGCAATTTCATTAGCAGGTCATCTGCAATTAGAAAAATTAATCGTGCTTTACGACAGTAATGATATTTCACTAGATGGCGAGCTAGGCATGTCATTCTCTGAAAACGTTCAAAAGCGCTTTGAATCATATGGTTGGAACTATTTACGCGTTGATGATGGGAACGATGTAGCGGATTTAAGTGCTAAAATCGAAGAGGCGAAGCAACTAAAAGGCAAGCCAACATTAATCGAAGTGAAAACTGTCATCGGCTATGGTTCACCGAATAAATCAGGTAAATCAGATTCGCATGGTGCACCTCTTGGAGCAGATGAGGTAGTATTAACAAAAACGCATTACGGTTGGGAGCACGGGCCATTCAGCATCCCACAAGAAGTATATGAAACATTTAAAGAAGCAGCAGAACGTCAAGGTGTTGCAGCGGAAAATGCTTGGAACGAACAATTCGAGGCTTACCGAACTGCATATCCAGAGTTAGCTGCGGAATTTGAAAATGCTATGGAAGGCGATTTACCAGCAGACTTTGCAGCGGAAGTACCAGTATATGAAGCAGGTAAGTCTGTCGCAACACGCTCATCTTCAGGTGATGTAATTAACGCTTTAGCGAAAAAATTACCATCATTCTTCGGAGGTAGTGCTGACTTAGCAAGCTCAAATAAAACGACAATTAAAGGCGCAGGCGATTTCTCAGCAGAAAACTATGCAGGTCGCAATATTTGGTTTGGCGTACGCGAGTTTGCAATGGGTGCAGCATTAAATGGTATGGCATTACACGGTGGGTTAAATGTATTCGGTGCGACATTCTTCGTCTTCTCCGACTATGTTCGTCCGGCGGTGCGTCTATCTGCATTAATGGGCTTACCCGTAACATACGTCTTTACACATGATTCAATTGCTGTTGGTGAAGATGGTCCAACACATGAGCCAATTGAACATTTAGCATCATTACGCGCAATGCCAAACTTAAATGTGATTCGTCCAGCAGATGCAAATGAGTCGGCAGAGGCATGGAAGCAAGCAATATTATCACCGAGTACACCAACTGCTTTAGTATTATCACGTCAAAACTTACCAGTGTTAGACACAACAGCGGAGTTAGCAGCTGAAGGTGTAGCTCGTGGTGGTTATGTAATTTCATCAGCAACAAAAGCAACGCCAGATGCAATTTTAATTGCTGCAGGCTCTGAGGTTGCTTTAGCAGTGGATGCGCAAAAAGCTTTACTTGCTGATGGTATTGACGTATCAGTTGTATCAATGCCATCAACATTTGCATTTGATCAACAGGATGCAGCATATAGAGAAACTGTATTACCAAAGGCTGTTACAAAGCGTTTGGCAATTGAAATGGGAGCTACACAAAGCTGGTATAAATATGTTGGCCTAGACGGTGATGTATTAGGTATCGACACATTCGGCGCATCAGCACCTGGTGACCTAGTAATCGAAAAATTCGGCTTCACAGTTGAGAATGTAGTCAATAAAGTAAAAGCACTATAAGCTTTGCATAAAAGAAGGTGTCTGAAAGCATGCGATTGCATTGCTTTTTAGACACCTTCTTTCTATTTTGTTGAGATAATCACTATAAATAGCTACATTTTATAAATTGTTGAGAGTACTAAATTTACAGCTACTTCTTTTCAACTTTAAATTGAGTAAGTAGCTATGGTAAGGATTAGATAGCCACACAAAAAACCCCGAACCATCTAATGAAACGCTAACTTTTTAGTGATTCGTGATAGTTCGGGGGTTCTATTTAGTTAGTTTATAAATTATATAAATGCAGTCTTCTTATTTTGCTAGCCCATTTTGGAAGGCGTAAACGACTGCTTGTGTACGGTCTTGTACGTCGAGTTTACTTAAAATATTGCTAACATGTGTTTTCACTGTTTTTAATGCGATAAAAAGTTCATCTGCGATTTCTTGGTTTGCCTTGCCTTGTGCCATTAAAAGAAGGACTTCCATTTCGCGCTCAGTTAAGCTTTCATGTAATGGGATAGCAGTGCCACCGCGCATTCTTGAAATCATTTTTGTCGTCACTTCAGGTTCTAAAACCGTTTCGCCATTTATCGTTTTGCGAATAGCGTCTGCGATTTGCTTGGCATTTGATGTTTTCAAAATATAGCTTACAGCGCCTGCTTCAAGGGCAGGATATACTTTGTCATCGTCTAAAAAACTTGTTACCATCATGACCTTGGCAGCAGGCCATTGTTGTAAAATTTTTTCTGTTGCTTCTGCGCCTGTCATAACAGGCATTACATTATCCATTAAAATTAAGTCGGGTCGTAAAGATAATGCTTTTTCGATTGCATCTAAGCCGTTTTCTGCCTCGCCAATAACTTCGATATCAGGCTGCGCAGATAAATAGGCTGCTACACCGATACGCACCATTTCATGGTCATCTACAAGTAATACTTTAATCAAGCTGTTCACCTTTCTTTCTCGGAACTTTTACTTCGACAATTGTCCCTTCATTTGGAACGGAAACAATTTTATATAGGCAGCCAATTTCAACTGCGCGCTCTGCAATATTATTTAAGCCATATGAGGTACTTTTACCGGATTGGTTATCAAAGCCAATACCGTTATCTTGAATGCGTAAAATCGCATAATCATCTCTTGCTACAAATAATAGCTCGACTTCCGTTGCTTTCGCATGGCGCAATGTGTTGGAAAGTGCCTCCTGTGCAATGCGGAATAGATGGTCTTCCTCTGCTTTTGTAAGCTCAATTTCTTCTAATTTATAATCTATATGAAAGTACACCTTTTGCTGTAATTCTTGAATTAAATCGTTTAGCCCTTCTGCCAATGTTTTGTTGCGCAATGCGATAGGGCGCAGATGTAAAAGAAGTGCACGCATCTCAAGCTGTGTTTGTTGGACAATTTTTTCAATTTGCCCAATCTGTAGCTTGGATTGCGGATTTTCTTCTTGTTCAGTTAAAGCAGAGAGCAGCATAGAGGCTGCGAAAAGCTGCTGCGATACAGAGTCGTGCAGCTCACGTGCTAAACGCTGGCGCTCTTCAATTAATCTTTCCTGCACAATTTTATCGTTTGTTTCGGCTTTTTCATTTGATAAACGCTGTAATGCTGCGCGCTGAGATTCGATTAAAGCTCCTGCCTCATTGATTGCCTTTTTCATTGGGCGTGAGATGCCGCGTTTTTTTAGCGGCTTAAATTCTGGGTCAATTAATTTATTAATTGTGCGTGTCGTGGAAATTTCACGTGTTTTTGTTAAGACGGACATCCATAGACTAATAAAAAACGAAATTGTAAATATGGCACTTACAATCGTGAAAACAAGGGGTAACTCGCCAAGCTTCTCATCGATAAAGAAGCGCCATTTTTCCTCTGTAGGCTCACCTAAAATAAAAACTAAAAAACTAAAGGTTGTTGATGATAAAAGGGTGAAAAGTACAATAATACGAAAAATAAATCCAATCATGCACGCGTCACCTCCACATCGCCAAACCATGTTGAAACATTGATTACGAGGAGGCGTTTTTCATCGGGCTGACCATCCTCAAATTTTAGGCTTTCGTTTATTAACTGTTTAGGAGGCTCATGCAAGCAACAAGCTTGCCCATAAAATGTCGTATAGTGCAGGCGAAGCGAGACTTCATAAGGTACAATTATATGAACTTTACCGATAGCCTGCTGAATTGTAATAACTGATTTGCCCGCTGGAAGTATCGTCTGTGTCGCATCGACAACAATATCGCCAATAAAACGCTTTAGCAGTATGTCCTCCCATTTATACGGTTCTAAAGCTCCATTCGTTGCTCCAATTAATTGATTTTTAGTTGTAGAGGAAGTCCAGCCTTGATTTGTTATTTCTACAGTTACCTCCTCTTTTGTAAGCTGTTTATAAAGCAAATAACCAATGAGAACAATGAAATAAAGCTTTAAGCTCCATAATGTGAAAAGAGCGATAATAATAAATAATGCACCTGTCCATAGTAAAAATTTGCGCTGTTGTTTCATGCCAAAATACAGAGAGATTATACCGAAAAATAGTACAAAAACCGCTCCATTATGAAATAGCGAAAGCTCAATTAGCATGATTAATAATAAACCTAGAAGAAAATAAGTAAATTGATCGGTTGTTAGCCGTTTCATAGAAGTGGTCTCCTTTCAAAATGTAAACTCTTTTATCTTGATTCAACAGATGTACAAACATCTGTTGAATCAAGATAAAAGGGAGAGGATGTGTACCCTCTCCGACTATGGCTATTCTACTATAGCATGATTTTGCTGTTGTTCGTTAGCTGCAATTGCTTTTTGTTCTTTCTCCAGCTTTGCGAGTCGTGATTCAAATGTTGTTACTTCATATTTATGGTCAATTTTTGCTGCGATATCATCAAAATAGCTAGATAGTTCCTCGAAGCTGCCTGCATCTTGAGTGTTAAGAACTTTATCCATTTGATGGTGTGCTCGTACAACATTTTCTTTGCCCATTAATTGCAACTGACGCACCTTCATATCTTTAATTTTATGTTTCATTGTTTCAAACTTACGCTCTAATTCAAAGTATTCAGTTGTGCATGCATCGATGCTAGAAAGTAACCCAACTTTACGCGCTGTGTATGCTTCCACTTCACCTTGTGCAAAGGCGATTAAGTCGTTCTCGTTGCTCAAGATAGCAAGGTTTAATTGTTGCTCACGTTTTGCTAGCATTGTTTCTGCTTCTTTTAATTGTGCTTCTAGCTCTTGTTTTAGTTGCCCTTGACGCGCTAATAATTTACCTGTTTGCTCGGTTTGCTGCTCTGCCTCACGGATATATTGATTTAAAAGGGCGATTGGATTTTTGCGCTCCTTTTTATCAAAGAAATCATGTAAATCTGCCTGTAATTGATGTTTAAAACGTGTGAATAAGTTTGTCATTATAAATCCGCTCCTTCTTATTATTTAGAGATTTTTGCCCATTCTTTTTCAAAGTTATTGAATGGGTCATCACTTGCTTCCACAACATTTGCTTCTTTTTTCCAATTTTTAGCGATATAATAAAGTGCAATAATCGCAATTAATCCGATAAATGCTGGGATGTTTGATGCAGCGCTAAGGACACCTACTAATGCAACTGTCGTACTCATAATTTTTCCAAATACCGATGTACATTTTGTGTAGTAGTGTAAACCTGCTGCCACAAGTAGTCCTGAGAATAGTAAGCCGAGCATTGGTCCAAGTAACGCTAAGGCAATTAGAAAAGCAATGGAGCCTCCGATAAAGTAAAGAAATTTTTTCATTTTGTTGACCTCCTTTTGTTGATACCTTTATGTTAAAGGAAGTTTGTTTTTTGCATAACGACCTGTAAATGTATCTTTTTCTAGGTCTGGGGGCTGAGGTGAGATGAGACCTATTTAAGGGGCTATCCGAAAAGTACATTTTGTTTTGCCACCGCATTGAAATCAATGTTTTCATCGCTTCACTTTTACTGAAAGCTAACACCGCTAAAGCCAATGTTCATCCCATTTTTAAAAGAGGCGCTTTCTATTTATATGAACCAACATTTTGTGAAACATCATTGCTACTGTCCAAAATGCCGGCTATGCACGGCTTTTTGGACAGCCTCATTTGTATTTATTTTTCATAATGCAATATAGGAGTATTTAGAATATACTTGTGATAGAAATCAAGAGAAATAACAATAGAAAGCGCAAATAAAGTAGTGTATAATGCTTTGTGGAGAGTTTTCTCGTGAGATAGGTAATGGAGGAGGTAGGTTTAACGATGACATGGGCATGGATTCTTGGAATTATTGTTGCTTTAATTGCTGGGGTTGCATTGGGCTTCTTCCTTGCGCGTCAATATATGATGAAGTACTTGAAAGAAAATCCACCGATAAATGAACAAATGATTCGTGTTATGATGGCTCAAATGGGACGTACACCGTCTGAAAAGCAAGTTCGTCAAATGATGGCACAGATGAATAAAATTCAAACTAAATAAGTAAGAGAGAAGATGTCTGTAAAATAAGCGGGCATCTTTTTTTATTGCTGAAATTACTAATTAAAAATGCAGATAAAATATAGTTATTTGTTGTAATTGGGGGAATAATACAAGAAAGAGAGGATAGGATGATTGTTTTGCCACGTGAGAATTTTATGAAAGAAGATTTGCTTATAGCTGCGATTCGCAGAGGGTTTTCAGAATTTAAGGATGAACTTATAAATTTGCAACAGAGGAAGAAAGTATTTTATTAAAGTAAAGGGAAATACAAATAAGCCTTAATTAAAAAAACGCAGATAGTCAAAGAAATTCGCAAATACTTCAGATTTGCTTGTGCCCTCTATTTTTAAACCCCTATGTTTCGCATATAAATTTGAGAGGGAATTTGGTAAAATAATTATGTGCAAACAAAAGGTCTGATGAATTTAAGGGGGAAATGTGATGACAAATGAAGTAGTAATTGTAAGTGCTGTGCGAACGGCGATTGGAGCTTTTCAGGGGACTTTAAAGGATATACAGGCACAGCAGTTGGGGAGTATTGTTATAAAGGAAGCGATTAAGCGAGCGAATATTGAGCCGCAATTCGTGGATGAGGTTATAATGGGCAATGTTCTTGCAGCGGGGCTTGGGCAAAATCCAGCGCGTCAGGCTGCGTTAAAGGCTGGTTTGCCTTATGCAGTGCCAGCAATGACGATTAATAAAGTGTGTGGCTCAGGGCTAAAGGCAGTGCATTTAGCAGCGCAAGCAATCGCGCTTGGGGATGCGGAAATCGTTGTTGCGGGTGGCTTTGAAAATATGAGCCAAGCACCATATGTTTTGAAAAATGCACGTGAAGGCTTCCGTATGGGCGACCAGAAGATTGTTGATACGATGATTCATGATGGACTATGGTGTGCACAAAATGATTACCATATGGGAATTACCGCAGAAAACTTATGTGATAAATACGAAATTACACGCGAGGAGCAGGATGCTTTTGCAGCGCGTTCACAGGCGAGAGCTGCACAGGCGATTGCTGCTGGCAAATTTGAGGCTGAAATTGTGCCTGTAGAAATACCACAGCGTAAAGGTGAGCCGATTGTTTTCGCACAGGATGAATATGTTAAAGCTAACTCGACAGTGGAAAAGCTTGCAGCGCTCCGCCCAGCATTTAAAAAGGAAGGCTCGGTTACAGCAGGTAATGCATCGGGTATTAATGACGGTGCGGCTGCACTCGTATTAATGTCTAAGAAGCGCGCGCTTGAGCTAGGTTTAACGCCGATGGCAACAATTATTTCTAATGCGAGCGTAGGGGTTGACCCACAAGTGATGGGCACAGGCCCAATTAAAGCGGTGCAAAAGGCGTTAGCGATAGCTAATAAATCATTGCCAGACATGGATTTGATTGAAGCGAATGAAGCTTTTGCAGCACAGGCAATTGCTGTTGACCGCGAGCTGCAATTTGACCATGATAAACTCAATGTGAATGGGGGCGCAATCGCATTGGGGCATCCAATTGGTGCAAGTGGTGCGCGTATATTAGTAACATTATTACATGAAATGCAAAAACGAGATGTTACACTCGGACTTGCTACATTATGTATCGGTGGCGGGCAAGGTGTTGCGACGATTGTACAACGGTAGGTGAAAAAAATGGCTAAAAAGAAATTTGGTCAAAAGCAGGCAGCACAGCCGAGGCTTGAGCAAGAAAAAGCACCGACATTGCAGGAGCAGCTAGGTGGCGATGTGCTTGCAAAGCTAAAGGCAACGAAGCAGGCGCTTGTAGATAAAGAGCAGGCTGCTGAGGAAGAGCGTCAAGCAAGGCTTGCTTTTGAGCGCAAGCAACGTGAGAAAAATATGAGCTTTGAGGAGCTGCTAGAGCAGTACGGCGATAAAGGCTCGAAATATTAAATAAAAGGCGGAGCGGGGGCATTTAAAAAGTTGAGTTATTCTTTGTTACAGCGAAAAATGGGTTTTCATTATTTTATTTTAAAATGAGTTACCTACTTTTTTATTAAAGACAAACGAAACGTCCCAAAAGCAGGAGAAGTACTGCTTTTGGGACGCTCCTCTCCTTATTTTTTTAAGAGGCGTACAATAATAGCCGTTATAACGACGAAAAATAATGCACCAAAGCTATCGAGCAAAACATCTGAAAAGACACCTGTACGTCCAGGAGAAAAGGCTTGTCTAAGTTCGTCGAGTGAGGCGATTAAAAATACCGTCGCCACTGCCATCATAGCGGGGAAGAACCATGTAAGCTTGCGATAAAGTAAATAAAGAATAACTCCAACAATACCGAAGCCAATAAAATGTGTGGCTTTTCGAATTAAAAATTCTACAAAATAAAAATAACCTCTTGATTCCACGGAAATAATAGTGCCCCAATAAGGAATTTTAAATAGACTTAGCGTTTCTTCAAAGGGCTTATTCGCTAATAACACGCGAAGCTCAGGTACAATTGTTTGTTGCTGATAGCTCATATTGGATGACAATGCAACGATGACGAGCGCAGCAACTAGAAGGAAAATATATTTTTTCATCGATGTTCTGTGTAAGTATCCTTCTTTATCTGTTCTGTTATCCCATCAATTGCAGGTAAATCTTTTATTGCATAGTAAGCAGCGATATTTTCCAGCAATTGTTGCTTTGTGCTTGCTCCAATAACGGTTGAAGCGATGGCTTTATGCTGTAAGTTAAAAGCTAGTGCTAAGCTATGTAATGAACCATACCTAGCTTCTAAATCTGCTAGTAGTGTTGCAAGCTCCTGTTGTGAATAACTCATATAATCTTGCAAGCGAGAGCGCCACTCTTTTGTTAATAGGCCTTTGGCAATAGAGCCGCGTGTAACAACAGAAATGCCGCTTGCTGTAAGCGCTGAAAACCATTCTTCTGCCCTTCGATCAAGCAGGCTATATTGCATCATATTACTAAGTGCATACCCTTTTTCGGCGAATGGCATAAAGACATTTGGTCGAATCGAGGAAATACCATAAGCACGAATGAAGCCTTCTTTCTTTAATTCATCAAATGTATCAATCACTGCATCTAAATCATCTGTTATTGTTCCACCATGTAGCTGATAAATATCAATATAATCTGTTTGTAGCCGCTTTAAGCTATCTTTTACAGCACTTTTTATATAGCTTGCGGAAGCGTCCCATGACCAGCCCTCTTGCCCTTTTTCAAAACGATTGCCGACTTTCGTAGCGAGAATGACGTTATGGCGATGAGGCTTTAAAATTTCGCCAACAATGCGCTCATTTTCGCCTTGCAAATATAAATCTGCTGTATCAAAATAATTGATGCCTGCATCAAGTGCCGCCTCTATAATAGGCTGGGCTTCACCGATATTTGCTGGCAAGGACATACAGCCTAAGCTAAGCTCAGAAATTTCAATATTACTCGTTCCCACAATTCTTTTTTTCATGGAATACACACCTTTCTATATATAATGTTACAATGGATTTATCTTGTGCGACAAGTGGGGCGAATCAATTTGAATAAATTTGAAGAAAAAACAGTTTTATCACAGCCTATTTTTAAAGGGCGAGTGATTTCGCTGAAAGTAGATGATGTGCTGTTACCAAATGGTGAGATGGCAAAAAGGGAAGTGGTGAATCATCCTGGGGCAGTCGCAATTATTGCGCTGACGGATGCGGGCAAATTATTAGTTGTTGAGCAATATCGCAAGGCATTAGAGCGCTCAATTATAGAAATTCCTGCTGGTAAGCTAGAACCAGGGGAAAAGCCGGAAGTGACAGCGAAGAGAGAGCTTGAAGAAGAAACGGGCTACACATGCGGGGAACTTACATATTTACAAACATTCGCAACCTCGCCTGGCTTTGCGGATGAGATAATTCATTTATTTGTAGCACGTAAGCTTATTCCATTAAAGGAAAAGGCTGCTCTTGATGATGATGAATTTGTGGAATTAATGGAAGTAACGTTAGAGGAAGCAGAGGAAATGATGACGAGTGGCGCTATTTATGATGCGAAAACCGCCTATGCTGTAATGTGGTTAAAAAATCAAAAATAATGCATAGAAAACGATTTTAACATATTTGCATATCAGCCTTGGACTAGCATAAGTTGGTTGTAAAGGAGGCTGAAATTTGCGGACAAGCATTATAATACAATTAACAAGTATGATTGTCGTTGGTTTTTTAAGTGGGGTTGCTTGTTTTTATATATTTAGCTTAGAGCAAGCAATTGCACTCATTCAGCTAATGGACGGGCGTATATTGCAAGAAGAGGCACCTAGCGTCATGCAAACCATATTACCAGTGGGATTCGCAATTGCGGTTGTACTATTATTTGCAACACATCCTTTTTGCGCATTTGTGGCAAAATGGTTAATTGCGTTACGAGCGACGTTTCTAGGGTTTAGCTCCATGTATTTATTGACGCAACAAAAATCTTTACTTGCATACGGTATATGGTGGTTTCCTTTTCAGTTCATTTATTGTATTTTACTATTAATGATTTGTTTAGGTATTTCGACGAAAAGACCGATGCGTTTTGCGAAAAAAGGTACTGCGACATATAGACGAATGCTAGCAATTATACTATTATTTTGCATACTTGCATTATTAGAAATGCTTGTTATATCGTATGTGTTTAAATAGATTGCAGGCTATAAGATTTCCATATCAAAGCTAGAGTCGCCATATTGGGAATAACAGCCTGTAAAAAAACTCGATTGATGAGGCTAACAATCCATGGGCTGAAAGGTCATTTTATACTGATAGCAAATGAATTATTTAGATAAAGCATCATTAACTTGTCAGTCGTTTTACTCATTTGGTATAATAAGAGGAGTTTAGGAGGGCGTCACATGGAGAGCCGTATTGATCGTATAAAAAAACAACTGCATAGTGCTAGCTATAAGTTGACGCCACAGCGTGAAGCGACAGTGGCCGTTCTGCTTGAACATGAAGAAGATCATTTAAGCGCAGAAGATGTTTTTTTGCTAGTAAAGGAAAAAGCTCCTGAAATAGGCTTAGCGACTGTATACCGTACGCTAGAATTATTAACTGAGCTAAAAATTGTTGATAAAATCAATTTTGGTGACGGTGTATCTCGTTATGACCTGAGACAAGAAGGAGCAGCACATTTTCACCATCATTTAGTTTGTATTGAATGTGGTGCAGTTGATGAAATTCAAGAAGACTTATTAGAAGATGTAGAAGCAGTAGTAGAAAAACGATGGAATTTTATCATTAAAGATCATCGACTAACATTTCATGGTATTTGTTGGCGATGCCAAGACAATGAAGATTCAAGTGAGTAGAAAGAAAGCTGTCTAAAAAGTTATTTTAAGACAGCTTTTTTGCACAGAAGTAAATGTTTAACTTTTTTCAGTGTGTGGCAGGACACCTGCTGACAAAGAGGAACTCAGTCTTAGAACACCATGTCCTGTGGTAACGACTGAGTAACCAACCTCAGGCGAATAATATAGATTTTAGGGGATTTTGGACTAAAACTAGCCGGGGCATAATTGATTATAGAAGCGGAGGGTGTTGGAAAAGGTTTTGCCTTTCCTGACAGCCCTTTTTCATTTCTACCTAAATTTTGGGAGGGATTTAATGACGAATGTATTTCAAGATGCGATTGCAGATTATATTCATTTCATTCGCGTAGAGCGTCAATTATCTGACAATACGCTCGTCTCATATGAGCGAGATTTAGCTAGCTATGCTGCATTTATTCAGGCACAGCAGCTACCATCCTTCAACGAAGTAACGCGTGCAATTATTTTATTGCATTTAGAGGCGCTGCGTGCAGCAGGTAAAACACCGCGTACCATTGCGCGTCATATTTCATCAATCAGGTCGTTTCATCAATTTTTATTAAGGGAAAAAGTAACGACAACTGACCCAACTGTGCATCTTGAAATGCCACAATTGGAGCAAAAGCTACCAAAAGTTCTCTCAACACAAGAGATTGATGCACTGATTGCGGCCCCAGACCTTTCAAAGGCACAGGGAGTTCGCGATGTCGCCATGCTAGAGCTGTTATATGCAACAGGGATGCGCATTAGTGAGCTCATTGAGCTTGATATTACCGATATTCATTTAACGATGGGCTTTGTGCGAGTATTTGGTAAAGGCGGGAAGGAAAGAATTATTCCACTCGGTCGCGGTGCGATTGCTGCTTGTGAAAATTATTTAGGGCGAGCACGTTATGAGCTACAGGGCAAATATCCAAAAACTGACGCGTTATTTATTAATCGTAGAGGGAAAAGATTAACTAGACAAGGCTGCTGGAAGCTATTGAAAGAGCATGCACGGCAGGCAAATATTCAACATGAAATTACGCCGCATGTGCTGCGCCATTCCTTTGCAACACATTTAATTGAAAATGGAGCAGATTTACGGGCGGTGCAGGAAATGTTAGGTCATTCAGATATTTCGACAACACAAATTTACACACATGTGAGCAAAACAAGATTATCAGAAGTATATAAGCAATTTCATCCTCGGGCGTAAGAGCCCATAACTCTAAGTGAAATAGCTTGGAAAATTAAAAAATTTCACACAGTCGGATGTCTGACCTTTATTTTTAAATTATTTTTGGTAAAATATATAATAGTAAGAAGGAGGTCGTGCAATTAATGAAGGCGTTTAAAAAGATACATGTAATTGTAATGGATTCAGTAGGCATCGGGGAAGCACCGGATGCACATAAATTTGGCGATGTTGGTTCAAATACTTTAGGTCATATTGCAGAAGAAATGAATGGTTTAAAGATGCCTACGATGGAAAGTTTAGGCTTATCAAATATTCGGGAGCTACAAGGTATTGCGAAGGTAGACGAGCCGAAAGCATATTATGGCATGATGCAAGAGGCGTCCGTAGGGAAAGATACAATGACTGGTCATTGGGAAATCATGGGGCTTAACATTGACAAGCCATTTAAAGTGTACCCAGACGGCTTTCCACAGGAGTTAATTGCACAATTAGAGGCGCGTATAGGACGTAAAGTATTGTGTAACAAGCCTGCGAGTGGTACGGCGGTCATTGACGACTTTGGACAAGAGCATATGGAAACAGGCGCAATAATCGTCTATACATCTGCTGACCCTGTGTTACAAATTGCAGCACACGAGGAAATAATCCCCTTAGAGGAGCTTTATAAAATTTGTGAAATTGCTCGCGAATTAACATTGCAGCCTGAATATTTAGTAGGGCGTGTCATTGCACGTCCGTTTGTTGGTCAACCAGGTAACTTTACACGTACGGCTAATCGACACGACTACGCATTGACACCGTTTGGTCGCACAACGATGGCAGAAATGAAGGATGCAGGATTGGATGTCATTGCAATTGGGAAGATTTCCGATATTTTCAACGGCGATGGTGTGACAGAGTCAATTCGTACGAAAAATAATACAGATGGCATGGATAAAATGGTAGAAGTAGCACAGCGTGATTTCCACGGTATGAGCTTTTTAAATTTAGTCGATTTCGATGCCAATTTCGGTCATCGTCGCGACCCAATCGGTTATGGTGAGGCACTAGAGGAATTCGACCGTCGCTTGCCGGAGGTATTATCTAAATTAGGTGAAGATGATTTATTGCTTATTACAGCCGACCACGGCAATGACCCAACATTCCCAGGCACAGACCACACGCGTGAATACGTACCTTTAATCGTTTATTCACCGCGCTTTAATGGTGGGGTAGAGCTACCATTACGCGAAACATTTGCAGATATTGCAGCAACAATTGCTGACAATTTTAAAATCGCTGCACCTGAATTTGGCACAAGTTTTTTGCAACGATTGAAATAGGGGGGCTTGACTAATGAGAATGGTAGATATTATAGAGAAAAAACGGGATGGTCAAACATTAACGACAGAGGAAATTCGTTTTTTCATTAACGGCTATACGAATGGTGACGTACCAGACTATCAGGCGAGTGCATTGTTAATGGCGATTTATTTCCAAGGAATGGCTGATCATGAATTAGCTGATTTAACGATGGCAATGGTTGAGTCTGGCGAACAAATCAAGCTAACAGAAATCGATGGCATTAAAGTAGACAAGCATTCGACAGGTGGCGTAGGGGATACGACGACATTGCCATTAGCAGCGATGGTAGCTGCTGTAGGTGTTCCTGTTGCTAAAATGAGTGGTCGAGGCTTAGGACATACAGGTGGTACAATTGATAAATTAGAGGCGATTGCTGGCTTTCATGTTGAGCTAACGAATGAACAATTTGCGCAGCAAGTAAATGATATTAAGATGGCTGTTATTGGACAAAGTGGCAATTTAACACCTGCTGATAAAAAGCTTTACGCATTGCGTGATGTAACAGCAACGGTATCAAGCATTCCATTAATTGCAAGCTCGATTATGTCGAAAAAAATCGCAGCAGGTGCAGATGCCATCGTACTTGATGTAAAAACAGGTGATGGCGCTTTTATGAAAACAGCCGATGATGCGAAAATGCTTGCTGAAGCGATGGTACGTATCGGCAACAATGTTGGTCGTAATACGATGGCCATTATTTCAGATATGAGCCAGCCGCTTGGATATGCTATTGGCAATGCGCTTGAAATTCAAGAGGCAATTGATACGCTAAAAGGGCATGGACCAGCAGATTTGAACGAGCTTTGTTATACGCTTGGCTCGCAAATGGTCGTGCTTGGTGGTAAAGCAGCAACAATCAAGGAAGCGCGTGCAATGCTAGAGGAAGCTGTGGCAAATGGCGCAGCACTTGAAGTATTGAAAAAGTTTATCACAGCACAGGGTGGAGATGCCACTGTTGTTGATGAACCAGCGCAGCTCCCAAAGGCTGCTTATGTAACGGAGCTTGTGGCGAAGGAAGCAGGCTACGTAGCAAAAATCGAAGCAGATGATATTGGCACAGCAGCGATGCTACTTGGCGCAGGGCGTGCAACAAAGGAATCGGAAATCGATTTAGCAGTAGGATTAGTGCTACGCAAAAAAGTTAGTGATTATGTAGAAGCGGGCGAATCACTTGTGACAATCCACGCAAACCGTGAGCAAATCGACGATGTCATCGAAAAAATTTATGCGCATATTCATTTGACACAGGAGCCAGTCGCTGCCCCAAAGTTGATTGAAGCGATTATTACAAAATAATAGATAATCTAGCCTATAAAATCGGAGCAAATCCGATTTTATAGGCTTTTTATATGCAAACGTGGAATAACCCTAGTAACATAACCCCCTAAAAATAAAGAAAACATCAAAGATTGAAAAGCTCTCTAAAAAAGCTCTTTTATATGTGATAAAAATCAAATTTAATGTTTAAAAATCATGCAGCCTTCCCATACTTTGACGTATAGGCACTAGTTTTAGCGAAGTGGCACTAGTTTTGTCAGATGTGAAGGGAAAAGTCGCTCGTCGTAGAATTAGCGATTAGACGAGGAGGCGAAGTATTATGAATTATGAAATTACGGTGTACCCGGAGCAGATTGCCATTATTCGATTATACGGAGAGCTTGGTCATCATGAAACTGAAAAGGTGCGGGCTCAAATTTCGAGAACGATACTGCAGGGACATGTGACAACACTCATTTGGAATTTGGCTGGTCTGCAATTTATGGATAGCTCAGGTGTTGGCCTAATATTGGGAAGAATGCGGGAGCTTAGCATCGTGGGTGGTCAAATTATCATTTTAAACCCTTCATCGACAATGCAGAAAATATTCCAATTTTCTGGACTTGCGCCATATATTATGCATGCAGATGAACAGGCAGCGATTTCACATATAAGGGGGATTGTTCATGGATAACGAAATGACATTATCATTTATTGCAAAAAGTGAGAATGAAAGTTTAGCAAGAATGGCAATTATGAGCTTTATTGCACAGCTTGATCCAACGGTAGACGAGCTGTCTGAATTAAAAACCATTATTTCAGAAGCTGTTTCGAATGCGATTATTCATGGCTACGAGGAGGATGGAAAAAGTGTTGTCACAGTGCGGGCAACATTGACAGGTGATACCGTGCAAGTGAGCATTCAAGATTATGGTAAAGGAATTAGTGATGTTGCGCAGGCGATGGAACCTTTATTTACGACAAAGGCGGCTTTGGAGCGTTCAGGCATGGGCTTTACAATTATGGAAAGCTTCGCGGACGAACTTGTTGTGCAGTCTGTTGTAGGCGAGGGGACAAGCGTCGTTTTTACAAAAAAAATATCATCAGCACATGCGTCAGTCATGTAAAGGGGTGGGGACAATCGAACAGTCTTCAGAAGTGTTGTTGACGCAGGCGGAGATGCGAGCATTAATTGAACGCTCGCAGCAAGGGGATATTGAAGCGAGAAAGCGGATGATTGAAGGTAATACACGACTTGTTTGGTCGATTGTGCAACGTTTTTCCTCGCGAGGTGTTGAACTAGAGGATTTATTTCAAATTGGCTGTATTGGCTTAATGAAATCTATTGATAAATTCGATTTATCCTATGAAGTAAAGTTTTCCACATATGCAGTGCCAATGATTATTGGCGAAATTCAACGCTTTTTACGCGATGATGGTATGGTAAAGGTTAGTCGTTCCATTCGTGAATTAAATTATAAAATTCGCCATGCGACAGAGGAATATATGAAGACGAATGAAAAGCCGCCCTCCATTTCGGAACTAGCAGAGCGCTTAGGTGTGACGCAGGATGACATTTTAATTGCAGCGGATGCGATGCGTGACCCAGCCTCTTTACATGAGCAGCTATTTGAAAATGATGGGGACTCCATTACATTAATGGACCAAATGTATGACGAAAAGTCGCAGCTTCCGTTTGAGTATATTCCGCTGAAGGAAATGCTTACAAAGTTAGATAAACGAGAGCAATCGATTATTTATTTACGCTATTTTGCAGATTTAACACAAACTGAAATAGCAGAGCGTCTTGGCATTTCGCAAGTGCAAGTATCACGTTTAGAGAAAAAAATATTAGCACAGCTGAAGCAATGGATGGAAGTGACAACTACGAAAAAGGCAGTGAAAAAATGACGAATCAGCTTTTTACATCTTTAGAGCAGGCACAGCAACATTTAAAGGAGGTTTTAGGGGAGGGCGAATCGTTTGATGTTTGTATAAAGCCGATTTTTGTACGAAATATGGAAGTGCTCTCAGTTTATATTTCCGGGCTAGTTGATAGTGAAACATTATCAAATTTACTAGCGGAATTGCAATTTGAGGAGCGGGAGCATATTGAGGATGAGCCCGCATATTTCGATGCGCATTTTAACCATCATGGAAAAGAGCCTGTAGAAACACTTGAGGACTTTTTGCTAGGAGTATTAAGCGGTCGAGTTGGTCTAGTAACATCACATGGTTATTGTTATTGTGCAGAGTTTCGTAATTATCCGGGGCGCAATCCAGAGGAGCCTGATAACGAGAAGGTCATTCGTGGGTCGCGGGACGGCTTTGCGGAAAATATTATGCAAAATACAGGATTGATTCGACGCAGAATTCGAAGTGGAGATTTGCGCTTTGAGCTTTCACAAATTTCTAAGCTAGGAAAAACCGATGTTGCGCTCTGCTATATGAAGGATTTAGTAAATGAAGAACATCTTCACTGGTTACGGGAACGCTTTCAATTAATCGAGCATGATGGTTTAACGATGGCGGATAAATCTTTAGAGGAGTGGCTGTTTAAGCAAAAATTTCATCCGTTACCATTCGTCCGTTATTCGGAGCGACCGGATATTGTGGCAGCGCATGTATTAGAAGGGCATATTGCGATTGTTGTTGATACATCACCTTCTGTTATGTTGATGCCAGTGACGATGTTCCATTTCTTACAACATGCAGAGGAATATCGTCAAGCACCGCTAATTGGCTCGATGATGCGGCTTCTACGTTACTTTGCAGCATTGCTCAGCTTAGTATTACTTCCAATGTGGTATTTATTTGCGAAGGAAAGTCATTTATTACCTGAGACACTTTCCTTTTTAGGTATATCGGAGCCATCTGAAGTACCGCTGTTTTTGCAAATTTTAATTGCAGATTTTGGAATTGAATATTTGCGTATTGCGGCCATTCATACACCGACGCCTCTTTCGACCGCAATGGGGTTAATTGCGGGAATTGTTATTGGACAAATTGCAATTGATGTAGGGCTTTTTTCAAGCGAGGTAGTATTATATACAGCGATTGCTGCAATTTTCACATTCGCCATACCGAATTATGAGTTAAGTATTTCAATTAAAGTTTTCCGTATTTTTTTACTCATTATGACAGCATTGTTTGAGGCTAATGGGTTTTTTATTGCACTATTTATTATATTTTCGTATTTATGTGCATTGCGTCCGATGAAAGTACCATATATGTGGCCACTCATTCCCTTTTTCCCAAAGGCCTTTATGCGTGTTTTTATTCGTTTTCCAATGTCTGATGATGCGCTTAGACCGTATATTGTTGGTGCACAGCAGCGAAAACGAGCATAATGTACATTGCACTTTTGTTCCCTCCTATGGTAAAGTTCTCATATACTATTTTTGAGCGGTAATGGAGGAGAGCAGAGTGCATTTATATGGGACACAGGACATTTCAAGTGATGGGCATTTAACGATTGGTGGCGTAGATACAGTAACGTTAGCAAAGGAATACGGGACACCGCTATTCGTTTATGATACGGCACTAATTCGTGAGCGTGCTAGAGGCTTTATTGATACATTTAAGCAATTAGGTATCAAGGCGGAGGTCGCTTATGCTTCAAAAGCGTTTTCTTGCATTGCGGCATATCAGCTAGCGGCACAGGAGAATTTATCGTTGGACGTTGTATCAGGTGGTGAATTATATACTGCCATTAAAGCTGGATTCCCAGCAGAACGCATTCATTTCCATGGCAATAATAAATCATATACAGAGTTAGAACTTGCATTCGATACGAAAATTGGTTGCATCGTTGTCGATAATTTTTATGAAATTAGCTTGCTCAAAGAAATTTCAGAGGTAAAGCAGCAGCCGATGCGCATTTTATTACGTGTAACGCCAGGTGTAGAAGCACATACGCATGACTTTATTACGACAGGTCAAGCCGACTCGAAATTTGGCTTTGATTTGAATAATGGGCAAGCAGACCGCGCCTTTGAAGAAGTACGCGAGCACAAGTTTTTACAGCTTCTAGGCTTACATTGTCATATAGGCTCACAAATTTTTGAAACAGATGGCTTTAGCCTAGCTGCTGGCAAGCTAATGAAAAAAATTGGTGAATGGAAAGAGCAGCATGGCTTTGAATGCACGGTATTAAATTTGGGCGGAGGCTTTGGCATTCGTTATACTGAGGAAGATAGGCCACTTGCGCCACATATTTATGTAGCTGAAATGATTGACACTGTACAAGCAGAGGCAGCTGCGTTAAAATTAGCGATGCCGGAGATTTGGATTGAGCCAGGTCGCTCGCTTGTCGGTGATGCAGGAACATCACTTTATACGGTTGGTTCACAAAAAACAGTGCCAAATATTCGTGAATATATCGCGGTAGATGGTGGCATGAGCGATAATATTCGCCCAGCACTATACGATGCGAAGTATGAGGCCGTTATTGCAAATAAAGCAAATGCGCCGAAAAGCAGCACTTATACAGTGGCTGGGAAGCTTTGTGAATCTGGGGATAAATTGATGGTCGATGCTGCACTACAAAAGGCGGAGTCTGGTGATATTTTAGCTATGTTTTGTACAGGTGCCTACGGTTTTTCAATGGCTTCAAACTATAACCGTGTGCCGCGTCCAGCCGTTGTTTTTGTAGAGGCGGGTGAACACCAGCTAGCGATTCAACGTGAAAGCTATGATAATATTGTGCAAAACGATCTCCCGTTAGTATTGAAAAAGGGTGAGTAGTCGTTGAGAATATCAAAGTGGAAACTATTAATTGGATTAGTATCATTTATACTATTTTGGGGTTTGATTTATATTTTTGTAATCATTCCACTTTTCTTTAGTTAATGAGCATAATCGTTTCGTATAGCAGAAAATGAGGAAATATAAAAATGTTAGTAAAATATAAAAAAGCGTTTGAAAAAATTGCAATGGGTTTAATTTCGTTAATGCCGAACTGCAAAGATTCAAAGCAATTAATGGAAATTGTTCAGCATTATGAGCAGACGCCAGATTGGCAGCTTTATTTATGGAAACAGGACGATGAATTTGTTGGTACAATTGGTGTAGCTGTAGAAAATGGGATAGCTACAATTCAGCATATTTCCATCATCCCTTCTTATCACGGTGAAGGAATTACTGCTGAGATGCTTGATGAATTGCGTGCTTTAGGCTGTTATGATAGCTTGCAGTATAATGATGAAACTGCGCCATTTTTGCAACGCCATTTATTAGATGAGGAATAATGACAGAGAGGGTGTGAAGAAGGGCTGTCGCAAAAGGTAGCTTTTTCTCGCGATGCAGTGCAAACTTCACTTTCATTCGGAGGAAAACCCGCTAGACACAGCGCTTCTCCCATCTTCAAAGAACCCTCCTGTTTATTTTAACAGAAGGAGCACCACAGACAGCGACCAAAAAGCCAGCTATGCACGGCTTTTTGGTCGCCCTGTTTTTCCCCCGGCATGGAAATAAATGTTTCCATCACTTCCCTTTTACTGAAGGAGTACACTGCTAAAGCCAATGTTCATCACATTTTTAAAAGAGGCGTTTTCTATTTTTAGGAGTCAACATTTTACGAAACATCATCGCTACTGTCCAAAATGACGGCTATGCACGGCTTTTTGGACAGCCCCGTTTGCTTTCATTTTATGTTTAGCGCTCAGCTTCTCCAAACGCTCTGCAACGATATCGGAGCGGTCGCGTAGCTTATGTTTATCACGTAAAAACGTGTGGGGAACTGCCTCTAACTGAGCGATTTGCACCTTAACTAGCTGAGCGAATTGTTCATTTATAATTGTTAGTTGAAATGCTTGAAAAGTCTCGCCTGCTTGAATTGCATAAATTGACTTTGAAAGCTTCTGTAAGACATCAGCTTGATTTACCATGTCAAAAAAAGGTGAATTGCTTTGCAGGCATTTTTTTGCCTTTTGCAATGTGCGCAACGCCCCATTTGTATTGCCACGACGCCAATGATATAAGCCTGTTGCTAGTTGGACGAAGCCTACAAGAATATGCTGTCTATCGCCTGGTGCAATTTCCTTCCAGTATTCCTCTAACACTTCATGGCATTCAAAGTAATCTTCATTGCCATTGAAATAAGCGCAATATTGCACGAATAATGGATGCATAACACTCACCTTTCCTCTTTACGAAATACATATTAAAATAGTATCATAACAATTATGCCTTGGCGAAGCTCAAATATATGCTTACGACTAGGGAGAATACCTCGACATATAACGACAGGTGGTAATTAAATGTCTTATGAAGTAAAGCTTGAAGCATTTTCAGGCCCACTCGATTTATTATTGCATTTAATTAATCGTTTGGAAATTGATATATATGATATTCCGATGGCCGAATTAACAGCGCAATATATTGACCATATCCATGCAATGCAAGTGTTAGAGTTAAATGAGGCAAGTGAATATTTAGTTATGGCAGCAACGTTGCTCGCAATTAAAAGTAGAATGCTGTTGCCTATTCATGAAGGGGAGATGGAGGATGCGGAGTTTGAGCTTGACAGCGCGGACCCGCGTGACGAGCTTGTGGCACGCTTAATTGAGTATAAAAAATATAAAGAAGCGGCAACTCAGCTACAAGTGCTCGAAGGAGAGCGGGCACAGGTGTATACGCGTCCACCTGCAGATTTATCTGTATTTATGCCGGATGAGCAACTGGCATTATTCGATTCGAATGTGAATGTTTATGATATGCTCGCAGCATTCCAAAAGCTACTGCGTCGTAAACAATTAAGAAAACCTTTACAAACGAGAGTAGCAAGGCAAGAAATTTCTATACGGGAAAAAATGCATGCGGTTGTTGCCTCTTTAAAGAAAACAGGTGGACGTGCGCTATTTTCAGAGCTATTCCCTTATGAGGATAAGTCAACCTTAATTGTTACGTTTTTATCGTTGTTAGAATTAATGAAGCGCCAAGTCGTATTAGTGGAACAGCAGCGTAATTTTGAGGATTTGACAGTGCTCTTACAGAAGGAGGAAATCGATGATGAATCGGGAGACGTTGATGAGCAAAATTGAGGCACTCCTTTTCGTTGTTGGAGATGAGGGGATGACGGTACGTCAGCTAGCTAATTATTTAGATGTAGAAGTTATGGATGTTGAAGCAGGACTAAGTGAGCTTGCAACGCAATATAATGAATCAAAGACATCTGCTATAACATTGAAACAATTGGCGGGTACATATCAATTAACAACAAAACCAGAAATGGCAGAAACGATTAAAAAGCTTGTGGATAACCCAACAAGCCAGCTATTAACAGCGGCATCAGTCGAAGTGCTAGCAATTATTGCGTACAAGCAGCCAATTACAAGAATAGAAGTGGAAGATTTGCGAGGAGTTAAAAGTGAAAAACCAATTCAAACACTTGTTTCAAGGGGGCTTATTCAAGATGTCGGACGTGTAGAAGGAACAGGACGCGCCATTTTATATGGTACAACGAAGGAATTTTTAAATTATTTCGGCTTGAAGGACATAGCAGAGCTACCACCTTTACCAGAGGGACATGATATGGAAGAGGAGCAGGAAGCCGATTTATTTTTAACGAAATTCCAAGAAGCATTTAATGACTAAAGGAGTGGATATTTGAAAAAGTGGCTATGTGTCGTATTGCTTTTCGTTTTATTGCAGCCTTCAGCACAGGCAGCAGGACACGCATATGCGGTAATTGATGCACAAACAGGTAGGATGCTAATGGGGGCGAATGAGCATGTGAGATTACCGATTGCAAGCTTAACGAAAATATGGACGGCTTTAATTGTTCTTGAAAACAGCGAGCTGCATGATAAGGTGACAATTTCAGAGCACGCTGCACTAAGTGAAGGCTCTTCTATTTATTTGGAAAAAGGGCAGACGTATTCCATTGAAACATTGCTTTATGGTCTTATGTTGCGCTCTGGCAATGATGCGGCATATGCGCTTGCCGAGCATGTGGGGGGCTCTGTGGAGGGCTTCGTTTATTTAATGAATGAGCGCGCACAGCTAGCGGGCTTGTCGGCTACAAAGTTTAGCAATCCATCTGGCTTACACAATGAGGAGCATCTTTCCTCAGCTTATGATACCGCGCGTATGCTCCAAATCGCGATGCGCAACGAACAGTTTAAAAAAATCGCCTCAACCGTTATTTTTAATGGCGAGCAAAGCTGGAAAAATAAGCATCGCCTTTTATCAGAAAATAACGGCGCAGTTGCAGGCAAAACAGGCTATACAAAAGTAGCGGGTCGCACGCTTGCCACCTATTTTCAAAAAGAGCAAAAACACTTTATTGTTGTGACATTAAATGAATCAAATGACTGGCGCGTGCACACTGCGCTTGCTGACCATATCGCTAGCAATTACGCCGAGCGCACCTTAGCGAAAAAAGGAATATATACAGTAGCAGGCGAAAAAATAACGGTTAATGAGCCGATAAAAATGCTTGTGACGAAAGCGGAAGTGCGTGATATGCAGCATGTTGTCTATTTGCCAACAGACCCCCATAAAAAGGAAGCGATATGGTATGTATATGATAAGGGGCGCCCTGTACACGCTGTAGCTGTACAAAGAGAATAAGAAAAAGACAAGGGCTGTCTGAAAAGTCATTTGGAGAAAACCTCTTTGCGGTGAGAGCAGTGACAATTGATTGTGAATGCCGTATGAGTGAGTGTTTTTAGCAAATATTTAATATGAGAGATGGGGCTGTCCGAAAAGATATATACTTTTCGGACAGCCTCTTTAATATGGATAGGAACCTGAGAAAATTATAATTAGTTTAGCCATTTAAAACTGTTTCGATAGATAGTAAAGAGCCACCTGCTAACTTTCAGGGGGAAGGATACAATTTCAGTTGAACCGAATCAAATGGTTAAGCACGTTGTAAAATTTAATAATAAAAGGATTTATAATTCTTTACAGCTGTTTTACAGGTAATAGGAAGAAGGGGCAGGCAGAAGTATAAAGGAGAGGGCTCTAGACTAATCAAAAATTATGAGGTAAGACACCTTCAGCATGAAAGTATTTTACTTATGAAATAATTTTCTTATTTCTGCATAATTTTTTCATATTTATTGATTATACTTGTCTTTACATGATTAGCTGGGAGGGAGCAGTTGTGAATAAATTATCTACAAAATTAGCAATTAGCTTCTTTTTAGTTGTGCTAATAATGGAATCCATTCTGATGTACTTCCTTCATAAAAGCACGATTAATACAAGGGTGGAGGAGGAGTTTTCTTTACTATTAGCAAATGGTTCAAATCATCGTGATGTGCTTGTTGGGTATTATTCAGAAACTACTTTGAGGCACATTTCTTTAATGGAGAAGAATGGCAATCGAGAAGTGATGATTACGAATAAACATGGTGATATTATAAGCAGCTCAAACCCTTCACACATGGTACAGGAGGACGATCAATTCTTCATTAAGAATCTTCACACTGAAAAAGACGACATCATTATCTCTGATTGGAGAAGTTCTGCCTATATCGTCAGTGTTCACCCGTATAAAGTGGATGAAGAGCGTTCGGGCTTTGTGATTATGCTGCAAAACACAA
The DNA here is from genome assembly GCF_003049645.1 of Metasolibacillus fluoroglycofenilyticus. GTDB lineage: Bacteria > Bacillota > Bacilli > Bacillales_A > Planococcaceae > Metasolibacillus > Metasolibacillus fluoroglycofenilyticus. The sequence goes on from NZ_PYWK01000001.1 coordinate 1,045,309, forward strand.
ACTCGCTTAATCAAATGGTAGATAAAATGAATATGCATTTTGTTTTATCAGGCATTGTAGGCTTTATTGTACTATTTATCATCTATGTCATGCTATCAAAAATCATTACGAGACCTTTAATGCGCATGAAGGAAGCAACAGAAAAATTAAGTAAGGGAAATTTTAAAGTGAGCTTGCCTAATTTGGGAAAGGATGAGCTTGGTGAATTATCGCACTCCATTCATAAGCTGGCGAACGACCTTGAACACTTGCAAAACGATAGAAATGAGTTTTTAGCAACGATTGCACATGAATTAAGTACACCACTTACTTATTTAATAGGTTACTCAAGAATTGCGATGAGAGAGGAAATTAGCATAAATGAACGTCAACGTTATATTGAAATTATTGGTGAAGAAGCAAATCGTATGAAGGATTTAGTGAAAAATTTATTGGATTTGGCTCGCATGAATGAGACGACATTTGATATATATAAAGAAACTTTTTTTGTCAGACCATTTTTAGAAAATGTTTGTAAACTTGTTGCATCCTCTTACAATTTAAAAGAAATAAAACTAGAGCTAGCTTGTGAGGAGCGGCTTCAAGTTTATTCTGATCAAACACGCTTAGAGCAGATTGTTCTAAACCTATTGGATAATGCATTGAAGTATTCAAATAAAGATTCAATTGTTGTTTTACAGGCTGAAGAAAAAAATGGGAAAATAGTTATTGCTGTAAAGGATACAGGGATTGGCATTCCAGTTGAAGAGGTTGAATATATTTTTGAAAAACTTTATCGAGTGGAGAAGTCACGTTCTCGTTCAAATGGAGGTTCTGGAATAGGCTTAGCGGTAGTGAAGGAACTCGTTGTAGCACTTGGCGGAACGATTGAAGTGAAGAGTAAAGAAGGAAAAGGAAGTACGTTTACAATTACAATTTAAAGGTGGTATTGAAGTACAATGCATACTGTTCTTTTAATTGATGATGAGCAGAGGATGTTAGATTTAGTGGAACTCTTCCTACTACCACAGGGTATGAGATGCTTGAAGGAAACAAGTGGTGAAATAGGACTCGAAATACTGAAAGAAAAAGAGGTTGACCTTGTCCTTTTAGACGTGATGATGCCTTATATGGATGGTTGGCAAGTATGTGCAAAAATTCGCGAATTTTCAAATGTCCCAATTATTATGCTAACAGCACGTGCCGATAAAATTGATTTAGTAAAAGGGTTGAATTTAGGTGCTGATGATTATATTGCTAAGCCTTTTGATGAAAGGGAATTAATAGCAAGAGTGAATGCACAACTACGCCGTGCTTCAGAAAATAGCAAATCCTCAAAAGCTGTTATTCGCTTTGAAAAGTTTATTTTAGATACGGAAATGTACGCCCTACACTACGAGCATTTAACGACACAGCTCACATACAAGGAGTTTGATATCTTAAAAGCACTTATTTCTAGACCTTTTAAAACCTTCGCACGCGAAGAATTATTAAATGTTGCATGGGAATATGAGACTGAAATAGATATCCGAACAGTGGATTCCCATATTCGAAATTTAAGAGAGAAGTTAAAAAAAGCTGGTTTTCCAGCAGATACGTTTTTAAAAACAGCGTGGGGAATAGGGTATAAATGGAATTAAGATGTTGAAAATGGAGGGAAATAAAATGAAGCATAAGCTAATTTTAGCTCTAGTAATGAGTGGGAGTTTATTAACGGCGTGCGCGCAAGAGGAGGAGGCAGTGAAGAAAATTGAAGCAACAGAAATAAAAGAAATGGTGCAAGATTATACGGCACGCAATATCACTGCAAAGTCCGCGTCTATTACCGCTACACAGTTAGTTGTGACAAACAATGACGAAGAAAAGGAAGTTTATGAGTTACCAAAAGAGGAGTTTTTTGTGTCCATCGCACCTTACATAAATGAAACACATCCTTGTCATAACCATAGCTTAACAGGTTGTCAAGGAGAGTTAGTCAAGGAAGAATTTGATATTTATATTGAAGACGAAAAGGGCAATGTTGTTGTAAATGAAACATTGCAGACGGGAGTAAATGGATTTATTGACTTATGGTTGCTGCGAAATCAAACATATCAAATTAAAATACAGCATGGTAGTAAACTGGTTGAATCTGAATTTTCTACTTTTGATAAGGATGGTACTTGCATTACTACACTACAATTAACTTAAAGAATTAGGGGGATGAAATGTCGAGTTTTTTGTCTCAAATAGGTCAAATGTTGAGTGAGCCGTTATCTTTATTTTTAAATTCATATAATCATTCGCCAATTATTGCTGCACTGTTACTAGGGCTAATTGGTGCAGTCGCTCCGTGCCAACTTACGGGGAATATTAGTGCCATTACATTGTATGGTAACCGCACGATTCAAAAGAATGCTAGCTTAGGCATTATTACTTCATTTATTGCTGGTAAAGTAGTTGTGTACAGTATAATTGGATTATTTGCTTGGCTATTTGGTCAAGCATTTGAAACAGCATTAACAACATATTTTCCTTTGTTTCGAAAGGGCATTGGTCCATTGTTAATTTTTACTGGACTCGTGCTGATGGGCGTTTTAAAATTAAAGTTTTTAAATCGCATAACAAGTCATATGCCATTGAAACTAATGCAGGGGAAATTCGGCTCATTTTTATTAGGCGCTAGTTTTGCGATTGCATTTTGTCCAACAATGTTCGTCATCTTTTTTGTCTGGCTTATGCCCATCGTTGCTTCAAGCTCTTACGGCTTAGCATTGCCAGCCGTTTTTGGTATTGCAACAACAATTCCATTATTAATTGTTTTATATCTCATCTGGTATTTTGATGTAAAGGGCTTAGTAATGAAAAAAAGCATGAAAATCGGAAGACTACTTCAACAAATAGCAGGGGTATTGCTCATTATTGTTGGTCTTTTCGATACGATTACTTATTGGGGCTAAAGGTACTCAATCAAAGGCATAGATAAATTGCGAAATCTCCAAGTTAACTATAAGTAAGGATAAATTAATTGAAAAAGCGTTAGCCAAATATAGAAAATCAGCATCACCACCACATGAAAGGTGCTGATTTTTTACTTGGAGCTTTATCATGTGACAAATTTGTCACGTCTAAATGTGAAATAAAGCTATTTTTCTTTAATAATGGCGCAAAGTGTGACATAATTTTCAACAGGTTCAGGCGCAAATGAAAGGGTTTTCGAACAATCAATCAATGAGGTGATCTTATGGAACGATTACAAAAAGTGATTGCTTATGCGGGTGTGGCATCCCGTCGTAAAGCAGAGCAGCTAATTGTAGAAGGAAAAGTAAAGGTAAACGGTAAAGTTGTCAAGGAGCTGGGTACGAAAGTATCTAATTCTGATACAATTGAGGTAGAAGGTGTAAAGCTTGAGAAGGAAGATAAAGTGTATTTCCTATTATACAAGCCAAGAGGCTATATTTCGGCAGTAACAGACGATAAAGGACGTAAAACGGTAACGGATATTTTTAAAAAACATGTGCATCAACGCATATTCCCAGTAGGTCGCTTAGATTACGATACAACGGGCTTATTGTTGTTAACAAATGATGGGGAGTTTTCTTATTTGTTAACACACCCTAAGTTTAAAATTGACAAAACATATATTGCGCGTGTGAAAGGTGTGCCGACAATCGAAGGCTTAAAAAAGCTACAGCGCGGCATTAAATTGGAGGACGGCAAGACGGCTCCAGCAAAAGTAAGCATGACATCATTTGACGAGCAGGCGGGCAAAGCGATTTGTGAAATCACTATTCATGAGGGGAAAAACCGCCAAGTGCGTAGAATGTTTGAAGCAATAGGAACGCCCGTTGTAAAGCTGAAGCGAGAGCGCTTTGCTTTTTTAGATTTAACAGGTTTAAGCCCAGGAGAGTACCGGGAACTGACAAAGCATGAAGTAAAATTGCTGCGTGTATTGGCTGAAACAGGGAAGATTGAGTAAACGTTCATAATTCATTCAAAAGTGCTTTATATTAAAAATTTGTTATTTGTTATAATAATAGGCGGGAGTAGACTGTGTGAGGAGGGTTATACGCAAATGGAAAAAAAGAAAAAGCGTTCAATTATGCGCGGTATTATTTTAGGTGTATTACTCGCTGCAATTGTTTATACGGTTTATACGACAGCGACAAAAGATAAAGTGGAAATGCTAAAGGAAGGGTCGAAAGCGCCTGACTTCGAGCTTGTTGATTTAAACGGTGAAACACATCGCTTATCAGATTATGAAGGAAAAGGTGTGTTTTTAAACTTCTGGGGTACTTGGTGCCCTCCATGTGAGCGTGAAATGCCAGCGATGGACCGCCAATACGATGCATATAAAAGTCAGGGTGTTGAAATGTTAGCAGTTAATATTGCGCAATCTGATTTTGAAGTGCAAAGGTTCATTTCTAATTTAGGGGTCGATTTCCCTGTTGTTATTGATAAAACGAGAAGTGTGCAAAAAGCATATAACGTAGGAGCAGCTTTGCCTGCGACGATTTTAGTGACACCAGACGGGAAAGTGAAAAAAATTATTACCGGTGAAATGAGTGAGGCAGATATCGCTTCATATATGGAATCCATTAAACCGGAATAGGAGTTTGACAGATGGAAAAAATCATTTGTACTTGTAAGCATGAAAATCCAATTGGCACAAAGCTTTGTGAAAAATGTGGACGACCGTTAACGGTAGAGGAGCAGGAAAAACAAGTAGTTGATATGCGTTATGACGGTATTGCAATTCGCTCTAAAACGCGTAATAAATCGCTTATCGATAAAATTTGGAACTTTTTCTCTAGCGTTAAAGTAGGAGTTACTTTAATTATTATTACGCTTATTGCAGCGTCAATCGGAACGATTTTCCCACAGGAATTTTATGTGAATGTTGCAACAGATGCTGAAAAAGCAGCATATTACAAAGATGTCTATGGAACAATCGGAACGCTTTATTATAGCTTAGGTCTGTCCGATTTATATTCATCTTGGTGGTTCCAAGTAATTGTTGGAATGCTAGCTATTTCGATTATTGTAGCAAGTATTGACCGAGGTATTCCGTTACATCGCTCTTTAACAAATCAGAGAGTAAAGCGTCATACGAGCTTTATGAAACGTCAGCGCGTCGTAGCAGAAGGACAGCCTGCTAAGCAAGCGGATAAAACGCTTGATTTAATTGAACAGCAAATGCAGCAATTAAAATACAAGGTGCGTCGTGAGGACAATGCATTATTTGCAGAAAGAGGACGCTTTGCACGTTATGGTCCGTATATTAATCATCTTGGATTAATTATTTTTCTAGGTGCCGTTATGCTACGCTTATTGCCAGGCTTTTATGTTGATGAGTCGATGTGGCTACGCGAGGGTGAGACACGTGCCATTGATGGAATGGACGGCTATCTTTTATACAGCGATAAATTTATTTTAGAAACGTATGATAACGACCCGCAAGGCGAACAGTTGCGTCAAGGCGTCAATGTTGTTGCGAAAAACTTCCAAACAAACGTAACGCTCTATAAGCAACAAGAAGGTGCCATTCCTGGACAAACAGCGGATTTAGAGGAAGTGAAATCCTATGAAATCCGTGTCAATCATCCATTAAAGCATGATGACTATGCTATCTATCAAATGGACTATCGCCTAAACGAATTAAAAGTTATGAATTTTGAATTGCAAAATAAAGCAACTGAAGCATCGTTAGGTGAAGTAAGTATCGATTTAACGAATCCGCAAAAAGAATATATTATCGATGAGCAAACAAAAGTAGAGCTTGTTTCTTATTTGCCGGATTTCTCAGGCTTTAAGGATGGTGTGCCACAAACGGCTACACCATATCCAAATAATCCGGCATTTATTTTCCGTATGTTTACACCTGAAACGCCAGAGGGTGAAACGAGCTTTGTGGCGATTCGCGAAACATTAGAGCCATTAGGAGATAATCAATATAAAATGAAGTTTGCTAGTGTGGAAACACGCAATATGTCCGGCTTGACGATTCGCAAAGATAAATCGATTCCAATTTTATTTGTTGGGGGCTTCATCTTTATGCTAGGTGTTGTCATCGGTTCATATTGGAGCCACCGTCGTTTATGGGTGGAGCAGTTAGAGGATGGAACAGTGCGTCTTGCTGCACATACAAATAAAAACTGGTTCAGCATGAAAAAAGACTTAGACGCTGTTACAACACATGCTTATTTACCACAATACGTGGACCAAGTAGAAAAAGAACAAGAACAAAAGGAAAAGGAAGGTGACAACTCCTTATGAGTTTACTTCAGTTAAGCGGCTATCTATTATATGCTGCATTCATTTGTTATTTAATCGCTACAATCTTGTTTGGTGGTGCAATTAAACCATCAAAAGTAAAAAATGCACCAGCCTCTGCTGAGAAATGGGGCAAGCTAGCCATTACGATAACGATTATTGGCTTTGTTTCAAATATTGGCTACTTTATTACACGCTGGATGTATACAGGCCATGCACCTGTAAGTAATATGTTTGAATTTACAACAGCATTAGGTATGTTTATTGTTGGGGCATTTATCGGAAGCTACTTTATGTACAGAGTAGCTGTAATCGGGGTTGTAGCATTGCCAATAGCTATTATAATTATTGCCTATGCTGCGATGTTCCCAAGAGAGGTTAGTCCATTAGTTCCTTCATTACAAAGTCATTGGCTAACAATTCATGTTATTACGGCTGCTCTTTCTCAAGCTGTATTAGCGATTAGCGCCGTTGCAGGATTAGTTTATTTATTAAAGCATGTAGATGTGAAAAGAGCTTCAAAGGAACGCTTTTTCTTAGAAGCAGTTATGTTTTCTTTAGTGCTTGTCATTGGCTTCGTTGTGTCTTCTGTTACATTTGGTGCAATGGGCTATAGTGCAACATATCAATATGTCGATAAAGAGGGTAACACAAGCCGAGTTGAATATCATAAGCCCGCTATCTTTGGGATGAATAAATATGTAGAAGTAGAGCTAGTTGATGCAGAGAATAAAATATATGAGCCTGTGGCTAAAGAAAATCAATCATTCCAACCATTAGTAGAGATGCCTCCGCTTGTGAATGCTAAAAAATTGACAACAGTCTTTTTCTCTCTAATATTTGGTACTGTTATTTACTTGCTTATTCGCTTAATTACACGTCGCTCAATTTCGGCAATACTTCAACCATTAGTGAAAAAGGCAAATTCGCCACTTATGGATGAAATCGGATATCGCTCGATTTTAATTGGCTTCCCAATGTTTACATTAGGCGCATTAGTATTTGCCATGATTTGGGCTCAAGAAGCATGGGGACGCTACTGGGGTTGGGACCCTAAAGAGGTATGGGCTTTAATTACATGGCTATTCTATGCAGCATTTTTACATTTACGACTATCAAAAGGCTGGGAAGGTAAAAAATCAGCATGGCTTGCTTTAATTGGTTTTACGATAATCATGTTTAATTTGGTGTTTGTTAACCTAATTATCGCTGGCTTACATTCATATGCATAGTAAGGAGCGTCTAAACAGCCGTGCAGTTGCCGGCTGTTTAGACGCTTTTGTTTGCTGTTTAGATAAAATGTTAGTTCGGTGAGGCAGAGAGTACTTTTGGAATATGAAAACATAGAGGCTAGCAGTAGTTCCTCTAAGTAAAGGGGGCGCTGTTCAAATCCCGCCTTTTTGGTATTAGAGGAATATATTTTCAAACCTGTTGATTATGTAAATATTGTCTATTTATTAGCGTGTTTATAGGGGGAAATGCTTTTCAATAGGCACACACTCGTTGATTGGAGTGAAGGGGTGACTCCATCGGAATCAAAGGTAAGGAGGCTAAGGTCGTCACGTACTGTAGCAACGCCTTCATGACCAACATCGTGTTGGCCTCGAGCTGAAAATCTATTTATTTCGGCATTCACCGAAATAAATTAATGGAAGCCGCATCCCCCGTAATGGAAATCAATGAATTACTAGGTAATCTCTGTGAAATAAATGCTAATTAACACGCCTGAGATACTTTCCCTAGAAAAGCTAACCAACTCGCTATTTCTGAAGTATCACCAGAAAAAATAATCATAAAGCGTTTCGCTAAATATGTGATATTATGTCGTATTAGGACATTCCTTTCCTTTTCAATTTGGTGTTGAAACGTTACAATAGAAGATGTAGAAAGTAGGAAAGGGGATACACCAGTGTCTGAAAATATTTCTGTATTAGTAGTAGATGATGAAGATCGTATTCGCCGTCTATTAAAAATGTACTTAGAGCGTGAAGGATATATTGTAGATGAGGCTGAAAATGGGGAAGAGGCAGTTACAAAGGCATTTGAACATGATTACCATTGCATTCTTTTAGATATCATGATGCCTGAAAAAGATGGTCTACAAGTATGTGAAGAAATTCGTGAAAAGAAAACAACACCAATTATTTTACTGACAGCAAAAGGTGAGGAAGCAAACCGTGTACAAGGCTTTGAGCTTGGCGCTGACGATTATATCGTGAAACCATTTAGCCCGCGCGAAGTGGTGCTACGCTTAAAAGCTATTTTACGACGTTCAGCAGCATTTGCACCTGTTTCAAATGGCTCGACTTCCAAAGATTTAGTTGTATTTCCACATCTAACGATTGACCATGATGCCCATCGTGTTACTGCAGACGGTGTAGAAGTAAATTTGACGCCGAAGGAATATGAACTTCTTTATTTTCTAGCTAAATCACCTGATAAAGTATTTGACCGTGAGCAATTATTGAAAGAAGTATGGCATTACGACTTCTTTGGTGATTTACGTACTGTAGATACGCATGTAAAGCGTTTACGTGAAAAGTTAAATCGCGTGTCTGAAAGCGCAGCGAAAATGATTGTAACGGTTTGGGGCGTAGGCTATAAATTTGAGGTTGTGAATGAATAGAATATGGAATAGTATTGTCGGGAAGCTGTGGGGAACCATATTGCTTCTCGTTTCCTTTGTATTATTTATCTTCACGGTGTTCATGCTGGAGTTTTTAGAAAATTATCATAGTGCCAGGGCCGAAGAGACATTGCGCCAAACTGCCTCGACAATTGCGAACATTGTTGATGGTGATTTAACAGATAATTCACCCTATGAAATTATTCGCAGTGTATTACACGAGGGGACAAATGCGCTCATTGTAGAAAATCCTGATGGTGCTGTTTATGCCATTCAAGAAGGAATTAATCAAGAGGGTATACAAGCGCAAATTTTACAGGATAAAGCGTTCGAAAATATTTATGCAAGTAGCCAGCCAATTTTGCAGGAAATGATTTTACCATCACAAAAGAATGAAGATAAGATGGAAACATACGTTGTACTCGCGTTTCCATTAAAGGGTGATGCGGCTTTACATGGTGCAGTGTTTATTTATCAAAATCCAGATGCGATGCATGAAACAAGTAAGGAAACGACAAAAATTGTCTTTATTTCAGCGCTTATTGCTTTTGTCTTAACGACGTTTTTTGCCTTTTTCTTATCAAGTCGTATTACTTATCCTTTAAGAAAGATGCGTGAGTATGCCTTTGAAATTGCAAAAGGCCGCTTCGATTCACAAGTGCCGACAACACAAAATGATGAAATTGGACAGTTAGCTGTTGCTTTCAACCAAATGGGGCGTCAGTTGAAGCATCATTTAGAAGTAATTAACCAAGAAAAAGAGCAGCTATCGAGTATTTTAACATCGATGACAGATGCTGTAATTACGTTTAATCGTGACAGGACGATTTTAGTTAGCAACCCGCCAGCAGAGCGACTTTTGCAAAAATGGTTTGTTGCGAAAGGGGCACAAAGCACAAAGCCTATTCCTGCTGAAATTTATCATATGCTGGACCATGTGCTCGATTTTGAGGATAAAATTGAAGAAGAAATTGAAATGGATGGCTCCTACTATAGCATTGCCATTAGCCCGCTTTATAGTGGGGAGCTTGTGCGTGGTGCAGTAGCTGTTATTCGCGACCAAACAGAGCAGCATCGTTTAGAAAAGCTACGCTCTGATTTTATTGCCAATGTTTCACATGAATTGCGTACACCCATTGCAATGCTACAAGGCTATTCTGAAGCTATTTTAGATGGCGTAGTTATCGATGAAGATGAGCGCAATGAAATGATTAAAATTATTTATGATGAATCACAGCGAATGGGACGACTTGTCACAGATTTACTTGATTTAGCACGAATGGAATCAGGACATATGCGCTTATATAAAAATCTCATTCCACTTGTACCTGTGCTTGAGCGCATGACGCAAAAATTCGCGCAAGTAGCAAAGGAAAAGCATGTAGATTTGCGCTTCATCACGAATATCGAAGAGGATGTAGTGATTAATATTGACGAAGACCGCATTGAGCAAGTGTTGACAAACTTGGTTGACAATGCACTGCGTCATACACCTGTTGATGGTGCTGTAACAGTGTCCGCAACTTATGAAAAATCCTATGCAAAAATCGAAGTGCGAGATACAGGAATTGGTATTCCAAAAGATGATTTACCATATGTCTTTGAGCGTTTTTATAAAGCAGATAAAGCGCGAACACGCTCCAAAGGCGGTACAGGGCTAGGTTTAGCCATTGCCCGCAATATCGTTGAGGCACATAATGGAAATATTGCGGTAACAAGCGTTGAAAAAGAAGGAACTGCATTTACTTTTTATTTGCCATTGTAATAGAATAAGAGGGTGTGGGAAATCGGATTTTCCCACACCCTTTATCTATTTAAGAAGGTGAACTATGAATTTTTAAAGTTTAAAATAAGAAGAAATTCCCAATATATAAAATGAAACTTTTTTACTGGATGTACGACTAATTTTATGAGGATGGAGGTGGAATGGATGAAAGAGTCCATTTTCCATCGATTATATGATGAATATCACCAAGATGTATTCCAATTCCTAATCTATTTAGTGAAAAACAGATCTATAGCAGAGGATCTTTCACAGGAAGTATATATTCGTGTGTTGAGAGCTTATGACAAATTTGAAGGAAAAAGCTCGGAAAAAACATGGCTCTTTTCTATCGCTAAAAATGTTGCTATCGACTATTTTCGCAAAAATAATGTGCGAGAAAGGCATACGTTTGATGCCTTTGAATGGGAAAGTGAACAGCTCGTTTCTCCAGCTCGTACACCAGAGCAATTTTTAGAAATGAGTGAGGATATGCGTCAGCTACTAGAGGCATTAGAGCTATGCACTGGTGATCAAAAGATGGTCATCGTTATGCGTTATTTTCAAGATTTGTCGATTGGAGAGACGGCTGAAATTTTAAGCTGGACGGAGAGCAAAGTGAAAACGACACAGCATCGCGCAATTAAAACATTGCGGGGTATTTTAGAGCAGGATGGAAAGGAGGTAAATTCGTGATGAAGACGAAATGGGATGAAGAAAATATCGAAAAGCTTTTGATGCAGGCACCAAAAATCCAAGACCACCGTTCCAAAGAGGATGTTTTTGCAAAACTCCAAGCTGCAGGTGCTTTTGAAGAGCAGCAGCCAGTTCAAAAAACTGTGCGTCGTTCATATAAACGTATTACAAGCTTTGTAGCAGCAGCTGCTGTTACGTGTGCAATTGGTATTCCTATGTTTTTAACGATGACTGGAGAAGAAACTGACAAGGGAAGCGATGTTGCGCTACAGGAGATGGAAAATTACGCTAGCGATCGTGCAAATGTTGACAATCATACCAGTGAAGCTGATGCTGCAAAGGAGACAGCTAAGGAAGAGGCAGCAACTACTTTTTCAACAACGGAGGATATGTCCGAAGCACGTGCAATGACTCCGATTGATTCCACTGCTATTTATGATGATGCAGTAGGTGAAGGGGAAGTATTTACTGTTAGTCTGGCAGGGGACGAGGATGTAAGTATCCCATCTGCAATTATTATTCCTAAAGAAAAACTTGTTGAGGATTTTGGTACAGAGGAGCCTACACAAGTTGATATGTATAATTTATATGCACCAAAGCTCGATGAAGAGGCGTACGGATTTGAGGACACTCATCCGATTGAAGGGGAAATTACTGAAAGCGGACAAGAGCTGATAATTGCACTTGAAAATCAAGAGGACTATTCAACTAAAAAAAGCATCAAAACATTAAGAGAAACATTTCCTCAATACGAGGAAGTGCTTTTGGAGCAAAATGCCCATGCTGATAATATAGAAACAGCAACAGTGCCTTTAAATCAAAACTATAGCTATTATTTATTTACACAACAAGGGAAAAAATATTATGTACAGCAGCCTCATGCGATATATGAACATGTAGACGAGGCGATTTACGGCATGGTTGGATTCAGCACAGAGCAGTATGAATCCGCTATTATTGAGGGGATTAACTTTACCGTAACTGTCACAGATAATGTCCATGTAAAATTTGAAGAGCCATTGGACTTAGAGGTGCTAGATTATAGGCGAGCAAAGCAAATGCTAGAAGCTATTATGCTAACAGCTGCCGCATTCCATCAACAAGTCGTTTTTGAAAATATTATACAAGCAGCATGGGATACCTTTGATTTTACAAAGCCACAGCCAATCCCTGTAGCGCCAAATGAATTACCACTCGATATAATAGAAGGTACCTGAATAGCATGCGAATACGCCGCTTTCAGGCACCTTCTTGCTTTTGATGAAGTGTTCACTATTTATCCCGCATTAACGGGCAGTAAACCGCCGACTTCCAGACTTAAGTGAAAAATCGGCTGAAGGATAAGTGGGAGGTCAACTGCCCGTAAAAGCCCGACTGGTTCAACTAACAATCTGTGGGAAAACCCTACTGATTGAAGTTTCACTTTATAAAAGGCTATTTCAATCTTTTTAACTTCTTTCAGCAGGTGTCCAAACACCTGCTGAATTATTGAAACTCGGTCTAAGAAAAGACCATATTAAAATAACGACGGAGTGACTAACATCGTGTTGGTTAGATTTGCGGCGGATGTCGCAGATTTTTCTAACGATAAGGGTATGTATAAAAAGAATTCCAAGCAAAAGGGTTTACTTTTAAAAAGTTTCTTTTATAATAGAGGGTGTAACAACAAATTTAATATTGATTCATCTTCGGGGCAGGGTGTAATTCCCGACCGGCGGTAATTGAAATTGCAATCTCCGACCATTCACTTGGAGGTCATTGCTTTCGTATTTCATAAGCCCGCGAGCCCGCTTTTGCGGTGCAGGATTTGGTGAGATTCCAAAGCCGACAGTATAGTCTGGATGGGAGAAGGTGAAGGCGCAGTCGTCATTTCTCGGAAATGTCGTATTTTGCTTTAAAAAAGTCTGGTAATATAGGCTTGTTTAAATGCGGAAATTTATGACAAAAACGCTTTGGCAGCATGCTTTTTAAGCATGGTCGAAATTAGTAATACGACTTTTTTAAACTTGCCTATTTCTCCCTTATACAATTTATTGTATAAGGGTTTTTTCGTGAATGGCATAGGACTGTCCTTTCTTCTTGCAAGAGTGAATCAGCAAAGAGGAGAGATTTTTTATGCGTAAGCAAAACTTGAAGTTACGTTCAACTGTAACAATCGCAATGCTAAGTAGCATCTCATTTTTATTAATGATGCTCGATTTTCCACTGCCGTGGTTTCCAGTATTTCTAAAAATTGATTTTAGCGATGTACCAGCGTTGATTGCAGCGATTACAATGGGACCAGTTGCTGGTATTGTAGTAGAATTGATTAAAAATATTTTAGATTGGCTGTTTAAAGGAGCCCCAACAGGTGTTCCAGTAGGACATATGGCGAATTTTGTAACAGGTATTTTATTCATTTTGCCAACTTATTATTTTTATAAAAAATTCAAGACGATTCCTGGCTTAGCAGTAGGTTTAGCAGTAGGAACGTTTGTGATGTCTATTGGTATGAGTATACTGAACTATTTTGTGTTTTTACCAATGTATACTTATTTCTTAGGCTGGGGCTCATTTGATATGTATGAGACAATTGTACTTGGTATTTTACCGTTCAATATTATTAAAGGGATTATTATATTAACTGTTGCGCTGCTCCTATTCCGCACGATGAAAACATGGATTGACAAGCAGCAGTCCACCTATTTATCATTAAAATAATCACAAGCCGAGCTGCTCTATAAGCTCGGCTTTTTATAAGGAAGTGAATAAAAATGATTCGAATGCTCACAGCAAATGAACAACTACCGATGGACTTGCTTTTATTAGCGGATCCATCAGAAGAAATTGTAATTGATTATATAAAACGTGGATACTGTTATGTGGCAGAGCGTGATGGACAAATAGTTGGTGTTTATGTGTTGCTACCAACAAGACCACATACCGTAGAGCTTGTCAATGTAGCAGTAGATGAACAATGGCAAGGGCAGGGAATAGGTAAGCAGCTTGTGCTACATGCGATTGAAAGTGCAAAAATGGCACAATATAAGACAATTCAGCTAGGCACAGGTAATTCTAGCATTAACCAGCTTGCGCTTTATCAAAAATGTGGCTTTCGCATAGTTGGCGTAGATCGCGATTTCTTTATCCAGCATTATGATGAGCCGATTTTTGAAAACGGAATTCAATGTGTAGACATGATGCGGTTAGAAATTGTACTTTAAGTTTGAACAAGCTGTCTAGAGGTGTTTTCATTTTCCGTTTATCTAGTCGTATGGCTTGGACTTTGAGCGATGACGGTAGCCACAATAATTAAAATATTTGATGACAGCCTCCCGCTATATTTAATTATATAGCGGGAGGCTGTCATCGGATTATTTATAGGCTATTTTCGATACTCTATACACAAAAAGAGGCAAAGCTCGTTATTGCGACACTACATTTGTTTTTGATAAATTTTGCGATAGTCAATTTTGCCATGTGTATCGAATTGAATATTGTAAAATGGACGGTCTTTTCTTATATAAAATACGTGTTGGCGATGTGCTAAAAATTTTAGCGTAAAGGTGTTAATTAAGTGTTCTTCTATTTTATATAACAGATTCATTGCTTGGCTGTCATCTTGGCACATAGTTGCTTGCTGGAGCAATGCTTGCACTTCCGCATTGCTAGAAAAAGCACTAATAGGAGAGCGCTCGCTGTCTAATCCATATAACCAGCCAAGTAGCTTGTCATCCCCAATTGCAATACCACCAACAAAAATATCGTAATGCTGTACACAATAGTCTGCCGATGCATGGAAAGGCATAAGTGTTAATTCGTGTGGGATGTGATGGGCTGTTAAAAATGAGCTTAAAATTTGTGCTTCCCGCAAATGGTTGGCATGTGGCCGAATTTGCTGTACACCGATACGTAAATAAGGAAAATCAAGTGTCGGTAGCGGAAGCGGTGATTGCTGTTGTCTGTTATTTGTCGTTAAAAAGCTAGTGGCTATTATTTCACCTTCTTCTGTTAAGCAGTAGCTTGCCGCATCAATTGCCTCAAATAATGCACGTCGATACTTTTCATCCTGCAATGGCCCACGTGCCGCATTGAATATAATAAAATCGGCTCCCTGCTCTTGAAAAACGATTTTTTGTTGTGCTATATGTGCAGCAAAAGGAAGTGCACTGATGCCAAACTGTTGAATGTTTTCTGTAAAAAGAATATCCACATCATCAATCCATGGTCGCTGCTTAAAATATTTCGGAAATACGGAGAGTCGCATATGTTGCTCATTTTTCTCAGCGATATAAAATGCACCGCAACCAGGCGGGATGCCTTTTGCACCTTCTTCAATCCATTTTACAGGTATAATAGAAAAGCGATAACTACATAGTATACGAGGGAATAGCATTGTTGGCTGTGCAAGCTCTATTGTAAAATGATATGGGCTTGTCACAGTCAATCGCGCCTCTGGTAATAGTTTTCTCATACAAGCGCGCTTTAAGGAAGCAATGACATCCTCGCTTGTGAGCTTTGTTCCATTGTGAAAGTAAATATTTTTACGCAATGTAAAAGTCCATTTTTTTGCGTCGCTTGTGTGATAGCCGTAGACTAAATTAGGTTGCACACGCTCTGTTTCTATACAATAAACAAATAAAGGCTCATGTATTTGATTGTAAAAATGCATATCGTGCCGAGAGTTGCCGTTTAACGGGTCATAATGAAGCTGAATATTTGGATAAGGATAGCGAAAAACATCGCGTTCCTCCTCATTTGAAAAGCCGTAACGTTGCTGTAGCCAATTTTCTACTTGTGGATGTGAAATTACATCGTGCTCTTGTAATAGTGCATAGGCCTCTTTAAATTGTTGCTGCTCCCAATAATGGTCGAATGCTAAATAAATAGCTTCTAGCTTTGTTAGCTGTAAAAGCACTGTAGGCTTTTTCCCACGACCTTGTGTAGTATGCCATTTTAGCCATCCACGTTCCTCACATTTTTTTATAAGCACCTTCGCATAGCGTGCAGAGCAGCTCCATATTTGCGCTAACTCTGCAATAGATGTTGTGCTACTTTGTCCGACTTCAAAACGCCCATATAGTTTTAAAATGTATTGAAACATAGCTCCTCCTTTAAAAGGTGAACAATAAAAATAAAGTGCTCACTTTTTGTTCCTCTATTTTTATTTTACACTAAATTGCAGGAGGTGCTTAGATGAATTTATATCATAATCGTAATTTTTTATTGTTGTACATAGGGACAATCGCATCAACGATAGGCTACCAGCTTTATAATTTTATTTTGCCACTTTTTATATATGATTTAACAAAATCGGCACTGGCAATGAGTACGATGCGTATGATTGATTTTTTACCGAATATTTTGCTAGGCATGCTTGCAGGGGTGCTTGTTGACCGTATAAATCGCAATAGGATGCTTAAATATACAGGTTTTATTAAAGCGGTGCTTGCGACATTGTTAACTGTCATTATTTTGTTAGATACCGTGCAGCTTTGGCATATGTATATTTTAGGTTTTTTCATGGCAACTGTTAGCTATACATTTGGGAATGCGCAACATGCGATTGTGCCACAGCTCTTTGAGAAGTCGTTGATGACTGAAATTCAGGCTAAATTTTCGTTTATTAATACGCTGTTTTCAATAGTAGGTCCAGCAATTGCAGGGATGTTGCTCGTTTTTATTGCCTATGATTATTTATTTATTGTTTATGCATTCTCGTTAGTTGTTATTTGGTTGAGTGTTTTTTTATTAGACGCGACACCAACACCGGAAAGAGCGCATAAGCAATCTATTTTAGCCGATATGAAAGAGGGATTTATCGAGCTATTCGGTAATAAAACATTATTTTATCCGACGATAGCTATTTTATTTAGCAATTTAGCGACGAGCTTTGTCATTGGGGTGCAAGTTTTTTACGTAGTTGATGTGCTACAGGAAACGAAGGAGCAGCTTGGATTTATGTATTCAATTGCTGCTATAGGAGGTCTTATAGGTGCTAAATTTATTCAGCCTCTACGCAGAAAATGGACGCGCGGCAAAATTTTTACGACAATTTATTTAATCGATAGTTTCGTGCTGCTGTTATTCTTTTTTGCGACAACCTGGTGGCAGCTTGGTATGTTATTGGCTATTCGTACATGTACAACAATCATTATCAATATTATTTATTTAGCCATTCGTCAAGAATCAACACCGAATCATTTATTGGGACGTGTTGCAGGCACATCCTCTATGTTTATGAAGCTTGCACTACCTGCTGGTTTATTTATTGGAGGAGTATGGGCGGAGACGCTACCAATTCCGTATATTTTCCTTCTTTCAGCTTGTATCGTCTTTGCTATTTATATTGTGCTGACAAAACAGCAATTCAGTACAATACAGTAATTTTAGGATTGTCGGGTATATGCTCTGACAATCCTATTTCCTATATATACCACTTGTAAAAACAAACGAATGTTCGTAAAATAAGAACAAACGTTCTTTGGAGGAGTGGTTAATTTGTATGCTAATTGTCCAGACCGCGTAATTGTCTGTATCGATATGAAATGCTTTTATGCAAGCTGTATCGCAATGTTGGAAGGGCTTGATGTGGAACAGGAGCCGATTGCGATTGTTGGAAATCTTCATCAAGCAGGCAGCATTGTACTCGCTGCCTCACCACCGATGAAGCAGCATTTCCATATTAAAACGGGCAATAGACGTTATGACATACCAAATCATCCGAGCATTAAGCTATTTGAGCCGAAAATGGATTTCTTTTTACAAATGTCGATAGAAATTACGAAGTTAATCATGCAATTTGTTCCGCGTGAAGCCATTCATGTGTACAGTGTCGATGAAAGCTTTATTGATTTAACAGGTACTGAGAAGCTGTGGGGTGCACCAGAAGAAACAGCGATGACGATTCGGCAAGCAATATACAATCAATTTGGTATTCCGTCCTCTGTTGGCATGGGTCCAAATATGTTAATGGCAAAACTAGCGCTCGATTTAGAGGCGAAAGCAACAGGCTTTGCGAAATGGACTTATAAGGACGTGCCACAAAAGCTTTGGCCCATTGCTCCACTATCGGAAATGTGGGGGATTGGACGACGTATGGAGTATGCTCTAAATAAAAAAGGGATTTTTAGTGTTTATGATTTAGCACATGCGAATCTTAAAATGCTTGAAGATGAGTTTGGCATTATAGGAAACCAATTGTATTATCATGCGTGGGGCATTGATTTATCGACATTTGAGGAGCCAGATACGAAGGAGCCGATGAGCTTTGGCAAAGGGCAAATGCTTATGCGTGACTACCATACGCATGAGGAGGTTTTAATTGTTTTACTGGAGATGTGCGAGGATATCGCAAAAAGAGCAAGGATGGCTGGCTATATTGGAGCAACTGTTTCGCTTGGCGTTTCTTATAGCCGCTCGGCGCTGGAAAAAAACTTTTATCGCTCTAAAACAATGATTGAGCCGACGAATGAAACAATGAAAATGTATGAAACTTGTAAAGAGCTATTTAACATTCATTTTGCAGAACAGCCTGTGCGTCAGCTTTCTGTACGTTTATCTAATTTACAGCCTCATGGCAGTATTCAGCTCGATTTGTTTGATGAGCAAAAAGAGCAACGGCAAATGCTTGGCTATACCATGGATGCGATTCGTGAGCGTTTTGGCGCTACCTCATTACTGCGAGCTGTATCATTTACGACAAGTGGCACAGCCATGCAGCGTGAGCAACTTGTCGGTGGACATTTAAAATAAAGTAAATTGTTAAATTCAATTATGCCGAGGCTTAATTCATCAGGTTGTTAATATAGGATAAAGGAGTGAACGTGATGTTGCGTGACCGAGGGAATAAAAAATGGTCTGCCATGATGCTGAGCGAGCATATGGAAATGCTGCGCAATTTAGATAAGGAGCAGATGAAAGAGTATCCTTTAGAACGTGCGGAATGGGAGTTAGAGCATTTGCAACAAACTGTGCAATACGCTCTTCAAACAAAGGCAATAATTTGCCTTATTTTATGGCAAGGGTCGTCTTTTCATGAAGTCATCGGTGTTATTACAGCGCACCAGCAGGAAATGCAGGAGCTAGTTGTTACAACATCTACGCAAACGAAGCGAATTGCTATTTCCTCACTTTATTCAGCACAATTAATGGATGAGTATGATGATTCACTGCAATGAGCGTCAGTTGGTCCATAAGTTTATTATTTTAGAGCTGACAATGCGCACATTACAGTATGATTTTTCACTGCTGTCTACATTAAAAATGCATAGATTTTATACACATATTATGGAGAAACTCGTCAAAAAATTGCGCTTAGAATACGAGACACATAAGCAATTATTGAAGAAACAAGGCATACGCTTTGTGCAACTTGTGAAAGTAAATGAATATTTTTGTGATGTGATACTGGCAACATCAGGTGAGGATTTAACAATACGCTATGCCAATCAAACATTAAAAAAAGAGGTAGAGCGGTTGATTTTACTTTATTTTGAGTAAACTAACGGTTGACTTGTTCTACGAAAATAAACAAACTCTCGCTAGGTAATTGGGCGAGGGTTTTTTATAATGAAAGTAAGGAGGCGGGAGGATGGAGCATTTTCAATTTGCTATAAAGCTAGCTACGAAACGAAAAGAATTAGGCGTGACACAGGAGCAGGTGGCACAGTATGTAGGTGTGTCAAAGGCAGCAGTATCGAAATGGGAAAAGGGGCAGAGCTATCCAGATATTACATTGTTGCCGAAGCTCGCAACTTATTTTAATATGACGATTGATGCATTGTTAGGCTATGAACCACAAATGACAAAGGCACATATGCGAAAAGTGTATGCGACATTAGCCGAAAAATTTAACAAGCATAGCTTTGCTGAAGTACAACAAGAGATGGAGGAATTGCTTGCGGAATATTATGCGTGTTTTCCTTTTCTTCTACAAATGGCACAGCTATATTTGAATTATTATAAGCAGGCAGATGATTCTGTAGCAATTTTACAGCGAGTAGATGAGCTATGTCAGCGCATTATGGAGCATTGTAGTGATGTGAAGGTTATTTATGAAGCAGAGATGCTGTTAGCCTATGTCAAACTGGAGCAGGGGCAATTTGAGCAAGTGCTAGAAATTTTAGGTGAAGAGGCGCGTATGCAATATGGCTCGGAGCATCTTATTGCTATGGCACTATCGATGCGTGGCAATCAAGAGAAGGCAAAGGAAATATTGCAGGTGAGCATGTATCAGCATATGCTTGGCACAATTAGCAGTGCTACAAATTTATTGCAATATGAAGTAGAGAATCCAAGTCATTTTGATGAAACTGTTCAACGAGTTGAGGCAATGTTGCAGTTATTTACAATTCAAAGATTAAATATGAATGCTGGGCTTGTCTTTTATTTACAGGCGGCGGCAGGTTATATACAGCAGCAGCGTGAGCAACAGGCAATCGAAATGTTAGAGAAGTATTGTCAAATATGCTTAAATATTAAATTTCCAATCGAGCTACGTGGAGATAGCTATTTTTACCTGCTAGATAATTGGATTGCCAACAATATTCATCTCGGTGCACAAGCGCCACGCGATGAGCAGTCCATTAAGCGTGATTTACTCGCAAGTATTACAAAGCAGCCTGTTTTTGCAAGTGTTGTGCAGCATGTAAGATTACAAAAGATGCTATATAGAGTAGCGCAATATTTACAAATTGAGGAGGAGATTGTGTGAGTGAGCTTCAACAAATACCTTGGGCATTAGTAGCGCCAATTTTAGTCGTGCAGTTCATTTTAATGATTGTTGCATTGATTGATTTAAAGCGTATTTATGCAACTAATGGACCGAAATGGATATGGCTAATACTTATTTTAATTAGTGGTATATTAGGTTCCATTGCTTATTTCATTGTTGGGAGACGACAGGCATGACATTATTACAAGTTGAGCAATTGACAAAAAACTTTGTGGGGAAAAATGTGGTGGACGGCGTAAGCTTTGAATTAGAACCGCTAACCGCCACAGCACTTATCGGTCCAAATGGTGCAGGGAAAACGACGACGATGTCAATGATTGTAGGGTTGTTACAGCAAACGAGCGGTACGGTTACGATGCAAGGAGTACAGGATATACGGGGGAGCGTCGGCTTTCTACCACAGTATCCACAATTTTATCCTTGGCTATCGGCTTTAGAATATGTAGAAATGGTTGGAAAATTGAGTGGCGTGCCTGCAAGGGGCTTGCGAGAGAAAAGTATCAAAATGCTAGAGTATGTAGGATTAGGTGATGCACTACATAAAAAAACAGCAACTTTTTCTGGGGGAATGAAGCAGCGTCTCGGTATTGCCCAGGCAATTATTCACGAGCCAAAGCTGTTGCTATTAGATGAGCCTGTATCAGCGCTGGACCCTATTGGACGACAGGAAATAATGAATTTATTAAAAGAATTGCAGCAGCAGACAACGATTTTATACTCAACGCATATTTTGCATGATGCCGAAAAAATGACGGATCAGGTGCTATTTATGAAAAATGGACAGTTAGTAGAGCAAGGTTCATTAGTATCAATCCAGCAAAAGTATGCTGACCCAAGATATCATATACAATTTGTACGGGAGCAGGAGGCTGCGAATTTCGCAGTGCGTTACGCTGGACAGCTTGATGGTCTTTCTGTTTATTTACCAATACAGCAGCCGATACAGCAAGTACTACAATTATTGGCTACAGAACAATTAGAGATTGTTAAAGTGGAGCGTGTGACAGCAAGCTTAGATGAAATTTTTATTTTGATTCAGCAAATGTCGGATACCCCAAAGTCGTAACAACAAGTATCGAATAGTTAACTGACTATAAAGTGAAACTTCAATCAGTAGGCGCTTTTTCCACTGAATGTTAGTTGAACCAATCGAGCTTTTACGGGCAGTTGAATTCCCATCTATCCTGAAGCTGATTATCACTGAAGTCATGATGTAAGGGGGTTACTGCCCTTTACTGTGGGATAAAAATAGAGTCCTCGACGACTGTTGCAAAGAGCTTGCTGAAAGTGTCGGTAGAGGCATAATTGATGAGAAAGGTGGCGTAGCAATGACACAATTTTCGGTATTGCTGAAAAAAGAGTTTTTAGAAAGCTGGCGTAGCTTTAAATTTTTATGGATACCACTCGTTTTTATATTTTTAGGTGTTACAGAGCCATTAACTAATTATTATATTGAAGATATTTTAGCAGCAGTTGGCAATATGCCGGAAGGCTTTGAAATGCTTTTTCCTGAGTTGACTGCGGCTGATATTTTATTATCAACAACGGGACAATATCAATTGATTGGGCTACTTGTTTTAATTAGTGCATTTATTGGCTCTGTAAGTCGGGAGCGCCATAATGGAACCGCGACATTATTATATGTTCGCCCAATTTCAGCAGCAGTTATTTTTATGAGTAAATGGATGATGGCTTCCATCGTTAGTATAGTAAGTGCAGTACTAGGCTATTTGGCAAGTATGTATTATACAGTCATTTTATTCGGCTCGGTTGCCGTTGATGATTTTGTAAAAATGCTATTAACCTATTGTGTCTGGTTAGTGCTTGTAATGGCCATTACAATTGCAATGAGCGCAGCATTTCAAACAGGTGTGGCAGCAGCAATTGCTATTATACTTATACCAGTCGGTCTATTTGTTGACTCGGCAATTGGAGGATTTTGGACTTGGACACCTTGGAAACTAGTGAACCATGGGTTAAGCTTTGTGACTGACACAATTATTATGGCTGATTTTCAAATGGCATTGCTCTTTACAGTAATTGCAATTATTAGTTTTAGTGGACTCGGCATTTTAGCAACAAAGCGTAACTGGCGTTTAACAAAGGTATGAAGAAATGTCTGAGAGGGCGTGTCTGAAAAAATATTTTGAGACACGCCTTCACGACGAAAATAGTGACCATTTATCCCGCATTAACGGGCAGTAAGGCGACCACTTTAAGGCTTGAGTGAAAATATGCTAAAGGATAAGTGAGAGAACAATTGCCCGTAAAAGCCCGATTGGTTTAACTAACAATCCGTGGAGAAAAGCATCCACTGATTGAAGTTTCACTTTATTGTGACAACCGCTGGAGCCCGCTTTTTTAGATAACTTTTATTATTGGATAGGCGTTTCATAAATCATCAATGTTTGCCCTTCCTGTAAAGAGCTTGATTGGAGCTTATTCCACTGTTTCAGCGATGTGATGCTCACATTATAGCTTTCTGCAATACTGTTTAAAGAATCATCTGCTGATACAGTGACTGTTGTTTTATTTTCAATTGGATAATCATATTGAGTGAGGTCATATTGTTCAATTAATTGATTTAACTTCTGTTCATAATTTGTATCTGTAGCATAAGTACCTGTTAAATAGCTTGTCACATCACGATAAGAGGAAGTATTACTTTTAAAGGTAGCGTGATAGAATGCTTTATCCCATGACACACCATTGCGTAATAAATTAGCATAATCTCGCAAGGAAGCCTCATAGGAGGGGTATTTCCGAAATTCATCTAAAATCGTTGTTAGATTACCATTTCCATCGTCCTCTTGTGTTTCCAACGTTACAGAGTTATTTTTATATTTGCCCTTAATACCAAATAAATTGTAATTCGGCTCAGTAGCAAGCCCACTTTGTCCTTTATTACTTTCTAAAATTGCCTGTGCAAGCATAACGGATGCATATAAATCATTTTCAGCAGCTAGCTTACGTGCAGTCTCTCCAATTGTGCCAATAAACTGCTCAACGCTTAAATCCTCTTCGATTGTCTTAGGAATGGACTGTTCATATTGATTAGAAGAAAAAATAGTAAGTAATGCATATATTCCAAGCACAAATAGCA
Organism: Metasolibacillus fluoroglycofenilyticus; assembly: GCF_003049645.1. Classification (GTDB taxonomy): domain Bacteria; phylum Bacillota; class Bacilli; order Bacillales_A; family Planococcaceae; genus Metasolibacillus; species Metasolibacillus fluoroglycofenilyticus. Next base: position 1,069,442 of record NZ_PYWK01000001.1, read on the forward strand.
TAATAACAATGCCAAGCGTGAATAATAGTCTTTTTAATAGTTTCATACGTACGAGCGCCCTCTCTTTTTTATTACTATTAAAAGTTTAGCATGATAAACTTTATCATGCAAAAAAGGGAGGAGGGAAATTTTTAACTTCTTTCAGTATATTTATTTGCGACGAGTAATCGCAGAAGCGTATGTTTTTATACCGAAAGCGTAGCGACAAATCTGATTTGTACCGATAGCAAGGCGACAGATATAGGTACAGAAGTCTCGCACCTCAGTGAACTTTTACCAAATAGCTTGATAAATCTGTCGTATCCACTTGCTAAAAAATACTACATAGTGCTTTAAAAATAAGGGCATTTTTTTGTCGCATCCTACAAATACTATTAATAAAATATTATATAGGATGTGACGTGTTGAAAAAAATATACGTATTCATATCACTAGTGCTTTTGCTGGCTATCATTAGTTTTTTAACAACAAAGGAAGAGGCGGCCGCTAATCGCAGTAGGCAATATTATGAAGAAGCGGGGCAAGTTGTTTGGGATATTCATACAGATCAAAAAGTTTTGGCGCTTACATTTGATGATGGTCCCCATAAAGAATATACATCTGAGATTTTAGATTTGCTTGCATTGCATAAGGCGAAGGCTACATTTTTTATTATTGGTGAAAATGCCAAGAAAAATCCCGAGCTTATAGAGCGTATAGACACAGATGGACACGAAATTGCCAATCATACGTATACGCATCCTTTAAAGACGACAGTACCTAAGTTACTGAAAGAAATCGAACAAACTTCGGAACTTCTGTATCAAATTACGGGGAACAGACCTAAGCTATTCCGTCCTGTTGGTGGGCAGTATACGGATGCGATGATTGATGCCATTGCAGATTCAGGTTATAAAGTTGTGATGTGGTCATGGCATTTGGATACGGAGGATTGGAAGGAGCCAGGAGTAGAAAAAATCGTTCGTATAGTGAATAGTGCCAAAGAAGGTGATGTCATCCTATTTCATGATGGAGGAGGCAATCGCGAGCAAACGGTTGAGGCGTTGAGGCAGGTTTTACCAAAACTACAGGAGCAAGGCTATACATTTGTAACGATTTCAGAATTATTAGCAATACAGCAATCTACTATTCAAAAATAAAAAGGAAGCCCCACATGGACAAAAGAAATTTTTAATGTGGGGCGTTTTTACTTTTCTCAATAACCAAATTGCGTAATAATAGAAAAGTAAAAATGAAAGAGGAGTTGGTTTATGGATGGACATAGGTACGAAAGGTGAATTTATTCGCCGTGCAATATTCATTATTATTGGAGCAGCGATTGCTGCTTATGGGCTAGAGGCAGTATTAATTCCAAATGCGGTGATTGATGGTGGCGTAACAGGTGTCGGCATTATGGGGAACTATCTTTTTGGTGTTCCACTAGGTGTTTTACTGTTCGTCTTAAATTTACCTTTTATATATTTAGGCTACAAGCAAGTAGGGAAAACTTTTGCGATACTTAGCTCGATTGGGATTGTAACTTTATCGATTTCAGCAGTATTAATGTCTGGCATGGCGCCTATTTTAGGTGAAAAAGACCCTTTGCTTATCGTATTATCAGGAGGGGTTTTGCTCGGTGTTGGAATTGGTATCGTCTTACGTAATGGTGGCGCACTAGATGGCTCGGAGGTACTTGCTGTACTTATATCACGTAATATACCTTTTTCGGTAGGGGATGTTATTTTATTTATTAATGCCTTTATTTTTACAGGCGCAAGCTTTATTTATGGCTTGGAAAGTGCATTATACTCTGCAGCTACATACTATATTGCAAAAATTGTTATTGATGTGATTCAAGTAGGGCTTGAAAGCTCAAAGTCAGTACAAATTATTAGTAAAAATGCACGAAATATTGGACAAGCACTTCAAGACCGACTAGGACGTGGTATCACATACACGTCAGGTACTGGTGGATTTTCAAATGAACCAGTAGAGTTGATTCATTGTATCATTACTCGAATGGAGGAAAGTAAAGTTTTAACAATTGTCAAAGAACATGACCCGAATGCCTTCATTGTTATTACAGACGTAGCCGAAGTGCGCGGCGGTAGCTTTAAGAAGAGAAATATTCACTAAAAATAGGGGCTGGGGCTGTCCAAAAAGCCGTGCATAGCCGGCATTTTGGACAGTAGCGGTGATGTTTCGCAAAATGTTGATTCCTATAAGCAGAGAACGCCTCTTTTAAAAATGTGATGAACATTGGCTTTAGCAGCGTTATCCTTCAGTAAAAATGAAGCGATGAAAGCATTGATTTCAATGCGGTGCTAAAACAAAATGGACCTTTCGGACAACTCCAGCCCTTTGTTTCTAGATAAAATATTCGCTAAAAACATCTGCTTCTACTTTATTTGTCACTATCCTCATCGCAAAATGGCTTTTCAGACGACCCTACGGTGATGTTTCAGCAAAGTTTTGTTATTGCTTTGTGTACTTTTTAATCGCAGGAATAATTTCGTCCCCAATTAATTCGATATTTTTCATTATTTGATTGAAAGGAACACCGCCGAAGTCAATTTGTGCCATGAAGCGTTGTTGACCGAATAATTCATACTGGTAGAGCATTTTTTCAATAATTTGCTGTGGGCTGCCGACCATGAGAGCATCCTTTGTATTGCTACCAAGCTCAACTTGGTGGCGAGGATAGCCACTACCCCGAATCGCTAGAAAGCCGCTGTGTAAATGCGGATACATTTCGTCGATTGCTTGTTGTGTTGTTTCTGCCACATAAAATAAGCTTGTTGTTGCGATTGGTAGGTTGGCTGGGTCGAAGCCGCTTTCAGTTGCAGCGTCACGATATGCATCGACGGAAACTTTAAAGTTTGCAGCTGGTCCGCCTAATGTTGTGAGCATCATTGGCACACCCATATGTCCCGCTTTAATTGCGCTTGCTGGCGGACCACCAACTGCCCGCCAAATCGGCAATGAGCCTTCCTTTGGCTGTGGATAAATCACCGCATTAATTAAAGGTGGACGGAATTGTCCTTCCCATGTAATTTTTTCTTTTTCGTTAAGTTTCATTAATAGTTCTAGTTTTTCTTCGAATAAATCCTCGTAATAAGCTAAGTCATAGCCGAATAGCTCATAAGCGCCAACGCGAGAGCCACGCCCTGCGACAATTTCAGCACGCCCATTTGAGATTAAGTCAATTGTTGCAAAATCTTCGTATACACGTACAGGGTCAGCTACACTTAAAACAGTAGCAGAGCTCGCGATTTTAATATGCTTTGTAGCCTGTGCGATTGCTCCTAAAATAACCGTATGTGCCTGTGAGGTAAAATGTGTTTGATGACTTTCACCAACAGCAAATACGTCAATACCAGCCTGTTCTGCTAGTGTACTCGCTTCGATTAATTCTTGAATACGCTGCTGTGCTGAAATGCGCTCTCCAGTTAATGGGTTAGCCATATGGTCACCTAGAGAATAAAGTCCAAATTCTATCCCTTTAGTTGGGTCGATGCGGTAATTTTGCATAATTATTCGTCTCCTTCGATTGGCTTTAAGTGCGCTTCAATTTCTGTACGACGCCCTTCTAAAAATGGTGGCAAATCTAATTTTTCGCCTAGTGTTGCTATATCTCCGTCAATTGTAAAGCCTGGGCCGTCAGTTGCAATTTCGAAAAGAATACCATTTGACTCGCGGAAATATAAGCTTTCAAAATAATAACGGTCGATAATGCCTGATGTGGGAAAGCCGAGCTCTTTAACACGCTCATCCCAATAAGCGAGCTCTTCATGATTGCGCACGCGAATGGCTAAATGATGAATGCTGCCACGACCGGGCTTTTCACTAGGACCATCCAGCTCTTTAATGACGATTTCACCAAAGGCTTGCCCTTTAATTGATTGAAAAACTGCTTCATCTTCTGTGCAACTTATTTCTTTGTAATTAAGCATTTGCAATGTGCTTGCGATTTTATCAAGGCGTTTCACTGTTATTTCTACAGTACCCATACCTAAAATTTGATGCTCTGCAGGGACAGGCGATTTAGCCCATGTTTGCCAGTAATCAATCACTTCGCCATTTGCGGCAAGGAGTACTATGCGTAAACCTTCCTCGTCCTCAAAATGGAGGGCAGGGCGGTTGGCATATGTCGTAATTTCACCATGTTTTACATTGTAGTTCGCCAAGCGTTGTTGCCAATAAACTAAGCTGTCTTCTGTAGGGACAAGTAAACCAATTTGTGTGATAGCATTTGTGCCACGGTGTGTTCGTCCAATAAAAGGCATTTCAAAAAATGATAATTCTGTACCTGGGCTACCTGTTGTGTCCCCATAAAAGAGATGGTACATCGATGGGTCATCTTGATTCACAGTTAGTTTTACACGACGCAACCCTAAAATATGACGATAAAAATGATTATTTTGCTTCGCATCTTTTGTTAGCATAGAAATATGATGATGTCCTGGAATCGTATACATATCAATCGCTCCTTGTATGTTGTTGCTTCCACTTTACTACTTGAAAATTGAATATGCAAGAAAAATATCTCGAATTCAAGATATTTTCTTCTAAGTGATTGACAGCGTTAAATATGTATGGTAAATTTATCTCGAATTCGAGGTAATTTGAGTTTTAGGATTGGTTAGCGGGATTTTTCAGCATATTAGTGGAAAGTTAACAATAATCGACAAAACGGATTATGAACAAATACGATATCGGAGGAATGACAAATGAATCATTTAAAAGGAATCCATCACGTAACAGCAATTACAAGCAGTGCAGAAAAGAACTATGAATTTTTCACATACGTATTAGGGATGCGTTTAGTAAAAAAAACGGTCAATCAAGATGATATTCAAACATATCATTTATTTTTTGCTGATGATAAAGGTTCAGCAGGAACAGATATGACGTTTTTTGATTTCCCAGGTATTCCAAAGGGGGTACATGGTACAAATGAAATTTCAAAAACATCATTCCGTGTACCAACAGATGAGGCACTTAATTATTGGGCAAAGCGTTTTAATCGTTTACAAGTAAAGCATACAGGTATAAAAGAGCAATTTGGTAAAAAAATATTATCTTTTGTCGACTTTGATGAACAGCATTATCAGCTCATTTCCGATGAAACAAATAATGGTGTTGCTTCAGGTACTCCGTGGGAAAAGGGACCGATTCCATTAGAATATGCAATTACAGGATTAGGTCCAATATTTATTCGCATTAGTGATTTTTCTTTCTTCAAGCAAATGTTAGAAAAAGTAATGCTATTTAAAGAAGTTGCACAGGAAGATTCGTTCCATTTATTTGAAGTGGGCGAAGGCGGGAATGGCGCTCAAATTATCGTAGAGCATAATACGGTACTGCCGAATGCACGTCAAGGTTTTGGAACGGTACACCACGCAGCATTTCGTGTGGAGGATCGTGCAATGCTAGATGAATGGCAGACGCATTTTGAAAGCTTTGGTTTGCATACATCAGGCTATGTCAATCGCCATTTCTTTGAGTCGTTATATACTCGTGTTGCACCACAAATTTTATTTGAGCTAGCAACAGATGGTCCAGGCTTTATGGGGGATGAGCCGTATGAAACGCTAGGGGAAAAGCTTTCCTTACCGCCATTTTTAGAGCCAAAGCGTGAGCAAATTGAACGCTTAGTACGACCAATTGATACTATACGTAGCACGAAAAATATCGAAAAAGAGTATGAATAAGGGAGCTAATCATATGGAATTTCAACAACTAATTGAGCAACGTCGTTCAGCTAATAACTTTTTATTAGATGTCCTGATTACTGAGGCTGATTTAAAAGAAATTTTTGATGACGTGAAATATACGCCAACAGCTTTTAATTTACAGCATGCGCATTATTACGCTGTGATGGATAAGGAGAAGAAGGAGCAAATACGGGAAGCAGCTAACGGTCAATACAAGGTGCATAGTGCCTCCGCTGTTCTTATCGTAACAGGTGATCGCTATGCCTATCGGCAGACAGAGTGCTTGAATCAAGGGATGCGTGACTTAGGCATCATTACAGAAGGAGAGCTACAAGACCTCATTAAGGAAAATACGGTCTTTTACGAAGGTCGAGGAGAGCAGTTTATGAAGGAGGAGGCTATCCGTAATGCCTCGTTATCTGGGATGATGTTTATGCTGGCAGCTAAAAATCGAGGTTGGGATACATGCCCGATGATTGGCTTTGACCAAGAGAAAGTGCGTGAGCTTATGCAAATTCCTGCTAATCAAGAAGTTGTATTAATGATTACAATTGGCAAGGAAAAGGAAAAAAGTCGCCGTTTAAGAGGCTATCGCAAGCCAGTAAACGAGTTCGTGCAATTTATTTAAGGGGAAAGGCTTCGAAAGAGCAGTGTGGTGGCCTGCTCTTTCGACGCTTTTGATAGTGCTATTTTAAAAAATTCACTCGTTAAAATAGCAAGAAGGTTCTTTGAAAACGAGAGAAACACTGAATTTAGCAGCATTTTTTTGAATTTAAAATAAAATGAGCGTAAAGTGGATTTTTCACTGCGCTGGGGGGAATTTAATCTTTTAAGACAGCCCACGTGCAAAATGAGATATCTTTTTGATGTTTTCACTTTAATGTAAGGAAACCCCTCTCTGTTTTGCTGAGCAAACAATTTATCCAAAGACCAATAAAAGCGTCCAACAAGCTGGCAACCGCATGGCTTGTTGGACGCTTTTTTATCCCATAATATTGTAGCCAGAGTCTACATATATCGTTTCGCCTGTTACGCCACGCGATAGTGTGCTGAGCATTACAATTGTCATGTCTGCAACTTCCTCTTGGTTTGTGTTGCGCTTTAATGGCGATTGCTCTTCGATTTTGTGTAAAATTTGGTTGAAGCTTGGTACGCCCTTTGCTGCTAGTGTACGAATGGCACCAGCAGAAATTGCATTGACGCGAATATTATCTGTGCCTAAGTCAGCCGCTAAATAACGCATAGCTGCCTCTAAAGCTGCCTTTGCGACGCCCATTACATTGTAGCCGTCTAATACGCGCTCTGCTCCTAAGTAGCTCATCGTAACGATGGAAGCACCATCCGCTAAATAAGGCTTCGCTGCTTTACTAACAGCAACTAATGAATATGCGCTTGTATCTTGCGCGAAAGCATAGCCTTCACGTGAAGTTTCATGGAAGCGATTTTTTAAATCCTCTGCATGTGCGAAGGCAACTGAATGGACGATGCCATGAATGTCGCCAAACTGTGTGCTAATTTGCTTGAAAGCTTGTGCAATGCTGTCATCGCTATTTACATCACACTCGATAACAGCCGTTTTATAATCTGTATAATCAGCTAGCATTTTTTCAATTTTTCCTTTTGAACGTTCTTTTCGGTACGTGAAAATAACGTTTGCGCCTACTTCAAATAATTTTTTTGCAATGCCCCAAGCGATGCTACGCTCATTCGCAACACCCATCACAACAACATTCTTATTTTTTAATTGTAAAATATCCATCATTTGCACTCCTTTAGTACAATAATATCTGTTATTAGTACCAACTACTAAAAATAACTATAACACGATAAAAAAAAGCACGCAATAGATTTTTCTTCTACTCGCATGCTCTGTATAACACTTGTCATCATTATTTTGCAAATCTCTATGAAGTTTGAGAGATTCACCAAATATTATTCAAATTTTAATGAGTCACCGTCAAATGTTTCGTCAGCTACTTTAATAGAATCTGTTGGGCAACCTTCAAATGCGTCTTGCATATCTTCTAATAAATCTTCTGGAACAGCACATGTTCCCATATTATCGTCTAAAATAACGAAGGCAATCCCTTCATCATCGTAATCATAAATATCTGGTGCCGCAGCGCCACATGCGCCACAAGCAATACATGTATCTTTATCGACAATTGTATATTTTGGCATTAGATTCTCTCCTTTTTTCCGTTCGCTTTCTGATAAGCTTCTTTCTTATTCTATAGTGGTTCACTATACTTTTCAACAGGCAATACTTGATTGTCATAGAAATGTCTAAGTGCGTAGCAATTGTGTCAGGCATGACAAGGACTTGGAGAAATGATTATAATATGGAGTGAAACGAGAATTTAGAAGGTATTTTAATTAGTACAAATGTAGCAAAAGCTGTGGAGAGAAAGCGTTCAATTCTATTTTGCTTTAAATATTGTTGGAATTAATCCGATACAAATACAGAAAAAAGTTTAGGCAATTAATTTTCGTGTTGACCTAAAAATAGGGGGTTTTTTTATGGAACATATACACGGATCTCATGATACAATATTAGTCATTTTCTCATATATTGTTGCTGTTGCAGCAGCATATACGGTATTAGATTTGGTTGGAAGAATTAGTAATTTAAAAGGGAGATCTAGACTACTGTGGCTGCTATTTGGAGCGAGTGCTATGGGGCTAGGTATTTGGTCGATGCATTTTGTAGGGATGCTGGCATTTTCACTACCAGTACCTGTTGCCTATAATATTATTATTGTCATTATTTCGGTAATCGCTGCAATTATTGGCTCGTTTATAGCACTGCATTTAGTCAGTCGTAATAGCCGGTTAACATTGCCGCGCTTATTAAGCGCTAGTGCTTCATTAGCTACTGGAATTGTTGCAATGCATTATATTGGTATGGAAGCGATGCAAATTGGTATTTCTTACGATTTATCTTTTGTTGCTTTATCTATAATAATTGCACTTTTAGCATCTTTTGTTGCTCTTTTATTGGCATTCTTTTTTAGAAATGGAGAGGGGAATCCGAAAACATTTGCCAAGCTCGGAAGTGGATTAATTATGGGGGCAGCTATTGCTGGTATGCATTATGTTGGGATGCACGCAGCGCATTTTTACATAGATGAAAATATGAAATCTAGTGCAGGAGTCGTTTTTAATCAACAGTTTCTAGGCTATTTCATTTCAACTGGTACATTGTTTTCATTAATTATCTCTTTGCTTGGTATTTATTTATCGAATAAAATCTCGTTTAAGGATTCCGAAATTGAAGAGAAAACAAAAGAGATATATAAGATGAATGAGGAGCTGAAGGAGCTAAATAGCAATTTGGAGCAATTAGTAAAAGAACGCACAGCGCAGCTTGAACAGGCTCATGATGAAGCGATTAAGGCAAATATGGTAAAAAGTAAATTTTTAGCGAATATGAGCCATGAGTTACGCACGCCTCTTAACGCTATTATTGGTTATAGTGAGATGCTGGCAGAGGAAGCGGAAGATATAGGGGAAACATTATTTGTTGATGATTTAACTAAAATCCGAAATGCAGGAAGCCACTTGCTTTCATTAATAAATGATATATTAGATATTTCAAAAATTGAGGCAGGCAAAATGGAGGTATATTTCGAGAAAGTTGCGATTCAGCAGCTTGTACAAGATGTTATTGCTACAGTTAAGCCACTTGTAGACCAAAATAATAATGAATTAGTAGCGCGAATAAGCGATGGCGAAATGACAACAGACGTGACGAAGCTAAGGCAAATTTTAATTAATTTGATTAGCAATGCAAGTAAATTTACGAAAGATGGCATAGTTACAATTACGGTTGAAGAAGAAACGCGCAAAGCGCAAGCAGGCTATAGCTTCTGTATTCAGGATACGGGAATTGGTATGACTGCTGAGCAAGTAGACAAGCTATTTCAACCATTCACTCAGGCAGATGCTTCCACAACGCGAAAGTATGGTGGCACAGGGCTTGGTTTAGCAATTAGTCAAAGCTTTAGTGAAATATTAGGCGGAGCAATTAGCGTTGAAAGTAAAGAGGGTGTTGGCAGTACGTTTACATGCTGGCTACCGATGTCAAAAGTAGAAGAATCCATGATAGTCGATAAGGCAGATGTGCATAAGCTTGAAAAGAAAAGCAAGGTAAATGTTTTGCATATTGATGATGAGCCATTGAATCACCAATTAATGAAGCATTATTTAGCAAAGGAGGACTGGACGTTAGCTTATGCCTCAAATGGTCAGGAAGGGCTGGAAATGGCGAGAAGGCTACAGCCTGAAGTGATTTGCCTAGATATTTTAATGCCGAGCATGGACGGTTGGAGTGTGCTAACGGCTTTGAAAAATGATGAGGAGTTACAGCATATACCCGTCATTATTTGGTCGATGGTGAAGGATGAGTCTTTAGGCTATTCCCTTGGCGCATCTGAATATTTAACAAAACCAATTAATAAAGAGTCGCTAGTAAGTGCGTTAGAGCGTTATGTTACAGAGAAGCAGCAATTGCAGGTGCTTGTTGTAGAAGACGACATAATGACAAGTGAATTGATGACTAAATTATTAAATAAAGAAGGTTATGCTGTTACGCAGGCACGCAACGGTCAGCATGCAATTGATTGTGTGAAAAATGAAAAGCCACAACTGATTTTACTCGATTTAATGATGCCTGAAATGGATGGCTTCCAATTTATTGATGAATTAAGGAAAATAACGGAATGGCGTGATATACCTGTTGTTGTCGTAACTGCTAAAACATTGACCGGAGAAGAACATTTGAAACTGAGTAGCTATGTTGAGAGCATCGTGCAAAAAGGGATGATTAAACATAAAATGCTGCTGGAGAAAATCGAAGAAATTTTAATTAAAGAATAAAAGGATTTGATGGAATGCAAACTATTTTGCTTGTAGAGGATAACGATATGAATCGTGATATGCTAGCAAGAAGATTAACTCGAAAAGGGTTTTTTGTAGTGGCGGCAGAGGATGGACAACAAGGAATTGACTATGCGATAGCGGAGCAGCCAGCATTAATTTTAATGGATTTAAGCTTGCCAGTAGTTGATGGCTGGGAGGCAACGAGGCAATTGAAGGCGAACGCAATGACGAAGCATATTCCCATCATTGTTTTAACAGCACACGCAATGAAAGAGGATGAGGAAAAGGCCTATCAAGCAGGCTGTGATGACTATGATACGAAGCCGATAATACTAGAGCGTTTACTTGAAAAAATGACGAAAGCGTTAGCAGGTAGATGAATGGAGCGGGAAGAATGGAAGAAATAAAACAAGCGAAAATTTTAGTCGTTGATGATCAAGAATATAATGTCAGCCTATTAGAGCGCATTTTACGTCGTGCAGGATTTGAGCATATATATAGCACAATGGACCCTTTTCAAGCAGGACCTCTCTTTGAAGAGAAAAATCCCGATATTGTTTTACTTGATTTGCATATGCCAGGTTTAGATGGTCTTCAAATACTTCAATCGATTCGTAGTAAAGATGCGGTTTTGCCGGTATTAATGCTGACGGCAGACTTAACACCAGAGGCTAAGAAGCAAGCTTTTCAAGAGGGGATTAGCGATTTTTTAACTAAGCCTATTGATCGAATTGATCTTGTTTTACGCATAACAAATTTATTACAAACACGTGTACTCTACGGTCAGTTACGTATGCAAAATCAATTATTGGAAGAGAAAGTACAGCAAAGAACGCAGGAGCTACAGCAGGCAAAATACGAAATTTTAAATTTATTGGCGAAGGCATCAGAGTATCGTGACGATGAAACGGGCGAGCATACAGAGCGTGTCGGTCATTTATCTGGCTTAATTGCAGAGCGTTTAAATTTACCAAAAGCTGAGATAGAGCTTATTCGTTTAGCAGCCCCTTTACACGACATTGGAAAAATCGGCATTCCAGATCATATATTGCTAAAGCCTGGGCGCTTTGAGGCGGATGAATTTGAACGGATGAAAACACATACGACAATCGGTGCAGATATTTTAGCGAATAGCGTGTTTTCAACGCTGAAAATGGCACGCAAAATTGCGATAGCACATCATGAGCGCTGGGACGGGACAGGCTATCCAAACGGAATTTCAGGTGAGGCTATTCCAATTGAGGCGCGAATCGTTGCATTAGCAGATTTCTATGATGCACTAACACATGAGCGTCCATATAAAAGGGCATGGACACCTGAAGAAACAATGGTGGAAATTCAAGCGCAAAGGGGCAAGCATTTTGACCCAGCCGTTGTCGATGTGTTTGTGGAGCTTTACAATGAGAAGTTAATCGTCGAATGCGTATAAAAGAAAAGGGCTGTAGGAAAATTGGGCGCTAGCCTGCATTTCCCTACAGCCTTAAATTAAGCTTGTGAATTTACAAGAATTTTAATATGATTTTTTTCCTTCATTAACGCTTCAAAGCCTTCTGTTACTACTTCATCTAATGCGATGTGCTTTGTCACAATTTAAAATGTAAAATAGAGAATTAGCACTTAATAGGTTTTTTCTGTTAGCTGCGCTATACTGGAAGTAAATTGTCGAATGAAGGTGGGAGGCAGCGTTGATTTTTCAACAAATTTTACTAGCAATTTTCTTAAAATTAAATAATGAAAGAACCGTAGCCTCTGCTTATCATTTGCTGCGTGGTAAAAAGTCAGGGCAAACAATACAGGATGCTGGCATTTTTTCCTTGCATGCTTATTTTAGTCTACTGCCAAAACTTTCAAGACAAAAGTTTAATGAATCTGTTCAACTTTTTGTGGAAGCAGACTATTTGCATATGGATGAAGCTGGTTATTATACATTGACAGCTAGTGGGATAGAGCAGGCGAAAAAGGGCGTTCCTTGCACCTTTGACGGTTGGCATTATCGAGGCAACGAGCATATTTTTTATGCGCGTCTTTCTCTTATTGTGCAAGCATTATCTCATCAATCAGCGAAGATAAAAGCGTTTATCCCCATTCAACGCGATGAAAAAATACAGTATTTTGCACGTCAATTTTTAAGACGTCACCAATATCAAGCTGGGGCTTTACAAGTGTTGCTGTTGCAGGAAATTACAGATAGCTTGGAATCATTGGCTGTAACAGAAGAGCAGCGAGAGCTATTAATCAATCGTTTAACAGGTGTCGGTATGCCCGGCTTTACATGGCAGCAGCTTGCCTATCATGCAGAGCGTACGGAAATGGATGTCCAGCTCCTTTATATTTCCGCTTTACATAATTGGCTTCAGCATATTACACAGTATCCGTATTTAGCTGATATTGCGCAGCAGCTCCGCATTCGCATGCCACTAACAGACTCGGCCTTTCAAACAGCAAGGCTTTTTGAGCAAGGCTTTTCGCTCCAGCAAATAGCCCATACAAGAAATCTCAAGCAAAGCACGATAGAGGACCATTTAGTTGAGCTAGCGATGCACGATGCCACTTTTCCAATTGAGCATTTTGTTAAGCAGGAGGAGCTTCTACAGGTGCAACATGAGATTTCATCACGGGCTACGAAAAAATTAAAAGTATTGCGTGAGGCTTTACCGCATCTTACTTATTTCCAATTGCGTTTAGTATTAGCGAGAGGGGGCAATTAAATGTTGGAGCAAGCATTGCAAAAGCATTTTGGTTATACGAGCTTTCGACCGGGGCAAAAAGAAGTAATTGAGCAGCTTTTAGCCGGACAAGATGTCATTGCGCTATTACCAACAGGTATGGGGAAATCCATATGCTACCAGCTCCCAGCCTATTTATTAGATGCACCAGTCCTTATTGTTTCCCCGCTATTATCTTTAATGCAAGACCAAGTGGACCAATTGAAGCAATTTGGCGAAAAGCGTGTTATAGCTCTAAATTCATTTTTAACAGCACAGCAAAAGCGCTATGCTCTACATTTCTTACATGAATATCGCTTTATTTTCGCATCCCCAGAAATGCTGATGCAACCTCAAGTAAAGGAGCGGCTTAAGGAGATGAGGCTTGGGCTTATCGTAGCGGATGAGGCACATTGTATTTCGCAATGGGGCTTTGACTTTCGTCCTGATTATTTGCGTTTAAGTGAAATCATTCCAACGAATAATAAACCGCCCATTTTAGCGTTGTCTGCAACGGCAACTAAAACGGTATTGCAAGATATTGAAACCTATTTATCAATGCAGTCTCCTTTTTATTTTTTACATTCAGTGAATCGCCCGAATATTCACTTAGCAAAGCGTTTTTTTCAACAGAAGGATGAAAAAATCAAATGGATACTTGAGCATGTTAAAACGACAGAGGGACCAGGCATTATTTATACGCAATCGCGCGGTAAAACAGAGGCGCTTAGCTTAGCGCTTCTCGAGCGTGGGATTGCAGCGGCGGCATATCATGCAGGCAAGGAGGCGGAGGACCGCCAATTTATTCAGCAGCAATTTTTAGGCGGCAAGTTAGATTGGATTGTGGCAACAAATGCATTTGGTATGGGTGTACATAAAGGTAATATTCGTCAGGTGATTCATGAATTTATGCCATCAAATATTGCGAATTATATGCAGGAAATTGGTCGTGCAGGTAGGGACGGACAGCCGGCAGTAGCGACATTGCTCTATGCAGATGGAGATGAGCAATTTTCTCAATTTATCGTGACCGAGGATTTGCCCAAAACGCAGCATATTGAACAATATATGAGCTGCTTGGCAAGCGGACATAATCCGATGCGCATGCTTGAGGCTGGCGGGATTTCTGAAACGGCTTTTCGTGTTTTGCACTATTGGATGCAGCAGGAAAGTAGTGAAGCTGTGCAAATACGCTTGCAGCAAATGGAGCTAGATAAATATAAAGCGGTACAGGAAATGCTGCAAGTCGTACACTCGACTAATTGTATGCGCGAGCAAATTGTTCATTATTTCGGTCAACAACTAACTGAAAAAACGGCGAATTGCTGCCAAAATTGTGGTCTTATTTTTGAAGAAATACTTACTGCACAATTAATTATTGAAGAGCCAGACCAGCAATTAACATGGCAGGAGCGTTTGCAGCGAATACTGCTAGGGTGAAGCGCGATTGATTTTTTTGTAGAATTTAGTCATAATATGTTTATAGAATAGTAGTGTAAGGAGGGGTGTGTTGTGACACAAGAAAATTATAGAGAAAAAATTGAAGAGCACCGTCAAGAAATCGAATTTGATGGTCGATTAGAAAGAAAGTCACGCACAAGTAAAAAACCTAAAAAACGAAAAAGCCCACTTATTCGAAATATGACGATATTGTTTATATTTATACCTTTACTTGTATTAGGCTATGTACATTTCTTTTATGAGCCGAAAAGTTTAGCAGTGGAAAAGGATGGTTCGGTTACGGTGGAGCCGAACAAGCCATCTATTGAAAATAATGAACAGCAAATAGCGGCAGCCGAAAAAGAGAAGGCTGAGCAAGAGGCAGCGGCACAGGCTGAAAAGGAAGCGGCAGCGAAAGCGCAGGCTGAACAAGAGGCACAAGCAAAGGCGCAAGCCGAAAAGGAAGCGGCGGCGAAAGCACAGGCTGAAAAAGAAGCACAGGCAAAGGCGCAAGCCGAAAAAGAGGCAGCAGCAAAAGCACAAGCTGAAAAACAGGCGAAGGAAGATGCAGAAAAGCTAGCCTCATCTCAAACACATGTCGTTCAGCCAAATGAAAACCTGTATCGTATTTCTTTAAAATATTATAATAATGGAAACGGCGTGCAAAAAATTATGCAAGCGAATAATTTAAGCTCAGAAAATATTGTCGTTGGACAAACACTTATTATTCCGCAATAAGATGAAAAAATAATAAAGCAAATATTAACGAATGACGTGTTTTTTGTAATATACTAAGAGGGCTACCTAGAGGGATTTAACCTTTCTAGGTAGCCCTGTTTCCGTAAGAAATGCCATCGAATAGGGGTTTTAAAGTGTGAAATTCATATTAATAGGAGTAGGAATTATTTGCGTATGTATTTGGTATATGTGGCGTCAAGCATTTGAAAATAATGTGCGTCATCATCCTTTACAACTGCAAGGTCAAACCCCTCAAAGCTTGCGTATTTTTTTTATTTCAGATATTCATTTGCGTCTCATTAACCAACAAATGCTAAAAGCAATCGGAAAAGTAGAGGCGGTCATTATCGGCGGTGATTTATGCGATAGGCGTACACCATTTGAGCGGGTGCGCAGCAATATTGAACAGTTGCAGCAACTCGGTCCTATTTACTTTGTCTGGGGAAATAATGACCATGAAGTAGGAGAGCAACGCTTACGTCAGTTATTTGCTGAAATGGATGTGACAATACTTGAAAATGATGCGCAATTACTCGCAGGGCAAAATCGCATATGGCTTAGCGCCATTCAAGATACATCCACAAAAAAATATAGCTTTGAGCAGGCATTTGCGAAATGCCAAACGGATGATATTACATTTTTTATTTCACATAATCCGCAAGTTTTTTATCGTGTAGAGCGTTATTTTACACCGCAGCTAATGATGGGTGGACATTTGCATGGCGGACAAATTCGTTTTTGGAAATTCGGTGTGCATCCGAAAGGCTCTTATTCTGTGCGAAATGGAGTGCCGACGCTTATAAGCAATGGCTATGGTACGACATTATTGCCATTGCGCTTAGGTGCGAAGCCAGAGTGTCACGTAATCGATGTGACAATTGAAGAAAAGTAAGGAGAATGAAGTATGCATAAAGTAGACGCTTTAATTGTCGGTGGTGGTCCCTGTGGCTTGGCAGCGGCAATTGAGTTACAGGCAATTGGTTTACGTCCTGTTGTGATTGAAAAAGGCAATATCGTTAATTCGCTATATAATTACCCAACACACCAAACATTTTTCAGCACGAGTGAAAAATTAGCGATTGGTGATGTACCGTTTATTGTGGAGGAACGAAAGCCGAGGCGCAATCAAGCACTCGTTTATTATCGCGAGGTTGTGCGTGCAAAAAAAATTAATATTCACCGCTTCGAGAAGGTTGAAAAGGTAGAAAAAAGTGGCGACAACTTCAAAGTTACAACGAGTAAAGCGCTATATGAAACACCATATGTCATCATTGCAACAGGCTATTATGATAACCCAAATTTTATGGGCATTACAGGTGAGGATTTGCCAAAGGTCTATCATTATTTTAAAGAGGCACACCCATTTTTCGATACTAAGGTATTGGTTATTGGTGGTAAAAACTCGGCTGTAGATGCCGCGTTAGAGCTACAAAAGGCTGGGGCACATGTTACAGTCGTTTATCGTGGGAGTGAATATTCGCCGAGTGTTAAGCCATGGGTGCTACCAGAGTTTGATGCTTTAGTTCGCTTAGGTGAAATTGTGATGCATTTTGATAGCGAAGTAAAAGCGATTTATGAAGAGGAAGTCGTTATTTCTAAAGCAGGCAAGCATTTGCAAATTGCGAATGATTTCGTCTTTGCAATGACAGGCTATCACCCTGACCATGACTTTATTCATGCAATGGGTGTCGAAATTGACGCGGCAACTGGTCGCCCGCATTTTAATGAGGAGACAATGGAAACGAATGTTGCAAATCTATTTATCGCAGGTGTTATTGCGGCAGGTAATAATGCCAATGAAATCTTTATAGAGAATGGACGCTTCCATGGTGGGATGATTGCGAAGGCGGTTCAGAAGAAATTTAAAGCACCACGACGTCCTTAAATATAGTAAGCTCCTAATTTGATGTGAGGAATTTTTCATTCATCTTATTAGGAGCTTGCTTTTTGTTATATTTATTTATAAAGGTGTTGTCCGAAAAGTCCATTTTGTTTTGATACCGCATTGAAATAAATGTTTTCATCGCTTGAAGGATAACACTGCTAAAGCCAATGTTCATCCCATTTTTAAAAGAGGCGTTTTCTGTTTATATGAATCAACATTTTGTGAAACATCCTCGCTACTGTCCAAAATACCGGCAACCGCAAGGTTTTTTGGGCGCTTTTATAGTTAGAAAAAGTCCTTCAGCTCGACAGGATGATGCACTTGGTTTAAGCCGATTAATAGCTTTAGGCGAGCTTTTTGACCATTGATGCCTGTAGCGAAAATAACACCTGCATCTTCTAGTTGCTTGCCTCCCCCCTCATAACCGTAAACCCCTTCTGCAATACCGTTAAAGCAGCGTGATACAAGAATGACAGGCATACCGTTTGCTACAAGTGTTTTGATACGTTTTGCCACGGCAGGTGTGACATTGCCTTGTCCAAAGCCCTCTAACACAAGTCCATCGTATTGTAATGTAGCCACCGCATCAATTAAATCGGCTTCCATCCCTGCATATGCTTTTAGGAGAGCGACGCGCTTTTCTATTTTTTCAACTTCTACAAATTGGCGCTTTACAGGCATATGATGGATATGTACTGTCTTTTTTGTAATTAAGCCAATAGGGCCATATTGCGGGCTTTGGAAGGTATTGACGCTAGAAGTCGATGTTTTTGTAATATTAAATGCATGATGAATTTCATCATTCATAACAACAAGTACCCCTTTTTCACGTGCTTCCTTTGAGCAGGCTACACGCACTGCCTCTAATAAATTATATACGCCATCTGCTCCAAGTTCGTTGGAAGAACGCATTGCCCCAGTTAGAACGATGGGGAAATTATAGCGTGTTGTCAAATCTAAAAAGTAGGCTGTTTCCTCTAATGTATCTGTACCATGTGTAATCACTACTCCGTCAATTGCATATTTATCAACATGCTCAGCAATACAATTGCGCAGCAGTAGCATTTCATTTGGCGTAATATGTGGTGACGGCAAATTAAACGCCTCTACTTCGATAATATTAGCGTAGGTCGAGAGCATATGCTTCTCTGCCCTTAGCGGGTTTTGCTCGTTTAGCATAACTGCGCCTGTGTCCGCGCTCATTTTCATTGAAATCGTACCACCCGTATGAATTAATAAAATCGTTTTTTTTGACATAAAAAAATCCCCTTTTGAAATCAGTATGAATGCATTTAATGTTATAATAACAATATCTAAATAAATTGTTAAGGAATGTTTTACCCCGCATTAACGGGCAGTAAGACAAACTTAAGTGAAAATACGCAAATGATAAGTGGGAGGCCCGTAAAAGCCCGATTGGTTCAACTAACAATCAGTGGGGAGGAGGAAAACCTCCACGGATTGAAGTTTCACTTTATCTATATAGAAAAGGAGCTTACAATATGTTCATACTATTATCAGCAGCGATAGCTCCAGCACTAGCTCTTTTAGGCTATTTTTATATGCGCAATCAAATGGCTACAGAGCCACGTAGAACGCTTATTCAAGCATTTTTATACGGGGCAGTGGTGACATTTCCTATTTTATTTATTCAATATGTGGTGGAAGAAGAACGAGCGCTTACCTCTCCATTTATGACCAATGTTGTGTTTACAAGTACGATTGAGGAATTTTTTAAGTGGCTTATTATTTTTATTCTCATTTTTAGACATATTGAGTTTGATGATCCATATGATGGCATTTTATACGGTGCGGCTGTATCACTCGGCTTTGCTACTGTTGAGAATGTGTTATATTTATTATCGTTTGGCTTAGATACAGCCTTTGTGAGAGCATTACTTCCTGTTTCAAGCCATGCATTGTTTGGTGTTGTAATGGGCTATTATTTTGGGAAAAATAAGTTTTCCAATAATGATAAAGAAAAGGAATATTTATTTTTATCGTTATTTATTCCGATTGCGTTGCATTTTAGCTATAATTTGATTTGGACGCTAGGTGGCAATTTTATTTACTTAATGGTGCCGTTTATGCTGTTTTTATGGTGGTTTGGCTTACGTAAAGTAAAGCTTGCCCATCAACATTTAATTGAACATTTAATTGAAAACAATCGACATTAGAAGGTATTTGAAAAGTAGGCAGACACGCCACTTTCCAGATACCTTTTGCTTTTTGCTTAGGAAAGCTCTGCTCCAATTAGAAAAATAAATATCAGATGTATAAATCAAGGCGCACTTCGCATGCTATGAAAAAAGGAGAGGTGTGCATGAGAAAAAAATTATTCATTATTTTCTTGCTAAGTATACTCTTTTTGCAGCCGCAGCAATCCGATGCCTTTTCGGCACAAGTGATTCAGCGCGGTGCTTTTGGAGATGATGTTATTGAGCTGCAAGCCCGTTTGCAGTATATAGGTTATTATCATGGCAAGATTGATGGCAAATTTGGTTATGGCACGTATTGGGCATTGCGTGAATTTCAACAGGACTATGGCTTAGAGGTAGATGGTATTGCGGGTAACACAACAAAACAAAAGCTAGTTGGACAGTCGAACTATAACGAGAGCTTTGTTAAAGAGCAAATTGCGAAAGGTAGCCATTTTACACACTATGGTGGTATGCCACTTGAACATCAAGTAAAAGGAGGCAGTAGTAGTACGGAAAGTAGTAAAAATAATTCCAATAGTGGTTCTATGCAGCTTCCCCCTAACTATACAGAACGTGATTTGCAACTGATGGCAAATGCCGTTTTTGGAGAAGCACGCGGCGAGCCATATGAAGGACAAGTAGCAGTGGCAGCAGTTATTTTAAACCGACTTGAATCCCCCGATTTCCCAAACAGTATTTCCGATATTATTTTTCAGCCGCTTGCTTTTACAGCAGTGGCAGACGGTCAAATTTGGTTGACGCCAAATGAACGAGCAAAACAAGCTGTGCTTGATGCAATGAATGGTTGGGACCCAACGGAAAATGCACTATACTATTTCAACCCGAAAACAGCGACGAGCAAATGGATTTGGACACGTCCACAAATTAAGCAAATAGGTCAACATATCTTTTGCTATTAGAGGTGAAGTATGAGAAATGCAGTTTATTTATTAGGTATTGTTGTATTGATTTTAGCTGTTTATGCGTACGATGTAACGACAAAGCAGCGTTCATTGGAAAGGGCTGTACATGCCCATTATACGAATGAGTTAACGAATGCGTCAGAAAAGCTCTCTTTATTGCATTCTTCTATTGCCAAATCAATGCTTTTTCAAGATGAAAAAGCATTACACAAAGAGCTTGATACGATTTGGCGTGTAAGTAGTGATATGCGTAATGCAGTTTCACGCCTGCCTTTACATCAGGATGTAGCAAATGATTGGATGCGTTATTTAGGTCGTATTGGAGATGAAGCAAAACGTACTGCGGCAACGAAAGATGCAACAGAATGGCGAAAAAAGATGGAAGCAGTGAATGGCAATTTACATGCCTTAACTGAAGAATGGACTGTTGCTACAGCAAATTACTTTCAGCAAGATGGCGACTATAGAAAATGGTCGAAAATTACATCTGATGAAGTAGGAAATTCAAACTTTGCGAAAGTATCAGCTGATTTGAAAAGTTTTAATGAAACAGACTTTCCTTTAACGGCAAGCGAAAGTGATTATCAGAAAAAGCGTGAGCTACAGCATTTAATGGATGAGCCGTTAACGAAGGCACAAGCACTTGAAAGATTGCAAACAGTATTCCCTTTAATTAGTGATGCAACAATGACTGTTACAAAAAGTCGCGATGATGCCCCGTATCCGTTTTATCATATTCAATTTGTTAGGGGCTCGCGTATAGGTTATGCCGATATTACAGAAAAGGGTGGCCATGTTTTATCATTTTTACTAGAGCGCCCAATGAAAAATACTGCTTTGTCGCATGAGGAAATTGTACAAGCAGCAGAAAAAATAATGGCAGATGCAGGGTTTGAAGATACAGTCATCACAGAAATGAGAGAAAATCATATAGCATGGCATTTTGTTTTCACACGTAAAGTAAATGATGCGCTCGTCTACCCTGATAGTGTGCAAGTGAAAATTGCAAAGGATAGCGGCGAAGTGCTCGGTATTAATGCTATGGAGTATATCCAAAAGGAAACGATTAAAGAGCAGGAGCTAAAGCCAATTGATTGGTCGGCATTTTTTGGTGAAGGCGTTGTAATAGAGGATGAAAAGAAAATTTACACAGAAAATGATGCATATGAACTACGTCTATGCTATGAAGTTATTGCACGACTACCGGATAAACAGTATGATACATTCCGTGTTGTTGTAGATGGCACAACACATGAAGTCATTCAAATTGATACATTAACCTAAGTTGGCATTGAAGAATAATAATATAGATAATTTGGAAACCGCGTGCGATAATAGACATAGAAAATGTAAATGCACGAGGAGAAAATCATGGAATTAAAAATTGGAACGATGTTAATGTTAGAGCCAATGTATACAGAGAGAATGGAGAAATTTAGGTGTAAAGTGGTGGAAAAGGATGACGATCTTATTTACGTGGATTATCCAATCAATGATTTCACGAAAAAAACAGCATTTTTACTGGATGGAGCACAGTTCCATGCCGTATTTTATACGGAGGGTAATAGCTATAGCTTTACAACGAAAGTGATGGGGCGGAAAAACGATCGTATACCGATGGTGATGCTTTCATGTCCGCCAGCCAATGAATTTACAAAAATTCAACGAAGAGAGTTTGTACGGATTGAAACACCAATTGATGTAGCGGTAGAATATGATGGGACTTTCTATCAATTTATCGCGCAAGATATAAGCGCCGGAGGGTTATCTCTGCGTTTAACTCAACCGACCAATTTTAAGGAAAATGATACGGTTCAATTAACAGTTGTACTTCCTTTTGTCAACGGTGAGATAAAGTATGTACAAACAGATGCGCGCGTTGTTCGTATTTATGAGGAAAACGGGATGCAAATTGCCTCAATGCAACTGACGGATACGGATGATGTTGATAAGCAGCATATTGTGCGTTTATGCTTTGAGCGCCAATTGCTTCAGCGCAAAAAAGAATTAAACGAATTATAAAGTGAAACTTCAATCAGTGGAAGCATTTCCACTGATTGTTAGTTGAACTAATCGGGCATTTACGGGCAGTTAATCTTAGAACGGAGAGTCATACTTCCCGTTAATGCGGGGTAACACAGAGGCTGTAAGGAAGGGCGTGTCTTAAAAGAAATACTTTTTGGACAGCTCCTGTTCCTTACAGCCTATTTTCAAGTTATTTGGCTAACTATCGTCTCTTATTTCATATATAATGGAATGGTAAGGAAAGTAGGGATATATGAATGACAAAACAAATTCAAATTGCAATTGATGGCCCAGCAGGTGCAGGGAAAAGTACGATTGCGAAAATTGTAGCGGAAAAATTAAATTTTACATACATCGATACAGGAGCGATGTATCGTGCTGTAACGCATAAAGCGCTACAACAAAACATACAATTAGATGATAGCGACGCGCTAGAGAAGATGTTAAGTGCAACAAAAATCGAGTTGGCACCGTCTAATAATGGTCAACTTGTTTACGTAGATGGTATTGATGTATCGGATGTTATTCGTACGAATGAGGTAACAGCGAATGTTTCGCAGCTAGCTGCACATGCTAATATACGTGAAGTTTTAGTTGCGATGCAGCAGCAATTAGCTGCAAGTGGCGGTGTTGTAATGGACGGGCGAGATATTGCTACACATGTTTTAAAAGAAGCGGAGCTAAAAGTATTTATGTCTGCCTCGGTAGAAGAGCGTGCTCGTCGTCGTCACCTTGATAATGAGCGTCGCGGGATTCAATCATCTATTGAGCGTTTACAAGAAGAAATTGCCCTTCGTGATAAGTTGGATAGCGAGAGGGAAGCTTCACCGTTAATTCAAGCTGCTGACGCAGTGTATTTAGATACGACCGACTTAACAATTGATGAAGCAGCAGAGGCAATTTTGAAGTTAGCGCATGGTGTTATGTAAGCATAATTGTAAGATTTTTTTATGACAAAAGGGGAATTTTTTGTTTTTATTCATTATTTCGAATAAAATAAAAGTGGAACATGCGAAGGAGGGTTACATATGTCTGAAGAAATGAACTTAGGATTAGAAAAGGAATTTCATGAAGGAGATATTGTGAAAGGTACTGCGGAGCAGGTGGACGATAAATCTGTTACGGTTTCGATTGAGGGTGCCCCGTTTGAAGGGATTATTCCAATTAGCGAGCTTTCAAGCTTACACATTGAAAAGGCATCTGATGCAGTTTCAGTAGGCGATGTGCTTGAATTGATGATTACGAAAGTGGAAGACGAAGCATATGTGTTATCTAAGCGTAAAGTAGACGCATTGAAAGCATGGGATGATTTAATCGCGAAATTTGAATCAGGTGAAACATTTGAAGCTGAAGTAAAGGATGTTGTAAAGGGCGGCCTAGTCGTTGATTTAGGCGTTCGAGGCTTTGTCCCAGCATCGTTAGTAGAGGATTATTTTGTAGAGGATTTTGAAGATTATCGTGGCAAAACGATGCGCTTTAAAATTACTGAGCTTGATAAGGAGAAAGGTCGCTTAATCTTATCTCACCGAGCTGTTGTGGAGCAAGAAAAAGCCGAACAGAAAAAGCAAGTAATTGAAAATATAAAACAGGGTGACGTGCTAGAAGGCAAGGTACAGCGTTTAGCGGCATTTGGCGCATTCATTGATCTTGGCGGTGTAGATGGGCTTGTACACATTTCACAAGTCTCTCATGACCATATAGACGATGTTTCAACTGTTTTAACAGAAGGGCAAGCTGTTAAAGTAAAGGTTCTTTCTGTTGATGCAGACAATGAACGTATTTCATTATCGATTAAAGATACATTACCTGGACCTTGGGAAAATATCGAGGAGCGCGCAGCAAAGGGCTCTATTTTAACAGGTACAGTCCGCCGTCTTGTGTCGTTTGGTGCTTTCGTGGAAGTATTTTCGAATGTAGAAGGACTTGTGCATATTTCACAAATTTCACATAAGCATATTAATACGCCACACGAGGTATTAAAGGAAGGGCAAGAGGTACAAGTGAAAGTGCTAGATGTGAATGCAGCAGAAAAGCGCTTATCACTTAGCATTAAAGAGCTTTTTGAAAACCCAGATAAAGAGGAAGAATTCGATTACGAATTACCAGAAGAAAACTCAGGCTTCTCGTTTAGCGATGTAATCGGTGACCAATTAAAAGGTTTTACGAAAGAATAATAAATGCTTATAGACTGTTGGAATCTTCCAGCAGTCTATTTGTCTTTTTAAATCAAAGAAAAGTTAAGCAACTACAGAAATTTAAGGGAAGCGGATTTTATCCCGTATTAACAGGCTGTAAGACCCCCACTTCAAAACAACAGATAAAATCAAGATGTTTAAGTGAGGGATCCAACAGCCTGTAAAAACCCGATTGGTGAAACTACCAATCAGTGGGGGATGAAGAAAACCCCCACTGATTGAAGGTTCACTTTATTTGATTTTCTTGCACTATCTACGTGTTTTCATCTAGCCTCACTTCTCCTTTTTACTTTACCGCATTACATGCTATAATAGAAAAATTCGTGTATAATTACGTAGAGATTCGAAAGTTGGAAGGATGAAGTACAGATGACAAAACCAGTAATCGCCATCGTAGGTCGTCCGAACGTGGGAAAATCAACAATATTTAATCGCATTGTTGGAGAGCGTGTTTCCATTGTGGAAGATATTCCAGGTGTCACGCGTGACCGTATTTATAGTTCGGCAGAATGGTTAACACATGATTTTAATATTATTGATACAGGTGGAATTGAAATTGGGGATGAGCCGTTTTTAGAGCAAATTCGCCAACAAGCAGAAATCGCTATCGACGAGGCAGATGTTATTATTTTTATGACGAATGGTCGCGAAGGTGTAACGGCTGCCGATGAGCAAGTAGCGAAAATTTTATACAAAACAAAAAAGCCAATTGTACTCGCTGTAAATAAAATTGACAATCCAGATATGCGTGAAATGATTTATGATTTTTATTCATTAGGTTTTGGTGAGCCTTGGCCAATTTCAGGCTCACATGGCTTAGGTTTAGGTGATTTGCTTGATGAGTGTGCAAAGCATTTCCCGCAAGAGGATGAGGCGCAATATGATGATGATGTTATTAAGTTTTCATTAATTGGCCGCCCGAATGTAGGAAAATCCTCTTTAGTAAACGCTTTTTTAGGACATGACCGAGTAATCGTGAGCAATATTGCAGGGACAACACGTGATGCCATTGATACACCGTATACGTATGATGGTCAAGAATACGTTATTATTGACACTGCGGGTATGCGGAAAAAAGGGAAGGTGTACGAGTCTACTGAAAAATATTCCGTATTGCGTGCACTTAGAGCTATTGAACGCTCCGACGTTGTTTTAGTCGTATTGAATGCGGATGAAGGCATTCAAGAGCAAGATAAAAAAATCGCGGGCTATGCGCATGAGGCTGGGAAAGCAGTAATTATCGTTGTGAATAAATGGGACGCGATTGAAAAAGATGAAAAAACAATGAATTTCTATACACAGCAAATTCGTGAGCATTTCTTATTTTTAGATTATGCACCGATTGTTTTCGTATCTGCGAAAACGAAGCAGCGGGTACATCAAATTTTACCTGTTGTGCAGCGGGTAAGTGAGAATCATTCAATGCGTATCCAGTCATCTATTCTAAATGAAGTGATTGAGGATTCTGTTGCTCGTAATCCAGCACCTGCAGATAAAGGACGTCGTTTGCGCATTTACTATGCAACACAAGTGGCGATTCAGCCACCGACTTTTGTTGTATTTGTAAATGAGCCGGAATTAATGCACTTTTCATATGAACGTTTCCTTGAAAATCGTATACGTGAAACATTTGATTTTGAAGGAACGCCAATTCGCTTAATTACTCGCGCACGCGATTAGTTTTGGAGGGGAAAAGATGGAGCGAATAACGGTTTTAGGAGCTGGCTCTTGGGGGACGGCGCTTGCCATTGTACTTGCAGAAAACGGGCATAACACGCTTCTTTGGACGCACCGAGAAGACCAAGCACAAGAAATTAATAATCAGCATACAAATAAAAAATATTTACCAAATACGATATTGCCGCAAAACTTAGTAGCGACGGCTAATCTTGCACAAGCTGCAGAGCACGCATCAACAATTGTTGTTGCTGTACCAACAAAGGCGATTCGAGAAGTGTGCGGCAATCTAGCTCATTTGCTACAAAAAAAGACGCTATTTGTTCATGTGTCAAAGGGCATTGAACCGGATACTTTACTGCGCATTTCTGAATTGATGCAAGAAAGCATCGGTGACAATTTGATTGAGGATATTGTTGTCTTATCAGGGCCGAGCCATGCGGAGGAAGTTGTTTTACAACATCCAACGACAGTAACCGCCGCATGTGAAAATTCTCTTTCAGCCGAAAAAATACAGGACTTATTTATGAACGGTTACTTCCGCGTTTACACGAGCGAGGATATAACAGGTGTTGAGATTGGTGGGGCCTTAAAAAATGTCATTGCATTAGCAGCAGGAATTACAGATGGCTTAAATTATGGCGACAATGCCAAAGCAGCACTTATTACGCGTGGCTTGGCAGAAATAACTCGACTAGGTGTAAAAATGGGTGGGAATCCGTTTACCTTTGCTGGCCTAACCGGTATGGGCGACTTAATTGTGACATGTACGAGTGTGCATTCACGCAATTGGCGCGCAGGTAATATGCTTGGAAAGGGAATGCCGCTCGCTGAAGTTTTAGAGCAAATGGGTATGGTTGTGGAAGGAATTCGAACAACGAAGGCCGCACATCAGCTTGCTTTGAAATACGATGTTGCAATGCCGATTACTGCTGCCCTTTATGATGTGTTATTTAGCGACAAAACGCCGAAAGAGGCAGTGGATGAATTAATGATTCGTATGAAAAAGCCTGAAATAGACGAGTTCCAATAAAGGGGGACTTTTCCTCAACGCCGACTAAATTGGCAATAGGGGGAAAACCTCATGCCTTGTAGTATTGACCGAAAGTAGCTTTTTACAGGCTATTCACTCCAAGTTTCGCTAACGATTTTGTACAGCCCGTTAATACGAAACAAAGTGTCATAAATTATCCATAAATGGCTTGGGCTTTTAATAATAAAGGGTTGTTCCTCAAAGTTTGTTTATCAACTTTGAGGACAGCCCTATTATTTTGTTTAGCAGCACTATATAATTTACAATGGTGTAGAGATAGGACGGAGTTAAATAGAAAGGCGGTTTTAGTAGTGAATCATCAAATTATGGACGCATCCTACTTATTATTAAATACAGCACGTGGTCCATTAGGACATATACCTGCGCTTGATGTTATGTGGATATCATTTTATTCGATTGGCTTATTGTTTCTTTCTCTTTTAATTATTTCAGCCACTCGTAAATGGGTCAATAATATCGTATTATCGTTTATATTAAAATTAATCGCTTATGTTATGCTAGCTATTGGCTCTTTTTTAATGGTATTAATTATAGCGACATGGCCAAATTAAAAGATTGTAGAGGGGAATTTTTAGAATGAAAACAAGATGGATAATGCTTGCTACCGTATTTTTATCCACGCTTCTACTGACAGCTTGTGCGTATCCAGAAGAACGTAAAGTAGAAAATCAAGTACCTGACGTGGATCAATTAGCATCAGTACAACGTGCAATTACCGAGTATCAAGCAGATACAGGTGTTTTACCAATAAAAACACGCGATATGGATACAGATATTTTTATTAAATATTTAGTTGATTTTGACAAGCTTGTTCCAAAATATTTATCATCTCCGCCAGCTAATTCATTTGAAAAAGGTGGGATTTTTCAATATATCATTTGGAATCCAGAAGAAAACCCAACAATTAAACTTGTCGATTTACGTGTCCCAGAAAGACTTCGAGAAGTAAAAATACGTTTTATTGGTACGAAATACCCGCAATATAAAGATAGTATAACGCCGTATATTTATACAATTGATTTCAAAAAAATAGGTTATAAGGAAGATGTGACAGTGGCTAGTCCATATTCTAATAATCAATTACCAGTAATTGTTTCTACACAAGGAGAACTATATGTCGATTATTCAATCGATTTATATCAATTTATTAAGGAGCAAGGACTGACACCGCAGCAAGGGGACGATATTCGAATGCTATTAGTAGAGCATTATCCTGTTGTACCTGCCTATTCTTTGCCATATACAGTTGATGAAAACAATGAGCCAATCTTTATGTATGAGCCCCAAAAATAATATTATCAAGGGGGATAGTAACAATTTATTGTGACCACCGCAAAAGTAGTGTTTTTAGCGAATATTTAATATAGAAGCAAGGGGCTGTCCGAAAAGATATACATTTTTCAGACAGCCCCTTCAACAATTTTGACAAGCCTGTTAATAAAATATCCCTAAAAACCTTGCAAATAAACAACTTTAAAAGAGATTACAAGAAATCATTTAATAACACGTTATAAGGTCTTTTTCATATTTGCAGCTAGATAGGCATAAGTTTATACAAGTAAAGGAGGAGCGCCTATTAGCGAACAAATTTTTCAGCAGCTTGCAGCACGAACAAATGGGGATGTGTATATCGGGGTTGTTGGTCCCGTCCGTGTAGGAAAATCAACATTTGTAAAAAAGGTAATGGAATCTCTTGTTTTACCGAATATTATGAGTGAAGATGATCGTAAACGCGCCTTGGACGAGCTACCACAAAGCTCACCGGGACCTGTCATTATGACAGCAGAGCCAAAGTTTGTTCCTGCAAATGCAGCACCGATTGCTATCGGTGACAATGGTTTAAGCTTCCGTATTCGCCTTGCAGATTGCGTCGGTTATATTATTGATGGGGCAAAAGGCTATGAGGATGAAAATGGTCCAAAATATGTGCATACACCATGGCATACAGAAGCAATTCCGTTTCAGGATGCTGCTAAAATCGGTACAGATAAAGTAATACGTGACCATGCCAATATTGGAGTAGTCGTAACGACTGATGGTACGGTTAACGGGATAGAGCGTCAAGCTGCTGTCGTAGCAGAAAGAGCGATTATTGAGCAATTAAAGGAAATTGGAAAACCTTTTGTCATTGTTATAAACAGCTCGATGCCAGCGAGAGAGGAAACACGCAATTTACGCAATGAATTATTTGAGACATACGAAGTACCGGTCATTGCAACATCAATTGACCAGCTAACAACCTCTGATATTGCTTATATTTTACAGGAGGCTTTATATGAGTTTCCAATTGAATATATTGAGGTTGAAAAGCCTGACTGGGTAGATGTGCTTGATAGTACACATCATATTAATGAATCATTAGCCGTAGCAGCAAATGAGATGGTAGGGCATGTAGAAAAAATTCGCGATGTTGAAAAGGCGACAAATTTTTTGAAGGCCTTAGATTTCGTAGAAAATTGTGAAGTGGAGCGTGTCGATGCAGGGCTTGGTGTTGTAACGGTACGTTTAACGATACAAAATGATATTTATAAAGCAATCTGTAATGAATGGCTAGAGCATCCAATCGACACGAAAAAAGATTGGCTATTATTTATTAAAGAGGCGTCCGAGGCGAAGAAGGCACAAGCTCGCTTCCGAGATGCGATTGAGCAATCACGTGTAGAGGGCTATGGTGTGACATTACCGACATTAGATGAGTTTGAACCAAATGAACCCGAATTAATTAAGCAAAATAATTTTTATGGTGTTCGTATGAAAGCGACAGCACCGTCTTATCATATTATTCGTGTCGACATGGAGTCGGAGTTTGCGCCGTTAATTGGTTCAGAATTTCACAGTCAGCAATTGTTAAAAGATTTACAATATGCGTTTGAGCATGACCGAGAATCTTTATGGCAAACCCAATTATTTGGTACGCCATTGCATGAAGTATTAAAGGAAAGTATTCGTTATAAAATGAATACTGTACCAAAAACTGCTAAAAAGAGAATGCGACAAACAATTGAGCGTATGGTAAACGAAGGCGATAGAGGGTTAATTACATTTATTATCTAGTAGTAAAAAGTTCCTTTTCAATAACAGGACGACGCTATTTTTAGGCGTTTTGTCCTGTTATTTGCATTTTCTTAAAAAAAAACGCTAATATTCGGACAAACATAGCTAAATTAAGTTGCGTAGCGGTTTTCTATGTGTTACTCTTTTTACATGATTTAGGTTCAGGACCCTTTGAGAGGAGGTGAATGGTGTGAATAAAACAGAATTAGTAAACTCTGTTGCTGAAGCTGCAGGTCTTTCTAAGAAAGACGCTTCTAAAGCGGTTGAAGCTGTATTTGATACAATTCAAGGTGCTCTTGCAAAGGGTGACAAAGTACAATTAATCGGTTTTGGTAACTTTGAAGTACGTGAGCGTGCGGCTCGTAAAGGTCGTAACCCACAAACTGGTAAAGAAATCGAAATCGCTGCAAGCAAAGTGCCTGCGTTCAAACCGGGTAAAGCGCTTAAAGACGCAGTGAAGTAATTTCCGCGTCTGTGCAGTTACATAGAGCAGCCTTCAGCTTATACTGAAGGCTGCTCTTTTTCGTTCGTAAAAAGATTGTAAAACTTTGCATTGCTGATAACGTTTAACTTCTTTGAGCACATGTTTTTTCGACAAGTAATTGCAGGGGTGAATGATTTTTGTACTGAAAGCAAGACGACAGGTACAGAAGTATCCCACCTGTATACGTGGCGAGATGAACGCAAGCATTTAAGATAATGACGGGGTGACCAATATCATGTTGCTCCAAGCTCAGGCGGATGCCATAGGATGTGACGGTTTTAGGTTAACTTCCACCAAACAGGTTGAAAAAGTCTGGACGCAATTACGACGAGGCGTAATTGATACAAAGGTGAATCCCCGTCGCACAGTTGTTCTTTACAAGATAGCACAGTCTAAAACTTTCGGGAGATAATCAGAGCGAAAAGCGAGCACAAGTATAATTGCTATCTTTCGATAAGTGTTCTTTGAACTTATTGTGAGGATATGCTACGATTCATTTGTTAGAAACGTCAATGTAACTTAATGATGGAGGCCATATATGTCGAATGTTGATTTAGCAAAAATTGAAGAAGCAGTAAAAATGATTTTAGAGGCGGTAGGGGAAGATGCCCAGCGTGAGGGACTTCTTGATACACCAAAGCGCGTAGCCAAAATGTATGCTGAAATGTTTAGCGGCTTAGCGCAAGATCCGCGCGAGTATTTTAGCACTGTATTTCATGAGGAGCATGAGGAGCTTGTGCTTGTAAAGGATATTCCATTTTACTCGATGTGTGAGCACCATCTTGTACCGTTTTATGGTAAGGCACATATCGCATACATACCGAAAGATGGCAAAGTAGCTGGTTTAAGCAAATTAGGGCGTTGTGTCGAAGCTGTAGCACGCAGACCGCAGTTGCAGGAGCGCATCACTTCAACGGTAGCAGATACGATGATGGAAATGCTACAGCCAAAAGGCGTTTATGTTGTAATTGAGGCAGAGCATATGTGCATGA
The DNA here is from genome assembly GCF_003049645.1 of Metasolibacillus fluoroglycofenilyticus. Lineage (GTDB taxonomy): Bacteria > Bacillota > Bacilli > Bacillales_A > Planococcaceae > Metasolibacillus > Metasolibacillus fluoroglycofenilyticus. Next base: position 1,101,392 of record NZ_PYWK01000001.1, read on the forward strand.
CGATGCGCGGCTTAAAAAAGCCAGGCTCAAAAACAGTGACATCTGTAGCGCGTGGAATTTACGAAGAAGACGAGGTAAAGCGTAGAGAGGTTATTTCGTTTATTCAAATGTCTTAATTTCTGTCATTTTGTGATATGATAGATAAAGAAAATCTCGGGTGGGGGAAAAGCAAATGACACAACCAGAATATATTGTTATTGAGGCGCAAGAAGACGGTGTTCATGTAATTGGTTTGACACGTGGTTCGGATACAAAATTTCATCATTCAGAAAAGCTTGATGCAGGGGAAGTGATGATTGCTCAATTTACAGAGCATACATCTGCAATGAAAATTCGTGGCAAGGCAAAAATCCACTCTGCGCATGGAACGATTGAGAGTGGCTCGAAAAAACAATAGGCACCGTATATTGGGGGCTTAGTTACTTTAACGAAATGGAGTAAGAGATCTATGCATGCAACAACTATCCAACAAGCAATACAACAATTAAAAGAGTCTATTTTCGTGCGTGTTCGTCATAGAGCTTTACTGCAATACATAGAGGCCCCAAGCGTTGATGAAACTCAGCTGTTTTTCTTACTTTTACCATCTTTAAACGGAGAATTATGGCATGACGATTTACAGGAGAGTGCAACAACTGTAGGAATCGTTCAAGCCTCTTTGTTTGAACATGATAAAATTAAAGAAAAGGATGCTACATCAAAGGAGCAGCAATTAACTGTATTGTCCGGCGATTACTATAGTGGGCGCTACTATGAAATATTAGCTCGTGCGGGAAATATAGCACTCATTCAAAAATTAGCGCAAGGTATTGTTGAGCGTTGTGAGCAGGAAATTGTTGCATATGAGGATACATATCGAACGATGGAGCAGTGGGTTGACAGTTTATGCTTGATTGAAACGGCGATAATACGTAAATTTTATGAAGCGCATTCCTTTAGTAAATATAGTGCTGTTATGATGCATGCATTAACAATACAGCGTTTACAAAAAGAAATGTACACTTTACGTGGGCATGCCCCAACAGCCGTGGGACGAGCGATGGAAAACTGTTTCGGACAACAAGAGCTAACACATTTATTGACAGTTGCAATCGAAACACAGCAAAAATTATTAACAGATGAGCTTGCTACTTTACAATTATCAGAGGCAGTACAGCAATTTATTTGGCAAATCGTAAAAGTTGAAACGAGATAGAAAGGTTTTGAAAAGATGACGAAATCGAAAGAGGAACGTGTGCACGAAGTATTTGAAAGCATTTCAGAAGGCTATGATAAAATGAATTCCGTAATTAGCTTTCAACTGCATGTGAAATGGCGTAAAGACACGATGAAGCGAATGAATGTACAACGCGGGGCAAAATGTTTAGATGTTTGCTGTGGTACAGCAGATTGGACGATTGCACTCGCAGAAGCTGTCGGAGAAACAGGTGTTGTAAAAGGCTTGGACTTTAGCGAAAATATGCTAAAGGTCGGTGCGGAAAAAGTGAAGCCTTATCCACAGGTAGAGCTTTTGCAGGGGAATGCAATGAAGCTGCCATTTGAAGACAATACATTTGATTATGTAACGATAGGCTTTGGACTTCGCAATGTACCTGACTATATGCAGGTACTGCGAGAGATGAACCGTGTATTAAAGCCAGGTGGCATGGCCGTTTGTTTAGAAACCTCACAATCTGAAATTCCAGGTTATCGTCAACTTTTCCGTTTCTATTTCAAATATATTATGCCGTTTTTTGGCAAGCTATTTGCCAAAAGCTACAAAGAATATTCATGGCTACAAGAATCTGCAAATGATTTTCCCGGTATGAGACAGCTTGCGTTTATGTTTAAGAGCGCAGGGTTTGAGCGAATTGGCTACAAAGGATACAGTGGTGGAGCAGCGGCAATGCATCAGGGCTTTAAAAAAGAAATTTAGTGGGAGAAGGTTTGTTCAAGTGGAAAAGATGAAGTTAAAATTACTCTATGCTGACTTAAAATCAGATATAGAAATCATCGAAACAGAATTAGAAAAAGCGTTGAACTCGTCTTCACACTTGCTAAACGAGGCTTCACTACATTTGCTGCAGGCGGGAGGGAAGCGCATCCGCCCAGTATTTGTCTTGCTTAGTGCGAAATTTGGCGATTATCAAATTGAGCGGATGAAGTATATCGCTGTTCCTTTGGAGTTAATCCATATGGCTTCACTCGTACATGATGATGTCATTGATGATTCAAATATGAGAAGAGGCAGAAGCACTGTTAAGGCGCAGTGGAACAATCGTGTCGCGATGTTTACTGGCGACTTTATTTTTGCGCGTGCTTTAGAGTATGTCACAGTAATTGATGACCCACGTGCACATCAAATATTGGCACGTACGATGGTAGAGCTTTGTAATGGGGAAATCATTCAAATCGAAGATAAATTCCGGATGGATCAACATATAAAAGATTATTTCAGACGGATTAAACGAAAAACGGCATTGCTTATCGAATCGAGCTGTGAGCTTGGGGCGGTCGTAGGTGGAGTAGATGAACAAAATACACGCCGTTTAAAGCGCTACGGCTATTTTGTTGGGATGAGCTTTCAAATTATTGATGATATATTGGATTTCACAGCAACGGATAAAGAGCTCGGCAAGCCCGCTGGTAGCGATTTATTACAAGGCAATATTACACTGCCGATGTTGCTTTTAAAAGATGATGCAACAATGCAACCTTACTTGCAAAAGATTATTGCAGGTACGTTAACAGAAGGAGAGCGTATGAAAATGCTACAGTACGTTCGTCACTCTGATGCAATCAAGCAAGCAACAGCAATTAGCGATAAATATTTGCAAAAAGCTTTAAAGGAAGTAGAAGCATTGCCAAACAATCCGATGAAAAAAAAGCTGCGTGACGTAGCGCTCTTTATTGGCAAGCGGAAATTTTAGAAATAGTTGCGTTTACAAGCTTATTTTGGTACTATTTATCGGTAGGTGTAAGCCTGTTTTAGTCAAAACTAAGGAGTGTTTTATGATGGCAATCGAAAGAACTTTTTTAATGGTTAAACCAGACGGCGTTGAGCGTCAAGTAATTGGCGATATCATTGACCGTTTTGAGCGTCGCGGCTTCGAAATGAAAGGCGCTAAATTAATGAACGTATCTCGCGAATTAGCTGAGAAGCACTATGCGGAGCATTCAGAGCGTCCATTCTTTGGCGAGTTAGTAGACTTCATCACTTCTGGTCCAGTATTTGCAATGGTATGGGAAGGCGAGTCTGTAATTTCTTTAGCTCGTATTATGATTGGTGCGACAAAACCATCTGAATCTCAACCAGGTACAATCCGTGGTGACTACGCTGTAACAGTATCACACAACGTAATTCACGGTTCAGATTCATTGGCTTCTGCAGAGCGTGAAATCTCACTTTGGTTCGAAGGCGAGTTAGTTTAATACAAATACAAGAAGAGCGTCCAAAAAGCCGTGCATAGCCGGCTTTTTGGACGCTTTTACTTGGTGTTATAAAATGTGAGCTTCCTTTGAAGCCGTGATGAACACGGAGTTTAACAGTGGTTATCTATAGTGAAAGGGAAGGGGCTGTGCCACAAGCCCCGCATAGCCGGCATTTTGGATAGTAGCGATGATGTTTCGCAAAATGCTGATTCCTATAAACAGAGAACGCCTCTTTTAAAAATGTGATGAACATTGGCTTTAGCAGCGCTATCCTTCAGTAAAAGGGAAGCGATAAAAACATTTATTTCAATGCGGTGTCAAAACAAAATGGACTTTTCGGTCAATTCCTCGTCAGCCATTTACACTTTCTAAATCACAATAATAGCCCCATTCTACTTTATTCAACTTAAGACGAAATACCTTTAGCCTGAAAAAACTTTCCAACAAATTCACACTAAAATGAAACGTTATTACGAAAATAACGTATAATCAATTAAGAACATTTTCTTAATTACATTATCCGATTGATAGAAAGGAAGAGAAAAAATATGTGGCTTGGAATTGTCGTCATTGTTGTTGCAGGTATGTTGACTGATACATTTCTAAAAAATAAAAAAATGAACTTAAAAAGAATTGAAAAGGAAATTGAACTAGAAAAGCTGCGTCTTGAAACATTTGAAAAAGAAACAGAAAAGCTAAAATTAGAATTACAAAGTGAGAAGCAGGCTTTATTAGAAATGCAGCATGAAAAGTAGAGGAGGGATAGCTTGGTTGAAGAAATGCGATTACTAATTGGCTTTTTTGCAGTTTGTGGAGGTCTTGCGATACCAATAATAGCTATTTTAACGACCCATAAACGGAATGCTATGAATCTGAAAATTCAAATGATTGAAAAAGAGACGGAGCTTGAAAGATTGAAGATGGAAAGCTATGAGATTGAAACGGAAAAGCTACGTTTAGAGCTACAGCAAGAAAAGCAAACTTTATTAGAAATGCAGGATAAGGAAAGGCAGGGGTGATTTTATGATAGCTATTATTATCACGTTAGGAACTATGGGATTGCTGACATCGATACCATTAGTAGCAATTATGACAGCACATAAACGTTCATCGATGAAATTGCAACTTAAAATGATGGAACAAGAAGCAGAGCTTGAAAAATTAAAAATGGAAAGCTATGCAATTGAAACAGAAAAATTGCGCCTAGAGCTTGCACAAGAAAAACAAGCCTTACTTGAAATGGAGCAAAGTAATCGCCTGTCACATAATGATTCTAAATAGTTTCACAATTTCTATTTCAGTTGCATAAAAATTCAGCTATAATAGAGCACAAAGGTTTGTTGGAGGGCGATGTAGCTATGACGGATTATGAGCAGTTTATTGAGGGGATAAAACGAAAAACAGGCATCGATTTAGCGTTATATAAAGAAGCGCAAATGAAGCGTCGTTTAACGTCTTTATATGAGAAAAAAGGGTTCCGTAATTTTGTAGACTTTTTAGCAGCATTAGAAAAGGATCGCGATTTAATGAATGAATTTTTAGATCGTATGACGATAAATGTTTCTGAATTTTACCGCAACGGCAAACGCTGGGAAGTATTGCAAAACAAAATTTTCCCGCTGCTTTTACGCAATAACAAACGTCCGAAAATTTGGAGTGCAGCTTGTTCTACTGGGGAGGAGCCTTATAGCCTGGCAATGGTATTGTCGCACCATATTCCATTAGCACAAATTGGTATATTGGCTACGGATTTAGATGAAAATGTTATCCAGAAGGCAAAGCTTGGCTTATATCCAGAGCGTTCACTAGCGGAAGTGCCAAAAGATGTACAAGCAAAGTACTTTGAAAAAGAAGGGCAATTTTATAAGGTGAAGGATGAGATTAAACGTACTGTAACGTTTAAGAAGCATAATTTGCTAAAAGATTCATACGAATCAAATTTTGATTTGATTGTTTGTCGTAACGTGATGATTTATTTTACCGAGGAAGCGAAGGATGAAATTTATGCGAATTTTAGTAAGGCGCTACGCCCTGGTGGAATTTTATTTGTTGGTTCAACAGAGCAAATTTTCAATCCAGCACGTTATGATTTCGAGGTAGAGGATACATTTTTCTATCGTAAAAAATAATAATCAAGCGAAAGTACATATTTTGGGTGTAGCTTGACAATAGATTAGCATCAGCAATTGTGTAATCACGAGGGGTGTCGGGAAAGTAGGCTAATGCCTCCATTTCTCGACACCCATCCGTATATTATCGAAGTATTTCATTAAGTAAGGTTGAGCGAATCAATAAAAAGCATGCAAAAGGCTTGATTTCAAAATACTTATCAAATCCAAATGATGGGACGATACAAGCAAGTTATTTTTTAGCTAAATTTGGCTATAATTACACGGTGGCGTCATCGATTTTGGAAAACATGCTTTTTTTTTATCGAAAATATGTTATAGTGAAAAATACATATACTTTAGCGAGTTGAAGGGAGAAAGTGTTTTATGCGTTACTTAACAGCAGGAGAGTCACATGGACCACAATTAACAACTATTATTGAAGGGTTACCATCCCTATTACCATTAACAGCAGAGCAAATTAATCATGATTTAAAGCGTCGTCAAGGTGGACATGGTCGTGGTCGTCGTATGCAGATTGAAACGGATACAGTTGAAATCGTGGCAGGCGTACGCCATGGAAAAACACTTGGCTCACCTGTTGCGTTAGTCGTTACAAACGATGATTGGAAGCATTGGACGAAAATTATGGGGGCGGAGCCGTTACCAGAGGATATAGACCCGGATGAAGTGAAGCGCCAAATTTCACGTCCCCGACCAGGTCATGCAGATTTAGTTGGTGGGATGAAATACGGACATCGAGATTTACGCAATGTTTTAGAGCGTTCGAGTGCGCGTGAAACAACTGTACGTGTAGCAGCAGGCTCTGTAGCAAAAGCATTATTAAAGGAGTTAGGTATTTCAATTGTTGCACATGTAACAGAAATTGCAGGGATTAAGGCGGCCCCCTCTTTACTTGAAGGCAAAACAGCTGATGAAATTCGAGCAATTGTTGAAGCGGATGCTTGTTATTGTATTGACCCTGTAGCTTCAGCAAAAATGGTTGAAACAATCGATGCAACGAAAAAAGCAGGCGATTCAATTGGTGGCGTTGTAGAGGTTATTGTTGAAGGGTTACCAGCAGGTATCGGCTCGTATGTGCATTATGACCGTAAGCTAGATGGGAAATTAGCGGCTGCAATGCTGTCAATCAATGCCTTTAAAGGTGTCGAGTTTGGCATTGGCTTTGAGGCTGCAAAACTACCGGGCTCGCAAGTGCATGATGAGATTGTTTGGGATGAAAATAACGGCTATACACGTGTAACGAATCGTTTAGGTGGCTTAGAGGGCGGTATGACAACAGGCATGCCAATCGTTGTACGCGGTGTTATGAAGCCAATCCCAACTTTATATAAGCCATTACAAAGTGTTGATATTGAAACAAAAGAGCCATTTAAAGCCAGTGTAGAGCGCTCCGATAGCTGTGCAGTACCAGCAGCATCTATTGTTGCAGAGCATGTTATTGCCTGGGAAATAGCTAAAGCTGTTGTTGAACAATTCCACAGCGACCAGTTGCCACAGCTGAAGGCACAGTTAGATGAAATGAGACGCTATACGAAGGAGTTTTAATATGAATATTTCTGTCAAAACGACGTCGCATACGTATGAAGTGATGATTGGTCATCGTATTTTAGCAGAGGCATTCGCTAAATATAAGCAATTATTTGCTGAAGCAGACCAGATTATTGTGTTAACGGATCAACATGTTTGGCAGGCGCAGGAAAAGTATTTTACAGAAAGTAGCTCATTCGCTTTTAAGTCGTTTATTATGCCAGCAGGCGAAAGCTGTAAAAGCTTTGACAACTATGAGGCTGTGCAAACATTTTTACTTGAGCAAAGATGCACGAGAAAATCGCTTATCATCGCATTTGGTGGCGGGGCTGTCGGGGATTTAGCAGGCTTCGTCGCGGCAACTTATATGCGAGGAATTGCATTTATTCAAGTACCAACAACTATTTTAGCGCATGATTCGGCTGTCGGTGGCAAAACTGCAATCAATCATCCACTAGGGAAAAATATGATTGGTGCATTTTATCAGCCGCAGGCAGTCTTATATGATACAGCACTTCTTTCAAGCTTACCTGAGCGCGAAGTGTTGTCGGGTATGGCTGAAGTGGTGAAGCATGCGATGATTTCGGATGCAAAGTGGCTAGAGGAAATGCTACAAGGCGATTTAATTGAGCTTCCAGAGCAGCTACTAGCCGAGTATTTAGCTTTAGGTATTCGTGTGAAAGCGAATATCGTTGAGCAAGATGAAACGGAGCAATCTGTTCGTAAATATTTGAATTTAGGGCATACGTATGGGCATGCGCTTGAAGCGGCAGCAGGCTATGGTCGACTAGCACATGGAGAAGCTGTGATGATTGGCTTAGTGTATTGCTTATTATTGAGTGAGCGCTACGGTCAAATAACGCGTAATTTTACGAAACAATTTTTCCATTTTGCTGTAGCGAGCGGTTATCCGTTTGCGGCAGTAAAGGATTATTCGTTTGACGAACTGACAACGTATTTAGTAAAGGATAAAAAGGCAGAATATGGTGAGCTACAATTTGTCTTGTTACAGGCAATCGGTGAGCCGTTCGTGCAAAAAATAGAGTTAGCTGTCTGCCAAGAGGTAGACAATGAGCTGAGAAATTTAATAGCGGAGGTAGTTTCATGATTCGTGGGGTAAGAGGAGCAACAACGATTGTAGCAGATAAACAAGAGCTTGTATGGGAAGCGACGGCGCAATTAGTGCAAGAAATGGTCAAAGTAAATAATATTGATGTAGAACATATTGCCTCTGTAACGGTTTCAACAACGACTGATATTACATCGGCATTTCCTGCGAAGGCAGTACGCACATTAGAAGGTTGGCAATATGTGCCGATTATGTGTATGCATGAAATGGATGTAGCTGGTGCATTACCGCTTTGTATCAGAGTGTTAATGCTTGTCAATACAACAGTGGCTCAAAAGGACGTCCAACATATTTATTTGAATGAGGCAGTTAGCCTGCGTCCTGACTTAGTACGTTAGAGAGGAGAATGAAACGATGATGAAGTGGAAACAACAAATATTTGATATGAAGCCATACCAACCAGGTAAGCCAATTGAAGAAGTGAAAAGAGAATATGGGCTAGAAGAAGTAGTAAAATTAGCCTCTAATGAAAACCCATTCGGCAGCTCACCAAAAGTAGCTGAATTTTTAAAGACAAACGAGACGAATCATGCCATTTATCCAGACGGCTATGCGCAAAAATTACGTACAGCTGTCGCCAATCATTTAGAAGTAAAAGAAAGCGAGCTTATTTTTGGCAATGGCTCGGATGATTTAATTGCAATTATTACACGTGCACTTTTATATCCTGGGGTCAATACAGTTATGGCTGACCCATCATTCTCCCAATACTGGCACAATGCTGATATTGAAGGGGCGGAAATCCGCAAAGTACCTACAGTTGACGGACGCCACGATTTACCAGCGATGCTTGCCCAAATTGATGAGCAAACTTCTGTCGTTTGGATTTGTAGCCCAAATAATCCAACAGGAACAATTGTTACAGATGCTGAATTACAGCAATTTTTAGCACAAGTACCAGCACATGTGCTTGTTGTATTAGATGAGGCATATATTGAGTATATTAATGACCCTGCCCATAAGAATACACTGCCGTACTATCGTCAATATAATAATTTGATTTTACTGCGTACATTTTCTAAAGCATATGGTTTAGCAGCATTCCGTGTTGGTTACGGTATTGCGCAGGAGGATATTATCGCGAAGCTTGATGCGGTGCGCGGGCCATTTAATAATACGGTGTTAAGCCAAGAGGTGGCGATACTTGCGCTGCAGGATCAAGCATTTATTGAAAACTGTCGTTTGGCAAATGAAAAAGGGAAAGCACAATATGTCGATTTTTGTCAGCGTCATCACTTAAACTATTACCCGTCACAAACGAATTTCATTTTATTTGAAGTAAAAGCAGATAGCAATCTGGTGTTCCAAGAAATGATGAAACGCGGCTTTATCATTCGTAGCGGTGCGGCGCTTGGTGTGCCTGGTTATATTCGTGTAACAATTGGCACAGAGCAGCAAAATGCCAAGTTTTTAGCATTACTTGAAGAAGTGTTGCAGGAGCAAGGTGTTTTAGTGTGACGAAAAATGTATTAGTTATTGGACTAGGGCTAATTGGAGGTTCTGTTGCCCTTGCTTTACAAAAGGCTCCGCAAGTGAAAGTGTTTGGCTATGATGCTTTTATTCAAACACGTGCGATGGCTAAAACGCTGCAAGTTGTACATGAAGTGGTGGACGACTTACAGCAGGCGGCTGAAAGGGCTGATTTTATCATTTTCGGCACGCCGGTCAATGCAACGCTTGATTGGATGGACAAAATGCAAGCATGGACATTGAAAAAAAATGTGATTGTGACGGATACAGGAAGCACAAAAAGCTTGATTATGGAAAAAGCCCAAGCATTACAAGCGAATGGAATTACATTTATCGGCGGACATCCAATGGCAGGCTCACATAAAAGCGGTATTACAGCAGCAAAGCCGCATTTATTTGAAAATGCTTATTATATGCTTACACCACAAGCGAATGAGTTAGAGACGAATATAGAAAAGCTCGAGGCTTTGTTAAAATATACACATGGCAAATTAGTACGAGTGGATGCTAAGGAGCATGACCATATGACAGCAGTTGTCAGTCATTTCCCGCATATTGTGGCGGCTTCTCTTGTCCATCAGCTCTATCAAGAAAATGCACAGTTTCCTATGACGAGCTCCATTGCGGCTGGGGGATTTCGCGATATTACTCGCATCGCTTCAAGTAACCCTTTACTTTGGCGAGATATTACAGTGCAAAATCGCGATGAGCTTATCGGACAGTTGAATCAATGGCTGAAGGAAATGGATGCTGTTAAAAATTTATTAGAAGAGGGCGACGTTTCCCTAATCGAGCAATATTTTGCAATGGCCAAGGAAGTACGTGATGAGCTACCGATTTCAGCTGGTGCTTTCTATACAACCTTTGATTTGTACATCGATGTTCCTGATTATCCGGGGGTTATTTCGGAAATAACAGGTTATTTAGCAGAGGATAATATTAGCATTACGAATATTCGTATTGTTGAGGCACGTGAAGATTTATTCGGTATTTTAGTCATTAGCTTCCAAAATGCAGAGGATCGAGAACGCGCAGTGAAATGCATTGCACGCCATGCTAATTTTGAGACATTTATTTCCTAGGGTAGGGGCTGTCCAAAAAGCTGTGCATAGCCGGCATTTTGGACAGTAGCGATGATGTTTCATAAAATGTTGATTCCTATAAACAAAAGAACGCCTCTTTTAAAGATGGGATGAACATTGACTTTAGTAGCGTTACCTCTCCCGTAAAAGGAAAGCAACGAAAACATTGATTTCAATGCAGTGTCAAAATAAAATGGACTTTTCGGACAACTCCTATTGGAGGTGTTGTACTATGGAATTAGCACCTTGAAAATTTGTGAAAAATGGATTTGGCGGTGTTTTTTCCTGAGTGAAAGAGAAGCGCTGAAGTCGGCTTGTTGAACGACCATTTTTAAATAAGGAGGAGTTATGACAATCAAATCTGTGCTGTTTGATTTAGATGGTACATTGCTAGACCGTGATGCTTCATTATTGCATTTTGTTGATGCGCAATACGAGCGCTATCTTCAGGCTTTAGGACATATTCCAAAGCAGAAATACATAGAACGTTTTATAACATTGGACAATCGAGGGTACACTTGGAAAGATAAGGTGTATGAGGAGCTAATTGTTGAGTTTGCTATAACAAATATTAAGGCTGAACAACTTTTAAATGATTATGTGACAAACTTTAGTAATTATTGTGTGCCATTTCCCGCGGTTCATAAAATACTGCAATGGCTGAGAGAGCGATATTATAAATTGGGGATTATTACAAATGGAATAGGTCAATTTCAGCTAAATAATATACGGGAACTTGAAATTGAGCAATATTTTGATGCGATATTAATTTCTGAATGGGAAGGTATTAAAAAGCCATCTGCAGAAATCTTTTTAAGGGCATTACAAAAATTAGATGTGGCAGCTAAGAATAGCATATTTATTGGGGACCATCCTGTAAATGATATAGCAGCAGCTCAGGCAATTGGGATGCTAGGCATTTGGAAAAAAGATGCACATTGGTCTGATGAGGTAAGTGCTGATTTTGTTGTTGAAAATTTATCAGAAGTGACAGACATTATAAATAGGCTAAACCAAAATACTTAGGAGGGCTCTCAATGGAAGCGAAAAAATTAAATTATGAAAAGCCAAGCCTACAAGGGACAATTACGGTGCCTGGTGATAAGTCGGTATCGCATCGCTCGGTGATGTTTGGGGCAATTGCACAAGGAACAACGACAGTTGAAGGCTTTTTATTAGGAGAAGATTGTTTACGAACAATTGACTGCTTCCGAAAGCTTGGTGTAGAAATTGCTGTGGAAGGCACAAATGTGACGATAATTAGTGAGGGTATTGACGCATGGCAAGAGCCAACAGAAGTGCTTTATACGGGTAATTCGGGTACGACAACACGTCTAATGTTAGGCCTCCTTGCAGGGGCAAAGTTACATACAATAATGACAGGTGATGCTTCAATTGCCAAACGTCCAATGCGCCGCGTCGCAGACCCGCTTCGTTTAATGGGGGCGCATATTACTGGACGTGAAAATGGGCAATTTACACCTGTTGCAATTCAAGGCAAAGAGCTTACAGCAATTGATTACACAATGCCTGTTGCAAGCGCGCAAGTAAAGTCAGCTATTTTATTAGCTGGATTGCGCGCACAAGGAACGACGATTGTGCGTGAAAGCGAGGTTTCACGTGACCATACAGAGCGCATGTTACGCCAATTTGGTGCACAGGTAGATGTGGAGGATGGTGTTGTCTCATTTGAGGGTGGTCAAACGCTTACGGCAACACATGTAAAAGTACCTGGTGATATTTCCTCAGCTGCCTTTTTCCTTGCAGCAGGTGCAATTGCTAAAGACAGTCGTATTCTATTGCAAAATGTCGGCATCAATCCAACACGAGATGGCATTATTAGCGTGCTAGCCGAAATGGGTGCGAATATGACTATCAAAGTGGAGGATGAATTAGCAGCAGAGCCAACTGCGGAGGTGCTAATTGAAAGCTCAGCGCTTAAAGGGATGACAATTGAAGGACAATTAATCCCCCGTTTAATTGATGAAATTCCGATTATTGCCTTGCTTGCGACACAGGCACAGGGGACAACAGTTATTAAAGATGCTGAAGAACTAAAAGTAAAAGAAACTGACCGTATTAGCGCGGTTGTTACAGAGCTGAAAAAGCTTGGAGCTACTATTGAAGCGACGGAGGATGGCATGATTATTTATGGACCAACACCGCTTCATGGTGCTGCCCTAAAATCTTATGGTGATCATCGTATCGGCATGATGGCAGCAATTGCTGCGCTGATTACAGAGGGAGAAGTACTATTAGATGATGCCGATTGTATTGCCGTATCATACCCAACATTTTTTGAGCATATAGATGCCTTACGTCAAAAATAAAGAAGAGGGTTGTATGAAAGCAGGCTAGCACACAGCTTTCATACAACCTTTTCTTTTTTGCGAAATACGAACCATTAAAAAACAACTAATGGTTGAAAACACTAGTATCGCCGCGATTTCTTTCACACCCAAAGCAATTATAAATTTGTGAATATAACTTATTATTAAGAAGGGGAAAAGGATTGCTTTGAAAAATATACCAGTATATTAGAAGTGACGATGTATGGAAATACTATGAAAAAGTTTAGCTAAGTATTTTTTCTTGTTTGATAGCTGCTTGTCATGTAGCATAGGGAATGACTTAAGAAAGAAAAGGTGAAGTACTGTGGCAAACATCAATCAATTACAACAAGCAATGCAAGAGGGAGATTTGCAGACAATTGATCAACTGCTAGAGCCATTTTTAATGAATGCGGAGCCAAATGAGCAATATGAAATGACTGAATTGTTTATGCAGTATGGCTATTTACAGCAGGCAAACAGAGCATTAGAGCATTTGCAATTTTTATTTCCAGAAGAAGCACAGCTCACAATCGACAGAGCCAATGTGATGATGGAAATTGGCGAGGAGGATCAGGCGCTCGACTTGCTTTTATCAATTGATACAGAGGCAACTGAATATCCTCAAGTGCTACTTACTTTAGCAGACTATTATCAAATGCAGGGGCTATTTGAAGTTGCAGAGAAGCGTATAAATGAAGCAATTGAGTTGCTTCCAAATGAGCCATTGCTACAATTTGCAAAGGCAGAGCTCCTATTTGAGACAGGTCGCTTTACAGAGGCAGCTCGTATTTATGAAGAATTGTATGCAGCGGACAAGGAATTTGCCGGCGTAAAACTTGCTGCACGTCTAGCGGAAGTGTATCGTGCGGGTGCAGGCTATGAAAGAGCACTTGATTATTATATGGAGGCGCTTGAGGACGAAGTTTCACCAGATATGCTATTTGGCTCAGCTTATGCTGCATTCCAAACAGAAAAATATGAACTAGCCACAAAGCAGCTTGAAGATTTAAAGGAGCTTGATCCAGATTATTTTTCTGCGTATTTATTGTTGGCAGAAAGCTATGCTATGTTAGAGGATAATAAGCGCGCATATAAAGCAATTCAAGAGGGACTAGCGCGTGACGAGTATGATAAGACACTCTTTTTATTTGCGGGGAAGATGGCTTTGAAAAATCATCTACCTAATGAAGCGATTGAGCATTTACAGCAGGCAATCGCTTTAGACCCTGAATATATGGAAGCGATTTTAGTACTGATGTCGATTTATAGTACAGAAGAGCAGTATGAGGCGATTATCGATTTGTATGAGCAGCTGGAGCAGGAGCAATTTGATTGGACGGCTTTAGCGCCCTTTGTGGCGGAAGCATACAATCAAGAGGAACAGTTCGAAAAAGCATACGTTATTTACAAGAAAGCATATAATGATTTTAAGGATGATGAAGCATTTTTAGAAGCGTATAGTTATTTTCTAATTGAAGATGGCAAGCGTGATGAAGCCAAAGAAGTTGTGATGAGATTAATGACGTTACAGCCTACAGAACAACAGTGGGTAGATTTATACGATAGCTTTGAGTAAAGGGGGCATTGCAGCATGGTATCATCCGTCCCAATTGCAGATAAAAAGATATTTGTGCGATGGTTTTTAAAAAATTATCAATTGAAGCGCAGGGAATGTGTGTGGATTTTAAATTACTTATTAAGTGATGAGAAATTGTTGGAAAATGTTTGCTTTGTAGAAGAAGCACATTACTGCCCACGCGCGATTGTGATGTCCTCTGTTGAAAGTAACGGCGTACCTTTTCGCTTTTATAAAGGCAATATTATGACAGCAGATGCGGAAAAATCATTTCATGACTTACGGTTAAATCCAGATGAGATGATGTATATTCAAATTAATTTTCCAAATATTCCACCTCACCAAGTATATTTAGCTGTGTTAGAGGAAAATCCTTATATGCCGAAGTATTTGCATATTAGTGAAAAAGATCGCATTTTAGCAGAACAATTATTAAAGGACAGTATGCGTGCCTTTCAAGAGGAGAAGCTTTTAAAGGAAATTGACGAAGCGCTTGACAAAGGAGACAAAAATCGCTTTTTTGAACTATCAAGCTTATTACAAGCATTACAACATGTGCAAAAGTAAGCGCAGACGAACTCTTTGCGCCGAGGATGGTGGCATGTCAATGTGACCACCACAGAAGCATAAGATTTTATCGAAATAATTTAGCAAGGGCAATTTGGATTATCTGAAAAGGCATCACCTTTTCAGATAATCTCCATGCTTCATTTAGGGGGAAATAAAGTGTTTTTTAATGCGAAAGATGTAGAACAATTTCAAGCGCAAAAGCAATTTATCGATACAGCGGTTGTACCACTATTAAATATGGGCTTAGAGCCACAGACAATAAGACATAGCAGTTCGCAGGCGGAATTCCTAATGTCCTTAACCTCATTTATTGAACAGCAGTTTAGAGGAAGATTGATGCTTATTCCACCAATTACTTATTTGGAGCAAACAAAGCAACAGGTAAATCTTGCTGTTTGGAAGGAAGCGCTCGAAAATGTGGGCTTTAAGCATATTTTCTTCGCTACATGTGACCACGGGTGGACGAGCATGCAAGACGACTATAATGTTATTTGGTTACCGGCTATCCCTTTAGAATCAATGGATGCAAGTATGAAGCAAAAAATTTTAGAGGATCAGCTAAAGCTCGTCATTCCGAACTTAACCGCTGAGTGGACAAGACAGTAGTTATTTTATTAGAAATAGACTATCTACTCATTCAAAAGAAAGTCTTTAGTGGATATTGCAAATTTTGTAGGATGTTTTTTGGCTAAGTGGTGAAAGAATCAAAAATTGCGTTAACAAGGGTATAAATGTTTTGCTTCATGAAATGTTCACAAAGTGTCGAAATCAACCGAATGCTGTATTGACCAACTTATTTTATTGATATATCATAGATATGTCCTAGTATTACTATTTGTAAAAGTATTGACCTTTTAGTTAGAGGGGGGAAAAGAGTGAGTAATAATCGAGTAACGCGACGTCAATTTTTAAACTACACTTTAACTGGTGTTGGTGGATTTATGGCGGCGGGAATGTTAATGCCAATGGTACGTTTTGCTATTGACCCGGTGTTACAAACAAAAGCAGATGGAGACTTTATTTTAACGAGTCAAAAAGTTGCAGATATTACGGAAGAGCCTATTAGTGTAAACTTTACATTCGAACAGGTAGATGCTTGGTATAAATCGGATGTAACGGAGGCAGCTTGGGTATATAAGAGCGGTGATCAAATTGTCGCACTTTCACCTGTGTGTAAGCATTTAGGTTGTACAGTTAACTGGGCTGGCGATAGTGCACATCCAGACCAATTCTACTGTCCTTGCCACGCTGGTCGCTATGAGAAGAGCGGTAAAAACGTAGCAGGTACACCACCTCTTGGCCCACTTGATCAATATGAAGTGGCAGAAAAAGATGGTTTCTTAATGCTTGGGAAAAAAATCGCAAATAATTTAGGCTAATTAGTTAGGGGGTACGATATCAGTGCTAAACAAAATTTATGATTGGGTCGATGAGCGCTTAGATATTACACCTATTTGGCGTGATATTGCCGACCACGAAGTGCCAGAGCACGTAAACCCTGCCCATCACTTTTCAGCATTCGTTTACTGTTTCGGTGGATTAACATTCTTCATTACAGTAATTCAAGTTTTATCTGGTATGTTCTTAACAATGTATTATGTACCGGACGTAGAAAATGCTTGGAAGTCAGTTTATTATTTACAAAACGAAGTAGCGTTTGGTGAAATCGTTCGTGGTATGCACCACTGGGGAGCTTCATTAGTTATCGTAATGATGTTCTTACATACGCTTCGTGTATTCTTCACAGGCTCATATAAAAAGCCTCGTGAATTAAACTGGATTGTTGGTGTAGGTATTTTTGGTGTAATGCTTGGATTAGGTTTCACGGGTTATTTACTTCCTTGGGACATGAAAGCATTGTTTGCAACAAAGGTAGGTATTGAAATCGCAGCATCTGTACCGTTTATTGGTGAAATAATTAAGATTTTATTAGCAGGTGACGCTGAAATTCTAGGAGCGCAAACGTTAACACGTTTCTTCGCGATTCATGTATTCTTCTTACCTGCTGCGTTATTTGCTTTACTTGCGGCACACTTTATCATGATTCGTCGTCAAGGTATTTCAGGACCACTTTGATTTAACAATGTTTTGATGATTTTTTAAGGAGGGGACACTATGCAACGCGGAAAAGGTATGAAGTTCGTTGGTGATTCGCGAATTAAGTCGAATAACCGTATGCCGAACAAGCCTAAAGATTATTCCGAGTATCCAGGGAAAACAGAAGCTTTCTGGCCTGATTTCTTATTAAAAGAATGGATGGTAGGGGCTGTATTCTTAATCGGTTACCTATTATTAACTGTCGCTCACCCTTCACCACTTGAAGGTCCGGCAGATCCAACTAACGCTTCTTATATTCCGTTACCGGACTGGTACTTCTTATTTATGTACCAATTATTAAAATACACTTATGCTTCAGGTCCATACAATGTGATTGGAGCAATTATTATTCCAGGTTTAGCATTCGGTGCTTTAGCGCTTGTACCATTCTTAGATACAACGCCAGAGCGTCGTCCATCTAAACGTCCATTACCAACAGCATTTATGTTATTAGCTGTTGCGTCAATGATTTATTTAACTTGGGAATCTGTAGCAAACCATGACTGGGAAGCTGCTAAAGCTCAAGGTGTAATTACAGATAAAGATTTAGGATTATTGCCTGATGTAGAGATTGATGAAACCTCTCCAGGTTACGAAATTTTCCAAGCGCAAGCATCTTGTATCGGCTGTCACGGTGGTGACTTAGCTGGTGGAACAGGTGCACCAATGCTTTTAGGTAATGAATTAACTGCTGAAGAAGTAAAGGAAATCGTAACAAATGGTCGTGGTGGTATGCCAGGCGGCACATTTGATGGTACTGACGAAGAACTAGACCAATTAGCAGAATTTATTGCAAGCTTAAAAGAAGCAAAATAATTCGAGAAAAGGCTGTCCAGAAAGAAAACTCTTTCGGGACAGCCTTAATTTTCTATATAAAATAAAAATGGTTGTTAGTGTTATACTAAAGTATAGCGCAGAGTTTTTATATTGCTGTTCTTTAATACTGAAATCATTAGCGTAAAGGACATATCAAAATTGTTTTTTAAAATTATCCTTTTTCGTTTAAAATAATACATAGTATAACTTAAAGCTATATCTGTTCATTATATAAGTCTGCGTGTTTTTAGCTCTCTATTTCAACACGCCTCGTTTAAAATGAAAGGAGCCACCTATGCAGCAACTATTTTTTCAGTGTTGGCACATACTGACAAATAAAGCATTTTTAATTTTATTGCTTATCATTAATATTGCAGGCACAATTTATGGCTATTATTGGTATGGTTATCAATTAGCATCGACTGAGCCCATTTTTTATATTTTTGTTCCTGATAGTCCGACAGCAAGCTTGTTTTTCTGTCTTGCTATTATCGGCTGGTTATTAGGGAAAAATTTTAAATTGATGGAAGTGCTTGCACTTATCACTTTAATAAAATACGGTATTTGGGCTGTTGTTATGAATTTATTAACCTTAGCAGAAACAGGCTCTATTGGACCAGCAGGTTGGATGCTTGTATTTTCACATTTTATGATGGCTGTACAAGCGATGCTTTATTTGCCGAAATATCGCTTTCAATTTTGGCATATTGCGGTAGCTGCCATTTGGACATTGCATAATGATGTAATTGACTATGTATTTGGGCAGATGCCGTATTATCGAGTGATAGATCAGTTCGCAAATCAAATTGGTTATTTCACATTTTGGTTATCCATTGTTTGTATCATAATTGCTTACTTTACATATAAAAGGGGCAATTATTTGCATGAACTGTAAAAACTATTTAGAATAGTACGTGGAAATAAAGTTAGAGGGGAAGAGAATAAAAAATATGGCAATGTATATTGTTTATTTTGCGATTGTGTTAATTTTACCAATTTATGCACAAATGAAAGTAAAAAGCACGTATAGAAAATTTGCACAAGTGCCTGCTGCTAAAGGAATGACTGGTGCTCAAGTAGCACGCATGATTTTAGACCAACATGGCTTGACAGATGTGCGTGTTGTTCCAACGCAAGGTTTTTTATCTGACCACTATAATCCGGCGACAAAAACGGTAGCACTATCTGAGGATAACTACTACAATACTTCTCTCGCTGGTACAGCAGTTGCAGCACACGAAGTAGGGCACGCAATTCAACATAAAGAGGCGTATTCATTCCTAACAATGCGTGCAAAATTAGTACCTGTAGCAAATATTTCATCAAATGCTTCTTGGATATTTGTATTAATAGGTATTGTGGCACAACAATCAGGTTTATTATTATTAGGTATTGCATTATTAGCGGCTGGTGTACTATTCCAAATTGTTACACTACCAGTAGAATTCGATGCATCGAAACGGGCGATGAACGAGGTCGTTGCACTTGGCATCATTGGAAATAACGAAGAACGCCCTGCGAAAAAGGTTTTAAATGCAGCAGCAATGACATATGTAGCGGCTGCAGCTGTAGCTGTATTAGAGCTATTACGTTTAATATTAATTTATACAGGCATGCGCTCAGATGATTAAATAAAAGGAAACGAGGCTGTCTGAAAAGCGTGCGAAAGCACTGCTTTTCAGACAGCTTTTCTATTTTCGATGTTTTGACAAGATGAGGCGAAATCTATAAATTAAAGAGTAGGGAGTGATACGATGACAACAGAAATAACGATGCAGCATTTACAACAACGTGTGGATGATTATATTGGACAGTTCAAGGAAGGCTATTTTCCACCTTTTGAGCTATTAGCACGATTAACGGAAGAGTTAGGCGAATTGTCGCGCGAGGTACAGGATGTGTATGGTCAAAAAAAGAAAAAGGCAACAGAGGATAGAGGGAGCATTGAAGAAGAGCTTGGGGACTTTTTTTTCGTCCTTGTATGCTTTGCTAATGCACAAGGAATCAAGCTCGATGAAGCACTTTTACGCGTTCTCCATAAATTTGAAACACGCGATAAAGATCGATGGACGAGAAAGGAAGAGCAAGCATGATAAAAGTAGCTATTGCAGGTGCACGTGGAAAAATGGGTATAGAGGCTGTACATACAGTAATGAAGCATAAAGGCTTGATGCTTGTAGCGGCACTTGATTATAAGGAAATAGGCGCAACACTGGGAGAGCTCGAACAGTTTCCGGCAGACTATACAGTGCCAATATTCACAAGCTTTGAGGAGCTTGTTGAACAAACGAGGCCAGATGTATTCATTGATTTAACAAATCCACAATCAGTCTACGAGCATACGAAGCAAGCTTTATTACATAAAGTACGACCTGTTATTGGAACAACAGGGTTTACAGATGAGCAATTAGAGGAATTAACACAGCTGGCGCGAGAACAAAAAATAGGCTGTATTATCGCACCTAATTTTGCTTTAGGGGCAGTCTTAATGATGAAATTTGCAAGAGAGGCAGCTAAATATTTCGATGATGTTGAAATTATTGAAATGCATCATGATAAAAAGCTAGATGCGCCAAGTGGCACAGGTGTAAAAACAGCACAAATGATTGCTGAGGTACGCCAAGGAAAAGTACAGGGACATCCTGAGGAACATGAAACAATTACAGGTGCACGTGGGGGCGATTTTGATGGCATGCGCATCCATTCTGTACGATTACCGGGTCTTGTTGCACATCAGCAAGTTTTATTTGGTGGGGAGGGGCAATTGCTAACAATTCGCCATGATTCTTTAAATCGCCAATCATTTATGAACGGTATTGTCTTTTGTGTTGAAACCGTAGTAGGTATTGAGCACCTTGTATATGGGCTTGAAAATATACTATAGAATGGACTGACAAAAAATGAAAATCGCATTAATTGCACATGATCGAAAAAAGGATGATTTAGTCCAATTTGCTATTGCATATAGTGATATATTAGTACAGCATGATTTATATGCTACAGGAACAACAGGTACGCGCATTCAAGAGGCGACAGGATTAGCCATTCAGCTATTTCGTTCTGGACCACTCGGTGGTGACCAGCAAATAGGTGCAATGATCGCCAATAACGATATGGATATGGTGTTTTTCTTCCGTGATCCATTAACAGCGCAGCCACACGAGCCAGATGTAACAGCGCTCGTTCGTTTATGCGATGTGTATCATATCCCCCTTGCAACAAATATGGGAACTGCAGAAATTTTATTAAAAGGCTTGCAGGAAGGGCTAGTGGATTGGCGTCTAATTGCAGAGCGTAGAAAATAAGTTTGATATGGAGGGGTACAATGAAAAAGCTGAAAATTGGTATTACATGCTACCCAACAGTTGGTGGTTCGGGTGTTATCGCAACAGAGCTTGGCAAAATGCTTGCGGAGCGTGGCCATGAAATTCATTTTATTACATCGAGCGTACCTTTTCGTTTAAATAAAATTTATTCAAATATTTTTTTTCACGAGGTTGAAGTAAACAATTATTCTGTTTTTCAATATTCACCGTACGATATCGCATTAGCAAGCAAAATGGCAGATGTAATACAGAATGAGGAGCTCGATATTTTGCATGTACATTATGCCGTGCCGCATGCTGTATGTGCCGTACTAGCAAAAGCAATGTCGAAAAAAGATGTGCGCATTATTACAACATTGCATGGGACAGATATTACTGTTTTAGGGCAAGATTCAGGTCTGACGCAGGCAATTAAATATGGCATAGAACAGTCGGACATTGTCACGGCTGTTTCCAACGCTTTAAAGGAGCAAACATATGAGCTAATCAACACGAAAAAGCCAATCGAAACAGTTTATAATTTTGTTGATGAGAATATTTTTAAGCCCTTCAATGCGGAATATTTGAAGGAACAATTTGGCATTAAGCCATATGAAAAGGTGTTAATTCATGTCTCAAACTTCAGAAAAATTAAAAATTTGCCAGATGTAATTGAATCGTTTATGAAAGTGCGGATGCAAATGGAGGCAAAGCTCATCCTAGTAGGAGATGGTCCTGAAAAGCATCGCGTAATGGAGCAAGTAAAAAACACGCCGTATAGTGGAGACGTGTTGTTTTTAGGGAAGCAGGAAAATATTGCGGAGCTATATGCGATTAGCGATTTGAAGCTGCTATTATCTGAAAAAGAGTCATTTGGCTTAGTTTTATTAGAAGCGATGGCTTGTGGGGTCCCTGGCATTGGAACAACAATTGGGGGTATCCCAGAAGTAATTGAGCATGGTCGGAATGGTTATCTTGTTGCACTACACGATACGAATGCGGTAGCAGACTATGCAATTTCGTTGCTACAGGATGAAACAAAGCTTCAACAATTTCGTGATGCCGCTACCCGAACAGCACAGGAAAAATTTCAATCGACAAAAATTATTGAGCAATATGAAAGCTTATATGAGCGCCTATTAGGAATGATGCAATGATGTGGAAAGCAGCAAAGCGAGTAATTGAAAAAATTGAGCAGGCGGGCTTTGAAGCGGTTTTTGTCGGAGGAGCAGTTCGAGATTTCATTATTGGGCAGCCAAATAACGATGTTGATATTGCTACAAGTGCTTTACCAGCAGAAATCAAAGCCATTTTTAATGAAACAATTGATGTTGGTATTGAGCATGGGACCGTATTAGTGTTAGATGAGGGTGAACCAATTGAGGTAACGACTTATCGTACGGATGGGCTTTACACAGACCATCGCAGGCCAGATGCAGTTACATTTGTCCGTAACTTAGAGGATGATTTAGCGCGGCGTGATTTTACGATGAATGCGATGGCGATGACGCGAGATGGAGTAATTATTGATTTGTATAATGGGCAAGAGGATATTCAGCGTAAAGTGATTCGTGCAGTTGGGCAAGCTGAGCAGCGTTTTAAGGAAGATGCTCTACGTATGATGCGGGCGATTCGTTTTAGCGCACAGCTCGGCTTTACAATTGAATCTACTACATTGTCAGCAATTCAATCATTGGCTGAGCAAATTCAATATGTAGCGAGGGAACGTATTCATGCTGAATTAAATAAAATATGGACAAGCCGTTCCCCTGTACAAGGAGTTGCGATGCTCCGACAAACTACATTAAATCAATTTTTGCAAGGCACATTTGTAGTAGCTGATTGGAAGAGCTTTCAAACAGAAAATCCACTCGTCGGCTGGGCCTATTTTTACGTATTAAATGAACAGGAGGCATTTTTCTCCTACTATAAATGCTCGAATAAGGAAAAAGAATTTGCCAAGCAAGTAGCAGAGGCCTATGGAAAATTGCAGGCTAGCTGGCAAGTGCTTGATTATTTTTATTATGATATCGAAGTGCTAAACACGGCTTTCGATATTGCGCTCTGGCGTGAACATGAAATAGCTTTATCCAAGCATGAAATTGCGCTGAAAAAAGCACAACTGCCAATTGCGACAGCGCAGCAGCTCGCAATTAGTGGACGTGATGTAATTGAATGGGCGCAAAAAAAGGGCGGTCCATGGCTAAAAACAGCGTTAGATGCAGCACTATACGCTGTATTAACAAGGCAAGTAGAAAATAACAAAGAGCAATTAAAGGAATGGTTTTATGACATCTATAAAGGATAAAATATTGCAGCGCTTTTTAGCAGCGGCTGGTGAACCAATAAGCGGCCAGCAGTTAGCCGACGAGCTACTCGTGTCAAGAACGGCTATTTGGAAGCATATGCAAGCGCTCCAACAGGATGGTTATACATTTGAAGTCATTAAGAAAAAGGGCTATAAATTAATTGCTAAATCAAATAGGCTTGATGAGATGCAAATTGCTGCCCATTTGAAGACGGCTCGCTATGGTCAAAAAATTTATCATTTTGATGAGGTAGAGTCAACGCAAATTGTAGCGCACGAATTGATTCGTAATGGCGCGGCAGATGGCACGGTAGTCATTGCAGAAAAGCAAACAGCGGGACGTGGTCGAATGCAGCGCCCGTGGGATTCGGCTGAAGGTCAAGGTGTTTGGATGACAACAATCATCCGCCCGAATATTTTACCGCATCAAGCACCGCAGTTTACACTTGTCGCTGCTGTTGCTCTTACACATGCGATAAGAGAAGTATGCCAAAACTTTAAGCCAGCAATTAAGTGGCCGAATGACATTTTAATTGACGGCAAAAAATGTGTCGGCATTTTAACGGAAATGGTGGCGGAAGCTGACCGAATACAAGCCCTCTTAATCGGTACAGGTATTAATGTCAATCAACAGCCAGAGGATTTTTCACAGGAGGTACGTGGCGTTGCAACATCGTTAGCCATTGAAGAAGGCAGAAAAATTGATCGAGCCCTTTTTGTTGCAAAATATCTCGGCCATTTGGAACAGTTGAGTGATATCTATGTAAAAGAAGGCTTTGCTCCAATTAAAACACTTTGGGAAGCAGCATCAAACACAATTGGCAAGCATGTGCGTGCAACGACATTACGCGAAATTATTGAAGGTCAAGCAATCGGTATTACAGAAGCGGGTGTTCTTGAAATTCGCACAGCAAATGGCGAAATCAAAAGCGTTTACTCAGCAGATATCGAAATTCAATGAAGCGGCAGATGGATGAGCGGAATTGGCAAATATATTTGAGAAGCCGCAAATAAACAAAGGCAAGTCGCAAATATATTTTAGAAAACGCAAATAACTTATAAAAAAGCGCAAATAAATCAATGAAATTTGCAGATATTCCCTAAGAAAAGTGCAAATATCTTCAAAATAATAATTAAAATTAATAAAACATTGTACTGTACGTTTTCATCAAAACTTGTTATAGTATGGCTAAGGACAGTATCTGTATAGAACTGTACCGATAGTGCAATTTAACTTGATTCAGCAAAAGTCCCTTACTTTTAAAAATAGCGGGATGAATGCTGGAAAAGTAACTAAGCCAGAGGAGTGCTTAAACCCTAGCTGATTCAAGTTAAGCCTCCGGCGGATGTCACAGATTTTGAAGGGGAGTTTTCGAGTTAACTCGAAAAAATCTGGACACAATTACGTCGAGGCGTAATTGATTGAATAACAGTCTGCCTTGATCTAATTAGACAGGGACGGAAGAAAACGGAGCGTTCATAATTTTTACAGTACAACGCAACCCTTCTGTCCAATTTTGGATAGAAGGGTTTTTTATGTTTTCTTCTCACACTAGAAGGAGGATTCATATGAAAACAACAAGTGAATTTTTGAAAATGAAGCAGCAAGGTGAAAAAATCGTAATGATTACAGCATACGATTATCCGAATGCTAAATTTTCAGAGGATGCAGCAGTAGATATGATTTTAGTTGGTGATTCTTTAGGGATGGTTGTGCTTGGCTATGAGTCAACGATGCGTGTCACAGTCGATGATATGATTCATCATAGTAAAGCTGTGCGACGTGGCGCACCAAACACATTTATCGTCGTTGATATGCCATTCGGTTCTTATCATGGCGATATGAATGACACATTGAAAACGGCTGTACGCATGATGCAAGAAACAAATGCGAATGCATTGAAGCTTGAAGGAGCAGGCGATGTGATTCCTGTCATTAAAAAGCTAACAGATGCAGGCATTCCTGTCGTAGCACACCTAGGTTTATTGCCACAATCAGCAGGTGTACTTGGTGGCTACAAAGTGCAAGGAAAAACAGCAGAGCAAGCACAGCAATTAATTGCAGATGCGAAGGCTTGTGAGGCTGCAGGTGCAGCGGCAGTTGTTTTAGAATGTATCCCACATCAGCTAACAGAGGCGATTTCACAAGCTTTAACAATCCCGACAATCGGTATTGGTGCGGGCGTAGAGGCAGATGGGCAAGTGCTTGTTTTCCATGACCTAGTGCAGTATGGCAAACATCATATCCCGAAATTTGTTAAAGCCTTCTCGCATGTAGGGGATGAAGTAGAGCATGGCATTACAAGCTATGTGCGTGAAGTGAAGGCGGGAACATTCCCAGCAGTGGAGCATCAATTTACAATGAAGGATGAAGAGCTTACCCAGCTTTACGGAGGCGTCAAATAAATGAAAGTTGTAACAACAATTGCGGAATTAAAGCAATATGTTCATCAGGCAAAGAAAGAGCAAAAGTCAATTGGCTTAGTTCCGACGATGGGTTATTTACATGATGGACATTTAACGCTAGCTCGCACAGCAAAGGCAGACAATGATGTAGTCATTATGAGCATATTTGTTAATCCTACCCAGTTTGGACCGAATGAAGACTTTGAATCCTATCCGCGTGATTTACCGCGTGATACAGCGTTAGCACAATCAGCAGGTGTCGATTTAGTTTTTGCTCCGAGCGTAGAGGAGATGTACCCAGCGGATGGCGGTATACAGTTACTGGCAGGACGCCAAGCGACAATTTTATGCGGTGCAAGTCGTCCGGGACATTTTGATGGTGTCATACAAGTCGTTGCAAAGCTATTTCATTTAGCTGAGCCGACGCGTGCTTATTTCGGACAAAAAGATGCACAGCAAGTTGCTATTATTGAAACGATGGTACGTGATTTTAATTTTCCGCTAGAAATTCAAACAATTCCCATTGTTCGTGAGGAGGATGGACTTGCAAAATCGAGCCGCAATGTTTATTTGTCGGAGCAAGAACGAGCGCAAGCACCAGCGATTTTTGCGGCATTAAATTTAGCGCAGCAGCATTTTTTACAAACGAAAAATGCTGGGGAAGCAATTGGTATTGCAAAGCAGCATATTACAAAAAATACAGCAGGTCGCATTGATTATTTACAGCTTTTAAGCTATCCTGATTTAGCAATCGTCACACCACAAACGGAAAAATTTTTACTAGCAGTAGCTGTTTATATTGGTAAAACAAGATTAATTGATAATTTAATTTTTTCACTAAAAGGGGAATAAACAATGTTTCGCATGATGATGAATAGTAAAATACATCGCGCACAAGTAACACAGGCAGATTTAAATTATGTTGGCTCTATTACGATTGATGAGGATATTTTAGATGCGGTAGGAATGCTACCGAACGAAAAAGTGCATATCGTCAACAACAATAATGGTGCACGCTTTGAAACGTATATTATCGCAGGTGAGCGAGGAAGCGGCGTTATTTGTGTGAATGGTGCAGCAGCACGACTTGTGCAAAAAGGCGATATCGTAATTATCATTTCATACGTCTATGTAGACGCCAACGAGGCTCGTGACCATAAGCCGACTGTGGCAATTATGGGAGAAAACAATACAATTAAACAAATGATTAGCTACGAGCCAGAAGCAACGGTGATGTAGGAAATAAAAAAGTGAAATCGCATTATGGTTTCACTTTTTTTCATCATATTTTCTTCCACAATTCATTCATTTATGTTACACTATAAGCAATTCTACTAGAACGGGGGTGAAAAAGAATGATTCAAAACGCTATGACTACAGGTGTAAAAGTGGATACTGCAATGTACTTTGCACGTGTAATTACTTTTGATTTTGCGTCTAACGGGACAAGTGTGTCCTTTTTTAAGCAAATCAAAATACGAAACGTAGCGGATTAACCATTCTTTTTCACTATAGTGAGGAAAAGACTGCATGTTAATGTGCAGTCTTTTTTGTTGTTTAAAATGCTTTTTCCGCACGTTCTTGGAGGCATAATGATGCAAATAAAAGCAGAGAAAATCCACAAAACAATTGGTAGCAATGAAATTTTCGTAGGTTTACAGTTAGAAGTTAATGCGGGAGAACATATTGCCATTGTAGGACCAAATGGCTGTGGTAAAACAACCTTGCTACATATATTAGCAGGCGAAGATACAGCGGATGTAGGTCATATTATTAAAAGTAAAGACGCAACAATTGGCTATTTATATCAAATATCAAATTACCCGAACGATACAGTGAGAGGCGTATTAGCGCAAGCCTTTGGGCCAATTTTCGAACTGAAAGAAAAGATGGAGAAGCTAGAGCAGCAAATGCATAATGAGGAAGTTACGCCAAAGCTTTTACAACAATATGGGCAAGTGCAGGAGCAATTTATCCAGCAGGGTGGCTATGAAATAGATTCACAACTAGCAGCAATTGCGAACGGATTAGGAATTGCTACTCTTTTAACACAGCCATTTGAGGCGTTGAGTGGCGGTGAAAAGACGAAGGTGATGCTAGGTCAATTACTATTGCAAAGCCCATCTATTCTGTTATTAGATGAGCCGACCAATCATTTAGATATGGATGCCATTGAATGGCTTGAAAACTATGTGCAAAACTTTGAAGGCATTGTTATCGCTGTCTCACATGACCGCCAATTTATGAATCAATTTGCACATAAAATTATCGAGATTGAGGATGGGCAAGCATTTACTTATCATGGCAATTACGATGCCTTTGTTAAGCAAAAGCAGGAGAAAATTGAACAACAATTTGCCCAATATGAGGAACAGCAGAAAAAAATCAAAAAAATGCAGGAAACGATTAAGCGTTTAAAGCAATGGGCAAATGAGGCTAACCCACCGAGTGATAGCTTACATCGTCGAGCGAAAAGCATGGAAAAGGCATTGGCACGTATAGAGCGTGTAAAAAAACCGACAAGCACGAAAAAAATGAACCTAGCATTAACGATGTCCGAGCGTAGTGGCAAAGAGGTGCTGTCCCTTGAAAATATTACACATAGCTATGGACGTACATTATTTTTAAATAGTCATTTAGCGGTTTATTTTCAAGATAGGCTAGCGATTGTTGGTCAAAATGGCTGTGGCAAATCAACTTTATTAAAAATGGTAACAGGTCAGGTCGTTCCACAGCAAGGACTTTGTAAGCTCGGTAGCAATGTTAAAATAGGCTATCTGTCACAACAATTCGATTACAGTAATATAGAAATACGGGTAGTTGATGCCTTTCGAGATATAGTAGCTGTATCTGAGGCAGAGGCAAGACATAATTTAGCGCAGTTTTTATTTTACGGCTATGATGTTTTCAAAAAAATAAAGGATTTAAGCGGTGGCGAGAAAATGCGCTTACGTCTCGCGCAGCTCATGCATCAGCAAATTAATTTATTATTGCTAGATGAGCCAACGAATCACCTTGATATTGAATCACGTGAGGTGCTAGAGGATACATTAGAAGCCTTTGAAGGTACGATTATCGCTGTCTCACATGACCGCTATTTTTTGCAAAAGCTATTTACGAAAATAGCCTGGATTGAGCAGCAACAGCTCACTGTCTATGAAGGAGACTATGAATGGGCAAAGGCAAAACGTGAAACCACTTGCCAAGTTATTGAAAAAGTCCATGTAGAGAAAGTTCAACGAAAAAAGCAATTCTCTATTTTAGAGCAAATTGAAAAATTAGAAATGAAATTAAAAGAGCCAACACTTCCTACCACTCAGCGCACAAAATTAGAGCAACAGCTAGAGGCATCGTATGAGAAGTGGTTATTAGAAGAATAGGAGGTGAAAACCAGATGTGGTTATTATATTTATAAGCCGATACGAGTTGTAAACAGCTCGTATCGATAGTCACTATCGGTACGAAAAAATATTTTTTCGGAGGTAGTGCAAAATGGAACAATTGCAATTTGAAATAAAACAATTAACACATAATTATTTAGATAAAGAAATTTTAAAGATTCCTTATTTAGCAGTGCATCAACTACAGCGTATTGGCATCGTAGGGAATAACGGTGCTGGCAAAAGTACATTGCTTAAGCTGCTGGCAGGAAGGATTTCCCCGACAATAGGACATATAAATAGCTTTGTTGATGCACTCTATATGGACCAAATTGATTTGCAAGTGGGAAATCATATTGATTATGCATTGCAAGGGAAGCTGAATGTTGGTGCACAGCATGCCCATTTGAGTGGAGGTGAGCAAACTCGATTGAAGCTAGCGGAGCTTTTGTCGACATATGCTCCTTGTTATTTATTAGATGAGCCGACTTCGCATTTAGACCAAGATGGCATTCAGTTTTTGATTGATGAATTGACTTACTATTATGGGACACTTATTATTGTCAGTCATGATAGAGCATTGTTAGATGCTGTTGTCGATACAATTTGGGAAGTGAAGAACGGCGCAGTACATGTTTATACAGGCAATTACAGCGCCTATAAAGAGCAAAAGGAACTAGAGCGTCAAATGCAGCAACAAGCTCATGAGACTTATATCAAAGAGAAAGGTCGATTAGAGGCAGCCGCCGCAGATAAAATGAAGCGCGCGGAGCAAATGGCGCAGGCAAAAAGTATGTCACGCAAAGAGGCGAAGGCAAAGCCAAATCGCATGTTTGAAACAAAGTCGAAAGCCTCTGGACAGAAGGCTTTGCACAGAGCAGCAAAGGCGATGGAGGAGCGCGTGCAGCAGTTACAGGCAGTTGAAAAACCTGAAGCTGAGCGCATATTTCATTTTGCCCATCAGGCAATTACGGAATTGCATAATAAAGTGCCAATTTTGGCAAATGATTTTACGCTAATGGCTGGTGATAAGCTGCTATTACAACGCGTCTCTTTTCAAATTCGCCAAGGTCAAAAAATCGCTATTACAGGCGCTAATGGTAGCGGTAAAAGTACATTGCTGAAGGCCATTGCAGAAGGGGCAGAAGGTATTGATATATCGCCAAAAGTGAAAATCGGTTATTTTAGGCAAATGAGCTATCAATTCGAAGCTTCTGAAACATTGCTGCAATTTGCGAAGTCGCATGCTGTCTACGATGAAGGCTTTTTAAGAAAGGTATTAGCTGCCATGCATTTTACACAAACTGATTTGCGCAAAAGTGTTCGCGATTTAAGTGGTGGTGAAGCGATGCGCCTACAGCTTGCTTTGTTATTTGTTGGGGATTACAATGTATTATTGCTCGATGAGCCAACTAATTTTTTAGATATTACATTACTGGAAGCGTTGGAGCAATTTATTTTAGGCTATCAAGGCACTGTGCTTATTGTGTCGCATGACGCAAGCTTTTTAAAGCAAACAACAACAGTGCGTTACCATTTAGCAAAGCAAAAATTAATTTTGCAATAAATGAAAAGGGCGTCCAAAAGGCCATGCATTTACCGGCTTTTGGGCGCTTTTGTTTGTAGAGAACTGCCATTGTTCACGAGAAATTGCCTTTATGCTCAATGCAAAGAAGAACCCTTAAAATAACTTTTTAGACAGTTCTTTCTTTTTTGAGTATGCTTTATATAATACTTTCGCTTTTATAAGAGAATTTTTGAAATATTTAACAAATGTAGAACAAATTCTTGAACAACTCAGTAGTTACACATGTTAAAGGGAGCACTGTTTAATATTGTTGTTACAATAGGAGATGAAGTAGATTGGGATATATTAAAGAATTACGAAAAATAGTAGGCAGTCGCCCACTGATTATGGTCGGTGCTTGTATTATTATTATGAATGAACAGAATGAAATTCTTTTACAACATCGTAAAGATAATGATTGCTGGGGATTGATTGGAGGTTCTATGGAACTTGGAGAATCTTTAGAGCAAGTCGCTTATAGAGAGATGTTAGAAGAAACAGGTTTGAATGCGAAACAACTTACTTTGTTTAAAATATATTCAGGTGAAGACTTCTATTATCAGTATCCGCATGGAGATGAAGTTTACTTAGTTGTAGCAGCTTATGAGTGCAAGAGCTATACAGGAATGTTACGACATGATAAGAAAGAAGCGTTTGAAGTGCGATTTTTCCCATTAAATCAATTGCCATCGAAGTTTAATCCAGCAGACCAACCAATATGGATGGAATATTTAAAAAGAGGGCTATCCTAGAAGTCAAACTTCTCCTCAGCGCAGTGAAAACTAACTTTACCCTTATTTTAAATTCAAAAGGAGATGGCTAAATCTAGTGTTTCCCCCATTTTCAAAGAAATACTACTCCATTTTATTTAATGATTTCTTTGATGAAATATCACCGAAGCGTCCCATAAGCAGTGCATTGCCTATTTTTGGGACGCTCTTCATTTTTAACCTTGTGCTTGCATATACACTTCCTCATACGGCTGGACGATGACGAAGCCGTCCCCTTCGAAACGCATTTGGAAGGATTCCCCGCTGCCTCGACCGATAAATGTTTTAAAGGAAATATCTGTTTGGAATTCAGGTTGTAAATTGCCTGACCATGCTACTGTTGCATTTGGGTCGGTAATAACGGGTTTACCGGGCGTTACGCGCAAAGTTAGAGGCTCGTAATGTGTCGTAATCGCAATAAGCCCTGTGCCTTCACAGCGAATATTAAATAAACCACCAGCCATCATACCAGCAACTCTTTTCATTAATTTAATCTCATGCTTAATTGTTGGTTCAAAGGCAAGGAGATCATTACCATTTACGTAAATAGCTTCATTTTGCAAATGCAAAATAATAATTTTCTTCCCGCTATCGGCTAAATAAAGTTTGCCTTTACCTGTTGCCTTCATAAGAGAAGCGCCCTCGCCTGTAAAAGCTTTTTTAAATAAAGTTCCAAGCCCATGCTCTAAAATACCCTCACGCTCAAATTTTATTTTCCCATTGTAGGCAACCATTGAGCCTGCTTTTGCCCAAACAAGATTTTCTAAATTGACTTCTAGCATGCGCGGAGTTTCTAGCTCAAAAAAGCCTTCTCCACGATCTAGCTGCTCTGTTTCCTTAATAAATTGTGAAATTGAATATTTATTCATAATGCCACACCCTTCCGTTTTTTACATATACGTATAAATCATATGAGAAGTTTCAAAAATAGATTACGGTTCATGCCATCATCGTGAGGAACGTTTTCCATTAAATATAGATAAATGGCTTGCAGAATACAATATATCAATGACTACAATAATTGCCCAAATCATAGAAGCATGGTATAAAAATTCGCTTGGATAAGGGGAATTTTTGAACTGGTCTGTTGTAAACCATTCACCTATCGTGGAAATATAATAACCAAATTGCGAAAACGATTCCATGCCAATTGCCCAAAAAATAAGCTGTGCGATAACAAAAATAATTACATGTACCGTTGTCATAATAATATCTTTACGCTTCTTATAATGAGGGTTCTTCTCTTTTGCAATTATTTGATGGTCCTTTGCTGTTAATAAATCAATACCGCGATAATTTCCTATTTTTACACGCATCCATCTATCTAATTTTTTGAAATCATTTAAGCCGAAAGTGACAGCATAAAGTACAAATATAGTAATGAGAATTGTAAAGTTAGAAATTTCACCAGTATAGTTATAAACTATCCACGCAATTGCAGCTTCAAAAGCCGTTACCGCAATAAATAATAGGATAAAGAAACTGCTCGCTTTGCGCTTATTAAAGAAATATCTTGTAATACCGAATAACACTAGTGAGACAATGGAGATTACTTCTGCACTTATAAATAATGCCCATTGGTAGGACAGTAAAAATGACTGCATGATGAACATCCTTTCAATAATTCGTCTTGCTTAACATATACGTACAATGCTGTGACAAGTTTCAAAAAAATACTTGACCTTGGAGTATGCTCCAATGATAGTGTGGGTATAGAGGGGGGAGCAACGGTGTTAATAAAACAATTTGCAGCAAAATATTATCTATCACAAGATACGATTCGCTATTATGAAAAGGAAGGTTTATTAAGCCCGAAGCGCTTAGAAAATGGCTATCGCTTTTATGATGCATCATGCGAAAGAAATATTAAATTCATTCAGGTGATGAAAAAAATAGGCTTTTCCTTACAGGAAATCAAGCTATTGCTCATTTTAGATGGGCAGCCGATGAGTGAGGAGTGCAATCAAGCGTCCTCTAATTTATTTGTAAATAAAATAAATGCTGTGGAAAGACAGCTTGCATTTTTTACAATTGCCTTGCAAGCATTAAAAATGGCAGAAGGCTTAGTGCAAGAAGGAAAATATGAATCAAATAAACAAAAAGTGAATGAGACAATCGAACAAATGTATCGAGAATTAGGGGAGGGCAAAAGGAACGATGACTTTACGTAGCTTAATAAAGTGGGAGTATGGAATCAATTTTTTACTGCTACTCGCAATTTATATTTATCTCGATTTTTCTGTGCTATGGTTTTTCCTCTGTTTGCTTGTGCCCGATATATGCGCTTTAGGCTATGTCATGAATGAGAGAATCGGTGCAATCCTATACAATGTTGGACATAGCTTTATATTGCCCTCTACTTTATTGACGATAGCGCTACTAACAAGCTTCTCATTTTTGCTCCCAATCGCACTGATTTGGCTAGCGCATATTTTCATGGATCGCGCTTTAGGCTATGGCTTGAAATATACGACAGGATTTAAGGACACACATATACAAAGAATTTTATGAAAAGCATTTTCATAAAATTCTTTGTGTAAGCACTATTTTACAATTAATGCAGGGCAGTTGACACGTTTCATTACTTTATGGCTAACGCTGCCTAGTACCATCTCCTGTAAGCCATTTAAACCACGACTACCGATAATAACAAGGTCAACTTGATTGTCGTTCGCATATTGAATAATCTTAGGTGCGGGCTCTCCTTTTAAAATGGTTACCTTATAAGAAATATGATGTTCCTTCAATAGCTGTTCAACTGTTGCTACTTTACGGCGGCGTTCCAATAAAAGGCTTTCGGACGATGCGCTGTGTAAATGCTCAGCCCTTGCATTGTCAAAGCTTGCGACATAGACGATATTAACAACTGTGTTTGCTGAGAGTCGCGCAATTTTTACAGCTTCCTTCGCTGCCCGTAACGCATTAGCCGAGCCGTCTGCTGCTAAAACGATGTGCTGATACATAAAAAATCCCCCCTATGAAAACCTCGTTAATTTTTGATAAAGTGCCTGACTCGCTGGGTTCATGCCGATTACTGTAACAGTTTGTCCCTTTTCCTCTAGCTTGCTAATAACCTTGACAAGTGCGCCGACGCTCGATTCGTCCCACAGATGGCTGCTCGTTAAATCGATTGTAATATGTGGCTCACGAGCGTGCTCTAGCTGCTCGACAAAGGCTTTTGTTGAAGCGAAGAAGAGCGGACCCTCAATCATATATATGCCATTATTTTGTGTAATATTGACCTTTGAAATTTTTGCAACGAACAGTAGAGCACTAATAATAATGCCCGTTACAACACCGATAGCTAAATTACCCGTATAAAGTACAATGACAATCGTAATGAGCATGACGAAAACCTCTCCTTTTGGAGCAGTTATCGAATATTTCAAGGAGCCCCAATCAAAGGCCGTTATCGCGACCATCACCATAATACCTGCCAGCACAGGCATCGGAATATCTACAACAATGTCACCAAGCACAACAATTAAAAACATGAGAAAGATACCAGAAACAAGTGTCGATAAACGTCCGCGTCCACCTGATTTGACATTAATCATCGATTGTCCAATCATCGCACAGCCTGCCATGCCACCGAAAAAGCCGTTGACGATATTGGCAATACCTTGACCACGTGCCTCCATATTTTTATTCGATTTCGAATCTGTCATATCATCTAAAATTTGTGCAGTTAATAGCGATTCTAACAAGCCTACAACAGCAAGTGCCAATGAATAAGGTAAAATAATTTGCAAGGTTTCGAGTGACAACGGAATATCAGGTAATAAAAATACAGGTAAGCTTGTTGGTACAGCACCTAAGTCGCCGACCGTTTTCAAATCAAGCTGAAACACAAAGGCTGCCGCTGTTAATAACACAACAGCGATGAGAGGTGCAGGAACCATTTTGAAAACCTTCGGAATAAAATAAACAAGCCCAATCGTAATAAATAAAAATAAGTATGTCATGCTATTGCCCCCGATAAAATGAGGCAGCTGTGCCATAAATACTAAAATGGCTAAAGAATTAACAAAGCCTATCATCACAGCGTTGGGAATAAAACGCATCAGCTTGGCAATCCCAAAAATGCCCAAGAAAATTTGAATAATGCCTGTTAAAATAGTTGCCGCTAGTAAATATTGCAAACCATAGTCTGCGACTAAATCGACAACAACAATCGCCATTGCACCAGTCGCAGCAGAAATCATCGCAGGACGTCCGCCGACAAATGCGATAACTGTAGCAATCGTAAACGAGGCATACAAGCCGACCATTGGGTCAACACCTGCCATAATCGAAAAGGCGATGGCCTCAGGAATTAGTGCAAGTGCAACAACGATTCCTGATAAAATATCCGCACGAATATTGCCAAGCCATTGCTGTTTTACAGTGTGCATATTGCACTTCCTTTCTACTAATAAGTACGCCTAACATCATATCACGAAATGTCACCTTTTGAATGATGAATAAATGCAACGGGAAAAAGAAATTGACTTTCCTTGTTTTCAGCCATACAATAGCAGAAAGTTTTCTAGTGAAAGGACTGTGTCTATGAGCAATATTGTCTTAATTATTATTTTGCAATTGATTTACGTACCTTTTTTAACATTGCGTACAATATTTTTAGTGAAAAACGTAACCTTCCTAGCGGCTATTTTCGGTATGATTGAAATGTTAATTTACGTATTCGGACTTTCACTCGTTTTTAGTGGCGACCAAAGTATTTTAGCGATGGTTGTCTACGCTGTAGGCTTTGGCCTAGGTATTTTTTTAGGCGCAAAGATTGAGCGAAAGCTAGCGATTGGCTATGTTTATGCAACGATTAATACACAAAAGAAAAACGATGAGCTCGTTGCTTTTTTAAGAAATGCAGGTTTTGCAGTAACGATTTATGTCGGTGAAGGACGCGATAGCGAGCGCTATAAATACGAAATTTTAACGAAGCGCAATCGGGAGCCAGAGCTCTTTCAGATTGTGGAGCAATTTGAACCCAATGCCTTCATTATTTCCTATGAGCCAAAATCCTTTAAAGGCGGCTTTTTAGTAGCGCGTATGAAGCGAAGAGATAATAAAAATAAATATTCGTGAAGGCTGTCTAAAGTTTTAGACGGCTTTTTTGTTGTAATGAAATGTTAGCTTATGGGTGAGCTAGAAAAACAGCGGGTGATTCTGATACACTGTTAAAATAGTTCCTTCATTCAATTCGACTTTCAGATTAATGAGCGAATTTGAGTAATTTACGAGCGAATTTGGCAGACTTATGAGCGAATTCGTTTAGTTTATGAGCGAATCAATACTTTCGACCTACTGGTTTCGAGTAAATGCTTTGTTCTGATTTACAAATTCGATGTATGGTATTATTTGTTATATAATACAATTATTTTTTAAGCTAAGGTTTAGAAATATTGAAGAGCGGCAGTACATTGGGCGAGCTTCTACAGCCTATTAGTATTTTGCTATTTATGGCTGTCGTTTTGATGGGCATTGGCATTAATATAATGGCGAAAAAGCAGATACATGAAGGGAGGCAGCCTCTTGTATATTTGAAGAGGCTGCCAATTCGCCGATAAACTTCAGAAAAGCACTGATATATTTTTTACTCCTTCACAGACAGATAAATTTTCACTGTGCCGTCTTGTGCATAGTATTCAAAATCTGTTTTATAGGCCCTTGCGATGTCACTTTGCCAAATTTCAGTCCATGCAAGAAAAACACCATTTTCTTGTGATGCATCGACAACGATTACTACATATTGCCCAGTAGGTATAATGATACCTTCTTCATTTGCCCCATTCACTTCTGTGCCAATATATAAATCATAATCGCCAGTAAAGTCACTTTCATAATTATGATAGATGGCAAAAATATCTCCTTGCAAGCCGCTAGCCATTACATTCTCCCAAAGCTGCCCAATCGCTTTTGGGGTTGCATTATTTGTACGAATGCCTGTACCAACAATGTGTTTCTCTGTGAAAAGTGTTTTCATATTAATAACCTCCTTGTTTCTACACTTAGCATAGCGAACAAAATATGACAACTGTCTGTCAGCTTTCCAAAATCTTTTTAATTTCTTCTAAATGCTTTTGCT
The DNA here is from genome assembly GCF_003049645.1 of Metasolibacillus fluoroglycofenilyticus. Taxonomy (GTDB): domain Bacteria; phylum Bacillota; class Bacilli; order Bacillales_A; family Planococcaceae; genus Metasolibacillus; species Metasolibacillus fluoroglycofenilyticus. The sequence continues at coordinate 1,139,356 of NZ_PYWK01000001.1, forward strand.
GAAGCCAAGCGGGTGCAAGGATTTTCACTTTACTGCCAAACATGCGAATAAAGGGAAGGATATCATTTGTTATATCATAATGAAATTTTGCAATAATATGCTCTGAATGAATAGCAAGCTCCCCCTCTGTGAAAAAATCGTAGAGCTTGCCATGTTCACTTAGCCCGAATTGTAAAATGATTTGCTCAAGTTCAACAGGTCGCTCAGTTGTGGACACAAGAAGAGGCTGTTTGATAGTTGCTTCAATAGTTTCCATTGTACGGATTCTTGTCAGCTTAAAAAATCGATAAGCCTCTCGCAGCTGACAAAAGGCTTCTGCATACCAGCTCCCGTTTTGTAAATGTAGCTTGATAGGCAAGACGGTGCGTGTAGTAAAATGACCATTTTGCGCTACGTATGAAATTTCAATTGCTTGTTCATTTTCAATAAAGGCTAAAAGCTGTTGTATTTTATTCTTTGTCTGTTGTTCAATAATATTTCGGTGCAATGTTGCGTTCGACAATGTAAAGCTAATATCATACTCTTCTTGAAAAAGAGCAAGCTTTTGCTGTAAATTTGCAAGCTGCTGTTCTTCAAAAAGCTCATTTCCAAGTGTAATGCCATCCATTACTAATTTCTTTTCCGTATCACTAAATGTTAATTTATTAAGCTGATAACGGTCAGCCAATGTAAAGCCGCCGTTTTTACCTAGATGTGACACAATCGGAATACCTGCTGCACATAATGAGTCGATATCTCGATAAATTGTTCGTTTGCTTACTTCTAGTCTTTCAGCTAATTCATCAGCAGTTACGATTCGTTTATGCAATAAAAACACAACGATGGCAAACATTCTTTCTACTTTCATTGTTACAACCTCCTTCAATGCACTTCTTCAATTATACAGCTATGCTTGTTGCTTAATTATCTACAGAATAATACAAAAATTTGCTATTATAAAGCTAGGAGGGGATTGAAAATGAAGCATTTTATTTCTAAAGAACATGCAATTTATGCCATGAGTGCAGACAATCAACCTGTGTGTATAGTGCAAAGTGGAGACACGGTTGTGTTTGAGGCGTATGATTGCTTCACAGACCAAATTACAAGCGAAGATCAAGTAGTTGAGGCACTTGATTGGAACAAAATTAATCCGGCGACAGGACCTATTTTTGTAGAAGGAGCTAAGCAAGGCGATGTATTAGAAGTGGAAATTCATACAATTGATATTGGTGATACTGTAACCTTAATGACTGGTCCTGAATTAGGCGTACTCGGTGATGAGTTAGATACAATGACGATTAAACGTGCGCCTATTGTCGATGACGAGATACTGTTTACGGAGGATATAAAAATCCCCGTTAACAAAATGATAGGTGTCATTGGCACAGCGCCGGCAAATGGTGCCATAAGCTGCGGTGTACCTGATGCGCATGGGGGCAATATGGATACAACAGCTATTACAGAGGGCGCAAAGCTCTATTTACCGGTAAATGTCGAAGGGGCTTTGCTTGCACTAGGGGATTGCCATGCTGCGATGGGCGATGGCGAAGTATCGGTTTGTGGCGGAGAAGTGCCTGCGCAAGTAACAGTGACAGTGCGCGTTCTGAAAAATCACACTGTGCCAACCCCCTACTTAATTAAGGATGATGCAATTAGCACAATTGCCTCAGCGAAAACATTGGATGAAGCTGCGGTGATGGCGACGAAAAATATGGTGCGCGTTGTGAGGCAATCGACCGCTTTAACAGATGCGGAGGCAATCCATTTATTATCGCTTGCAGGACAGCTGCGCATTAGTCAAATTGTTGACCCGAATAAAACAGCACGGATGGAGTTGCCGCTGCGTTATTTGAAAAATTTCCCGCAATAGCGATTGAAATGATGTGATTCATTTGCTATGATTGAATGCAAATATTTAATTCGTTGATGTGCCCAAGTAAATAAAGAATTGTGAAACAGAGAGTATAGCAAAAGCTGAGAGCTATATCACCGCTTCTTTATTGAAACCTAGCACGGAGAAGTGCCGACTCGTTGCCGTTATCCAACGTTAGAGGGCTTTAATTGATTAAAGCTAAAAATAGGTGGTACCACGTTTATTATGCATAAAGACGTCCTAATTCAGGATGGCTTTATGCTTTTTTATTTTTGAATTAAAGGAGTGTATTGTTTATGCAACAAGAAAATGAATTTACGAAATGGTATTTGAAAACAATTCAAGATGCGGAGTTAATGGATTATACACCTGTTCGCGGCTGTATTACGTTTCGACCAGATGGCTATGAAATTTGGGAGCATATTCAAGCTGCTATGGACCAGCGTTTTAAAGAGACAGGGCATCGCAATGCTTATTTCCCGATGTTAATTCCTGAATCATTTTTCGAAAAGGAAAAGGACCATATTGAAGGCTTTTCACCTGAGTTGCCATGGGTGACGGAGGCGGCAGGAGAGCCTTTGGAGGAACGATTAGCTTTGCGACCAACATCTGAAACGATGATTGGGCATCTTTATGCAAAATGGGTGAAAAGCTATCGTGATTTACCACTGCTGTTAAATCAATGGGCGAATGTTTTCCGATGGGAGAAGAAAACATTGCCGTTTATCCGTACATCGGAGTTTTTGTGGCAGGAGGGACATACTGCACATGAAAATGAGAAAGAGGCGCGTCAGGAAACGATGCAAATGCTCGCTATTTATAAGGAGGTCGTAGAAAATATTTTAGCGATTCCTGTATATGAGGGCACAAAAACAGAGTCAGAGCGATTTGCTGGTGCTGTCGATACATTTTCAATTGAAGCGATGATGAAGGATGGCAAGGCGGTACAGGCAGGTACATCTCACTATTTAGGGACAAAGTTTGCAGAGGCCTTTGATATTAAATACCTTAACAAAAATAATGAGCATCAGTATGTGCATACGACTTCTTGGGGTACTTCGACACGACTAATTGGCTCAGTCATTATGGTGCATGGCGATGAAAAAGGATTGGTTTTACCACCGAAAATTGCCCCAACACAGGTCGTGCTAATGCCAGTCGGTCCATTTAAAAAGCATCCAGAAATTTTAGAGAAGCTTGAGGAAATTCAACTAGCTTTAAAGGGTAAAGGCATCCGTGCGAAGCTAGATGATACAGACCAAACAGCAGGCTTTAAATTTAACAAATGGGAGCAAAAAGGCGCTGCTTTGCGTGTTGAGCTTGGCCCTCGTGATTATCAAAATGGGCAAGCGATAGTTAAAACTCGTGATGAAGAGGAGAAACAAACAGTGAGTTTGGCACAATTAATCACAGTCATTGAGGAAGAGCTTGAAGTCATGCAGACACGTCTTTTGACAAAGGCGCGCGCGTTTAGAGATGCCCACTCTCATACGGCAATCGACACAATGACACAGCTTGAGCAACATATCGAAGCAAACAAAGTGCCAGGTTGGATTTTAGCAGGCTGGTGTGGCAGTGTGGAATGTGAGCAAAAGGTAAAGGAACAAACAAAATTCACAACACGTAATATCCCATTCAATTCGCCTATCGAAAAGAAGACATGCATTTGCTGTGAGCAACCAGCTCAGCATACGGTTTGGTTTGCTAGAGCTTATTGATGATGGTTGAAATTCCCTTTCATTCTTTTTATACTACTTATAAGTGAAATGGTAGGGAAAAATATAAAGGCTATCTGTCTAGTAAATATTTGCAGTGAAAGAAACATCTATAGACAGAAGGCGCATTGAAATGTTAAGTACATTTCAATGCGCCTTCTTTGTTTTTTTATTCCAGACTACAAAAATAAAATGAACTTTCTTGAACTCCCGTTTGTATAGTAAGTAAATAAATGAATAGGGCGTGTTCGAATGAAACTTTCTTTACAAGACATTATGAAAACATATAACGGACAGGTAGTTTTAAATCGATTTTCTGCCACATTTTCAGCAGGAGGCTGCTATTTGTTGCTAGGGGAAAATGGCGCAGGGAAATCGACGCTAGCAAAATGCATTGCGGGAGATATTGTTTATGATAGCGGGACAATGCATTATCAACGTAACCGCCTAGTAGCAGAAGATGTAGCGTTACAGTACCAAGCATTTGATAGCTATAGCCATTTGAAAATTGCTGAGGTAATTCGTCTTTTTCAAGCGTTGACAGGGAGTTCAAAGGATTTAACAGAGCTACATAACTTGCTAGAACTTACTACATATAGCCATGTTTTAGTAAAAAATGCCTCTGGTGGTCAACGCAAGGCATTGTCAATTTATTTAGCGTTTTTATTAAATAAACCAATTATTTTGCTTGATGAGCCGTTTGCAGATTTGGATTTAATGAAGAAAAAACAGTTTGCTGCCTTTTTACAAAAGGAGATTAAACAGTCGCAGTGCATTATCATCGTAATTAGCCATGAAGTAGCAGGCTTTGAATCGCTATTCGATGCGATTTATATTTTACAAAATGGTCAGCTAGCAGATTACGGTACATTAAATGTTTTGGAGGAAAAATACCCGAACTCTATGCTTAAGGGTATTGAAGGCATTTATTTTGAAGTAACAGGAAAAGTATTAGGAGGGCGAGTAGGATGATAAAACAAATTACACACACATTTATGTTAGAAAGCATGCGTAATTATGGAGTAGGCTTTGGCAATGTGTTACCAGCATTTATTTTTTTTATCATGTCCTTTATTATAAAGTTTGTTGTTAATGAGGAAACATTTCAATACATGGTGAAGGGACAGTTTTTGCCAGTTTCAATTTTGCTACTGCTATTCTCTTTTGCTTTTTCGAGTGCTACGATTTATTTAGCAGATATGAAGGCAAATCGCACATTTGATTGGCTAAAGCGTACAAAAGTTGCACCTTCTACTTATTATATTGGGATGGGTATCGGTGTATTTGCATTAGTAAATATTGCATTAATATTGTTATTAGGTTGCTATAAACTATTAATTGATATTACTTGGAGTAATTTTTTACTTATATTATTAATGTGCAATTTCGTTTTGCTTGCATTATATCCATTAAGCTTTATTTTGGCAGGGCTTTTTAAAAATGGCAAAGTGGCACAAAGTATGCTTGTGCCAACGATGATTTTATTGATGTTTTCGATAACGATGACAACGATGTTCTTAACGCTTGCGGGCAAGGATCCACAGCAATATTTTATTTTTTTAGTGTGGAATCCAATGCTTTATTTGAATGATAGCTTACAATATTATTTAGGCTTAACGACAAATACATGGCTTCCCTTGTATCAGTATTGTATTATTTTGGCAGGTTGGAGCTTAATACTTATGCTGATTGCACGCAAAGTTTATCCCGTATGAACAGGCTGTAAGATCCTCCTTCAAAAACACCAGATAAAATCAGGCCGTTGAAGTGGGGGATCAAACAGCCTGTAAAAACCCGATTGGTGAAACTACTAATCAGTGGGGGGATGAGGACCCCCACTGATTGAAGATTCACTTTATCACAGATAGGAGGAAAGAATGATGGGAGCTGGCTGGATTGTTTCGCTAATTGTTGGAGGGCTATGGATAATTATCATTTTAGCAATTATTATACCCTTTGACAGAAAGCATATTGTACGAGAAAATCGCAAAATTAATTATCGTAAAACGACGATTTATTTGCGCTGGAATGTTTTTGATACATTAATATTTGTTTTAGGCATTTATACAATTGTTTGTGTGCAGGCTTTAAATATGCTGATTTCAAGAGGGGAAGATGTAACGAGCCCTTATGTTCAATTTTTTACAAATCAATCACAAGTATGGGTGATTATTATTGTGATTTATTCATTTGTACGTATATCAAGCACTTTAAAATCCATCAAAGCCCACTTGGAGGATGAGCTAGATGATGACAAATGAAGATTTAATGTTTGCTTATCAAAAGGGGGATGCTGAGGCGTTTAATAACCTGTATAATCAATTGTATAAGCCTTTGTACAGCTTTTTATTTCGCTATACGGGTGAGGAACAGTTAAGTATTGATATTGTACAGGATACATTTGAGCAGCTACAAAAAAAGCGTCAAGATTTTGATGTGCAAAAGGGCACTGTAAAATCATACATATTTCAAATTGGCTATCGTTTATTAATTAATAAGCTTAATCGTAGGAAAAAGTGGCGTAGCTTTTTTCCATTTTTAGTACCTATGCAGATGACTTCTTTTTCAACGGAGGATAAGCTTGTGGTGCAGCAAGCGATTGCCAAGCTACCAGAAAAGCAGCGCGGTGTTATTTTACTTGCGTACTATCATGATTTGCAGCAGGATGATATTGCTAAAATTTTAGCGATACCTGTTGGGACGGTTAAGTCGAGATTACATCAAGCATTAAAGCGTTTAAAAGAGGAGTTGGAGGAGGATTTTCATGCTGAATAAGGAATGGAAAAAGGAGCAAAAGCTACAGCAGCACCTTGACCAATTTGAGGTGCAAATCCCTGAGAAGCTAGCGACCTATAAAAAAAGTCGCTTAGACCGTTTTATTACATATTTAGGTTCACCTGCGAAAGACCCATTGGAGAAATGGAACAGTACATCAGCAGGCTACACAGCACTGCGTATTATGCCGATTGTTTGCGGGTTAGTACTGGCAATTGTGCAGTGGCTAAGCATTGGAATATAAGTTGAAAATAATGAGTAGCCTGCGAGCATTTCAATAGGCTGTATTTATTTTTAATTCAAAGGAAAAGCTACACACCCTAGTGTTTATCATATTTTTTCAGAGAAACTCTTCTTTATTATCGACAAAGGCGTCCAAAAGCAGGCAATGCACTACTTTTTGGATGCCCTCGCCCCATTAGTTTTTATAACGTAACATATTCCAAAAGCCGATATCCTCAAAGCCTAGACGTTTATAAATAGCACCAGCGGCAGGGTTGTCATAAAAAAGGCACAGTGATTTGCCTTCGTCTAGTAGCTCGCTACAAAGCTTTTGCATACATTTTGTGGCGTAGCCTTTTTTCTTATAGTTTTCAAGTGTAGCAACAGCAACAACCATGGCGGATAGGCTGTTTTCAGCTGTCGTCGAAGCTGTTGAAACCATTACACCATCTTCTCGCATAAAATAAGTGCGTCCTGTTTTGCTTTCTAATACGCGTAGCTTTCCCTCAACTGTAATGGGGGTGCCTTCGAACTCAGGAATGGTCGATAATAATGCAATATTTTCCTCAATTTCGTCGCGTGTAAGGAGTTCAACATGTTGTAACTCTTGCTCCTCATAAATTTTTTGCAACTCCGTACATTTCGCATAATAAAGCTCTTGTTTTTTGAACAATTCTTTATGAATATAGGGCTCAAGCAGGTCTGTAAGATGCTTGAGACCAGATAGCTCAGTCATCTCGTCGTCGCTGTTTATAATAGCTGCAAAGCCTTGTACATCGAAGGCTCCTTGTGCATAAGGGATATAGTTGCTCTCATATTTTAGCAGAACAGCGATTAGCTCCTCTCCTTCAAACTGTCCCCAAATTTTTTGAAATGGCTGGTCGTAGCCAAATGCCTCAATATCTCCAATAATGAAAAGATTTTCAGCGGGCTGCTGTTGGACGAGTGCCATGCAAATGTCGTGGTCTGCTGTAGTCAAAAGTCGTATCATGGTATCTCCTCCTTAAAAGGTAAATTAATGCAATGATAGAGAAAAAGTTTCCATATGTCAACCGTATTTTAACAGAAATTTTGCAAAACGTAGAATAAAAAAGCGAGGGGCAATGCCCTCACTTTCATTCGCAATAAATCGATTCAAGCTCACTCTTATTTAAGGTTAACACCGCTAAAGTTGATGTTTTCCCTCATTCTCAAAGAAAGCTTATATTTTTTTCATAGGAGCTACCATTGTATCCCGCATTAACGGGCAATAAGCCTCCCACTTCAAGGCTTAAATGAAATCGGTATAAGGCTAAGTGGGAGACCAACTGCTGGTAAAAGCCCGAATGGTTCAACTAACATTCAGTGGGGAGAGCGCCCACTGAATGAAGTTTCATTTTATCCAAACAGCGTCCCAAAAGTGGGCAACTGCACGGCTTTTGAGACGCGACTTTACAAAATGCTGCCTAAGCGTTTAATACCTTCCTCAATAATTTCAGGTGTGGAGTTTGTGTAGTTGAGGCGCATTGTATGAACATCGCCCGGATTTATATAAAACGGATTCCCTGGTACAAATGCAACTTTTTGTTCCATCGCTTTATTGAAAACATCCATCGCAGAACGCCCATCATTCATCGTTGCCCAAATAAACATGCCGCCTTGGGGCTTTGTATATGAGACATGGGTAGGGAAATATGTTGCCATTGCTTGTAGCATAGCATCCGACTGTGTTTTATATAAATCTTTAATCTTTTGAATATGCTGCGGTAAATCATTATTTAATAAATAATCTGCAATGATATATTGCGAGAAAATATTTGTATGCAGGTCTGTTGCTTGCTTTGCTGTTTCAATGTGTTGTAATAGCTCTCTATTTTTCGTAATGATAAAGCCAAGACGCATGCCCGGTGTGACAGTTTTTGAGAAAGAGCCGAGCAGCACGCTATTTTCCATTTTTCCTGCGGCGATATAAGGTAAATGGTCACCTTCGAAACGGAGCTCACCGTAAGGATCATCCTCTACAAAAATAACATCATGGCGTGAAACAAGCTCATACACTTGCTGACGTTTTTCAAGCGAGTAAGTAAGACCTGTTGGATTTTGGAAATTGGGTACTGTATAAATTAGCTTTACATTAGGTTGCTGTAATGCTTGCTCAAGCTGCTCTAAATTTAAGCCGTCCTCCTCTAATGTAACAGGATAAAATGCAGGCTCAGCCATTGTAAATGCTTGAATTGCGCCTAAATAGCCGGGCTCTTCAATAATAATGCCATCCCCTTTATTTACAAGTACTTTTGCTAACAGCTCCAATGCTTGTTGCGAGCCTGTTGTTAATAAAATATCATCTGGATGAATTTGCAGACCATATTGACGATTATATTTATCGGCAATATATTGACGCAAAGGCAAAAAGCCTTGGGTTGAGGCATATTGGAATAGTTTGGCACCATGTTGTTTCATTGCACGGTCGATGGATATATGAATATCCTCTAATGGGAATGAAATGGGGTTCGGTAAGCCGCCTGCAAAAGAGATAACATCATTCGCTTCGGTAACTTTTAAAATATTTCGAATAAATGAAGAGGGGGTATTTAAAATTCTGTCTGAGTACTGCATCGTGTAAACAACCTTCTTTGTTTTAATTTTTCGAAAATTATAACACTTTTAAATTAGCTATACAATATAGTTTGTGAAAAAAATTACAAGCAAGCTTTTTTAGCAAAGAAAGTAGAAAATGCTAGCAAAATAGGCGTATAATAAATGAGGTGAATTTAATGTAGAAAGAAGGTTACTATTATGACATTTGCTTTAGTAATAGGTGCTAGTTTTGCTTTGTTAGCGATTGTGCTAGGTGCATTTGGTGCACATGCGTTAAAAGATAAATTTCCAGAGCCGCGCTATGCTGCGATTTGGGAAACAGCTGTACAGTATCATATGTATCATGCATTAGGGCTTGTAGCAGTTGGAATTTTAGGCTTTGATGTCATTCTCGGTACGACAAGTGTTTTACAATGGGCAAGCTACTTAATGGTAGGGGGTATCTTGCTATTTTCTGGTAGTCTTTATGTTTTAGCTGTGACAGGTGTGAAAAAGCTAGGCGCGATTACACCGCTGGGCGGGCTATTATTTATTGGCGCATGGGCATGTGTAATTATTGCAGTTATATAGCTTCTTTTAGCGATGTTTATGTAGTAGTCAAATTATTTTTGTAGCGATAACAAGGCGGTAGGTACAAAAGTTTTTTTACGAATATTTCATATAGAAGCTCGGGCTGTCTGAAAAGGAATACCTTTTTGGGCAGCCTTATTTTTTATTGTGGGATTTTGAGAAATATCAGCAATTTTTTAAAATAGTGCAAGCTAAATTCGTAAAATTACAGTCTAATTTTATAGAGAGAGGTGAAAAATGTGAATGAACGGCTATTAAGACAAGCACAAAGGGGGGATGATGCGGCATATATTAAGCTTTTTCAGCAGTATGAGCAAGAACTGTATGCGATGGCCTATGTGTATGCCAAAAATAAGGATGATGCACTCGATATTGTGCAGGAATGTGCTTATCGTTCTTATAAAGCCATCCAACAATTGCGGGAGGAGAATTATTTTAAAACATGGCTTATTCGCATTTTAATCAATTGTGCGCATGATTTACTGAAAAAGCGACCACATTATGAGGAATTGCACGATACAGATTTAATAGAAGAGCCAGTTGCACTTGATACACAGTTTACATTGCAAAGTGTAATGGAGCATTTATCAATAGAAGAAAAGCATGTTGTATTACTGAAGTATTATGAGGATTTTACATTTGAGCAAATTGCAGATATTTTACAGTTAAAGCTCGGAACGACGAAAACGATTTTATATCGTGCATTGAAAAAATTAAAGGCAAAGCTAGAGGAGGAGGGCATGACAGATGAAATCTTTGAAAGATGAAATGCGCCAAATTGTGCAGCCAAAAGACTTACATAAACGTGCTATGACAGGTATTCAGCGGGCGGCAAGGGAGCAACGTCGACAAAAGTGGCTACCGACTTTTTTAAGCGTTTCGTTGACAGCCGCAGTCGTTTATTTCATTTGGCTTGTCTCAGCAACCTCGCCTGAACAGCAAAATAGTCAAGCGACGACGCTGCAATATAATTTACTAGGAGCGTACAGCGCTTATTGGATAGCAGGACTTATTACAGCACTACTGCTTATTTTTATGATACTTATTGCCAAACGTTATAAAAGATGGCGTAAAAAATTGGCACTTATTATGGTCATTATGCTGTCATGGATTTGGAACAATGCCTACTATGAAGAGCAGCAGTTACCGCAACCTTATGTTTATCCATTATCGGTGAATGTGACAGAAGAACAAAATATTAAATCCATTTATGTTCATGCAATTATTAATAAAGGAGAATTTGAAAAAACGATACAGATAATTACTATTAATGATATTAAACTCCACGTAAATGGAATAGGCGGTCTTAGCTTAGGAAGCACAGCACATCATATAACGACTGATGCTACACTTGACTTACAAGGCAATGAATTAAATAGTTTAATGAAGGAACGCACGCCGATTGAAGCATATGCTATTTTTTCAGACGGTCAAAAAATACCTTTCGATATCCAATTTAAACAATTTGAGAGAGGTAAAGAAACAGAGAGTAGTGGATTTGAAATTGACTCAAATCAAAATAATAAGGATTTGTTTAAAACAGAACTTACAACAGTGTTAGACATTATCCCACCCCCAATTATAAGTAATTATAAGTTAGAAAATGATGGTGAAGTAATTAAAAGTGTTGGTATGGGGGAGGAAGAAGAAATCGATTTATTACCATATCCGATGAAACGGGAATTACTTGAGTTATCTTATTGGGTAAACGAAGAGAGAGAGCTGAGAAGCTATCAAAATTTATATTTTATAATTGAAACGCCAGACGGTACTATTAATAAAATGGTAAATATCCTTTTCCCTCCCTTTTCTCGCGATGTCGTCAAAAAAGTACGACAGGAGATGATGCAGCATGAATGAACAATGGCAAATCGCATTGAAATGGCTACTTAGAGGATTGATTTTCTCAGTGTTTACATTTTTTCTACCATATATATATATAGTACCAATATTGATGATTTTCTATGCTGTATTAAAATTCCCTGAAAAAAGCAAACTAAAAACAATTGTTTCTATTGTTTTACTTCTTATGCTTTTGGAGCAATTGAGACCTGAAAAATGGTATACACATGATGTTATTTTTGCAAATCGCCTCAGTTGGATAACACCTGTCTTGCCATATTTACTACTGCTATTTATTGTTTATTTACTTAAACCACTTTCGGAGAAAACAGACAGCATGCGAGAATATAAGAAAATGGAGCACTTTTGCACAGTTGTTGTTGTCACTTCGTTAATCGCATTTTCTTTCGGTATGAACGTAACTGAGAATTCCCAATTGCTAATTATTGTTGGAGCAGGTCTTTTCTATATAGCAGCCTTAATTACAGTTATTCATTTTTTAAGATTTATGCTGCGCACGGGGTTATTGTTTTTGAAAAACTAGCGCTTTGCCCATTCGTACAAAGATAAGGAAAGCACATGAAATCAAGAAATAAACCTCTGATTTCATGTGCTTTTTATTGCCCTTTTTTTGCTTGGCGCTCCCAAATGAGTAGTGATGGAAATGGGTCAAATGCCCATTCATTACGCCCATCAAACTTATACATACCATAATGTAAATGAGGTGGGAATTTACCAGATGTTCCTTCCTTACCATAGCCGGAGCTGCCAACATAGCCTATTACAGTGCCTGGCTCGACAATATCACCAATGGCTAATTCGGGATGGAAGGAGGATAAATGTGCATAATAATGATACGTATTATGCAAATCACGGATGCCAATGCGCCAACCGCCGTATTCATTCCAGCCCATTACTTCAATAACACCGTAGGAGGTAGAGTGAACGGGCGTTCCGTAACTTGCAAATAAATCAGTGCCTTCATGCATTCTCTTGCCACCCCATCCACGGCTTGCTCCCCAAGTACCTTTGTAGCTGTAATTTGTTCGGATAGGAATAGGAAAAGCACGCTCGGCTAAGGCGACGGTGTTGTACTTTTTATAAATAGATGCAATGACATGAATTTGATTAATCGTCTGGTCATTCTCATAATATTCCTCTAATGCTGCTTGAAATGTACCTGCTGTGGTGTGTGCCTTGTGCAAATAGCTAACCAATGTACGCAAAACATCTGCATCTTGTGCTTGATCTGCGATACCGTCATTATTGCCATCTAGTCCATTACCCCCGAAATAAGCGATAGTTGCAGGCGATGTATCTTGCATAGAAGGGTTAAATGGACCAGTCCAAAAATGTGTAGGGAATTGCATAGAAATAATACCTTCACGTGTTGGTAAGTCTTTACGTACGGCTTGGATATTTCGTTCATATTGATCGATAGCAGCAATATAATACCAGGGGACAATTGGGCTTTCGAATTCATAATAATAGGCCATTCTTTGTGCATATATTTCATCTTGTGAAGGTGTTTGCTGTGCACTGCTGGATGGTATTGCGAACAATTGGCTAAGCAGTACGAAACAAAATATTATTTGGAAACGTTCCATTCTACATTCCCTCCATTCTACACGTATAACATAACCAATTTTTTTGATTTTATGAGTGATATTAAGGACTTGTAAATGAATAAGCTTAGGAATGCGGATTAATCGCTTTTATGTAAGAAAAATACATGTAAAATGATTGCCTTTGTTTAAAATCAAATTGTATGAGAATTACTGAATAAATAAACCATCAATATCTGCTGTTTTTTCAGCAAAATCTTATTATAGCTACGTTCAAATAAAGAATTGTTAATGAATGAAGGGGCTGTCCAAAAAGCCATGCATAACCGGCATTTTGGACAGTAGCGATGATGTTTCACAAAATGTTAATTCATATAAACCGAAAACGCCTCTTTTAAAAATGGGATGAACACAGTATTATCCTTCAGTAAAAGGGAAGCGATGAAAACATTGATTTCAATGCGGTGTCAAAAAAATGGACATTTCGGACAACTCCTAGTTTTATTGTGTCCACAAACGTGCATTTGAAAATGTTTTTTAAAAAAGAGCGTCTTATAAAAATTAATTGAAGCCTGCGTCCTCCGTAGCGGAAATGAACAAATTACTAAGTTTTCTCTATAAAACAATCGCTAATTAACCACTCGATAAAAATTATTTTTTAATTTTAATTTTTTAACCTAATTTTAACCTTTGCATGTTATTTTTTAGTTTATATGTTCTAAAAGAGGGCTTTACTGTAATTCGATAAAATGAGTATGTTCAGTTTTAGTTGAGGTTTCTCCTACATAATTATAAAGAAGATAGCGAGGAATTGCGAAACGAAAAACTAGCTAACTTTTTCGAATGCTGGCACTCTTCAATTTACAATATAATGTGCAGTGAATAGCAAAATAGATTTTGAAATACACCCCAATAGTATAGGTGTACCCTTTACAGATTACATAGGAACAACGAAAGACGTCATTATCTCCAACATAATTAATGGTAGACCAGTGACGAGTATCATGTATTCTGTCTTTTCTTATGCGCCCTTTCATCCATATGAACAAATGATTAGGTTCCTACGGACTGAAGGTTCAATACGTATTGTAACTAAAAGTTTAGGCATTATTTTGTGATTATACTCTATTATGGTTAGACTGATTCACGGCTACGAGATAATGTAGAGGGCTTTATATATGGGCATTCCTAAATCACGCTCAATTAATATGGGCACTTGTAAGTAAAAATAAAGAGAATAATGAAAATACATTAATTAATAGTATTTTTACGCTTATTTGTATTTTTAAAGGAATATATAGACCTATTTGTATTTAGAAAGCTCAGTCGATATTTAACCATATAGGAAAAAGGGGTGGTTTTTTGAATAAAGAAATATGCAAAGAAGTATTTACTTTAATAGAAAAAATAAAAAGTAAAAAAGCAATAATTGGCATTGTTGGACTTGGATATGTAGGTCTTCCTTTAGCATTAGAAGTGACAAAGAACGGATTTTCTACGCTTTGCTTCGATAAGGATTTAACTAAAATTCATCAGCTACAGCAAGGAAGTAGTTATATTACAGATTTACAATCAGCAAGAATACAGGAGGCGATAGCGAGCCAGCGTTTTATTCCAACTAGTCAATTTGAGCTACTTCATCAAGCGGATATTATTGTCATTTGTGTCCCAACGCCACTAGGTGAGCATGGTAATCCAAACATTACTTATATCATTGAAGCTGTTGAACAAATCGGACAGCATATGAAGGAAAATACACTAATTATTTTAGAAAGCACTACGTATCCTGGAACAACAAGGGAGGTTGTGGCTTCAGCAATAGAGAAGCATGGCTTTACAGTGGGGAAAAACAGCTTTGTAGCTTATTCTCCTGAGCGAATAGACCCGGGCAATAGAAATTTCAATGTAACGAATACGCCAAAAGTGATTGGTGGAATGACATCACATTGTCAAGAGATGAGTAAGTTATTTTATGAGGAGGCTTTGCAAACAAAAGTTCATTGTGTATCTACTCCAGAAATTGCTGAGATGGAAAAGCTTTTAGAAAATACATTTCGGCAAGTAAATATCGCATTAATAAATGAACTAAGTAAAGTGTGTTATACGATGGGCATTGATGTATGGGAAGTGATTGATGCGGCTGCAACGAAGCCGTATGGATTTATGCGATTTGCACCGGGACCAGGAGTTGGGGGACATTGTATTCCTGTCGACCCGAAGTATTTATTATGGTCTGGTCAGCAGCATGGTACTACGATTACATTAATTGATGCTGCAGACAAAATTAATGAATCAATGCCTAAATTTGTTGTTGAACGATTGGCAAGCTATTTGCAGTTGCAGAATAAAAAACTTGAAGGTGCAAGGATTGTAGTCGTTGGTGCTGCTTACAAGCCAAATATAAATGATATAAGAGAGTCGCCAGCATTGCCAATTATTCATTTATTGCAAGAACAGCAATGTGAAATTCATATTATTGAACCTTTTATTAACACCGTACAGGGGATTGAAACAGAGCAACTCACTGTGGAATTAATACAGCAAGCCGATGGTGTACTTATTATAACGAATCATTCTTCCATCGATTATCGATTAATTGATAATCATGCGTCTTTAATTTTCGATACCCGTCAAACAGATTTTTCGTTTAACAATGTAAACTATTATAAATTATAAGGAGCTTTTCTATGCGAAGGTTATTATTTTACAGCATTATAGTTTTCTTATTTTTATCAGGCTGTCAATCTGATACAAAAAAGAGCGCAATTGAGGTAGTTGAACCCTCAATTGATGTTGTTCAATCAGATGGAACATTAAGCGAAGTCATTCGCGACTCTAACATATTGCAGCCGAAAATGGCGTTGACCTTTAATGGGCTAGCAGATGAAGAAACGATGTTACATTTGTTAGAGCAGCTTGATGCACTATCAATACATGCTACCTTTTTCATTGAAGGGATGCGTGTAGCGCAAGAGCCAGACCTTGTCAAACACATTGTAGCACAAGGGCATGAAGTGCAGAGTGGCACATTATCATTTGAGGATATGACGACGTTTAATTATGAGCAGACGTACAAAGATTTGCTTCTGACTAATCAAATTTTTGAACAGCATTTAGGCTTTACTCCCCAATTTGTGCGCAGTCGCTCTGGGGACGCTACAGAAAATATGCAGTCGGCAGCAGCGATGCTTGATATGACAGCGGTCATTGAATCTTCAATTAACCCTCAAGATCGTAATATGCAAAGTGCTGAAGAAATTGTAGCGTATATCGAACGCTTTATAAACAGTGGGGCAATCATTCATTTAAACACATATATTAATCCTGCTATTATTGATGCCATCCCTTTATTAGCGCAGTCTTTAGAGCAAAAGGGTTATACACTGACAACATTGACGGACGTCATTAATAATAAATATACGGTAAAACAATTAGAGGAAATTGATGGTTATGACAAAATTCAATTTAATTTAGATTATGAAAATGTTGAGCCCTTTATTTATTACCGAAAAAACACAGCAAAAAAAGAGATTGCTTTAACATTTGATGATTGGGCAAGTGAAGAGCAAACAAAGAAAATATTAGATGTTTTACGTCAGTACGATATAAAAAGCACATTTTTCTTAATCGGCAGTGGTGTTGAAAAAAATCCACATATAGCAAGGCTAATTATGGATGAGGGACATGAAATAGCTAGTCATTCCTATAACCATTTGGACGTAACACAAATGACTCCAGAAGAGTTACAGGAAGATTTGATTAAAGCACATCGCGCATTAACGTATGCATTGCAGGAAGCGCCATTACTTTATTTTAGACCAGCACAAGGTGTAATGGATGAAAGAACGGCAAAAATAATTGCCGCTACAGGGATGGAAGTAACCGCACTATACGATATTGCCTCGTTTGATTGGAATATAGATTATTCTGCTCAAGATATTTATAAACGAATTATGGAACGAGTAGGTCCAGGGAAAATTATTGTGATGCATGTTTTAGATGATACGCAGACAGTAGAGGCGCTGCCATTAGTAATTGAGCAATTACAACAGCAAGGCTACACTTTTGAAAAACTCTCTACATGGATTGAACAAGATTTTGATGAGAAAGTAGATTGATACGGATGAAAAAAACAAAAGAAATATTAATGACACCAAGAGCTGATAGACGTATTTTGTCAAATATCCCTGATCCAGAAAATGTACGAAGCTTAGTTAATCGTCGAGGAGCTGCTTATCAGCAGTCCGAAGTTAATATAACAGATGTGAATGAAATCTTTCGCTTACAATCATTAAGTTTGCGATATATTTCTGCCTTTCCCGTAAAAATTTTGCCAACACGCAAGCAAAAGAAAATCTCGCATTATTTTTATTCTGAAGATATTTCGGTAACAGGTATTCTTATTTATTCTGATGTACCAAATGCTTTTCAAGTAGATGAAGTAACGACGATGCGCTTTAAAATCCCAGGTGGTGTAATGCCAGAGGGCTATGAAGCGAATGTTAAAATACAAGCAAAAATGATTCGGGCATTTGAAAAAGAAGTAGATGGTAAAACACGCTATTATTATGCATACGAATTTTTACAGCCTTTAAATGAATATATGGTGAAAAAGCGTTGGGGTATGTCAATCTTTGTTGCAAGTTTAGTGCTGTTCGTTGTCGCGCTTATTGTTGTCTTAATGCGTGCAGAGAGCGTTATTTACTTCCAATTCAATAAATTTTTATACTTTTATAGTATTATTGCGGCGACATTTTTATTAAGCCGCTATCTATTCGGCATGCTGTTTCGCAATGTTCCAATTAATCCAGATTATGAGCCTGGTGTATCGATTATTATTCCTGTGTTTAATGAGGAACAATGGATTCACCGTACCATTTTAAGCTGTATTAATCAGTATTACCCTGTCGACAAGCTGGAAGTGATTGTTGTAGATGATTGCTCCACTGATAAAACAGAGGAGAAGGCAAAGGAAATGATTGAGCTTATTAATAACGAGGGAGAACGCTTTAAAACGAAAGAGCGTTTGACATTTTATAAGCTGCCTCAAAACGGTGGAAAGCGGGAAGCGCTTGTTGCAGGGGTGCATATGGCGAAGCATGATTTAGTTGTATTTGTTGATTCTGATAGCTTCCTAGAACCAAATGCGATACGCAATATTGTGCAGCCTTTCCAAGACCCTAAAATGGGTGGAGTAGCTGGGCGTACTGAAGTAGAAAATAAATTTACTAATGCTTTAACAAAGCTCCAAACGGTCAGATATTATATCGCTTTTCGTATTATGAAAGCAGCAGAATCATGGTTTGATACAGTTACTTGTTTATCAGGACCTTTAGCATGCTATCGTAAAGACCTTGTCATAAAAAACGAAGAGGCATGGCTAAATCAAAAGTTTCTTGGTCAGCCAGCTACATTTGGGGACGATCGTAGTATGACAAACTATATTTTAAAAACACATCGCACAGGTTATCAAGATAATGCGGTATGCTCTACGATTGTTCCATCTGATTCGAAGTCCTTTTTATCACAGCAAATGCGTTGGAAACGTTCATGGCTAAGAGAGTCATTACGTGCCTTCACATTTATGTGGAAAAAAGAGCCGTTTATGTTTTTATTTTTTATTGTTGGTTTAATTGTGCCGATTGCCGCACCTATTGTCGTCGTTTACAACTTGCTTTGGGTGCCAATAACATATGGTATTTTCCCAACAACGTTTCTTGTAGGGTTACTTTTGATGGCAATGCTAATGAGTTTGGCACATTTATATTTTAGGAAAAGTAAACTATGGGCATTCGGCTTTATCTTCGTTTTGTTTTACGAGTTTATTTTACTATGGCAAATGCCTGTTGCTTGGGTGACATTTTGGAAATCAACTTGGGGTACTCGTGAAACACCGCAGGACGTGTTAGAGCGAGAGAAGAAGCAGGCAAGAAAAGAAGAACGTAAGAAGAAATGGAAAAAGAGAACTATAGGTGAGAATGAATGAGAAAAAATAATACAGTGCTAAATCCACAAAGTAAAAACCGTAAAAAAGTCATTCGTTCCATCATTCAGGCGGTTATTGTAATCTTACTTGCGACCATTTTAATTCGTGCTATCTTTTTAATCAATAAGTTTGAAGAAGAAACGATACCATTGATAAATGAAGATGGCTTTGTTGCTCTATCATACTTTGGGGTTAGTAGAGGGGAATCACCAAAATATGTATCGAAGGGCAATTTAGACAAACAATTATCATTACTAGAAAAGCAGGGCTATCAAACAATTTCGCAGCAGGATATTATCGATTTTTATGAGCAAGGCAAACCATTACCTGAAAAAGCTTTATATTTATCGTTTGAGGATGGACGAACAGATTCGAGTATTTTCGCTCAAAAAATATTAGAAAAATTGAATTACAAAGCAACGATGTATACGTACGCTAACAAAATGGATACGAAAGATACAAAATTTTTAAAGCCTAAGCACTTGAAGTTAATGGAAGATAGTGGATTTTGGGAGCTTGGGTCAAACGGCTATCGCTTAACGTATATTAATGTTTTTAACGATGAAGGGCAATCGTTAGGCGTTATTGATGAAAACGATGTGCCTGACAAAATGATGATTGAATACTATAATCATTATTTAATGGATTTTATTCGTGACGAATATATGATTCCTACAGAAACAAGAGCGGAAATGGAAGCCCGTATTGCAACAGATTATCAGTTAATGCATGATATTTATACAGAAACCTTAGATGAAATGCCAAAAGCATATGCGATTATGCATGCAAATTCACTTTACAATAATATGGATTCGCTCGTGGAAAATGCGAATGATCAGCATATTAAAGAGCTGTACAAAATGCATTTTAATCTGGAGCAGGATGCTTATAACGAGTCAGATGCAGACATTTATAATTTGAGTAGGCTTCAAGTTTCACCGTATTGGTCAACAAACCATCTAATGATGAAAATTCAGCAAGCTAGTAATAAAAATGTTGAATTTGAAATAGGTGATTCGAAGCTTGCAGAACAATGGACACTCGCAAATGGTGCAGCAGAGTTTTTAAATAATGAGATTATTTTGACATCCTTGCCAGCAACAGAGGGCACATTATTTTTAAAGGAAGCAATGCCAGAATCCTATAATTTTGAATTTGATTTTTATGGCAATGTTGTTGGAGAGCAGTCTGTTTATGTTAATTATGATGCTACGACGAACAGCTATATTCGCGTAATGCTAAAGGATAATGAAATCATTATCTATGAAAGGCAGCCGAATAAACAAGAAAGTGAAATAGAGCGACATATGCTTGCAGAAGTAAAATGGAGTGGAGAGGATTATGCCTTCAATAAGGCGACAGTGTATTCTTATAATGATACGCAGCGAGGCTCACGCATTGATGAAGAGGAATATCCACGCAATTTAAAAAATCGCCGCCATTTATCACTGCAAGTAGGGCGAGGCGAGTTTAAACTAACGGTAGATCAGGAGCTATCAGCAAATATCTCGATTAATGATACAATCCAAGGCGGGCAAATTGGTTTCGGTGCATCGTATTCTAAAAAAGATACGACGCATGAGCAATATGCGGATGATATTTATGATACAGTGATAGAGAACATCAAAATAACAGATGTCGAAGAACAAATTGTATTTACAAACCAATATACAAAATTTGACCGAGTAAAGTATAATATAACTACATGGTTTAATAGTCTAGTAGATTTCTTCATTGAAACCTTCTAAAGCTCTGGAGGGCTTATAAAAATGAAAAATATATTCACTTTTTTTGCTATAGCAATTGTTGTACTAGCTGGATGTAGTAGTAGTGAGGCGAAGAAGAGTCACCAAGAGGAAGCAAATAAACCTAAATTATCAATTTGGCTCCCAGAATGGCAATTAAAATCAACTGTAGAAAATATTGAAAATTCCGCTGAAGGTTTACAAAGTTTACGTGTTTTTGGTGCTTATTTTAATGCGCAAGACCAGCCATTTTTAACGGAAACAGCAGAAAAAATTCACAAGCATATGTATGATAATTTTCGAGATAGCCACTCAATACTTTTAACATTTATTAATGATTATGTTGTAGAGGGTAAACCTTCCGTCCAAAAAGATAGCACGCTGCTGCATCGCCTTGTAAAGGATGAACAGGCGAGAAAAAAGCATATTGACGATATAATTGCTCTGACCGAAAAGTTTCCTGTCGATGGCGTAGAAATTGATTATGAGAAAATAGCTAAAGAAGATACAGCCAATTATATTTTATTTTTGCAGGAGCTTTATGAGGTATTGCAAAAAAGAGGTTTATCAATGCATGTCGTCTTAGTGCCAAGCTTCCCATTTGAAAATCCTTTGCCAGATGGGCCGAGCTATACAGTAATGGCATATAATGTGCATGGTTATCATAGTGGTCCAGGTGCAAAAGCAACATTTGCATTTTTAGATCAGCTGCTTGTAAAAATGGGAAAATCGAACCAGCATTTTAGTATTGCCTTTGCAACAGGTGGTTTCACATGGCCGAAAAATGGTAAAATAATCGCTTTAACAGGGGATGAAGCAGAAAAATTAATTGCTTCAACAAAATCGGCAACAAAGCGTGATAAAGATAGCCATGCTGTATATTTCCAATACAGTGATAAAGGAATGGATTATGAGGCATGGTATGCAGATGCGGAAACTTTACAAAAATGGATTACCTATGTACAAGAAAAAGACGCAAAATACGAGCATTTTGTATTATGGCGTGCAGGTGGCTTAAGTGCGGGTGCTGTTGAATGGATTGCAACACATGAAAACAAGGAATAAGTAGACGAAGGCGTCCAGAGCCCTCTTTTAAAAAGTCGATTTGCCACCAAAATGTGGTGAAAATCGACTTTTTTCTTTAAAAGAAAAGTATAAACTCTTGCTTCAATGTCAAAGCAAGTAGGCGAGGTGACTTTCTGCTGAAAAGTGCCTGTCAAGCCAGCAATGAATCCCCCATGCAAGCCACCACGAAACAGCACGTGGCAGCTAAAAAATAGCGAACCGCCAATAGAACCGGCAAGCGCCAATAGAACCGAGAAAACCGCCAATAGTAGACGACAAGTCGCAAATATATTCAAAAAGAGATAAATAGGTTTATGTTTTAGTATTTGAATCGCGGCCCTTGGCACAAAAAAATAGGGAGTGTTGCTATTTCCCTTGAAGGCGCAGCTTGTTAGATGCCTTGCTTCAGTTGTTGATTCAAATAATGCGCCTGCTGAATTGCTTGCAGGTCGCTGCTAATTGTGCCAGGCTTACGTGCTTCTCCAATAAGATAAGAATAAAATTCGATGCCTAAGAAGTCGAATGTGTACTGACATTGCTGAATAAGTGGCAAGCCTTTAATACGTGGTTGGTCGCCACCAACTGCGATAACTACAGCCTTCATCGTTTTTAAATGCGCTGTAACATTTGGATAGCGTGTGTCGCGGATGGCATGGCTAAAGCGGTCAATCACATTTTTCATTGTGCCAGACATACTGTACCAATAAATCGGCGTTGCTAAAACAAGCATATCGCTTCTTAAAATTGCCTCCAACACCTTTGTATAATCATCGTCGACAGGATGAAAGCCTTCAGGTGTATGACGTAAATCTTCAATTGGCTTGATGTGAAGGTCTTTTAACTGAATTGCCTCATAAGGTAAATCCTTTAACGCTAAATGAGCCAATTCTTCACTATTGCCATCATTTCTTGTACTGCCTGTTAATAGTAAAATTTTCATCTACATACCCCTTTTTCATGTTATCTGAAAGTAACTATCCTAACAAGCTATAGCTTTTCACATAAATGTAGTATATGCTAAAAAGATTATTGTATTGACGAAATTATTAGGAAATTTCAAATTTAAAGGACATGAAAGGATGCGTCAATGAAACCGTTATATTATTTTCATCCACTGGTGTGGATTATTTTAAGTGGCACTATTTTCACGCGAATTGCTAGCTTTATGACAATGCCATTTTTAGCGATTTATTTACATAATGTGCATCATGCATCGCCGATATTAATTGGTTTTACAATAGGTGTCGCGCCACTCTTTGCGACATTTGGTGGTTTTTTAGGCGGTTACTTAACGGATCGCTTTGGTCGTAAAATTGTTATTATTATAACAATTTTTGTTTGGGGAAGCGTGTTCTTTGGCTTTGCATTAACGACTTTTGCACCAATATTTGTTCTTTTAAATGCCATAAATGGGCTATGTCGCTCCTTTTTTGAGCCTGCAACACAGGCATTAATGATTGATTTCACAGAAAATGAGAAGAAGAGACGGTTATTTTCGGTACGCTATACAGCCATTAATATTGCGGCGGTTATTGGACCGTTAATTGGGGTAATGATTTCGACTTTAGCAAGCCCGGTTATTCCATTTGTTGTGACGGGTGTTATGTACAGTGTCTATGGCTTGTTTTTACTTAGCATACTAAATAAATACGAGATGCGCCAAAAGCGATTGGAGAACGGGAAAAATATTAAGGTCATTTTACATGTTGTTTTCTCTGACTATAAACTATTGTTATTTTTAGCTGGTGGTACATTGATAGGTTTGGGCTATGCCCAGTTTGATTCAACATTACCACAATTTATCCAGCTTACATTAGAGGATGGTGTGAAACTTTATTCATTACTCATTTCATTGAATGCAGTTGTTGTTTTAATTTTACAATTACCAATCAGTATATTGATGGAGAAAATTTCAATTTTAACATCGCTTATTATTGGTATCATTTTCTTTGCATTCGGCTTAATGATGTTTGGAATAGCGAATGCGGCTTGGTTATTTATTGTAGCGTTAGTTATTTTTACGATTGGTGAAATCTTCACTTTTCCTATGATGAATGCTGTTATCGAAGAAATTGCACCTGAAACCCAGAAGGCTACTTATTTAGGAGCATCGCAATTAAAAAACATCGGAGGCTTTATAGGGCCTGTGTTAGGGGGCTGGTTATTAACTCATTTTCAAGGTCAGCTATTTTTCATCATCGCATTACTTGTGTTAGTAAGCATCCCATTTTATAAACGTGCATTTCATTTACCAAATAGCTGATAAGTGATTTTAAAATTTCCGTATAATGAGGTTGTCCGAAAGCAGGCTAGTGTGCCGCTCTCAGACAATCTTTTTTATATATTTTCTAACGAGATAACAAAACCAATTGCATACGGGGTCTGCCTGTAAATTAGCAAGCATTCCTTGTAAAATGGCTACACGTGGATGAGGGGATTGTAACTGCTCAGTAATAATTGTTACTGAGTCTTGCAGCAATTCATCATCTAAATAAGAGCGTAAAATCCCTGCTTCCTGCAAAATGTTCTCTAATGTAACTAGCGGGTCTGCTGTTGTATGCAGGGCAACCATTTCCTTTGTAATAAAAGGCGTTTTTGTATGCATTGCAATAATAGTTGTTTTCTCTACAAGTGTTTTGGCAAGCGCTTGTAAGTCATAAGGATAATCGCTAGCCTTTTGAAACATATGCTCCGCATAGCCAGAGATAAAGCCGCGAACAATGATAGCTAAATCATAAACATGCTGTGCTGATTGGGGATAAAGCTCTAGCAAAATGTTTTCAATTAGCTTGTTCATCATCCGATCGTAATGCGCCATTTTTTGTATCAGCTCTTCACTCATAAACTGCGTATGCTCTTTGAAAAAAACAGAGGCTAATATGATATGCTCCTGGACGATTGAAAATGTATAATAATAGTAATTATAAAGCTTTTGTTCAGGGTTTTGGCCTTCATTGACTGATTGGTCAATTCGCGATGCGACATCTTTCACAAAATAGTCAATAATTGCGATAATAAGCTCATCTTTTGACTTGAATGATAAATAGAAGGCTCCTTTTGATATGCCACAAGCATCTGTTATTTGTTGAACGGAAGTAGCGTCAATCCCTTTAGCAGCAAAGAGTTGTGCGGCCGTTTCTAAAATAAGTTGCTTTTTTGACATAATTTTAACCACCTTTCTTAATTGACAACTGACTGATTAGTCATTATTATAGGATTTGTGAAAAAAAGTGTCAAGGAAGGGTTGGTATAAACGTGCGTTCTTTAGTGAATTTTGTTGTAAAAAACAAATTAGCTGTATGGTTATTAACGATTATTGTTACCGTTTCAGGTATTTATTCAGGAACTAGAATGAAGATGGAGTCAATTCCAGATATTTCGATTCCATATTTAATTGTAGTTGGTGTTTATCCAGGTGCAACACCAGAGCAAGTAATGGATGATTTATCCATTCCATTTGAGAAAAAAGTGGAAAGCTTAGAGGATGTGAAATCGGTATTTTCAACCTCATCATCTAACGTTTCGCAAGTACAAATAGAGTATGATTATGGCGTTGACATGGATGAAAAGAAGCGCCAATTAGAGTCTGCTTTAGATGATGTGGTATTGCCAGAAGGAGCACAAAAACCTTCTATTATGGCAATCAGCATGAATATGATGCCTGTTGCTGCACTATCAGTGAGTAGCTCAAAAGAGGATATTGTAGAGCTTACTTCAACAGTTGAAGATATTTTACTTCCTAAAATCAACAAAATTGAAGGCGTTGCATCAGCTTCAATTACAGGTCAGCATATTGAACAGGTTTCATTCAAGTATGATGAAGCAAAGATGGCTGAGCTAGGCTTGACTGAAGAAACTGTTAAGCAAATGATTCAAGCGAGCGATATGGCATTATCGCTAGGTTTATATGAGTTTACAGTAGGTGAGCAAGCTGTTTCTGTAGATGGTAAAGTAAAATCGGTTGATGAGCTAAAGGAGCTACTTATTCCGGTTACGCCATCAGAAACGAATCCATCTCCATTTGTTCGCTTAGGTGATATTGCGACAATTGAAGTGGAAGGTAAAGTACAATCCATTTCACGCACAAATGGTGAAGATTCTATTGGTCTTCAAATAATTAAAGCACAAGATGCAAATACTGTAACAGTAGTAAATGCAGTAAAAGATTTAATTGAAGAAGAAACGAGCAAAATTGATGGTTTAATTATTGATATATCGCTTGACCAAGGAAAACCAATTGAAGATTCTGTATTTACAATGATTGAAAAGGCGGTATTCGGTGGTGCGATTGCCGTATTAATTATTTTACTATTTTTACGTGATTTCAAATCGACGATTATTTCGATTATTTCAATTCCGGTTTCTGTATTTATGGCATTGCTATTATTGAACTGGATGGATATTACGTTAAATATTATGACTTTAGGTGCGATTACAGTGGCGATTGGGCGAGTGATTGATGACTCCATCGTCGTCGTTGAAAATATTTATCGACGTATTCACTTAAAGCAAGAGAAATTAACAGGTCGCGCTCTTATTCGTGAAGCGACAATTGAAATGTTCAAGCCAATTTTCTCATCTACATTAGTAACCGTAGCGGTATTTGCTCCACTTATTTTTGTAGGTGGTATGATTGGTGAGCTATTTATGCCGTTCGCATTAACGATGACATTTGCTCTAGGGGCTTCACTGCTCGTAGCAATTACAATTGTACCAGCGCTATCTCACTACTTATTCCGCAAAAAAATATATGGTGAGAAAGTAGAAAGCCAACATAAAGAGGCTGGCAAGCTAGCATTATGGTATAAAGGTATATTAGAAAAAGCATTAAATCATAAAATTATTACGTCAACAATTGCAATTTTAATGCTTGTTGGTTCACTAGCATTAACACCGTTAATTGGCTTTAGTTTCCTAGGTTCGCAGGAAGAGAAGGTTATGTATTTAACTTACACTCCAGCTACAGGTGAGCTGAAGGATGAAACTGAGGAAAATGTAAAAATTGTTGAACAGGAATTATTGAAGCGCAAGGATGTCGAGATTGTGCAAATTTCGATTACGGATGCTGAAAGTGCTGACCCAGCTACGATGATGATGGGTGGCGCTGGTGGTGGGGCATTAATGTATTTAATTTTTGACCCAGATATGAAGGATTTCCCTGCTGCTCGTACGGAAGTAGAAGATTATGTGTTTAATATCGGGCAGAGCGGTGAATGGAAGTCACAAGATTTTGCTTCAATGAGCATGGGCTCTAATGAAGTAAGCTATACATTGTATAGTGAAAACCTTGATAATTTACGTACATCAGTTCAACAAGTAGAGGACGCATTGCGTACAGTTGATGGCTTGGAAGATATTAAATCAGACAATGAAAACCCTTATGTAGAGCATGTTTTAAAAGTAGAACAGCAAAATGTTCTTCAATATGGCTTGACGACAGCTCAAATTGTGATGGCTCTAGCGCCACAAGGGACAACTGAAACATTAACGACTGTCGAGCATAACGGTAAAGATATTAATGTAATTGTAAAGCGCGAAGCGAAAGCTGCTGCTAAATCAATTGATGATATTTTAGCGACAGAAATTCCAACTGCACTAGGTACAACAATGAAAATTGGTGATTTAGTAGAAGTGGAAGAAGGAACTACTTTAAATTCATTAACTCGTTCAAAAGGTGAATATTTCGCAACAGTCAGCGCGAAAATTACCGACAATGATATTTCAAAGGCTACTACGGCGGCTGATAAAAAAATTGATGAATTAGATTTACCAAAAGGTGTAACAACAGGCGTTTCTGGTGTTGCAGCAGATATGGAAGAAGCGTTTACGCAATTAGGTATTGCGATGCTTGCTGCGATTGCGATTGTCTACTTCATTCTTGTTGTGACATTCGGTGAAGGTTTAGCACCATTTGCGATTTTATTCTCATTACCATTCGCGGTAATTGGCGCATTTGTTGGTTTATTCGTAACAGGTCAAACAATTTCAGTATCAGTTATGATGGGGCTACTCATGTTAATTGGTATCGTTGTCACGAATGCGATTGTCCTAGTTGACCGTATTATCCATATGGAACGCGACGGTATGACGATGCGTGAGGCAATTTTAGAAGCTGGTATGACACGTTTACGCCCAATTTTAATGACAGCAATCGCGACAATCGGTGCAATGTTACCAATGGCATTCGGTAGCGCAGGTGGCGGTCTGATTTCAAAAGATTTAGCAATCACAGTAATCGGTGGTTTACTATCTTCAACATTATTAACATTAGTAGTTGTACCGATTGTGTATGAATTACTTTCAAAAATGCTGAAGAAGAATCGTAAAGATATTGAGACGAATTAAAAGGGAATTGATGTCCAAAAAGCGTGCTGAGGCACTGCTTTTTGGACTTTTTGTTTATGTTTTATGAAAAAATGACTTTCCACCAACTAGTTCGAAAAAACCTGGATTAAAGTTAGTTGAGGTGCAATTTTTGTATGAAAGGTATCTTCCTTTAAGAGGACGGTCTTGATTTTCCATTATATATGCATTTCTTATGGCAACAATAAATAGGAAATGGTATCGTAGTAAAAAAGGAGGAGAGGTTATGGAGCATTATCATATTGCCATTATTGGAGCTGGCCCCGGTGGCTATGTTGCAGCGATTCATGCCGCGAAGAGCGGCTTAAAGGTGGCGCTGATAGAAAAAGATAAAGTCGGTGGTGCTTGTTATAATGTTGGCTGTATTCCTTCAAAAATTATGCTAGAGCATAGTAAATTAGTGCAGGAAATTCGCCGCGGCACGGATTGGGGCATCACAGTGCCGACAATCGATATTGATTTTCCTAAATTAATGCAGCGTAAAGATGCCGTTGTAGCAGAGCTATTAGATAATATCGAAGGCTTTATTGAAAGCGCCCAAATTACGATGTATCGTGGGGAAGCAAGTGTGACAGCGGAGCGTAAAGTGATGGTAGGTGAGCGAGCGCTTACAGCTGACAATGTGATTTTAGCAACAGGTAGTCGTCCATTTGTGCCGCCTTTTAAGGGAATCGAAACCGCAAGTTATTATACGACGGACACATTTTTCGGAGTGAAGGAGCTACCTAAGCAATTAACAATCGTTGGCGGTGGTGTCATCGCAATTGAAATGGCCTTTGCATTAGCGCCAATGGGAACGAAAGTGACTGTATTAAATCATAGTAAAGATATTTTACAAACAGAGGAACCTGATGCGCGACCTTTAATTCGTCAACGTATGGCACAGCTAGGCATTGAACTTGTCACAGATTTCACATTTGAAGAAATTCGCAGCAATGAAATACATACATCTATAGGAACATACGTATATGACCACCTTTTATTTGCCACAGGTCGCCGTCCAAATACACAAATTGCAGAAGCTTTGGAATTAAAAATGGACGGTCGCTTAATTGCGGTTAACAATCATTACGAGACGAGCATTCCAGGCATTTTTGCGATTGGTGATTTAGTTGGTGGCTTCCAATTAGCGCATTCTGCAAGTGCGGAAGGTGCGCATGCAGTAGATTATATTTTAGGCAAGCATCCGCGCGCTATTAACCAACAGGAAATTCCGCGCTGTGTCTACACACACCCTGAAATTGCAACATTTGGAATGCTAGAGCACGAAGCACCAGCAGACGCAATCGTTACAAAAATGTACTTGCCGACAAATGCTAAAGCATTGCTTGAGGGAAATATACAAGGCTTTATGAAATTTGTAGCAAGCCCTGAAGGTGATATTTATGGAGCCTGTGTCGTTGGAGATGGCGCTACAGAAATGATTAATGCTATGCTTGCATGTAAAATTACAGGTGGCTCTGTCAAAGATTTAGCCCGCATGATTTTCCCACATCCAACAGTAAGCGAGCACATCGGTGATGCGGCACGCGCTGTCTTTGGTAAAGCAATTCATTTGAAATAATAATAATAGTTTGGTATATTGAAATTTAGGTGCCAAACCTATGTAAAGCTCAGGCTTTACAACAGAAGCCTCCACTAACAGCACGGATTTGCTGGGAAGCTTCTGCAAGAGAGCAGGGAGATGAGCCCCTGCTCGTTTTTATTTCTCCTCAAAATCTTGGCCTAGTGAAATAGGTCACTACAGCCATCATGTAAAAGAAGAAATTCGACATGATTAGTACAACTAAAAAATCATATTGCAAAAAGAATGCCTGTATTAAAATTGTGAAGGAAATGGCTAAAATTAAAGCATGTTTAAGTTTCCCTTTCTTGCTAAAATAAGTTTGGAAAATAATAAAAGTAAAAGTCAGAAAAATCGGGAAATAAAAATTCGCTAAGTCTTGAAGAAAAGCCATCTAATTCCTCCCCCTCATCTTTAATTTAACTTCTTTAAGGGAAACATTTTTCACAGGAAAGCTCACTTTGTCATGAGCATTCTCTGCTTTCACTACAATTAAAGTGTGTATGCCTAATAAAAAAATGTTTCTTTCTGTAAAAAGCTAATGAACAACCGTTGTTTATGTAATTAACATACTTGTAATTTACTGTAATTATAAGTGTGTTTATTTTAATTGTCCAATCAAATTCTTTCGTTTTGGCAGCGCATTAAAATAAAGCTCCTCTATCGCAAAAGGAGAAACACCGTTAAAGTTGATGTTTCTCTCATTCTCAAAGAAGGCCTACACTCTTTTCATCCGAGTTAACCCTGTACCAAAACACCATCAAAAGCGTTAAATAAGTCGGCAATCGCACGGCTTATTTAACGCTTCGAAATGATTTAAGTTTCTCGTAAATCCCCGCCATGCGCTTTTCTTCCCCAGCAATAACAGGCTTATAAAATTCTGTGCCAACAAGTTCATCAGGTAAATATTGCTGATTGACCCAGCCGCCAAATGTGCCAATCGGTGTGTCGTGCGGATATTGATAGCCGACATGTCCAAGTGCTTGAGCCCCTGCGTAATGAGCATCTTTCAAATGGTTTGGGATTTCCCCCGTTTTCCCTTCATGAATGGCTGCTGTGGCAGCATCAAGTGCTTGATAGGCAGAATTTGATTTATCGCTTAAGCACATTTCGACGACAGCGGCAGCGAGCGGGATACGTGCCTCGGGTAGCCCAAGCTTCCCAGCGGCGTCTGTGGCAGCGTTAACATGTGCACCGACTGCTGGATTAGCAAGCCCAATATCCTCATAGGCAATGACAAGCAAACGACGACAAACAGCTACTAAATCACCAGACTCTAATAGATGCGCTAAATAATACAATGCGGCATTTGTATCGCTCCCGCGAATGGATTTTTGCAAGGCGGATAATAAATTATAAAAATGAGAGCCGCCCTTATCCCCATAGACACCGATGCGTTTTGCTAAATGTTCTATTGCGCGGTCGTTTAGCACTGTTACCCCATCCGTTTCATCGGAGGCGTAATAAACCGATTCCAATAAGGTTAATGCTTTACGCGCATCGCCGTTACTTGCTTCTGCTATTTTTTGTAGCTGCTCGTTCGTAGCGGAAACGCCAAGCTTTCCGAGACCTCGCTCCTCATCTGTTAGCGCTTGTTGCAATAATGCACTGACATCCTCAATTGTTAAGCGTGTGAGCTGTAAAATTTCTCCACAGCGTGAACGGATAGCGGGGTTGACACTATGAAAAGGATTTTCGGTTGTCGCTCCAATTAAAACGATGGAGCCATTTTCAACATGAGGAAGTAATGCATCTTGCTGCAATTTATTAAAGCGATGGATTTCATCTAAAAATAAAATAACCTTGCCTGACATTCTGGCATCCATCACTACTTGCTCGATATCGCTTTTTCCTGCTTGAGTGGCATTTAAAGCGAAAAATGGCAGCTTTGAGCTACCTGCAATTGCGCTAGCAATGGATGTTTTGCCTACACCAGGTGGTCCATATAGCAGTATGGATGGCACGTGACCATTTGCAATCATTTTATAAAGGGCACTTCCCTTGCCAATAATGTCCTGTTGTCCTACAATTTCGTCTAAATTACGTGGTCGCATTTTATAAGCTAAAGGTTCATTGTGCATGTATACCACCAACTTTCTACGTCTATCATCATTTTATCACGTACGGATTGAAGCTTCACTTTATAATAGTGTATTTTCAATTGGAAGGAAAGTAGATACTTCAAATAGAATTTGTATGAATGAAGTCGAAATTTGGATGCATTTCCGAGTGGAATAACAGGAAATGTGTTATAATTAACCGAATGAATGGACTAGAAAATTAGAGGTGTTATTATATGAAGATTTCTACAAAAGGTCGATATGGCTTGACAATTATGATTGAATTAGCGAAGCATCACGGAGAGGGACCGATACCACTTCGTCAAATTGCGGCTGAAAAAGATTTATCTGAAGCATACTTGGAGCAGCTTGTTTCGCCGTTACGCAATGCAGGTCTAGTAAAAAGTGTGCGAGGCGCATATGGCGGCTATATGTTAGCAAGCCCACCAGTTGAAATCTCCGCTGCGGATGTGATACGTGTGCTTGAAGGGCCAATCCAACCAGTAGAAGGTATTGAAGATGAGGAAGCACCACAACGCGAGCTGTGGATGCGTATTCGTGATGCAGTGAAAAATGTGCTTGATACGACAAGTTTAGAAGACTTAGCACAATATACAGAGGTATCCCCTACAGACGGCTATATGTTTTATATTTAAGGAGTTTACAAAATGACAACAATTTATCTAGATTATGCTGCAACGACACCGATGCTAAAAGAAGTGATTGTTGAGATGAATGCTGCAATGGAAACGGTGTACGGCAATGCATCAAGCATACATACCGCTGGCCGTGAAGCGCGCAAAGCATTAGATGCAGCAAGGGCTATTTTAGCTCAACAGCTAGGTGCAACGGCAAATGAAATTATTTTGACGAGCGGTGGAACAGAGGCGGATAATATGGCAATCTTTGGTGTGGCCTATGCACGTCAGCACGAAGGAAAACATATTATTACGACAGAAATTGAACATCACGCTGTACTACATGCGTGCGAAAAATTAGAGCGTCAAGGCTTTAATGTAACTTATTTGCCTGTTGACGAAACAGGACGCGTTGCCGTTAGCGATGTTGAAAAGGCGTTGACAGATGAGACGATTTTAGTAACAATCATGTATGGCAATAATGAGGTTGGTACATTGCAACCGATTGCCGAAATTGGTAAGCTACTAAAGCAGCATTCTGCCACTTTTCATACAGATGCTGTACAAGCATTCGGCTTAGAGAAAATCAATGTTGAGCAATTACAAGTTGATTTATTAAGTGCCTCTAGTCATAAAATCGGTGGACCTAAAGGGATTGGTTTGCTTTATGCAAGAGCAGGTACGAAAATGGACAGCTTGATTTATGGCGGCTCGCAGGAGAAAAAGCGCCGAGCGGGAACTGAAAATATTCCAGCAGTTATCGGCTTTGCCAAGGCAACACAGCTAGTAGTGGAAACGCAGCAGCAAACACGACAAGCATATAACCGTTATAAAGAGCTATTAATTGAAGAGTTTACGAAGGCAAATATTGGATTTACAGTAAATGGTCATTCAGAATATATGTTACCGCATATTTTCAATGTAACATTGCCAGGCACAGATGTAGAATCATTTTTAGTCAATTTAGATATGGCAGGTGTTTTTGTGTCGAGTGGCTCGGCATGCACAGCTGGTTCCATCGACCCATCTCATGTGCTTGTTGCAATGTATGGCAAAGATTCAGCAACACTTCGTAGCTCCATCCGTTTTAGCTTTGGTCATGACTTGAATGATGAGCTTGTACGTGAGGCTGGCAAACGCACAGTAAATATTGTCAAACGACTTGTGAAATAATAAATGCTTCGCGCCTTTTACGCGACAGGGTTTTAAATGAAAAGGTGATATCAATGACAGAAACAAGGAATCCGTCTGAAATTCGAGTAGTAGTTGGGATGTCAGGAGGGGTCGATTCATCAGTTGCTGCGTATTTATTAAAACAGCAGGGCTATGATGTAATCGGTATTTTTATGAAAAACTGGGATGACACAGATGAAAACGGTGTATGTACAGCTACCGAGGATTATGAAGATGTTATTGCTGTATGTAACCAAATTGGCATTCCATATTATGCAGTGAATTTTGAGAAGCAATATTGGGACAAGGTATTTACCTACTTCCTTGAAGAATATAAGGCAGGGCGTACGCCAAATCCAGATGTGATGTGTAATAAAGAAATTAAGTTTAAGGCGTTTTTAGAACATGCGATGAACTTAGGGGCAGATTATTTAGCGACAGGTCACTATGCGCGTGTTGAGCGGCGTGATGGAGAAGCGGTAATGCTGCGCGGTGTTGATAGCAATAAAGACCAAACTTATTTCTTAAATCAATTATCGCAAGAGCAGTTAGAGCATGTGATGTTCCCAATTGGTCATTTACCGAAGCCAGAAGTGCGTAAAATTGCGGAGGAAGCAGGACTTGCAACGGCGAAAAAGAAGGATTCTACAGGTATTTGTTTTATCGGGGAGCGCAATTTCAAGGAATTTTTAGGTCAATATTTACCCGCACAGCCCGGGAAAATGGAAACATTTGATGGTCAAGTGATGGGGCAACATGATGGATTAATGTACTATACATTAGGTCAGCGTCACGGTTTAGGTATTGGCGGTGACGGGGAACCTTGGTTTGTATTAGGGAAAGACTTGCAACGCAATGTATTATATGTTGGGCAAGGCTTCCATCATGAGGCTCTTTATTCAACGGCATTATCTGCTGTAAAAATGAATTTTACATCACAAAAAGAGTTGGCAAAAGAATTTACTTGTACAGCAAAATTCCGCTATCGTCAGGACGATTCACCTGTAAAGGTGGAGCTGCGTCAGGATGGCACTGCTTATATCGAGTTTGCGGAGCCGGTACGTGCTATTACACCGGGACAAGCGGTTGTCTTGTACGATGGAGATGTATGCCTAGGTGGCGGAACAATTGACGAAGTATTTAAAAATAGTGAAAAACTAACATTTGTAGGGTAAAGGCTGCTGTTAAAGCGGTCTTTTCCCTTTGGGGGAGATAGGCAATGAATTTTAACGAGCAAGGCATTCAAGCCTTTCAGGAAAAAAAATATGAGGAAGCGGCACAGTTTTTTACACAGGCGATTGAGACAGAGCCAAATGATGCACTTGGCTACGTCAATTTTGGCAATTTATTAGCCGTATTGAACGATATAGAACGAGCAGAGCGATTTTTTCAAAAAGCGATTACGGTTGATGAAAAATCAGCTACCGCTTATTATGGCTTAGCAAATTTATATTATAATGCAGGGCGTTATATTGAAGCAGCAAAGCTTTATCAAAAAGCGATTGAGCATGGCATTGAAGGGGCAGATGCTTTTTATATGCTTGCTAAATCATTTGAGCGTGAAGAACAGCCTAAGCTGGCATTGCCGTATATGCAGCGTGCTGCGGAGCTTGCGCCAACAGACTTGCAAATTCGCTTATCTTACGGTATTTTACTATGCACGCTAGAAATGTTCGATTTAGCAAAAAATGAATTGCAGTTTGTGATTGACGAGGATTGGAATAATGCAGATGCGCATTATAATTTAGGTGTGCTATATGCGGTTTCGACAGAGCAAACCGAGGATGCGCTCTATCACTTAAAGCAAGCGTTCACATTGCAGCCTGAATTTGACCAAGCGAAATATATTTATGATATGGTTAGCCAGCGCTTTAATTAAATGAATAGCACCCGCTCTTTTTCAGCATACTACTCGAAAAAGGGCGGGTTTTGTTATGTTAACAGAAAAACAGCTATTAAAATTGCGCAAAATGCTACTTGTACAAAAAGATGAGGTAATGAAACATTTACTTGCTAATGAGCAAACGAGCTTGCGTGATTCTGTAGATGAATTATCTACGCTAGCGAATCATCCAGCTGATTTGGGAACGGAATTATTTGAGCGTGAAAAAGATATTAGCCTTCATGCCCACCGCCATGATGAGCTTGAGCAAATTGAAAAAGCGCTTGCTCAAATGGAGGAAGGAGCATACGGCGTTTGTGTCATTTGCAAGCAGCCGATTGACTACGACAGATTATGTGCAATTCCTTTTACCAATGTTTGTATCGAGCACAGTGAAGCTGTCGAAAAAATAACAGCACAGCCTGTTTTACATCCTTTTCACGATGAAGGAGTAAATGCTCTTGAAATTGCGATGGAACAAGGTAATTTGGATGCATATGACAATCAGGAAGTAGCAGATTATATTGATGTGGAAGAGCTAGCTATAGAGAAGAACGTGGAATAAAATGAAATTAATTTAGAGAGATAAGAAAATCATTTTAAAATTTAGGAGGTTTTTTTACCTTTTCAAGAACGATAATATTTCTAACTAACAGCAAGTAGGGGCGACCAAAAGGCGGTGCTATGCACGCTTTTTAGTCGCCCTATTTTATTATGGTTGGCTAATGACCGCATCCAATTTATAGCGCTTATTAAATTCGTCAACGAAAACCTCTAAATCGATGGCCACAATAATGTACGGCTCACTTTGATAGTCGCGCAAATAGCTGCATGTTGCTTTCAATGATTTCGAAAACTCTAGAAGCATTAATTCATTTTCTAGGTGAACACGTATTTCCTGTGTTTTATTGCGTAAATTAATTTTGAAATAGCGCTCTTCAACAATGCGCTCTAAGTTTGTATCATCAAATGGAAAAATTAAATTTTGATATCGAATATACATATTTGTTAGGCTTCCTTTCAATTTTACTTATTACAATATTGTACAACCTCTTGATATGCTAAGTTGCCACCGAAAATATCAAGTGCTGAGCCGATTGTAATATGGAGTTTCCCATTTGTAATGGCTTCGAATTTTTGCAAATCTGCCAGTGAACGAATACCGCCTGCATAGGTTGTAGGGATTGTTGTCCATTCAGCTAAATCACGCACTAAATCTTCCTGCATACCTCCGCGTTTTCCTTCTACATCTACCGCATGAATAAGCAGCTCATCACAATAGTTTTCAATCATCTGGATGGATGCAGCATTTACTTCAAAATCGCTAAATTTTGTCCATTTATCCGTCACTACAAACCATCTCCCATTTCGGCTTCGACAGCTTAAATCTATGACTAAATGCTTCTTACCGACAGCTATGACAAGCTCGTTTAATCGTTCTAAGTCGAGTTTACCATCATGAAAAATATAAGAAGTAACAATCACATGGGAGGCGCCTGCCTCAATAAAGTGAGCAGCGTTTTGCGCTGTAATGCCGCCACCAATTTGCAGTGCATTTGGGTAAGCCTGCAATGCTTGTAATGCGGCCGCTTCATTGCCTGGACCTAGCATTATTACATGCCCGCCAATTAAATTGTCTTGTTGAAATTGCTTGGCAAAATAGCCAGCATCATACTCTGAAACGAAATTCTCGATAACACTTTGGTCGGCATAACCGAGTGTACTGCCGACAATTTGTTTTACTTTCCCATCGTGTAAATCAATGCACGGTCGAAACTCCACCGTCATCACAGTCCTTCCCAAAAAAATTCTATATGTCTATCATACCATTGGAGAGGAATTGAACATAGTTAAAGATAGAATGTTCGTGCGGTAGAATATGAAAAAAATGAAGTATAAGGTGAATAGGAACGAGCAATAAATTATGCTAAACTAACGATATAAAGTGAAAGTGTAATTAATGGCAATGCTACATATTTGTTAGTTTTCATCAATCGAACGCATTTTGCAGTTAAACTTCCGCTTGTGTTTTTCAATTGATTCCGCATTGACGGATAGTAAGCCTCCCGCTCCAAGACTTAAGTGAAAATATGCTAAAGGATAAGTGAGGGATTAACTGCCCGTAAAAGCCCGATTGGCTCAACTAACAATCAGTGGAGGATGAGGAAACTCCCCACCGATTGAAGCTTTACTTTATTTAAGCCCTGAGATGGGGCTTTTGGATTGAGATAATAATTTCAACAATCAATATTAATGCAGAGGAAAGGGGCGCAAACTGGTGGAGAACTTAAATTTATTTGAGCTAGAAAAACGCTTTGTACTAGGTCGCCCAATCGTCTCTATTTTTCATAATGCTACAAATATGTATTCTATCATACGTGTGAAAATTCAAGAAACAAATTTAGCTTATGAAGAAAAGGAGATTATCGTTGTTGGCTATTTTCCGCCGCTGTCAGAGGATGAGCTTTATCGCTTCACAGGCAATATAAAAACACATCCCAAATACGGAGTACAGTTTCAAATTGAGACATTTGAAAAGGAAGTACCTGCTACGGAACAGGGTGTTATTCAATATTTATCAAGCGATTTATTTATAGGGATTGGTCGTAAAACGGCTGAAACAATTGTTGAAAAGCTTGGTGTCGATGCATTGAAAATAATTATGGATAATCCGAGTGCACTCGATGTAATCCCGAGATTATCTGACGAAAAAAAGCAAACAATCGTTGACGTAATCGAACAAAATTTAGGCTTAGAGCGTGTGATGATTCAATTAAATGAGTGGGGGTTCGGACCGCAGCTCGGCATGAAAATTTATCAAACATATCGCGAGGACACAATCACTCTATTGACAGAAAATCCGTATCGTTTAATCGAGGAAATAGAGGGAATTGGCTTTGGACGTGCCGACGATTTAGGCTCAAAGCTCGGCATTACAGGCAATCACCCTGACCGCATTAAAGCAGCTATTTTTCATGTTTTAACAGCAGCCGCATTATCCGATGGGCATGTTTATTTAGAGGCGGAGCAGGTGCTGCCGACAGTTAAGTCAATGCTAGAACAAAGCCAGCGAGTTGAAATCCCATTTGAGGCAATTTCGCAGGCTTGCATTGAAATGCGTGAGGAGAGCAAAATTTGTGGTGAGGAAACGCGCATGTACTTACCATCACTCTATTTTAGTGAGGTGGGCATCGCCTCGAAAATCTTAGAGCTTGTAGCGAACAATAAGAAGCAGTCGCATTTTTCTAAGGATGAAATTTTAAAGGCAATTGGCGAGCTAGAGGAGCGTGATGGGGTACAATATGCACCTTCGCAAGTCGCAGCAATTGAGTGCGCTTTGCAAAATGCGGTAATGATTTTAACAGGTGGACCGGGTACAGGTAAAACGACTGTTGTGAAAGGGCTTGTAGAAGTATATGCAGAGCTACACGGCCTGTCGCTTGACCCAAAAACATATGCTAAAAAAGAAGAGCCATTTCCTATTATATTAGTAGCACCGACAGGACGAGCCGCCAAGCGTTTGGCTGAATCTACCAGCTTACCTGCAATGACAATTCATCGTTTATTAGGATTCACAGGTCAGGAAAAAGAAGAGGAAACAGAGCGTGAAATCACAGGACGTCTTGTCATTGTAGATGAAATGTCAATGGTCGATACATGGCTTGCGCACCAGCTACTCAAAAGCTTAGCAAAAGATGTCCAAGTGGTTTTTGTTGGTGACCAAGACCAGTTACCGCCAGTTGGGCCGGGGCAAGTATTGAAGGACTTATTAACATCAAAGCAAGTGCCAACTGTGGAATTAACAGATGTTTACAGGCAAGCAGAGGGCTCAACGATTATTGATATTGCCCATCAAATTAAGCAAGGTACAGTTCCGCCCACAATAACTCAAAAAACAGCAGACCGCTCCTTTATCCAAGCATCGACTGAGCAAATTGTGAGCGTTGTCACACAAATTGTCAAAAGTGCAACGGCAAAGGGTCAGGCGATACGTGATATTCAAGTGTTAGCACCAATGTACAAGGGACCAGCAGGCATTGATGCATTAAATAAGCAAATTCAAGAGCTTGTTAACCCGAATGACGGCACGCGTAAGGAGTTAGCATTTGGCGATACCGTTTATCGCATTGGTGATAAGGTGCTACAGCTTGTCAATCAACCAGATAGCAACGTATTCAATGGTGATATGGGGGAGGTTGTTGCGATAATAAAGGCAAAAGAAACGGTGGAAAAGCAAGATTTGCTCGTTGTCTCATATGACGGGATTGAAGTAACGTATCAGCGCGGTGACTTAAATCAAATAACATTAGCATACTGCTGCTCCATTCATAAATCACAAGGCTCTGAATTCCAAACGGTTATTATGCCAATTGTACGCGGTTACTCGAAAATGCTGCGTCGCAATTTATTGTATACAGGCATTACGCGAGCAAAAAACTTTTTAATTTTGTGCGGAGAGCCAGATGTGTTAGCACAGGGCTTAATGAAAACGGATGATTTACAGCGTTTTACAAGCCTGACTGCCCGATTAAATCCAATGGATGAAGAAATTGTTGAAGTAATTGCTGAAGCACAAGAAAGCTATACAACATCTACGCCACCTATTTTAAATGCAGAAACAGCTCCCTATATTCATCCGTTGATTGGTATGGAGGGCATCGCACCATCAGATTTTATGAAATAGGGAATACTTGTCTTGGACGTAACGACATACTCGAATGAATCACTAAAAAATCTAGTCAATGCGTTGACAGCATATCAACTATTGCATATAATTTAGGCATAATAAAAACAAAACGATGATGGAACAAGTAGGCTTTAATGAATGTTTAGAAAGAGATTTCCAGGCTGCAAAAATCTCCATACATTATCGCTGAACAGCTACTCCAGAGTGCAACTAATCCTTGCCGTTTGCTTACGTTACAGGCACTTGAGATATAAATTGCTGCTAAGTAGTTTATAAATTAGGGTGGTACCGCGAAATAATGTCTTCGTCCCTTTTTGGGATGAGGGCTTTTTTTATGTTCATTCAGCAGAAAGCTCCCAGCTCCACAGATGTGAGATGAAAGCATTTAATTCAGTATGTGGTACGAAACTCACTGATAAAGAAGAGCCCAATCTAAGAACATCGCATACCAAGATAACGACTAAGTGACCAACTTCATGTAGGCTTAAGCCTTCGGTGGATGTTAGGGGGGAAAAGGAATAAATTGTGCAAGTACAATTCAAAATCCCGATGCGTAATTGGTTTAAATTGAGTAAATCATTGATTGTCCATCATTCACTATTTTTAATATTAGGAGGAATTTTAGCTATGAAAGCAACAGAAATTCGACGCTTATTTTTAGAGTTTTTTAAAGAAAAAGGGCATCATCATGAGCCATCAGCGCCTCTTGTGCCTATTAATGACCCGACATTATTATGGATTAACTCGGGTGTAGCGACATTAAAGCCGTATTTTGATGGTCGTATTATTCCAGAAAACCCACGTATTACAAATGCCCAAAAGTCAATTCGCACAAATGATATTGAAAATGTCGGTAAAACAGCGCGTCATCATACGTTTTTTGAAATGCTAGGGAACTTCTCGATTGGTGATTATTTCAAAAAAGAATCGATTCATTATGCTTGGGAGTTTTTAACGGATAAAAAATGGATGGGCTTTGACCCTGAGCTTCTGTCTATTACAGTGCATCCAGAGGATGAAGAAGCTTATAATGTTTGGCGTAATGAAATTGGCATTCCAGAGGAGCGCATCATTCGTTTAGAGGGCAACTTCTGGGATATCGGGGAAGGCCCATCTGGTCCGAACTCTGAAATTTTCTATGACCGTGGTGAAGCATATGGTGTTAACACGCCAGAGGAAGAAATGTATCCGGGTGGGGAAAATGAGCGTTATTTAGAGGTTTGGAACCTTGTATTTTCTCAATTTAACCATAATCCAGACCATACGTATACACCATTACCAAAGCAAAACATTGATACCGGGATGGGCTTAGAGCGTATCGTTTCAGTGGTCCAAAATGTACCAACAAACTTCGATACAGATTTATTTATGCCGATTATCGAAAAAATCGAGGAATTTGCAAACCGCTCGTATAAACGTCCGCATGAAGTAAATTTAAGTGAGATTTTTGGTTCACAGGAAGATATTAATACACCATTTAAAGTAATTGCAGACCATATTCGTACAGTTGCCTTCGCTATCGGCGATGGTGCATTACCATCGAATGAGGGACGCGGCTATGTATTACGACGTTTATTGCGTCGCGCTGTGCGTTATGCAAAGCAAATCGGTATTGAAAAGCCATTTATGTTTGAGCTCGTGCCGACAGTTGGAGCAATTATGCATGACTTTTACCCAGAAGTACAAGATAAGCAAGAATTTATTCAACGCGTTATTAAAAATGAGGAGGTACGCTTCCACGAAACATTGGATGGCGGCTTAGCTATTTTTAATGAAGTAGTCGCAACACAAAAAGCAGCGGGAGAAACATTTATTCCTGGTGCTGACGCATTCCGGCTATATGATACGTATGGCTTCCCGATTGAGCTAACAGAGGAATATGCGGAAGAGGTAGGAATGACTGTTGACGATAAAGGCTTTGAAGTAGCGATGGAGGAGCAACGTGAGCGCGCACGTGCAGCACGCCAAGATGTTGACTCAATGCAAGTGCAAAATGAAGTATTAGCAAATTTAACAGCGCCAAGTCAATTTATCGGCTTTGATACATTAACAGCAGAGACAAAGGTGACAGCGATTGTGATAGATGGTCAAACAGCAAACGTTGCATCAGAAGGTCAAGAAGCGTTAGTAATGCTTGCTGAAACACCATTTTATGCAGAAATGGGTGGTCAAATTGCGGACCATGGCTCTATTTCTAATGATAATTTTACAGCTTTCGTTAAAGATGTGCAGAAAGCACCTAACGGACAGCCATTACACACAATCATTGTGGAATCTGGTGAGCTACATCTAGATGATGCAGTATACGCGGCAGTAAACCGCGCAGAGCGCAATTTAACAATTAAAAACCATACGGCGACACATATTATGCATCGTGCATTAAAGGATATTTTAGGTGAGCATGTTAACCAAGCGGGTTCTTATGTAGGTCCAGACCGCCTACGCTTCGATTTTTCTCATTTCGGGCAAGTGACGAAGGAAGAGCTGGCACAAATTGAGCGCAAAGTAAATGAAATTGTTTGGGATGATATTGCGGTAGTCATTGCTGAAATGTCGATTGATGATGCAAAAGCAATGGGAGCAATGGCTTTATTCGGTGAGAAATACGGCGAGGTTGTACGCGTTGTATCTGTAGGAGATTATTCAATTGAGCTATGTGGTGGTATTCACGTGCAACGTACTTCAGAAATTGGCTTCTTTAAAATACTTTCTGAGGGCGGTATTGGGGCAGGTACAAGACGTATTGAGGCTGTCACAGGGAAGGGTGCTTATTTCGCTACGAAGGAAGAGGAAGCTGTTTTAGTAGAGGCGGCAGCACAATTTAAAGCAAATCCAAAGGATTTAGTAGCGCGCGTAACAGGTCTGCAAGCTGATTATAAAGAATTGCAGCG
The DNA here is from genome assembly GCF_003049645.1 of Metasolibacillus fluoroglycofenilyticus. Taxonomy (GTDB): domain Bacteria; phylum Bacillota; class Bacilli; order Bacillales_A; family Planococcaceae; genus Metasolibacillus; species Metasolibacillus fluoroglycofenilyticus. Next base: position 1,182,531 of record NZ_PYWK01000001.1, read on the forward strand.
TGAAAACGAATCGTTGTCACAAAAAATAGCGAACGCACAAGCTGGTGCAATTTTAGATGCGGCACAAAAAGTGGGCGATGTAACAGTTTTAGCGACAAAGGTAGATGCAAAAGACAATAATCAATTGCGTCAAATGATGGACGATTTGAAATCGAAAATGGAAAAGGCAGTCATTGTTTTAGGGGCTGTTGACGGTGAAAAAGTCATGCTTTGTGCGGGGGTAACGAAAGATTTAGTAGGTGGAAGCTACCATGCTGGAAATATCGTAAAACTTGTTGCGGAGGCTTGTGGTGGTAAAGGTGGCGGTCGTCCAGATATGGCTATGGCTGGCGCGAAAGACGGCTCAAAACTTGAACAAGCGTTAGATTCTGTGTATGATTATGTAAAAGGCATTTAATTTTTCCGGTGGGCATCTACATGCTCTCTGAAAGAAATGAATGCCTCCGGCGGATATCATAGATTTTCAGAGTGAGTTTGGGAAAATCTAGATTAGAGTTAGTCGAGGCGTAATTGAACTTGTATTTATAATCAAGTATAATGAAGAAAAAGTGGAGATGGGCAAAATCCATCTCCTTACTTTCTGAAAGCGGGGTGCTGGTCTTGAGTTCGTTTGATCAAACAATGAAATTTAATTTTCCAGAAGAATCAATGGAACAAGAAGTAAAGCAAGTGATGTTAAAAGTATACGCATCATTAGAAGAAAAAGGCTATAATCCAACAAATCAAATTGTTGGTTATTTGTTATCTGGTGATCCGGCATACATCCCTCGCCACCAGGACGCACGAAATTTAATCCGTAAGCTTGAGCGAGATGAGATTTTAGAGGAACTCGTGAAATTTTACATTAGGAAGAATAATGAGGCGACAAAATGAGAATTATGGGATTAGACGTCGGCACAAAAACTGTCGGCGTCGCAATTAGCGATGCGCTTGGCTGGACAGCACAGGGGATTGAAACGGTAAAAATTGATGAGGAGCAAGGCCAATTTGGTCTTGAACGCATTAAAGAGCTTGTAAAGGAATATGCTGTAACGGAGTTCGTTGTTGGCTATCCGAAAAACATGAATAATACTGTTGGTCCACGAGGCGAGGCTAGTGAGAGGTACAAAGCGCTTCTAGAGGAAGTCTTTGCATTCCCCGTCACATTATGGGACGAACGCTTGACAACAATGGCTGCGGAGCGCATGTTAATCGAAGCGGATGTCAGCCGTAAAAAGCGTAAGCAAGTGATTGATAAAATGGCAGCTGTCATGATTCTGCAAGGATACTTGGACAGTAAAGGGACTGTCTAAAGATTACTTCTTTGCTAAAGAAGCATCAAAAGTAAAATTTCTTTACTTTGATGTGTAAAATAATATTCATTTTGTATAATGAATAGATAATAAGAATGAGGCTATGCCTAAATAACATGAAGAGGTGACTGGTAATGGAACAAGAACAACGTCATATTACAATCATTGATGAAAATGGTAATGAACAACTTTGCGAAGTGTTACACACATTTGATTCAGAAGAATTCGGTAAATCGTACGTTTTATATTCTTTAGTAGGTGCAGAAGAGGATGATGAAGGGCAAGTTGAAATTTTTGCGTCATCATTTACACCATCTGAAAACGGTGAAGATGGCGAGTTAGAGCCAATCGAAACAGAAGCTGAATGGGATTTAATTGAAGACGTATTAAATGCATTAGAGGATGAGTTCGACGACGAGGAATAGCAGTCAGTCACTTCATGGATAGCAGGGGAGGCGGTATGCCAACTCTGCTTTCTTTTTGAGCATTAAAGCAAGGCTAATAATCTAGTTTTGACAGGCTGTTGCCACCTTTTTAAGTTAGATGTTGGAATCTACAGTCGATTAATACGGAATAAAGGAGGAAATGATAATGGACGAACAGTTTTTTAAATTATTGAATGATGCTGGTGAGGAAGTGGTGTGCCGTGTCATCTTTACATTTGATGCAGAAGAGCATTCATATGTGCTTTATACAATTGAAGGTGAAGATGATGGTGAAATTTCGGCACTGCGCTGCGAATTAAATGATGCTGGTGAAGTAAGTGATTTTGCTCCACTTGAAACAGAAGCTGAATGGGAAATGGTACAGGAAGTGTTAAACACACTAGTTGATGAATTTTCGGAGGATCAAGCGAACTATATGACATTAACAAATGAGGACGGCGAGGATATTTATTGCCGCATTCTACATCGTTTCGATGTAGAAGGGAAAGCCTATTTATTTTACGCAGTTGATGAAGAAGGAGAAGAGCCTTCTGAAGTATTTGCTTCTGCCTATATCGCAGGTGAGAATGGTGAAGTGACAGAGCTATTACCAATTGAATCGGAGGCTGAATGGGCAATGATTGAAAAAGTACTTGCTTCATTGGCAGAGGTTGCGGAATAAAGAAAGAGATAAGGGGGCGTCTGAAAAGACATTTTGAGATGCCCCTTTTGTGACTACTGGAAAAAGTAAGCAAATATTTAATATGGAAGATGGGGCTGTGGGAAAAGGTATATCCTTTTCCTACAGCCCTAATTTTATGTTAAAGTATTTTAAAATGTAGTGGGTTTCAGTAGCCTTGAAATATGTCCAAAAAGGTAAAATTACTTATTTCGTCATTAACATCTGTTCATACATGTAAAGGAAGCGATATGTTAAAAGCAGCCTCCTATTTCAGTTGTCACCTTTTGTATTATCTTGTATGATATGAAAGAGAAATTAAAGTGAAACTTCAATCAGTGGGGGATCATCCCTCACTGATTATTAGCTTTCACCAATCGGGTTTTTACAGGCAGTTTATCAGATGCTTAAAATTTGCTAGCGATATACAAAAGAAATGCTCCTGCGGTCACTCATCGCAGAGCAAATTACTGCCTGTTAATACGGGATAAGGGGGTTGACCCGTGGATAATGAATCAAAAAAGCAACAAATGTTTAACAGCATGAAACGCAAGAAAAAAGAAGTAAAAATTGTTCGCCGTATCGTGATGATTATTACTTTAATTGCACTTATCGTAATCGGAGTAGGTGGCTACTCTGGCTATAAATATGTAAACTCTGCGTTGCAGCCAGTTGATCCAAATGCAACTGCTGAAATTGCGGTTGAAATTCCGATGGGCTCTGGTGTCACATTAATTTCAAAAACACTAGAAAAAAATGGAATTATAAAAAATGCACAAATTTTTAAATACTATGCGAAATTTAAAAATGAATCACAGTTCCAAGCTGGTAATTACAAGCTAACAAAGGCTATGACATTAGATGAAATTATTGAAAGCTTGAAAACAGGGAAAGTTTATCGCGAGCCAGTATTTACGATGACGATTCCAGAAGGTTTAACCTTGGAGCAAATTGCAACGGTCATAGAAAAAAATACAAATTTCACTGCACAGCAATTTATGGATAAAGTTACAGACGCTACTTATATTGAGAGCTTAATCGGATTATATCCAAACTTACTAACAGAAGATATTTATAATGAAAATATTCGCTATGCGCTAGAAGGCTATTTATATCCTGCGACATATCCATTTTATGAGGAACAGCCTTCGCTTGCAGTTATTATTGATACGATGCTGAAGGCGACGAATGATATTGTCATGGAGTATCGCTCTATTATAGAAGAGAAAGAAATGACGATACATGAGCTATTGACATTTGCTTCACTGTTGGAGGAAGAGGCTACTGCACAAACCGACCGTGAAACAATTGCGAGTGTTTTTTACAATCGTTTAGCAATTGATATGCCATTGCAAACAGACCCAACTGTCTTGTATTCACTCGGCTCGCATAAGGATCGCGTGTTATACGAGGATTTAGAGGTAGACAACCCTTACAATACGTATAAGAATAAAGGTTTACCACCAGGACCAATTGCTGGAGCAGGTAAAGTCTCAATTGAAGCGGCATTGAACCCATCTCAGACGGATTATTTATACTTTTTAGCCGATAAAGATGGGGTAAATCATTTTGCGAAAACATATGAGGAGCATTTAGCGAATATTGAGCAGTATTTACGCTAAGATGAGGGGCTGTAGAAAGAGTAAAGTATCCTTTAATAATTTAGACTATATAGTCAAATGAGAATAGGAAAACATTATTCGCATTCTTTCGCCATTCGTGCTATCATAGATGTTGTTTTTTAAAGAATATATTGAAATACTAATAAGGCTGTCCGAAAAGTCGTGGAATATGGATTTTTCGGACACCCTTCTATTCATATGGAGTTACATGATAGGCGACAGGCGTAAACACATCGTTTCGCTTTTTCTTTTTGTTAAAAGGACGCCTGTCTAAAAGGAGTATAAACAAATGGAATTATCAGATACGTATATTGCATCTTTTATACAGCCGCGTAATGTGCTACTACAGGAGATGGAGAAGTTTGCTCAGGAGCATCATGTTCCAATTATGCAGCTTATTGGCATTGATGCATTAAATCAATTGCTACGTATTCAAAACCCAGCAAAAATTTTAGAAATCGGTACAGCTATTGGTTATTCGGCGATTCGAATGGCACTTGCTTTACCGAATAGCCATATTACGACAATTGAACGTGATGTTGAGCGAGTACAGCACGCTCGTAATTTTATTGCTCGTTCAGAAGTAGCAGAGCGTATTAAAGTTATTGAGGGGGATGCGTTAGAAGTAGATGTTGCTTCGTTAGCCTCACCGTTCGATGCTGTATTTATTGATGCGGCAAAGGGGCAATATCAAAAGTTTTTTGAAAAATATTCTCCACTTGTACCATCAGGTGGTGTACTTTACATTGATAATATGTACATGCATGGCTTATCAGATTTAGAGATGAAGGAAGTACCGAGAAGAAAGCGAACGATGATTCGCAATTTACACAGCTTTACTAATTGGATTTTACAGCACCCAGATTATACAAGTGCGTTTTTCCCGATTGGTGATGGTCTATTAATTTGTTTGAAGAGGTGAACAAGGTGAAAAAACCTGAATTATTAGTAACGCCGCAATCAATTATGCATATTAAAGCATTAATCGAGGCAGGTGCGGATGCATTTGTGATTGGTGAGCAACAGTTTGGCTTACGATTGGCTGGAGAGTTTCCCGTAGCCGAAGTGGAAGAGGCGACAAAAATCATTCACGCTGCAGGTAAAAAAGTGTATGTGTCAGTCAATGCGCTATTCCATAATGACCGCATCGAGGCATTAGAGGCGTATTTACAAGAAATGCAGCGTATCGGTGTAGATGCTCTATTATTTGGAGACCCAGCTGTCGTTATGGTTGTGCGAGAGTTAAATATTACGATACCTTTACATTGGAGCCCTGAAACAATTGCGACAAACTGGTTCCAAGTGAATTATTGGGGAGAGCGTGGTGCGAAGCGAGCTGTTCTAGCACGCGAGCTTTCGCTAGATGAAGTAGTTGAAATTAAGGAAAATACGACGCATGAAATTGAAGTGCAAGTACATGGAATGACATGTATGTTCCAATCGAAACGAAAGCTGCTAGGCAATTACTTCCTATACCGAAATGAAGTAATGGCAATTGAAAATCGTAAAGATAGTAAAAATATGTTTTTACATGATAAAGAGCGTAAAAATAAATATCCGATTTATGAAGATATAAATGGCACTCATATTTTTTCGCCAAACGATATGTGTATTATTGATGAATTAACGGAGCTTTTTGAAGCGGGTATTGATTCATTAAAATTTGATGGGATATTGCAAAGTTTCGACTATGTTGTAACAGTAACGAATTTATACCGTCAAGCAATTGATGCCTATTTCGAGCAGGGTGAAGAGGCATATGAAGATTTGAAGGACGAGCTTCTAGCGAAAATTGAGGAAATTCAGCCAGAGCTACGCCCATTAGATACAGGCTTTATTTATAAAGAAACAGTATATTAAGAAAGGGGAGCTTATGTCATGCTGCAGTTAATTCAAAATGATAGAATAAGCGAAATAATCGATGGCAAACGTGTCATTACAAAAAAGCCAGAGCTATTGGCCCCTGCTGGTAGTCTAGAAAAATTAAAAGTTGCGGTTCATTATGGAGCAGATGCAGTATTTATCGGCGGTCAGGAGTTTGGTTTACGCTCAAATGCGGGCAATTTTTCAATTGAGGAAATGGCTGAAGGTGTCCGCTTCGCAAATAAATATGGTGCTGTTGTTTACGTTACAACAAATATTTTTGCACATAATGAAAATATGAATGGACTTGAAGAGTATTTGCAGGCAATTGAAGGGGTTGGTGTGCGCGGTATTATCGTAGCAGACCCACTAATTATTGAAACTTGTCGTCGTGTTGCACCAAAGTTAGAAATTCATCTTTCTACACAGCAATCACTATCCAACTGGAAGGCGGTCAAGTACTGGAAGGATGAAGGTCTACATCGCGTCGTATTAGCGCGTGAGGTTGGGGCAATTGAAATGCAAAAGATGAAGGAAGAAGTCGATATTGAAATCGAAGCCTTCGTACATGGGGCAATGTGCATAGCTTATTCAGGTCGCTGTACACTGTCTAACCATATGACCGCACGTGATTCTAACCGCGGGGGATGCTGTCAGTCTTGTCGTTGGGATTATGATTTATATGAGCAAGTAGATGGTGAGGAACAGCCGTTATTTAAAGATGGCGAAGCACCGTTTGCGATGAGTCCGAAAGATTTGAAATTAATCGAATCTATTCCGCATATGGTTGAGCTAGGCATTGATTCATTAAAAATTGAAGGGCGGATGAAATCAATTCACTATGTGGCGACAGTTGTGTCGGTATATCGTAAAGTGATTGACGCCTATTGTGCAGACCCAGAAAACTTTGAAATAAAAAAAGAATGGCTGGAGGAACTATCCCGCTGTGCCAATCGTGCAGCTGCTTCTTCATTCTTTGAAGGGGAGCCTAGCTATAAGCAGCAAATGTTTGGTTTCCATGCAGGCAAAGTGAAATGGGATTTTGCAGGGCTTGTGCTTGATTATGATAAAGAGACAGAAATGGTGACGATGGAGCAACGCAATTATTTCAAGCCAGGAGATACGGTTGAATTTTTTGGTCCAGATATTGAGACATTCCAAATGACAGTTGGACAAATTTGGGATGAGGATGGCAATGAATTAGATGTTGCACGTCATCCACTACAAATTTTAAAATTCAAAGTGGATCGTCCATTAACAAAACTAAATATGATGCGCAAGGAGAATGACTAGATGGCAAAGCGACCTGTAGTTATTGGTATTGCTGGTGGCTCTTGTTCAGGGAAAACAAGTGTTACACGTGCCATTTACGAAGTTTTTAAAGACCATTCTGTTGTAGTAATAGAGCAGGATTATTATTATAAAGATCAAAGTCATATGACGTTTGAGGAGCGTTTGCAAACGAATTATGACCATCCTTTAGCGTTTGACACAGAGCTTTTAATTGAACACACGAATATGCTTCTAGAGCGTCAGCCAATTAATAAACCAGTTTATGATTATGTTGAGCATACACGTGCGAGCGAAGTGATTTGTGTCGAGCCAAAGGATGTTATTATTGTTGAAGGTATTTTAGTGCTTGAGGATGAGCGTTTACGTGACTTAATGGACATTAAATTATTTGTTGATACGGATGCTGATTTACGCATTATTCGTCGAATGCAGCGCGATATTAAGGAGCGTGGTCGTACAGCTGATTCCGTTATCGAACAATATTTAACAGCAGTGCGCCCAATGCACAATATGTTTATCGAACCGACGAAGCGCTATGCAGATGTCATTATTCCAGAAGGTGGGGATAATGGGGTTGCAATTGATTTAATGGTAACAAAAATCAAAACAATTCTTGAAACTGAATCAAATGTATAATATGATAGGGAAGTATTTACATTTAAAGATGCAGTTTCACTGTATTGCAATAGAGAAAAAACAGTTTAAACCGTAAATTTCAGATTAATTACGCCGAGGCTAACTTTTGTTCAAACTTTCTACTTAAAGTAAGTGAGGGAAGTCATTTTAAAATCTGTGACATCCGCCAAGTCGAGATAACTAACTGAAAATATGGTAGATACAAATAGAATGGGCGGGCAGCTTCTAATGGAGCCCGCTCATTCATACATTTACTAGCAACATACTTTATCTAAAATACAACAGGTGGCGTAAAGCCCGTTAAAATAAGAGGAACACCATCTAAAAGAGCGAAAATGATGAAGAAACTCTAATAGATGTGGCTTTAGGTTAACTTTCCCCATTAAGCTTGAGAAAATGTGGACGACATGTAATTGATTAAAGTATGATTTCTAAAAAGTAAACGATTGCATAAAATATGAAAAAAACAAATGTACAGTTTTAGAACAATGGAGGAATGAGTATTATGTCAAATGAAAAACAATACCCAATGACTTTAGCGGGGAAAGCTAAATTAGAGGAAGAATTAGAGCACTTAAAAACAGTAAAGCGTAAAGAGGTAGTAGAGCGCATTAAAATTGCTCGTAGCTTCGGTGATTTATCTGAAAACTCAGAGTATGATTCAGCAAAAGAAGAGCAGGGCTTTGTTGAAGGCCGTATCTCAACAATTGAATCAATGTTACGCAATGCTTTAATTATTACAGAGGACGAGTCAGCAGCAAGCGACACAGTCACTTTAGGAAAAACAGTGACGTTCGACGAATTAATCGACGGGAAGCGTGCTGATTTTGAAGAATCATATACAATTGTAGGTTCAGCTGAGGCAGACCCGTTAGAGGGGCTTATTTCAAACGATTCACCAATTGCCAAAGCATTAATGGGGCACCGAGTGGGCGACAAAGTAAAATTAACAACTCCAGGTGGAGATATGGAAGTAGAAATTTTAAAAATTGGCTAATTGATTGAGCAAGATTTTCATAGCTATTTGAAGGCAGTTCAGCAGCTTGTTTTAAAATAAATACGGAATAGAAAGTCCGAAAAGTAATGACTACTTTTTGGGCTTTTTCATACATATTCGTGCAACATTCTGGTGGATTGTTTATTAGCATCGGAACTTTGTTTACAAGTAGCGCGTCATGCTATCATAAGTAAAGAGGCGAAAATGACAGCTAAACATAAAGGAGCGAAATGTATGGCAGATTATGAACAAAATAACTATTCCCGTTCACAACGTCGTCAACAAAAGAATAATAGTATGAATCGTTTACTAAACTATTTAATTGCGCTCGTTATCGTATTAATAGGTATCGCGAGCTATATTATTTTTTTCACAGGCGACGATCAAGCGGCTGAGCAAGAGCCAAATGAACAGCAAACAGATGAACATGCAAATGATGTAAATACAAATGATAGAAATGAGCAAGATACGGATGCGAATGACGTTTCTCAAAATCAATCAGATGATTTTAATGAGAGTAGTGCATCACATGAAACGGATGAATCGAATTTATCAAACGATTCGCAGCAAACAGGGCATTCTTCAGAAGATTCTACACAAGAAAATATAGCAATGCCATCTACGGACCCACTTGTAGATGAAGTGATAGTTAATCCTAATTGGCAGCCAACAAAAACGGCGCAAACAGAGCCGCATACGTCTGTTTTTAAAGAGGGGCATATCGATTATGAGGAAAAGTTAGCGACTGTTTTTGCAGCTACATCGCTATCAGCGGATGATAGTATTGTTTGGAATTTTAAAAATAATGGAAGTGCAAATACAGCAATCGCAGTTGTTTCTTCAGCCGACAAAACAGAGAAATACCGTGTAAGTATTGAATGGGTTGCAAATGAGGGCTGGAAGCCTGTAAAATTAGAAAAGCTTAACACAATTGAAGGGTCATGGTAAAAGGTGACTTATTGTAGGAGGAAACATAAATGAAAATTGCAGTTATTGGTGCAATGGAGCAGGAAGTAGAACTACTGCGCGCGGCACTAACGAATACTACTGTGACAACAATCGCAGGTTGTGAGTATACGGCAGGTACATATGAAGGAAAAGAAGTTGTACTATTAAAAAGTGGTATCGGAAAAGTGAATGCTGCAATGTCGACTACATTATTGCTACAGCAATTTAAACCGGATGTTGTTATTAATACAGGCTCCGCTGGTGGTTTTGATGCCATACTTGAAGTGGGGGCGGTTGTTATTTCGGATGAAGTGCGCCATCATGATGTCGATGTCACAGCTTTCGGCTATGAAATAGGGCAAATGGCAGGAATGCCCGCTGCCTTTCAGGCGGATGAACGTTTAGTAAATATTGCCAAGGAAGCAGTTGCTGAAGTGGGTGAGCATGCATCGGCAGTAGGGTTAATTTGCTCAGGAGATGTATTTATGCATAATCCGGCTCGCGTCGAACAAGTGCGTCAGCATTTCCCTCAAATGAAGGCGGTGGAAATGGAGGCAGCGGCTGTTGCACAAGTTTGTTATCAATTTGCAACTCCATTCGTTGTTATTCGAGCATTATCTGATATTGCTGGAAAAGAATCGAATATTACCTTTGATGAATTTTTACCAACTGCTGCTAAGCATTCGACAGAGGTCGTACTAAAGGCAATTACAAAGCTTTAGCTTTTTTTACATGGGAAGTGTTAAAAAAGTCACAGTCAGACTATTGTTAAAAATGATACGATAAAGCTATAATAAATGACTAGTCGTGAGGAGAAGATATTTATGGTATTTATTGCGACAGCAGCAATTATGGCGACAGTAGTATTAATGCTTATTATTTCAGCAGATATACATGATAATGCTGCATAAAGAGAGCGTCCAAAAAGCCGTGCGGTTGTCGGCGTTTTGGGCGCTTTTGCTAATGTTTGTTTATGAAAATAAAGAAGGTCGACTTTGAAAACGAGAAAAACAACAGCTTTTGCGGTATTTGCCATAAAGAAAAGAAAGCCTTTCTTTCAATGCGTTGCCAAAACAAACTTGCCGTATCAAACAGCCCATTCATTTAAAAACACGATGAGCGCTCAATAAACTTGCAACGGAGCTACTCAATTTAACTAAAAGGCAATACCGCTCACCTTAATGTTTTAAAAGCCTATCGCTTTTTAATGAGTGCTTCATTTTAAAAAGCATCACTGCTTGCGTCCAACAAGTCGGCAACTGCACAGCCTGTTAGACGCCATCCCTAATCTTTCTGATTATGTTTAAATTGCTGATAAAGTTTAATCAAGGCTCTTTTTTCAATGCGTGATACATAGCTTCTCGATATATTGAGTTTTTTTGCAATTTCCTTTTGCGTTAATGGCTCTTGGTGCTGCAATCCATAGCGATACGTAATAATTTCCAGTTCTCGTTCATCTAATGTATTTAAATAGGCGTACAGCTGCGCAAAGCGCTCCTGCTGCTCTAAAATATCGATTGCGGGCTGTTCATCTAACTGTAATAAGTCACGAATTTGTAATGATTGCCCTTCGTAGTCAACGCCAATGGATTCAAAAAGTGAAATATCCTTTTGAACCTTTTTTTGTGCGCGTAAATGCATTAGTATTTCATTTTCAATACATCTTGCCGCATATGTGGCGAGCCTTGTTTTTTTGTCAGGCGTATAACTAGCGACCGCCTTCATTAAACCGATTGTACCAATGGAAATATAATCATCGAGCTGTTCGTGAGGAGGATGGAATTTTTTAACGACATGTGCAACAAGTCGCATATTGCGCTCAATTAAATCAAGGCGCGCTTGTTCATCCCCAGCTAAATATTTTTCTAGTACTTCTGCTTCTTCTTCACGAGAAAATGGCTTAGAAAACGCCTGCCCCTTTAAATAGCCGAGCAATGAAGGGAATTCTAACCATAGTTGAATGAGCGAAAAAAATATACCGCTCAAAATGCTTCATCCTTCCGCCTTTTTAGCAGTATATGTCGATTTTTAGCACTTCATGAAAAGGATCGTCTGAAAATTCATTTTGAGATGCTCCTTTTGCGCCGAGGATGGTGGCATGGAATGCGACCACCGCAGAAGCACTATGTAGTGAAAATGTAATTGATAGGCTAGCGATATCTGAGGTGGTCTATTTGCATCGAATAATAAAAAGCAAAGGCTATCTGAAAAAGTTACTACTTTTTCAGATAGCCTTTATGTTGTTAAACTTTTTTTAATGTAAATGTGCTAATCATTAACAACGCTAGTAATGGTGACACGATTAAATAAAAGACAGGTGAAAAAATTGGCACTAAGAAAAATGTAATCGTTAATAATGTGCCTGCTGCTGTAATCGGTAGTCCTACAAAGTAACCAGATGTTTCCGTGCAATTAAAGCGCGCTAAGCGGAAGGCGCCACATGTAATGTAAAAGACTGTGATAAACATACCTGGGAGACCAAAATTCGAGAAAATAATTTCATACATTAAAATTGCAGGTGCGACACCGAATGAGATGATATCTCCCATTGAATCGAGCTGTTTGCCAAGCGCGGATTCCTGATTGTATTTTCGAGCGACTTTACCGTCGTAACGATCTAAAAATGCTGCAATAAAAATAAATAGTACACTATAGTTATATGCTTCGTTTAACGATGCCATAATAGATGCACCACCAAACGATAAATTTAGAAGCGTAATTAAATTGGCAGCGTTCGATTTTATTTTCTTCACAGTTAAATCAACTTTTTGGAGAAGAAACATTAGAAACACTCCTTCGACTGAATATTTTTCTATTATACTGTTTTAAGCGCTAAAATGATAGAGCTTTAAAATATATCTACTTTTCTAATAAGCTGTTAAACTATATAATAGCATAGCATTATTTTGATGTATTCAACTAAATTACTTACTTCCCACTAAAAATAGGTAGTAAAGGCTTTCCAATACGCTAAGTTACGAGCGGGCTTTGGCGGATTGTTAGCTTCACTAATCGATTTTTACAGGTTTGTTATCTCTTACTCAAACAAGCCTGCTATATGGAATAAATGCAACGGAGGATTCATGATGAAAGAAAAAATTTATCAACAACTCATTGAATTGACGAATGGTCAGACAAGTTCTAGCATCTTAATGAAATTTGCAAAATCGGGCTATAGTAAAAATTTTATTCGAAGCTATAGTAAATTATACGATATTAATATAGAAGAAGTTTCAAAAAAAATGGAGCAATTTCAAAGCTTGCATGATTTTTTTACACGCGAGCTAAAAGTAGATGCTCGCCCAATCAATCAAGATGCCTCACTACTCGCTAGTCCTGTTGATGCAAAAATAGAGGCATTTGGAGAAATCAAGGAACAACTCATTTTAACAGTAAAGGAAAAGCCCTATTCGCTTGTGGATTTATTAGGTAATGAAGAGGCAGCGCGGCGCTACGATAAAGGACAATATATCGTGTTTTATCTAAGTCCAGCAGATTATCATCGCATGCACAGCCCTGTTGATGCCTATGTGGAGAAGCAATATGTTCTCGGTCGAAAATCATATCCCGTCAATCAAGTTGGCTTGCAATATGGTAAAAAGCCAATTAGCCATAATTATCGTATGGTAAGTGAGCTTGTCTATGGCAATGACGCACACGCCGCCTTTATTAAAGTAGGTGCGACATTTGTCAATTCCATCGTTTTAACGAATACGACAAAGACATGGAAAAAGGGAGAAGAAGTCGGTTATTTCTCATTTGGTTCAACTGTTGTGATGCTGTTTGAAAATGCAACGATTTCTTTTCACGAAAATATCGTGCAAGGGCATGCGATTAGAATGGGAGAAGCCTTTGCAACTATGTTATAATAGCGAAAGAATATGTAGGGTTTCACAGCTTTAAAAAGCAATCTCAAGTTGTCGCATAAAACATTTTTTGTTATCCAAATAAAGTGAAACTTCAATCAGTGAGGGTTTTCCTCATCTCCACTGATTGTTAGTTGAACCAATCGGGCATTTACGGGCAGTTGATTCTTAAGTCGATTTTCACTCAAGTCTTGAAGTAGGCGTCTTACTGCCCGTGAATGCTGGATAAAAAATCATAGATGCTGTGAGAGAAGCAAATGGCTGTCTGGAAAGTGGGTGCGTTAGCCTACTTTTTGGACAGCCCTTACATTCGCAATATATTTAAAGGAGTAAAGATATTGTATAATTTTTTATTACCAGATGCTTATGTGAATAGCGTGCATGAAATTACACCAGAAATCTTAAATGAGCTGGGCATTAAAGGGATTATTACCGACTTAGATAATACGCTTGTGGAGTGGAATCGAGCAGACGCGACGGAGGAAATAATGACATGGCTTGAGCAATTACAGGCTGCGGGTATTCGTGTTATTATCGTATCTAATAATAATGAAGAGCGCGTGCAGCATTTTGCTAAACCGCTCGGTATCCCTTATATCCATCGTGCTAGAAAACCGCTTGGTTCCGCATATTATGCGGGTCTATTACAGCTACGATTACGCCGTAATGAGGTTGCGATGGTTGGAGATCAGCTATTGACGGATATTTTTGGTGGTAAACGTCAAAAGCTATATACATTTTTAGTGCGCCCAGTGGCTGAATCAGATGGGGTAGTTACATTATTTAATCGCTTTATTGAGCGTAGAATTTTTAATGATTTAAAACGTAAAGGAATTACAACTTGGGAGGAAAAATAATGGTCGAAATGCCACAATGCATAGGCTGTGGAGCAGTGATTCAAACAGAGCATAAAGACAAGCTAGGCTATGCCCCCGCCTCGTCTTTAGAAAAGGAGACAATTATTTGTCAGCGCTGCTTCCGCTTAAAAAACTATAATGAAATTCAGCCTGTTAACTTAACAGATGATGATTTCTTACGCATTTTAAACGGCTTAGGAGAGCAGCAAGGGCTCATCGTCAAAATTGTCGATATTTTTGATTTCAACGGTAGCTGGCTGCCTGGGCTTCATCGCTTCGTTGGTAAAAATCCAGTATTGCTCGTTGCAAACAAAGTGGATTTATTGCCAAAGTCGGTGAAACCGCAAAAGGTCATTAATTGGTTAAAGCGAGAGGCGAAGGCACTTGGCTTAAAGCCTGTTGATGTAATGCTTGTTTCTGCGCATAAAGGAAAAGGTATGGCAGAGGTTGTCGAGGCGATTGAAGCGCACCGTGCAGGCAAGGATGTTTTCGTTGTCGGCTGTACGAATGTAGGAAAGTCAACCTTTATTAACCGTATTATTAAGCAGGCAACAGGTGAAGGAGAAGTCATTACAACCTCTCATTTCCCAGGTACAACATTAGATATGATTGAAATTCCGCTGGACGATGGTGCGGCGCTTTATGATACACCGGGCATTATAAATCATCATCAGATGGCGCATTATTTAGATGCTAGCGAATTGAAATATATTATGCCGAAAAAGGAAATTAAACCAAAGGTCTATCAGCAAAATGCTGGTCAAACATTATTTATTGGTGCGCTTGCTCGCTTTGATTTTATTAGAGGAGAGCGCTCTGCCTTTACTGTGCATGTAGCAAATGATTTACCAATTCATCGCACAAAGCTTGAAAAGGCTGATGATTTATATGCGGAGCACAAAGGAGAGCTATTAGCACCACCGACAAAAGAATTTATTGGGCAATTGCCTGAGCTTGTGCGTCATGAATTTTCAATTAAAGAAGCAAAAACGGATATCGTCTTTTCTGGGCTTGGCTGGATTACAGCACAGCATGCCAATGTAGTTATAGCAGCATATGCCCCAAAAGGAGTGCAAGTATTTATTCGCCCGTCATTAATTTAACGTTAGAGGATGAGTAGAGATGAAGAAATGGTTTGCAGTAATTGGTGACCCGATTAGTCATTCAAAGTCACCAACAATGCACAATGCTTGGTATCATGAAATGAATGTCGATGCAGCATATATACCGATTCATGTGGAGGCTAGCCAGCTACAGCAAGCGGTTGCCTCGCTGAAGCAGTTAGGTGCATCGGGTTGGAATGTAACGATACCGCATAAAGAAGCAATAATTCCGCTATTAGATGAGCTAGATGAGCAAGCTGAAAAAATGGGCGCTGTTAATACGGTTGTAAAAACAGCTGAAGGGAAATATAAAGGCTATAATACGGACGGCGCAGGATTTGTTCGTTCTTTAGAAGATGCCGTTAGTACAGCGCATAAAGAAAAAGAAATTTTGTTAATCGGTGCTGGTGGTGCTGCGAGAGGCATCGCCTTTGCACTATTTGCAGCAGGCTATAAGCAGATAACAATTGCGAATCGTACCATTGCTAAAGCAGAGTCGATTATAGAGCAGCTCGGCTGTGGTCAAGCGATTTCTTTAGAGCAGGCTGAGAATGAGCTACACGAGTATGCGATTTTTATTCAAACAACTCCTGCTGGCATGACAAGTGGCACACTTACATTACCTTTTTCCTTAGACAAGTTTCCACAAGGCGCTATTGCAGCTGATATTGTCTATAATCCGTTAATGACACCTTTTTTACAGGCTGCAAAGAGCAAAGGTGCAACGATTGTCAATGGATTGGGGATGTTTGTGCATCAAGGGGCGATTGCCTACAATTATTGGCTAGGGCATTATCCAAATACAGCGAATATGATGGCTGAATTAACAGCACAATTAAAATAAAATATGGAATTGGGGCAGTGAATTTAATATTTTTAACCCTTCAAAAAAACACAAACGCCCGATTCCACAGGAGGATTTATATATATGTTAACTGGTAAACAAAAGCGCTTTTTACGTGCTGAGGCACATCATTTAGACCCGATTTTTCAAGTAGGGAAGGGCGGCGTCAATGATGCGATGCTTGCACAATTGCGCGATGTATTAGAAGTACGCGAGCTTATTAAAGTGCGTATTTTAGATAATTGTGAGGACGATAAACATGAAGTAGCTGAAGCGCTAGCACAAGGTACAAGAGCGGAGTTAGTTCAATTAATTGGCTTAACAGTTATTTTGTATAAGGAATCGCGTCAAAATAAAAAAATTATATTACCGAAGGCGACACAAAAGTAAGGTGAGTAGTTAATGAAACGAGTGGGAATTTTAGGGGGCACATTCAACCCACCACATAACGGTCATTTGCTAATGGCGAATGAAGCTTTTCATGCGTTAAAGTTAGATGAGGTGCGCTTTATGCCGAATGCCATACCGCCACATAAAGAGGTACAGCTACTTGCAACAGATGAGCAGCGAATACAAATGCTTCAATTAGCAATTTCAGATGTACCTTATTTCAAGGTAGAGAAGAGCGAGCTGGAAAGTGGCGGCATATCCTATACGTATAATACAATGCACTTATTGCAGGAGCGCGAGCCTAATACGCGGTTTTATTTTATTATAGGTGGCGATATGATTGACAGCTTGCATACATGGTATCATATTGAGGAGCTTGTCACTTTTGTACAATTTGTAGGGATTAAACGACCAGGAACAGAAGCAACAACAACGTATCCAGTACAATTACTAGAGACACCTGAAATGAATTTGTCTTCTACAGTTATTCGCCAGCGCTGTCAAAATGGTGGGCCATTAAAGTATATTGTACCAGAGGCAGTAGAGGCATATATTCGAAAGGAAGGTCTTTATGGAGCGCGAAAAACTACTTGATGCAATAAAACCACGTATGCCAAAAAAACGTTATATTCATACAATTGGTGTAATGGAAACT